>NZ_CP101990.1:0-626758 GCF_024508295.1 Aeromicrobium duanguangcaii | reverse complement strand
AGGCGGTACACCAGATGACGAAGACGCCCAGGAAAGAGTTCAGCGTCAGGAAGCCGAAGAGCATGGGGCCGGCCGCCGCGACGACGAGGAAGCCGGCGAGCAGGTCGGGCAGTCCCCACTCCATGCGCGGGCGGCGGGCGGCCAAGCCGATCACGGTCAGACCCGCCACGGCGCTGGCCAGCGTCGGGCGGATGAAGCCCAGGGGTAACTCGATCCAGGTGGGCACGAACGCGATCACCAGCAAGAACGCCACGATCGCGGCGCGCGGCGCCTTCTGCACCAACAGCACCAAGCCGAGCCCGACGATGGCGGCCGCGCCGAGCGTGGCGAGGGTCGCAACGGGCAACGCGGGCACCCCCATCGACTCGTCCACGGGGTGCAGGCGTCGCCTGCACCCCGTCAGACTAGTCGCCGCAGGTCACTCAACGGCCAGATTGTCGACAGCCCACGTGAGCGGGCCGTTCGACACGGCGCCGTTGGCGTAGAAGGAGTAGCCGACCTGACCGGGAGCCTGCAACGCGGCGGTCGCGTCGTTGGTGGAGGCCCGCCACGCGGTCGGCTCGGCCGCACCAGCCGGCCACACCTTGGTCCGCAGCGTCGTCGAGCCGCCGCTGGTGACCGTCTCGACCCTCACCTTCAGCTCCGCACCCGCGGCTTGGGTGAAGCCAGCGAGGGTGCCACCATCGGCCAGCAGCGTCTCGGTCGTGCCGATGTTCTTCGTCAGCCACACCGTGACCGTGCCGTCCGCCAGGTAGCGCAGCTTCACCCGGTACTCACCGGTCGAGTTGCGGTGCACCCAGTAGTTGAACTGCGCCACGCCGCCGGCCACCGGCTTGTCCACCGCCACCGAGAAGGTCGACGCCGCATCGCCGACCCCGACGGGCAGCAGGGTCGATCGGGTCACCGTCGCCGGCACCGACACCTTGCCGACGCCGTCCGAAACCGAGAACCCGGCCGTCCCCGACCATGCTCCGCCCACGTCAGCCGCACCCCAGCCCGTGCCGACCGACCGGCCGAACGCGTCGGTCGCCTTCAGGCTGGTCGGCTTGACGAGGACCTGCCGGGTCGCCGTCGCCGTGCCGCCCAGGCTGTCGTTCACCGTCAGCGTCACCGTGTAGGTGCTGGCCGCCTCGTACGTGTGGTTCGCCGTGACGCCCGTGCTCGGTGCCGAACCGTCGCCCCAGTCCCAGGAATACGTCAGGGTCGCATCGTCGGTGGCGCTCGACGCCGTGGCATCCGCTGCCACGTTCATCTCCGCAGCCGTGACGTCGAATGCGGCTGTCGGGTTCGCATGGGCCACCGTGACCGACTTCGTGACCGGTTCAGACTGTGCACCCTCACTGTCAGTGACGACCAGCCGCACCTGATACGTGCCCGGCTCGTCGTAGCGATGCGTGGGCGTGCGTTCCGTCGACGTCGACCCGTCGCCGAAGTTCCAGGCGTAACTCGCGACCGTGGCGCCCTGCGACGTGTTCACCGACGGGTCCACCGCGAGGGTGAGCCCAGTCGACTCGTGCGTGAAGTTCGCGACCGGCGCCTCATGCACCGGCTTCTCGCCCCGCACGGCCAGATTGTCGACAGCCCACGTGAGCGGGCCGTTCGACACGGCGCCGTTGGCGTAGAAGGAGTAGCCGACCTGACCGGGAGCCTGCAACGCGGCGGTCGCGTCGTTGGTGGAGGCCCGCCACGCGGTCGGCTCGGCCGCACCAGCCGGCCACACCTTGGTCCGCAGCGTCGTCGAGCCGCCGCTGGTGACCGTCTCGACCCTCACCTTCAGCTCCGCACCCGCGGCTTGGGTGAAGCCAGCGAGGGTGCCACCATCGGCCAGCAGCGTCTCGGTCGTGCCGATGTTCTTCGTCAGCCACACCGTGACCGTGCCGTCCGCCAGGTAGCGCAGCTTCACCCGGTACTCACCGGTCGAGTTGCGGTGCACCCAGTAGTTGAACTGCGCCACGCCGCCCGCCACCGGCTTGTCCACCGCCACCGAGAAGGTCGACGCCGCATCGCCGACCCCGACGGGCAGCAGGGTCGATCGGGTCACCGTCGCCGGCACCGACACCTTGCCGACGCCGTCCGAAACCGAGAACCCGGCCGTCCCCGACCATGCTCCGCCCACGTCAGCCGCACCCCAGCCCGTGCCGACCGACCGGCCGAACGCGTCCGCGGCGAACGTTGCCGAGCCCTTGACGGTCACGTCGTGCTTCACCGGGGCCGAGACCGCACCGAGGCTGTCCGTCACCCGCAGGGTCACCTCGTACGTGCCGTCCTCGTCGTACTCGTGGACCGGCGTCGCCTGCGTCGACGTGGCGCCGTCACCGAAGTCCCACGCGTGGCCGACGATCGTGGCGCCGCTGCTCGTGGTCGTCGGCGACGGGTCGAAGCCGACCTCGAGGCCCGTGGCCGTGGCCGTGAAGTCGGCGACCGGCGCGCGGTGGACATTCACGTTCTGCGTGACCTGCGACGTCGAGTTGCCACTGTCGGTCACCGTCAGCGTCACGGCGTACGTACCGGCCTCGTCGTACGTGTGGGACGGGGTCGCCCCGGTGCCGGTGGTGCCGTCACCGAAGTCCCACGCGTAGCCGGTGATCGTCCGGTTGCCCGAGGCCGTGGAGCCCGAGGCGTCGAATGCGACCTGCGCGCCGTCGACCGACGAGGCGAATGCGGCGACCGGAGGCGTGGCTCCGACGCCGCGGTCGCGGTGGTCGGTCACCTGGGCCGGCGTGAGCGCGTACGGGTACAGCGCGAACTCATCGATCGAGCCGGTGAACCACTGGTTCGAGGGACGGTTCGGGAACCCGCTCGTGTTGTCGCCGCCGAGGCGGACGCGCGCGTTGAACGCGCGACGGCCGTACCGGTTGTTCTGGTCGGACGCGACCGTCCGGCCGTCGACGTAGATCCGCGTGCCGTCCAGACTCTGAGTCACCGCGACGTGGTGCCACTCGTTGTCGTTGAACGACTCCTCGGTGGAGGTCGTGCGCCACACGCCGAAGTAGCTGGCGAAGTTCAGCCGGCCGTTGTTACTCATGTAGAGCGACCGGTCGTAGGTGCTCGAACTGCCGCTGGCGCTGTTGCCGAGGCTCGCCAGGACACCGCCGTTGGTCGCGTTCGTGCGGAACCACATCTCGTAGCTCAGCTCGTTCGGCACCGGGATCGTCGAGCTGGAGGACGCCCGCGACAGCGAGGTGCCCGTGAAGCGCGTGCCGTTGTCGCCGTCGCCGGCCAGCGCGCCGGCCACGTTCGACATCGACCCGCCCGAGCCGTTGACCGTACCCATCACGTCGGTCAGCGAAGTACCGGTGCCCATCCGGTAGTAGACGAGTGGACGGGTGTCGGCGGTCGCGGCCGCGTAGCCCTCCAGGGTCGGCGAAGAGCGGGTCGTCACCGAGGCCTGGGCACTGTCGGCGACGTTGCCGTCGCTGTCGATCGTCCTGACCTGGTACGAGACGGACTGGCCCGGGGTGGCTTCGGGGTCCGTCGCCGAGACGACCGAGGGGCTCCAGAAGATCGCCTTCTGCTTGACCGTCGCGAACGGGCGGGACTGCCCGACGCGGCGGAACTCGTAGGTCAGCGACGAGTTGTCGCGGTCGTTGTTCGTCGGGATCGTGACGATGTTCGCGCCGCGGCGCACCGACTTGACGGTGGGCGTCCACGAGGAGCCGCTGAGCAGCGGACGGGTCTGGGACCCGCCGGCCGGCGCCTTCGCGAAGCGCACGAGGCCGTGGTTGGCGCGGTTGTTCACGCCGGTGAACTCGCCGCCGACCGCGATGAAGTCCTCGTTGCCGACGATCGACCAGCCGGCCTGGCCGCTGCCGGACGCTTTGCCGACCAGCCATTCCGGGAACCAGTCGTACTCTGCAGGGGCGGGCTTGCCCGACCAGTCGAGGTAGATGTCACTGACGGTCTCAGGCCGGATCACCTTGCCGACGGCCTCAGTGGTGTACGCCGAGGCGTGCCGTGTGTGGTCACCGTTGGACGGCCCGTTGCGAATGCCGCCGATCGAGTCGCACGAGTGCTCGTGGCTGGTGGTGTATACGGAGTCGCCGTCGCTGTGGATCGCGTAGTGGTCACCGTGGCAGTCGGCGATCCAGCGCACCGCGCCCGATCCGGCCTCGGCGGCGAACGTGCCCTCGAGGTTGCCCGTGGCGGTGTTGGCCGACACCCAGCCGGTGCCGTAGACGCCGTTCTCGTCGGCGCTCAGGCCCCAGATGCCCGCGTTGCCGGCGTTGGAGCCGGTGGCGAGACCGTTCTTGACGACGTCCGCCACGGCGAACGGCAGCTTGGCGCCCGTCTGGAGGTCGAGGGCCGCCAGGCCACGCTGGGCGGTGGTGTTCACATTCGCGAACCGGCCGCCGATGATGAGCTGGCCGGTGGGGTCGAGCGCCATCGCGTCGACCTGCAGATCGGTGGTGGGCGCCCAGCCCAGCAGCGAGCCGGACGGGGAGAACGCGGCGAGGTTCCGGCGGCTCACGCCGTTGCCCGCGCTGAACAGGCCGCCGACGTAGACGGCCTCGTTCGTGGCCACGATCGCGTTCACGTACGCGCCACCGACCGCGGCGGTGAATCCCGGGATCAGATCCCCGGTCTGGGCGTCGAACGCCGCGAAGTTGAAGCGGTCGGATCCATTGGCGACCGTGAAGGTGCCGCCGACGTAGACTCGGGCGCCGTCGGGCGAGGCCGCCACGGCCTTGACCACGCCGTTGACCGAGGGGTTCCACGACGTCATGACGCCCGTGCGGATGTCGAACGCAACGAGGTTGCCGCGCTCGGTGAGGTTCGTGTTCTCGGCCGTTCCCGCGGGATGGACGTGGGAGAACTTGCCGCCGGCGTAGACGGTGTTCCCGATCATCGCCTGGGCCCACACCATCGACGAGCTGCCGTTGACCTGCACCGTGCCCAGCGGGTCGGCAGTCACGACAGGCTTGCCCGCGCGCTCTCGCAGCATGGGCGCCTGGTCCCGGTCGTCGGCGGCCTGCGCCGGAGCCAGGAACGCCGGCAGGACCGCGAATGAGAGGGACAGCACAGCGACCGCGGCGACAACACGCGACAGGGGGACACGCATGACAGGACTCCGAGCTCCGAGTGATCCGATGACGTTCCAGCAGGGCTGGGACGCTCATTCGATAGTTCCATCGAGACGCATGTCGTACGGAAAAATACTGAAATTACAGGCTAAAGCGCGGTCCCACAAGGAACATGCGACCCTGTGATCACGTCAGTCACACAGTTCACGAGATCGCCCGACTCGGCGACCCCGCTCAGCCCTCCAACGCGAGCCGATAGGCCGCGACGTGACGCGGTCCGGCCTGCGACCAGTCCCGCCGGTCGAGGTCGGGACGGCCTCCGCCCTGCTGGGCCTTGAGCACCGCGGCCTCGACGTCGGCGGCGGTGAGGTCGCCCTCGTACCGCAGCACCCAGCCGGGCCCCACCTCGGCGTCGAGCGCCCGGTTGAACGCGTTGTCCGGCACCAGGACCGGACGGTCGAACGACAGCGCGGCCAGCACGCTGCCGGAGTTGTGCATCTCGGGGTACGGCAGCACCACCACGGTCGCCTCCCCCGCCTCGCGGGCCAGGTCGGGGTCCTCGACGAACCCCAGCTCCAAGCCGATCCGCGGGTCGGCCTGGGCCAGCTCGCGCAGCCGGCCGGCGAGCTCGTCCGAGCTGGGGCTGCCCACGACCCGCAGGGTCCAGTCGGGGCGGTCCTCGATCGCGGTGAACGCCTCGATCAGCCCCTCGACGTTCTTGTAACGGCGGATCTTGCCGAAGAACACCACGCGACCCGCGACCGGGTCGGGCACGTCGTACTTGGCGAACCACCGCCGGTAGTCGCCGTGCTCGATGAGCACGGACGGCTGGTCCGCCGGGACGGGCGTGAACTCGTTGAGCACGATGCGGACCCGCGTGAGCCGCTCGGTCCAGCGCAGCAGCGACCGGTCGACCCGACTGATGCCTTGCGGCAGGTCGACGTTGTGGACCGTGCGCACCACCGGGACGCCGGTCAGCTGCAGTCGCAGCAGGAAGAGCGCGTAGAGCACACGTCGTCCGAGCGTGGACACGGCTCCGCGCTGCTCGATGAGCGACTCCGGCCAGTGTGCGTGGAAGACGTCGACGGGTCCGGTCAGCGCACCCTTCCACGTCCACGGGCTCGGCGTGACGCCCTCGGTCTCGGCGAGGCTGTCACGCAGTTGGGTGATGTAGGGGTTGGTGCGGGGCGTGGGCTCCTTGAAGGACATCATGACCCGCAGGTGCGTGGGCCGACTCCGGCGCTGAAGTCTCACTCAGGACCGCTCCTTCGTTCGTATACTTGCCTGCCACCGGACATCGCGGCGCCCGCTCGCCGCACACTGCCAGGACTGAGGGGTCATGAGGATACTCGTCTGCACGCCCCATGTGCCGTTTCCTCCGCGAGGAGGCGGACGCGCCGACATCTGGCGCCGGATCGAGGCGTTCACCGCCCTCGGCCACGACGTGATGCTGCTGCACCAGCACGAGCCCTCCGGACCCCTCGCCCCGACCGCGGACCAGTTCGCGCAGATGGACGAGGTCCTGTCGGCACGCTCCTCCTATCCCCTGCGGCGCCACCCGCTGCGCACCCTGGCCCAGCTGGCCGGAATGGCCCGGCTGCCGTGGCGCGTCGCGAAGGCCGAACCGGCACCGCAGGACCGCGAGCGGGTCGACCGAGAGGTCCGGGCGTTCGCGCCGGACCTGGTCTGGCTCGACGGCCCGTGGCTCGGCCGGCTGGCGCGGCAGGTCAGCGCCGAGACCGGCGCCCGGATCGCCTACCGCTCGCACAACGTCGAGCACGTCTACCTCCTGCGCCAGGCGCGCGCCGCGAAGCGTCTTCGGCACCGCATCGCCTGGCGCGTGGCCACGATCGGCCTGCGCCACTACGAGCAGAACCTCATGCGCGAGTCCGCGTTCGTGCTCGACATCTCCCTCGACGACCTCGCGTTCTGGCAGTCGCAGGGCGTGGAGCGGATCGGCTGGTTGCCACCGCTGCCCGAGCTTGCCCTCACCGAGCCGCCGGAGCACCACGTCCCGTCCGATCTGCTCTTCGTCGGCGGCCTGCGCTACCCCAACAACGTCCACGGCGTGCGCTGGCTCGTCGACGAGGTCATGCCCCTCGTCCTGGCCGAGCGTCCCGAGCTGACACTGTCGGTGGTCGGGTCGAGCCCATTGGAGGACCTGCGCCGCGACCTCGCCGCCCACCCGAACGTTTCGACCCACTTCGACGTCGACTCGGTCAATCCCCACCTGTTCGGCGCGCGGGTGCTGGTCAACCCTGTCTCGATCGGCAGCGGGGTGCAGTTGAAGATGCTCGACATGCTGATGACGGACGCGCCGATCGTCACGCGCAGCCTCGGCGTGCGCGGGCTCCCGCCGGAGTGCGTCGCGGAGTTCACGGTGGCGGACGGGGCGCCGGCGTTCGCGCGGGCGATCCTCGATCACCTCGAGACATCCCACGTGGACCCCGCGACACGCGCGGCGGCGCGGGAGTTCTTCACGGTCTCGGCCGTGGGCCGGGCGCTCGAGGCGGTCGCCGACGGCCAACGGTCGGCGTGACGCTCAGGAGTTGAAGGCGCTCTGCGTCTGCTGCAGGCCGACCGAGATCAGGCTCTCGACCGCGTCGGCGGCCTCCTGCGTGACGATGTCGGCCTCGGTGCGCTCGGTCTTGGCGAACGGCTTGAGCACGAAGTCGTGCACGGTCTGCTGGCCCGGTGGTCGGCCGATGCCGAAGCGCACGCGCAGGAAGTCGCCGGTGCCGATGGACTGGCGGATCGACTTCAGTCCGTTGTGGCCGTTGTCGCCGCCGCCCAGCTTGCAGCGCAACGAGCCCAGCGGCAGGTCCAGCTCGTCGTGGATGACGATCAGGTGGTCGGGGGTGACGTCGTAGTACTTGAGCAGGGCCGAGACGGCTCCGCCGCTCTCGTTCATGTAGGAGCGCGACCGTCCGAGGACGGCCCGCTGCCCCGAGAGCAGACCCGACACGACGTCGGCGCGGGCCGCCTTCAGAGACGAGAACCGGCCGCCCATACGGGCGGCCAGCTCATCGGTCACGTGATACCCGACGTTGTGCCGGGTGGCGGCATAGGACGAACCGGGGTTCCCCAGTCCGACAACCAACCAGGTCATCAGCCCTCGACGGACTCCGGCTCGGGCGTCTCGGACTCGTCGCGCTCGATGCCGGCCTCGGCCTCGGCACCCTCGAGCTCGGCGTCGACCTGCTCGGCCGTCGGCGCGTGCGTCAGGTTGAGGATCATGTAGTCGTCCTCGACCGCGAGCGAAGCGCCCTCGGGCAGGTCGAGGTCGGACGCCAGCACCTGTCCGCCAACCGCCAGACCGGCGACCGAGACCTCGATCTCGGTGGGGATGTGGGTGGCCTCGACCTCGAGGGAGACGCTGGCGTTCTCGGTGACGACCAGGACGCCCGGCTCGGGATCGCCGACGACGTTGATCGCGATGTCGACGGTGACCTTCTCGCCACGGCGGACGATGAGCAGGTCGACGTGCTCGATGAAGCCCTTGAGCGGATCGCGCTGGACGTCCTTCGGGATCGCGAGGTGCGTCTCGGAGTCCAGGTCGACGGCCAGCAGGGCGTTGGCGGTCTTGAGCGCCAGCATCGTCTCGTGGCCCGGCAGGGTCACGTGCACGGGATCGGTGCCGTGCCCGTAGAGGACGGCGGGAACCTTGTTCTCGCGGCGGATGCGGCGGGCGGCACCCTTGCCGAACTCGGTGCGCTGCTCGGCGGAAAGCTTGATCTCGGCCACGGGGAATTCTCCTTGGAAGGTCTGGGTCTGGTCTCGGCGCTCGACACAGCACTCCTGTGGAGCACCCTGTCGATCACGGTCCGCAAGGACCCTCGCCGAGGCAACCCCACGATTCTAGCCCACCGTCGCGGAAGACCTGAAATCGACTGCGGCTCCTGCGGTCAGGCCCACGCGCGGGTCAGCACGCTGTGCGTGGCCAGCGCCAGCACGGCCGAGACCAGGAGCCCGAAGAGTCCCAGCGACGACACGGTCAGCGCGCCACTGAGCAGGACGAGACCGGAGGCGAACATGATCGCGAGGGTGACGGGGTCGCCCACGCGCCCGTCCAGCCAGGAGATCGTCAGCCGGGCCAGGAAGACGATGACGACCGCCGCGAATGCCAGGGCCACGGCGAGCATGACCAGAGGCAGCACCGTGTTGGCGTCCAGTCCGCCCGAGAGCAGAGCCAGCACCAGCGCGCCGACGACCCCCACCACGGCGTAGGCGGCGGCGAGCCGGGCCATGGCCCGCAGCACGGAGCCGAGGGTCACGGCGCGACCGTCATTCGCTGAAGAGGCTCGTGACCGATCCGTCCTCGAACACGGCCGAGACCGCCTGCGCCAGCAGCGGCGCGATCGACAGGACGGTGAGCTTGTCGAAGCGCTGCGCCTCGTTCAGGGGCAGCGTGTTCGTGACGATGACCTCGGTCGCGACGGAGTTCTTGAGCAGCTCGACCGCCTTGCCGGAGAACACCGCGTGGGTGGCGGCGATGACGACCTCGGCAGCGCCGCCGGCCTTCAGGGCCTCGGCGGCCTGGCAGATCGTGCCGCCGGTGTCGATCAGGTCGTCGACCAGGATGCAGGTGCGGCCGGCCACGTCGCCGACGACACGGTTCGCCTTGGTGACGTTCGCCTGCGTGACGTCGCGCGTCTTGTGGATGAACGCCAGCGGCGCGTTGTCGAACTGACGCGCCCAGTGCTCGGCGACCTTGATACGGCCGGCGTCGGGCGAGACGACCGCGAGCGGCTTGTTGCCGTAGCGCTTGCGGACCTGGCGGGTCAGGATCGGCATGGCCAGCAGGTGGTCGACGGGTCCGTCGAAGAAGCCCTGGATCTGGGCGGTGTGCAGGTCGACCGTCATCAGGCGGTCGGCGCCGGCGGCGAGGAACAGGTCCGCCATGAGGCGGGCGCTGATCGGCTCGCGGCCGAGGTGCTTCTTGTCCTGGCGGGCGTAACCGTAGAACGGCAGCACGACGGTGATGCGCTTGGCCGAGGCGCGCTTGAGCGCGTCGATCATGATGAGCTGCTCCATGATCGCCTCGTTGATCGGGGCGCTGTGGCTCTGGATCACGAAGGCGTCGCAGCCACGGACCGACTCGTCGAAGCGGACGTAGATCTCGCCGTTGGCGAAGTCGTAGGCCGTCGTCGGGACGAGATTGACCTCGAGCAACTCGGCCACCTCGCGGGCCAACGTCGGGTGGGCGCGCCCCGAGAACAACATGAGGTTGCTCGTGGGCGTGCGCTTACTGAGGCTCTTGTTCGTCGCCACGGGTGCTCTCCTGCGTGTCTTGGTCCGCTGCGAGAGCGGACGGCGTGCCCGGCCGCCGACTCGCGACCCACCCCTCGATTGTCCTCTGTCCGGCCGCCGGCACGGCCAGCGCCCCCGGCGGCACGTCCTCGCGGACGACTGCTCCGGCGCCGGTGTGGGCCCCGTCACCGAGCTCGACGGGTGCGACGAAGACGTTGTGACAGCCCGTCTTGACGTGTCGGCCGATCGTCGTCCGGTGCTTCTGGACCCCGTCGTAGTTCGCCGTGATCGCGCCCGCGCCGAGGTTGGTTCCCTCGCCCACCTCGGCGTCGCCGATGTAGGACAGGTGGGGCACCTTGGCGCCGGGACCGATGTGGCTGTTCTTGATCTCGACGAACGTGCCGACCTTGGCGCCGTCGTCGATGACCGCTCCCGGCCGCAGGTACGCGAACGGACCGATCCTGGCGCCCGCGCCGATGGCCGAGTCCGAGCCGTGCGTGCGCTCGACGGTCGCGTCGTCACCGACCTCGATGTTGCGCAGCGTCGTGTCGGGACCGATCGTGACGCCCTCGCCGATGGTCGTGGCCCCCAGCAGCTGGGTGCCGGGCAGCAGCGTCGTGTCCCGGCCGATCGTCACGGCCGTGTCGATCCAGGTCGTCTCGGGATCGACGATCGTGACACCCTCGACCAGCCACCGGTCGACGATCCGCGCGTTGAGCTCACGGCCCAGCCGGACCAGCTGGCGGCGGTCGTTGACGCCCTCGGTCTGCCACACGTCCTCGAGCACGTGCGCGCCCACGGGAAGCCCTTCGGCGACGGCCTGGCCGACGATGTCGGTGAGGTACAGCTCGCCCTGGGCGTTCTCGGTGCTGAGCATCCGGACCGCGCGGTCGAGGAACGGGCCGTCGACGACGAGGATCCCGCTGTTCACCTCGCGCGTGGCGCGCTCGGCGTCCGTGGCGTCCTTGTGCTCGCGGATCGCGACGACCGAGCCGGCCTCGTCGCGCAGGATCCGCCCGTAGCCCGTCGGGTCCTGCGGCTCGGAGGTCAGGATCGTGACGGCGCGGCTCTCGGCCCGGTGCTCGTCCACGAGGCCGCGCAGGGTCTCGGCGGTCAGCAGCGGCACGTCCGCGTAGGTGACCAGATAGATGTCGGCGCTCGTGTCGAGCGCGTCGAGGGCGACGCGCACGGCGTGGCCGGTGCCCAGCTGCTCGGCCTGCACGGCGATCGTCGCGGACGGCTCCAGCTCCGCGACGGCGGCCTCGACCTGCTCGCGGTCGTGTCCGACCACGGTGACGATCCGGTCGACCCCGGCGCCGCGCACGGCGTCGAGGGCGTGGCCCAGCATCGGGCGGCCGGCGATCTCGTGGAGCACCTTGGCCCGGCGTGACTTCATGCGGGTCCCGGCGCCTGCGGCCAGGACGATCGCGATGACCTGCTCGCTCACATCACTCCTCGTGGCCGGCGGGGCCGGCTGGTTGCGATTCGCGGGGGACGCCGTCGGCTCCCCGGGTAGGAGTCGAACCTACGTCGCTAATCCTGATTCAAAGTCAGGCGGGCCCTGCCGACAGACCAACCGGGGACGGTCGTCTCAGGCTACCGGAGCCACTGCCGGCAGAGGCTGAGACCGGCGGTGACGCAACTATCTCTACATCAAGATTCTTGATGGACTACCGTGAGAAGCATGGACGAGGTCGACCAGATCGTCGCGGCGTGGCGGGTGGAGCGGCCCGACGCCGAAGTCACTCCCCTGGAGGTCTTCAGCCGGCTCACGCGCCTGGCCAAGCACCTCGAGCGACTGCGCAAGCAGGCCTTCGCGACCCACGAGCTCGAGGTCTGGGAGTGGGACGTGCTCTCCGCCCTGCGTCGCTCCGGCGAGCCCTACGAGCTCTCCCCCGGCCAGCTCGTGGCCGCCACCATGGTCACCAGCGGAACGATGACCAACCGGGTCGACCGACTCGTCTCCCGCGGCCTCGTGCAGCGTCACCCGGCGCCGTCGGACCGGCGAGGCGTCCTCGTCCGGCTGACCGCCGACGGCCGCGCCCGTGTCGACGGTGCGCTCGACACCCTGCTGGCGCTCGAGAGCGCGATCCTCGAGGACCTGCCCGAGGCCGAGCGTGAGCACGTCGCCCAGGCGCTGCGCACGCTGACCGCGCACTTCAACGGCTGAGCCTTCGCGGGATCAGCCCTCGAGAGCGGCCGAGACCTCGAGCCACGCCTCCTCGGTGCGCTCCAGCTCCTCGACCAGGGGACGCCGCTCGGCGTCGAGGGTCATGAGCCGGTCGGGCTCGGTGGACGCCTCGACCATCGCCCGCTCCAGATCGGCGATCTGGGCGGTCAGCTTCTCGATCTGACGCTCGAGCCGGACCACGTCCTTCTTCGCCTGACGCTCGGCCTGGCCGCCACGCTGGGTGGCCGCCTGGGGCTGCGGCGCGGTCGGCACCGACGCGGGGGCGTGCGCCTGGATCGGACCCGCGGCGCGCAGCCGCAGGTACTCCTCGACGCCGCCGGGCAGGTGGCGCAGGTGGGAGTCCAGGACGGCGAACTGGTGGTCCGTGACGCGCTCGAGCAGGTACCGGTCGTGCGAGACGACCAGCAGCGTCCCGGGCCACGTGTCGAGCAGGTCCTCGATCGCCGCGAGCATGTCGGTGTCCATGTCGTTCGTCGGCTCGTCGAGGATCAGCACGTTCGGCTCGTCGAGCAGGATCAGCAGCAGCTGGAGCCGGCGGCGCTGGCCACCGGACAGGTCCTTCACGGGAGTCGTCAGCTGGGCCGACGTGAAGCCCAGCCGCTCGAGCAGCTGGCTCGGCGTCATCTCCTTGCCCTCGGCCACGTAGGCCGTCCGGCGGCGTGCCACGACCTCGCTGACGCGGTCGTCGGCGATGGAGTCGAGATCGGCCAGGTCCTGTGTCAGCGCGGCGATCTTGACCGTCTTGCCGTGCTTGACGCGACCGGTCGTCGGAGTGACCGTGCCGGTCACCAGACCGAGCAGGGTGCTCTTGCCCGCGCCGTTGGCGCCCAGGATCCCGGTGCGCTCCCCCGGCGCGATCCGCCACTCGACGTCACGCAGGACGGGGCGCCCGTCGTACTCGACCGAGACGTCGAGCAGGTCGACGACGTCCTTGCCCAGGCGCGCGGTGGCGAGCTTGGCCAGTGACACCGAGTCGCGGATCGGCGGCTCGCGCTCGATCAGCTCGTTGGCCGCGTCGATGCGGAACTTGGGCTTCGACGTGCGGGCCGGGGCGCCGCGGCGCAGCCAGGCCAGCTCCTTGCGCATGAGGTTCTGTCGGCGCTCCTCCGAGGCCGCCGCCTGCCGGTCGCGCTCGACACGCTGCAGCACGTACGCGGCGTAGCCGCCCTCGTACGCATCCACGCGGGCGTCGTGGACCTCCCACGTCAGCGTGCAGACCTCGTCGAGGAACCACCGGTCGTGGGTCACCACGAGCAGCGCCTCGGTGCGCCGCTTCACGTGCTCGGCCAGCCAGGTGACGCCCTCGAGGTCGAGGTGGTTGGTGGGCTCGTCGAGCACCAGCACGTCCCAGCGGCGCACGAGCGTGCGCGCCAGGGCCACGCGGCGGCGCTGGCCGCCGCTCAGCGTGCTGACGATCGCCTCGTGGTCGATGTCGCCCATCAGTCCGGACAGCACGTCCCGGATCGCGGGGTCGGACGCCCACTCGTGCTCGACCCGGTCGCCGACGACCGAGCGGATGGCCGTCTCGTCCGCGTCAAGGACGTCGGACTGCTCGACGACGCCCACCTGCAGGTCGCGGCGCCACGTCACGCGGCCGGAGTCCGGCTCGAAGCGCTTCGACAGGATCCGCAGCAGCGTGGACTTGCCGTCGCCGTTGCGGCCGACGACACCGATCCGGTCGCCCTCGGCGACGCCGACCGTGACGTCCTCGAGCACGGTGCCGGAGGGGAAGGACTGGCCGATGCGCTCGGCGACGATGAGGGGAGGCATCAGACGACCCGCGCTCCGAGGACGGGACCGTGGGACTGGATGACGTCGGCGGCGCTCGCGGCGCTGGTCAGCACCATCGCCAGGTCGAGGGCGTGCTGCTCCGAGGCGGCCAGGAACACCGTCGTGGGGCCCGATCCGGAGATGATCGCGCCCAGCGCACCGGCCCGCAGCCCGACGTCGAGGGTGTCGGCCAGCTCGGGACGCAGCGACAGTGCGGCCTCGGTCAGGTCGTTGCTCAGGGCCTTGCCGAGCGCGTGGGCATCGCCGGCCCGCAGGGCGTTCAGCAGCTCGTCCGGCACCTCGGGCTCGACGGGGGCGTCGGGCGTGATCCGGTCGTACTCGGCGTAGACGGCGGCCGTCGAGAGGCCTTCGGCCGCCGTGACGAACACCCAGTGGTAGCTGCCGCGGGCGAGGACGGGACTGACGGTCTCGCCACGGCCACCGCCGATGGCGATGCCGCCGTGCAGCAGGAACGGGACGTCGCTGCCCAGCTCGGCCGCGAGGGGCTCGAAGTCGTGGCGGGACAGGCCGCCGCCCCAGAGGTCGTTGCACCCGACCAGAGCGGCCGCCGCGTCGGCCGAGCCACCGGCCATGCCGCCGGCGACCGGGATGACCTTGCGGATCACGATGTCGGCGCCCAGCGACTCATCACCGAGCCGTCGGCGCAGCAGGCGGGCCGCGCGCACGGCGAGGTTGTCGTCGCTCTCGGGTACGACCGAACCCTCGGGCAGAGCGACCTCGGTGTTCACCGCGACGGTGATCTCACCGTCCTCGCGGGCGGTGATCCGCAGCTCGTCGTGCAGGTCGACGGCCTGGTACACCGTGGCCAGCGGATGGAAGCCGTCCGGGCGCGGACGACCCACCCCCAGACACAGGTTGATCTTGGCCGGAACGCGCACGGTCACCTTGGACACCACGGTCCCCAACCTAACGGCCTCGCTCACTGGTCCAACGCCCGGCGGAGGTCAGCGGGCCGGCAGCGCGGCCGCGATCGCGGCGAACTGCTCGACGGTCAGCTGCTCGCCGCGCGTACGGGGGTCGATGCCGGCCGCCACCAAGGCCGCCTCGGCTGCCTCGCCGCCGCCCGCGTAGCCCGACAGCGCGGCGCGCAGCGTCTTGCGACGCTGGGCGAAGGCGGCGTCGATCACCGCGAAGACGGTCTTGCGGTCGCCGGGCAGCGGCTCGTGGCGGGTCATCGCGACCAGCGCCGAGTCGACGTTCGGCGCCGGCCAGAAGACGTTGCGCCCGATGTTGCCGGCCAGCCGCACATCGGCGTACCAGGCGGCCTTGACGCTGGGGATGCCGTACGTGCGCGATCCCGGTCCCGCCGCGAGCCGGTGTGCGACCTCGGCCTGCACCATCACCAGGACGGTGCGCAGCGAGGGGAACCGCTCGAGGAAGTGCAGCAGGACCGGCACCGACACGTTGTACGGCAGGTTCGCCACCAGCGCGGTCGGCGCCGGCCCCGGCAGCTCGGTGACGCGCATGGCGTCGGCGTGCACCAGGTCGAAGCGATCGAGCGCGCCCGGCGCGAACTGCTCGATCGTCGACGGGAGCCGGGAGGCCAGCGCGTCGTCGATCTCGACCGCCGTGACGTGGCGGGCCCGGTCCAGCAGGGCCAGGGTCAACGACCCGAGGCCGGGTCCGATCTCGACGACGACGTCGTCCGGGCCCACGCCCGAGACATCGACGATGCGCCGGACCGTATTGCCGTCGATGACGAAGTTCTGGCCACGCTGCTTGGTGGGACGCACTCCTGCCTCCTCGGCCAGCCGACGGATGTCGGCAGCGCCGAGCAGGCGGACGGTGTCGTCCGGGCGGGAGTCGTTCAGTGGATGCCGACCTTGGACGCGCAGGACCACTGGCCCCAGCCCGAACGCGCCTGCAGGATCTTGGCGAACTTGATCTGCGTCGCCTTGCTCTGCTCGTGCGGGTACCCCGGGCCGCCGACACTGCGCCACGTGGCGAGCGAGAACTGCAGACCGCCGTAGTAGCCGTTGCCGGTGTTGATGCTCCAGTTGCCGCCGGACTCGCACTTGGCGATCCGGTCCCAGACGCCGCCGTCGATCGACGAGTCGGGCGTCTTCGGTGCGGGCTTGGCCTTGGTGCCGCGCTTCACGACGCCGGTGACCGGCGGCCGGACCGAGCTGCGGGAGATGACACGGCGCTCACGCAGCTTGCCGTCAGCCAGGATCAGCTCGACCTTCGCGCGGTCGAGTCCGTCGCGGCCCTCCTTGACGACCTCGGTATCGCCCTTGAACAGCGACGGGTCGGACGAGTAGGTGACCTTGTGGTCGACCTCGATCTTCTCGGTGCGCGTGACCTTCTTGATCCGGACGACGCGCAGCGCCTGACGCGGCTTGAGGTACGAGCCCAGGCCCGGCTTGATCTCGTCGAGCTTGCCGACCTCGACCCCGTGCTGCTCGAGCAGCGACTGGACGGTGGGAGCCGCGGTGGTGAGCGTCTTCTTCTCGCCGTCGACCTTCAGGGTGACGGGCTTCGGGTTGCTGACGACGACACTGTTGCCGTCGCGGCTCAGCCGCTCGTCGGGCGCCATCGTGAAGACGGCCCCCTCCTTCGGCTGCACGTTGAGCGACTCGAGGGCACCGGCCACGTCGACGTCGTGGACGGTCTTCTGGCTGATCTTGCCGTCGACGACGAGCGTGACGGCCTTCGCTCGGCGGACCTTGACGACGTCACCGTCGTCCAGATCGCTGACGGGGGCAGGGCTGACCCGGTCGGTTGCGGCCACGTCCACGTTCTTCTCGGCGAGGAGCTCGCCGACCGAATCGCTCTCCGTGCGGACCTGCGTGACGACGCCGTCGACATCGACGCTCACCAGCTGGTCGTAGGTGGAGGCCTGAACGACGCCGCCTACGGCGACGACCAGACCGGTTGCCAGAGCACCCATGACGAGCGCGTTCTTGGCAGTGATTTCAGGTAACAGACGGGGCACAAACAACCTCAGGGTTTAGGAAGTACAACCAATCCACCATGCGTGACTGGGCCTGGGATATCAAGTCCTGTGAGTCAGACCACGATATCGCCGCGCTCGGGCCAGTGTCCGCCGAACGCCCGATCGGTGTTCTCGTCGATGGCCTCGCACAGGTCCGCGAGGTCGGTGTCGAGCACCTCGGCCATGAACCGGACGGTGTGCGGAATGAGGAAGGACGCGTTCGGCTCGCCCCGGTGCGGCATGGGGGTCAGGAACGGCGCGTCGGTCTCGACGAGGATGCGATCGCGCGGCGCGATCCGCAGCGCGTCGCGCAGGTACTCGGCGTTCTTGAACGTGACGGTGCCGGCGAAGGACAGGTAGGCGCCGCGGTCCAGGCAGCGCCGCGCGAAGTCGGCGTCCCCGCTGAAGCAGTGCATGACGACGCGGTCAGGCACACCCTCGTCGTCGAGGACCGCGAGCACGTCGTCATGGGCGTCGCGGTCGTGGATCACCAGCGTCCGGTCATGGCGCTTGGCGATCCGGATGTGGCGGCGGAACGCGTACTGCTGCGCCGGCCGGCCCTCGGCGCCGGTGCGGAAGTAGTCCAGTCCGGTCTCACCGACCGCGCGCACCACCGGGTCGGCCGCCAGGCGGTCGATCTCGGCGAGGTCGTCCTCGAGAGTGTCGCTGCGGGCGGCATCGTTCGGGTGCATCGCCACGGCGGCCACGATGCTGGGCTGCTGCCGGGCGATCTCGACCGCCCACCGCGAGCTCTCGAGGTCGCAGCCCACCTGGACGGTGCGCGTCACGCCGACGGCGGCGGCGCGGTCCAGCGCCTCGTCGACGGGGATCAACGCTCCCCCGCGGATCCGCGTGTCGAGGTGGCAGTGGTTGTCGACGACCGGGCGCGGCAGCGGCTCGGGGGCCTGCGGCCAGCCGTCGGTGAGGCTCACGGCTCAGTCCTTGGCGAGGTCGATGCGCGGGAACAGCGACGGCACCTTGGTGATGGTGGCGCCCGGTCGCAGCCGGCCCCACGTCGCCACCTCGTCGAGGCGCTGGTCGGCGACCGGCCCGAGGTCGGGCTCGGCGCCGAGGGACTCCCACAGCGAGGTGGTGGCCTTCGGCATGACGGGGTGCAGCGTCACGGCCAGGACGCGCAGGCCCTCGGCCGCGGTGTTGAGGATCGTGCCGAGGCGCTCGCGCTGGGACTCGTCCTTGGCGACGGCCCACGGCTCGGACTCGGTGATGTAGAGGTTGAGCGCGTCGACGATGCGCCAGATCGCCGTGAGGGCGTCCTGCGGGGCGATGCGCTCCATGGCCTCGTCGGCCTCGGCCACGGCCGTCGCGACGGTGTCGACGATGTGCTGCTCGGCGTCGCCCAGCGGACCGGCCGCCGGCAGCTCGCCGTCGAAGTACTTGCCGATCATCGCGGCCACGCGCGAGGCCAGGTTGCCGAAGCCGTTGGCCAGCTCGGCGTGGTACCGCGCGCCGATGTCCTCCCACGAGATCGAGCCGTCGCTGCCGAACGTCAACGCCCGGGTGAAGTAGTAGCGGTACGCGTCGGAGCCGAACGTCGCCACGATCTCGTTGGGATGGATGCCGTTGGCCTTGCTCTTGCTCATCTTCTGGCCGCCGACGAGCAGCCAGCCGTGGGCGAAGACCCGGTGCGGCACGGGCAGGCCCGCCGCCATCAGCAGGGCCGGCCAGATGACGGCGTGGAACCGGACGATGTCCTTGCCGACGAGGTGGACGTTCGCGGGCCACAGGTCCTCGAATCGCTCCTCGTCGACGCCGTAGCCGGCCGCCGTGACGTAGTTCAGCAGCGCCTCGATCCACACGTACATGACGTGCGAGTCGTCCCACGGCAGCGGGATGCCCCAGTCGAAGGTCGAGCGCGAGATCGACAGGTCCTTGAGGCCGCCGCGCACGAACGCCAGCACCTCGTTGCGCGCCGACTCCGGCTGCACGAAGTCGGGCCGCTCCTCGTACAGCTCGAGCAGCTTGTCGGCGTACTTGCTCAGCGGGAAGAAGTAGTTCTCCTCGGTCACGTGCTCGAGGCGGCTGCCGTCGAGGGTCGAGATCTTGAAGCCCTCGTCCTCGCCCTCGCCGTCGGCCACGTACTCATCGGCGACGAACTCCTCCGAGCCGACGCTGTACCAGCCCGAGAACTCGCCGCGGTACACCTCGCCGCGGTCGTGCAGCGCCTGCCAGAACGCCTGGGCGCCCTTCTCGTGGCGCTGCTCGGTCGTGCGGATGAAGTCGTCGTTGGCCGCGTCGATCGTGCGCAGCATCGGGAGCCACTCGTTCTCGACGAGGCGGTCGACCCAGTCCTGCGGGGAAACGCCGTTGGCCTCGGCCTTGCGCAGGACCTTCTGGCCGTGCTCGTCGACGCCGGTCAGGAACCAGACGCGCTCGCCGCGCTGGCGGTGCCAGCGGGTCAGGACGTCGCCGATCGTGGTGGTGTAGCCGTGCCCGATGTGGGGCGCGTCGTTCACGTAGTAGATCGGCGTCGTGGCGTAGAAACGAGGTTCGGGCACGCTCCCGAGTCTAGTGAGCCCTCCGGCGGCGGCTCGTCCCGGCGGTCAGCGGTCGCGCAGGCGCGGGGCCAGGTCACGCTCGAACAGCTCGAGGAAGCGGTTCTGGTCGTTCCCCGGCGCGTGGAACACGAGGTGGTTGAAGCCCCAGTCGACGTACTGACCGATCATCTCGACGACCTCGTCGGGGTCCGACCCGACGATCCAGCGCTTGGCGATCTGCTCGATCGGCAGCGCGTCGGCGGCCTTCTCCATCTCGACCGGGTCGGTGATGGAGTGCTTCTGCTCGGGCGTGAGCGACAGCGGCGACCAGAAGCGGGTGTTCTCCAGCGCCAGCTCGGGATCGGTGTCGTAGGAGAGCTTGATCTCGATCATCCGGTCGGCGGCCCGGGGGTCGCGCCCGGCGGCCTCGGCGCCCTCGCGCATCGCCGGCAGCAGCTTCTCGGTGTAGAGCTCGGGGCCCTTGCCCGAGGTGCAGATCGAGCCGTCGCCCATGCGTCCGGCGTACTTCGCCACGACCGGGCCGCCGGCCGCGATGTAGACCGGGATCGGCTCGTCGGGACGGTCGTAGATCGAGGCGTCGTGCGTCGAGTAGTACTCGCCCTCGAACGACACCCGCTCGTCGGACCACAGGGCCCGCATGAGGCGCACCGACTCGCGCAGCCGCGCGAACCGCTCCTTGAACTCGGGCCAGTCCTGCTCGCCTGCGCCGCGGAAGCCGGTGGCGATCTCGTTGAGCGCCTCGCCGGTGCCGACGCCCAGCACGATCCGCCCCGGGTACAGGCAGCCCATCGTCGCGAACGCCTGGGCGATCACGGCGGGGTTGTAGCGGAACGTCGGGGTCATGACGGACGTACCGATGACCACGGAGTGGGTCCGCTCGCCCACCGCGGTCATCCACGCGAGCGAGAACGGGGCGTGCCCGCCGACGTGGCGCCAGGGCTGGAAGTGGTCGCTGGTCCAGACCGACTCCATGCCGTGCGCCTCGGCGGCGACGGCGTACTCGACCAGGTCGCGCGGCCCGAACTGCTCGGCCGAGGCCTTGTACCCGAGCTTCAGCGGCTGACTCATGTGGACTCCTTGGGGGCGTGGGCGGCGGCGTAGACCACCTTGCGGGAGATTCCGGTGCGCCGCGCGACGTCGGCGATCGCGTCCTTGGTGCTGAGCCCCTCGGCGCGGGTCTGCTCGACCAGGGCCGCGAGATCGGACTCGGCGAGGTCCTCGGGGGCGGCGGGCTCGGCGCCCGAGACCACGATCGTGATCTCGCCGCGCACGCGGTCCCCGTCACCGGCCCACTGCGCGAGCTCGGACAGCGGCCCGCGCATGACCTCCTCGTACGTCTTCGTCAGCTCGCGGCAGACGGCAGCGCGACGGTCGGGCCCGAAGGCGTCCGCCATCGCGGACAGGGTCGCCGCGGTGCGGTGCGGGGACTCGAAGAAGACCATCGTGCGCGGGTCGGTCGCGAGGGTGCCGAACACCCGAGCGCGCTCCCCCGCCTTGCGGGGCGGAAAGCCCTCGAAGCAGAAGCGGTCCACCGGAAGTCCGGAGACCGCCAGCGCGGTCAGCACGGCCGAGGGACCCGGGATCGCGGTGACCGGCAGGTCCTCGGCCACGGCGGCGGCGACGATCCGGTAGCCGGGGTCCGAGACGCTCGGCATCCCGGCGTCGGTCACCAGCACGACGGTCCGGCCGGCCCGGAGATCCTCCATCAGCTCGGCGGTGCGCTGCTCCTCGTTGCCCTCGAAGTACGAGACGACGCGAGCCGTGACCTCGACGCCCAGGTCGGCGGCCAGCCGCCGGAACCGGCGGGTGTCCTCCGCCGCGACGACGTCGGCCTCGGCCAGCGCGGGGGCGAGCCGCCCGGAGGCGTCCGCCACGGTTCCGATGGGGGTCCCGGCGAGGATCAGCACCCCTCGATCCTGCCACGGCGCCCCGCGGAGCGAGCGGCCCCGATGTAACTGCGAGTTCACAACCCTCTCCCGCTCGAGCCCCACTCTGGCTAGGGTGTGCCGGGTGACTCTGCTCGACAACATCAGCCTGCGCGCCTGGGGGTGGATCGGGCCGATCGCCGTGGCGTTGCTGGCCTTCGTCCTGCGAGTCTGGAAGGTCTCCAGCCCGAACTCGCTGACCTTCGACGAGACCTACTACGCCAAGGACGCCTGGGGGCTCCTGCACGGCGGCTACGCGCGCGACGCGGTCGACGGCGCCAACGAGCGGATCATCAAGGGCGAGACGGACGTCTTCACCCAGGACCCGACGTGGGTCGTGCACCCCGACGGTGGCAAGTGGCTGATCGCGTTCGGCGAGAAGCTGTTCGGCCTGACCCCGCTGGGCTGGCGCTTCGGCGCCGTCGTCGTGGGCTCGCTCACCGTCCTGGTGCTGGCCCGCCTCGTGCTGCGGCTGACGGGATCGATCGCGCTGGCCTGCCTGGCCGGCCTGCTGCTGACCCTGGACGGGCTGCACTTCACGATGTCGCGCATCGCGCTGCTCGACGTCTTCCTCGCGTTCTGGCTGGTGTGCGCCACCGCGTGCCTGGCCGCCGATCGCGACTGGCTCACCACGAAGCTGCGCGAGGTCGGTCCCGACACGTGGATCTGGCTGCGCCCGTGGCAGCTGGCCGCCGGCGCCTGCTTCGGCATGGCCATCGCCACCAAGTGGAGCGGCCTGTACGTCCTGGCCGCGTTCGGCATCACGGTCGTCGTGTGGGACATGTGGGCGCGCGGCCGGGTCGCCAGGTGGCAGGACGCCGTGATGCGAGTGCTGCGGGTCGGCATCCCCGCGTTCGTCTCCCTCGTCGGCGTGGCGCTGGTGGTCTACATCCTCACGTGGACCGGCTGGCTGCTGAACCACGACGTCTTCGAGGCGCGGTTCGGGCACGGCTACGGCGACGAGCCGGTCTGGGGCAGCGTCAGCAACCCCACCCGCGGGCCGCTGGGCGGACTGATCGACGCGTTCCGCTCGCTGTGGAGCTTCCACGTCATGACGTGGAACTTCCACACCGGCGACTACCTCGCCACCAAGACCCACCCGTACCAGTCCAACGCCTTCGGCTGGCTCATCCAGTGGCGCCCGACCAACGTCTCCTCGAACTTCGACATCGCCGCCTCCGCGTGTGGTGCGGCGGCCGAGTCCAAGTGCGTCCGCCAGGTGCTGACGGTGGGCAACCCCGCCGTCTGGTGGGTCGGCACCCTGGGGCTGATCACCGCGCTCGTGGCGTGGATCCGCAACCCCACGTGGCGCTGGAGCCTGCCGCTGGTCGCGGTCGTCGCGACGTGGGCCCCGTGGTGGATCACCTCGGGCCGCCCGATCTTCACCTTCTACGCCGTCGCGATCGCGCCCTTCATGATCGTGGCGCTGTGCCTGGTGTTCGCCGCGATCCGCCGCCGCGTCCCGGACCGGCTCTGGTGGGGCGCGATCCTGGGCTACGTGGGCGTGGTCATCGCGATGTTCTGGTACTTCTACCCGATCCTGGCCAACCGGATCATCACGTACGACCAGTGGCGCGAGCGCATGTGGTGGGACCGCTGGATCTGAGCCGATCCGCCCCTAGTCGGCTTCGAGCCCCTCGCCCCACGGACGGGGCGCATGTGGCAACGTGACCCACGACACGGGCGAGGCGCGCCCGGTGACGGAGGTGCACACGGATGAAGCTCGGACTCAGCCTCGGCTACTGGGGCAAGGGACAGCCGCCGGGTCAGGCAGCGCAGGTCGCCCTGGCCGAGGAGCTGGGATACGACTCGGTCTGGACCGCGGAGGCCTACGGCTCCGACGCCCTCACCCCGCTGGCCTGGCTGGGCGCCTCGACCGAGCGGATCAAGCTCGGCACGGGCATCGTCCAGATGTCCGCCCGCACTCCCACCGCCACCGCGATGGCCGCGATGACGCTGGATCACCTGTCGAACGGCCGGATGATGCTCGGGCTGGGCGTCTCGGGCCCACAGGTCGTGGAAGGTTGGTACGGCCAGCCCTACCCGCGCCCGCTGGCGCGCACCCGCGAGTACTTCGACGTGCTGCGTCAGGCGATCGCCCGCGAGAAGGTCGCCCACGACGGCGCCCAGATCCAGATCCCCTACGTCGACAAGTACGGCCTGAAGTCCACCGGCCTGGGCAAGTCGCTGCGCTCGACGCTGCACCCGGTCCGTGAGCAGATCCCGCTCCTGCTGGCCGCCGAGGGGCCGAAGAACATCGCCCTGTCGGCCGAGATCGCCGACGGCTGGATCCCGTTCTTCTACTCGCCCCACGACGCGACCTTCGCCCACGACGCCCTCGAGGCGGGCTTCGCACTGCGCTCCCCCGAGCGGCTGCCGCGTGAGCAGTTCGAGGTCGCCTGCCCGGTCCAGGTCATCGTGTCCGACGACCTCGAGGCCGCGGCCGACTGGATCCGTCCCTTCATCGCGCTGTACGTCGGCGGGATGGGCGCGAAGGGCGCCAACTTCCACTTCGACGCCGTCGCCCGGCTCGGATACGAGGAGGTCTGCACGAAGATCCAGGACCTGTACCTGGAGGGTCGCAAGGACGAGGCGACCGCCGCGGTCCCCCTCGACCTCGTCGAGAAGATCGCCCTGATCGGACCGAAGGAGAAGATCCGCGACGATCTCGCCGCCTGGCGCGAGTCCGTCGTCACGACGCTCATGGTCGGGGGCGACGAGGCCACCTTGCGCCTCATGGCCGAGCTCGTGCTCTGACCCGGCCGGGGTCCGGCGGGCGTCGCTCTCCGGTTTCGGTTCCCGCCACGCTGGGCCACAGTGGAGGGAACCGACTGCCGTAGCGAGGTCCCATGCGCATCGAATCCCTGGCTGTCGCGGTGGACGGCCCTCACTCGCCCCTGCTGCGCCCCACCTCAGCGACGATCGAGTCCGGAGCCGTCACGATCATCGACGGGCCGCCGGGGACGGGCCACACGGCCTTCAGCCTCGTCGTGGCCGGCCGGATGGTCCCGTCCTCGGGGCAGGTCCTGGTCGACGGCGAGGCGGACGGGCAACGGCTGCGCCGCGAGGTGGCCGTCGTCGACGTGCCGGCGGTCTCCGAGCCCGACGAGGTCGTGTCGCTGTCGACCGCGATCGGCGAGGAGCTGGCGATGGCGCGCCTGCCCGCCCGGCCGAGGCACGTGCGGGAGACGCTGAGCCAGTACGGCGCCGATGACTGGCGTCGCACGCGCGTCGAGGACGTGCCGGCCGCGTTGCGGTTCCAGCTGCTCGCGTATCTCGCCGCCCAGCGCCCCGGCGTCCGTGCCCTCGTCCTGTGTTGTCCCGACCGTTACGGCGTCCAGGCCGACGAGGCCCTCGGGGTGGCCCGCGAGCTGGCCGACTCCGGCTACGCCGTGTGCCTGCAACTGACCACGACCACCCTGCAGGGTGTCGACCACTCGCACGCCACCCTCGGGAGGTCCTGATGACATCGCTGCGGCTCGCCCTCACCGAGCTCCTGAGACTCAGTGCCGGACTGCTCCCCCGGCTGGCCATCGCGGCGGTGATCCTGATCCCGACCCTCTACGCCTCGCTCTACCTGTGGGCCAATCACGACCCGTACGGCCGGCTCACCACCGTCGAGGCCGCGCTGGTCGTCGAGGACCGGCCCGCCGAGAGCAAGCAGAGCGGGCGCATCGACGCCGGCCGCGAGGTGGCTCGCGACCTGGTGAAGGACGGCTCGTTCGACTGGCGCGAGGTGTCCGCCGCCGACGCGGACCGTGGTGTCGAGAACGGCGAGTACCTGTTCGCCCTGACGATCCCCCGGGGGTTCTCCGAGGCGCTCGCCTCGACGGCGGACTTCGACCCCAAGAAGGGGACGCTGATCCTGACCACGAACGAGGCGAACAACTACCTCTCGGCCACGATCGCCGACCAGGTCCTGTCGAGGGTCAGCGCATCGATCGACCAGAACGTCGGCGAGAAGGCCGCTGCCGCGTTCCTGCTGGGCTTCTCGACCCTGCACGACAAGCTGCAGGAGGCCGGAGCCGGCGCCGAGAAGCTGACCCAGGGCATCGCCGAGGCGGAGAAGGGCAGCGAGCGGCTCGCCACCGGCGCCACGAAGCTGGCCGACGGGCAGGCGACCCTGCTCGAGGGCCAGCGCACGCTCGGCCGGGGCATCAGCAGTGCCGCCTCGGGCACGGCCGAGCTCGAGAGCGGCGCGCGCCAGGTGGCGGCCGGCAACGAGAAGATCGCGACGGTGGCCGACGACATCGCGGCCGCCTCCAAGACGGCCAATGAGGCGCTCCCGCAGGCGCGGGCCGACATCGCCGAGCTCCTCGACGACGTCGGACTCACCCCGGCCCAGCAGCGCCGGATCCTGGCGCAGGTCGACCAGCTCGGAGCACCGCTGAACCAGCTCAACGACAAGGTCCAGGCCACGGACGCCCAGATCGACGAGCTGGCCGCCGGCGCCGAGAAGGTCGCGAACGGGACCGCCACGCTGCGCAACGGCCTCGTCACCGCCGAGGC
Source organism: Aeromicrobium duanguangcaii (assembly GCF_024508295.1). Lineage (NCBI taxonomy): Bacteria > Bacillati > Actinomycetota > Actinomycetes > Propionibacteriales > Nocardioidaceae > Aeromicrobium > Aeromicrobium duanguangcaii. The sequence continues at coordinate 600,620 of NZ_CP101990.1, read as the reverse complement.
CGGCAACAGTCGTCTCGTCAGCGGACAGGTCGAGGCCGAGGACGGGGCGAGGAAGCTGGCATCGGGCGCGGACGAGCTGACCACCGGGCTGGGCACCGCCCGCGCGGGGTCCCAGCGCCTGGCGACCGGGCTGGAGGACGGCATCAACTCGGTCCCGGACCTCGGCCGTGAGCGCCGCGACGAGGCCGCAGAGGCCATCGCCTCGCCGATCCAGACCCGGGACGTCGCCCAGGCGTCCGCCGACAGCTACGGCGCCGGACTGGCGCCGTTCTTCCTGTGCATCGGCACCTGGGTCGGCAGCTACGTCATGTTCCTGCTGGTGCGGCCGCTGTCGAACCGCGCGATCGCGGCGCGGCAGTCCCCGTTGCGCACCGCGCTGGGAGGCTGGCTCACCCCCGCGCTCCTCGCGGCCGTGCAGGTGCTCGTCATGCTCGGCGTCGTGGTGGCGGTGGTGGGCATCGACGTGCTCCGTGCCGCGCAGGTCGCGCTGTTCCTCATGCTGGTGGCCGCGGCCTTCGTGGCCATCGTGCACTGCCTCAACGCGTGGCTGGGGCCGGTCGGTCAGTTCCTCGGGCTGGTCCTGCTGGTCCTGCAATTGGCCAGCGCCGGTGGCACGTTCCCGTGGCAGACCTTGCCCGGTGCGCTCCAGGCCGCCCACCACGTCCTGCCGATGTCGTACGCCATCGACGGCATCCGTCACCTGATGTACGACGCGGCGCTCGACAGCCTGCCGCGCGACATCGCGGTGCTCGCGGCGTACGTGGTGGGATCGGTGGCCCTGACGGCCCTCGCGGCCTATCGACGAAGGATCTGGAAGGTGTCGCAGATCAAGCCGGAGATCGCCCTGTAGATCGCCCTGGTGTCAGCGTCCCCCGAACCAGAGGCCGAGCCCGGCCGCGAGGAGGCTGCAGACGAGCATCGCGGCCGCGTGCACAGTCGCCGTCACGAGGGCACGGGAGCCGCGCTGCCGGGCCAGGCTCACTGCTTCGACGCTCGCTGCCGAGAAGGTCGTGTACCCGCCCAGCAGACCCGTCCCGACCACCGAGCGGAGGTCCGCGCCGACGCCATGGTCGCCACTGAGCGCCACGACGAGTCCGAGCAGGAACGAGCCGGTGACATTGACGAGGAGGGTTCCGAGGGGCACCCGCGAACGGACCACACGCGTCACCCATGCATCCACGACGAACCGCAGCGCCGCGCCAAGCCCTCCGGCCAGCACCACGAGGCCGATCATCGGCCGGCCTCGTCCGGATCGACCGACGTCGTCCGCGCGCCCCCGAGCAGCACACCCAGCCCCGCCGCCAGGACACCGGTGACGACGCTGCCCAGCGCGTAGGCGGTGCCCAGACCGAGCGCGCCGTCGCGCAGCAGCTCGTCGACCTCGACGATGAACGTGCTGTACGTCGTGAAGCCGCCGAGGACGCCGGTGCCCCCGGCAAGCCGCACTCGGCGACGCCCACCGCTGTCGTCACCGCGTGCCGCGAGCGCCGACACGAGCGCGCCCAGCAGGAACGATCCGGACACGTTGATGGCGAAGGTGGTCCAGGGCCACTCCCCCGGGCCTGCCGCGAACGTGTCCTCGAGCACGGCCCGCACGAGCGTGCCCACCGCGCCGCCGGTCAGGACGAGGAGCACAGGCCCCAGTGCCGACACAGGCGGGGAGGGGATGTCGGGACCGCGCACGGCCCGAGCCTACGCGGCAGGAGACGACGCTGCGGCGGGCCGCAGGCTGATCGCCCGCGACCCGCCGCAGCGGTGACCTACTTGCGGGACTTCTTCTTCAGCTTCAGCACGTAGGTCTTCGTGACCGTGCGCGCCTTGCCGCCCTTCGGCGTGTAGGTGACCTTCACCTTGACCTTGGTCGAGGCGACCTTCTTCTTCTTGAGCTGCGCGCGGAGCTTCTTGAGCGTCTTCTTCGAGGGCTTGAGCTGGACCGAGCTCTTGCCGCTCGGGCCGACGGCCTTCGCGCCGGACTTCAGGACGCCCTTGCGAGCCGAGGCGACCTGGATCTTGCCGGCGCCGGGCAGCGACAGCTTCAGCGTCAACGAGCCGTTCTTGACGTTGGCCTTGCCCTTCGCGGGAAGGCGGAACACATTGCTCGGCGCCTTGACGACCGGCGCAGCGGCCTTCTTCAGGCCCGTGCGCACGGAGATGTCCAGGACCTCGTTCCAGCCACCGTCCTGGGCGTCGTCGCCCGTGACGACCGGGGCGGCGCCCCACCAGTCCCAGCCCAAGGACACGACCGTGCCCTTGCCCGCGGGCACGGTGAAGACCGAGGCGTCACGGCCGTCCTCGCCGGTCGCGGTCGCGTACTGGACGACAGCGCCGGCCGGCAGCGACGCCACGGGGTGGGTGATGGTCATGTCGTTGTCCGGCAGACGGGCCGGCCCGGCCCGGAAGGAGCTGCCCACAGGAGCCGTGTTCGTCGAGGCGCCGGACTCGCGCCACTCCATCCTGAAGCCGAACAGGTCGTTCAGCGTCTGATCGGTGTCGGCCGCCACCACGAGGGTGCCGCCGGCCCGGGCCCAGTTCACGAGGGCGGCGCGGGCGGAGTCGCTCAGCTCCTGCGCCCAGTAGCCGTTCTCCAGCTCGGGGATGACGAACGTGTCCTTGCCCTTCAGCGCGGCGGCCAGGGCCGCGCCGTCGGTGCCGCGGAACGACGTCACGGCGTGGCCGTAGGACGTGAGGACCGCGATCATGTTGGGCCCTTCGTAGTTACCCTCGGCGACGCTCTCCGCGTCGTCGGTGGTGTCGACGAACTCGGGGTCGTTGAGGATGAGCACCTTCGCGCCGGGCTTCGCGGGGACCGCATGAGCCGCCGGCGCGGAGAAGGCGAGAGCGCTCGTGACGAGCGCCCCCGCGAGGAGGCCGGACAGCATCCGGCTGGAGTTCTTCAGGGGGATCATGCGCGTGATCCTAGGGACTGACGTGACCCCTGGTGACTCTGTTTGTCGAAGCCCATCCGAAAGAACTACATAGGTCGAAATAAAAAGACTACATAGCGCGGTACAAAAATGGGGTCCGGGGAAACGACGACGGCGCCCCCGGAAGAATCCGGAGGCGCCGTCTCGGGTGGAGCATAGGAGATTCGAACTCCTGACCTCTTCGATGCGAACGAAGCGCGCTACCAACTGCGCCAATGCCCCAAGGCCGTGGTCCAGCCTAGCAAAACCGTTTCGCCGATCACATCGGCGGGTCGGTCGGCGTGGCGTCGGTCAGTGACCGACGGCGCGCTGCTCGGTGCCGGTGTCGCCCTCGTCGCCTGGGATGCCGGGCAACTCGGTCTGCTCACCCTCGACGTGGCCGGAGGTCCAGGCGCCGGGCTGACCGAACTCGATCGTGCGCACGGTGCGGCCGGCGCGCGGCTTGCTGACGTACGTCGGGACGGTGATCGGCAGCGGGTCCCACACCGGCTCGCCGGTGGTGGCCGAGACGCTCGGGACCGCGATCTGCAGCTGCTCGTCCAGCGCGTCGGCGCCCAGCGGCGCGTCCATCTCCATGACGTTGCGGCGGTTCGGGTCGTAGTCCTCGACCTGGTCGGAGACGACCACGGTCATCTCCTCGTCGGCGGCGGTGCCACCCACGGCACTCTTCGAGCTGCCGTCCGTGACGCGGCCCGAGGCCCAGCTGAACACACGGCCGACGGCGGCCGGGACGGCGCGCAGGCGACCGGCGGCGGCGCCCAGGCCGGCCGACGAGCCACTGGTGCGCTGGCGACCGATGCCACGCTCCTGACGGACCATGACGCGGCACAGCACGAGCCAGGCGACGATCAGCCCGACGCCGATGGCCGGCGTCCAGACCACGGTGACGCGGGCGATCGCGAGACCGGAGAGGACCGCCAGCACGGCGACCAGCGTCAGCAGCACGTTGCGGCGTCGGCGGGCGGCGATGCGAGCGGCTTCGCGCGTGACGCGCGGACGCTGCGTGTCGACCGCCGGAGAAGTCCGGTCGACACGAGGGGAAGTCTTCTTCGTGACGGGGGCCGGTGCGGCCGGCGCCGGGCGCTTCAGCACGACGGGGCGCTCCTCGTCGGCGACGGTGGCCCGGCGCGGCTCGACCACGCGTCGGGTCGGTCCGTCCTGGTCCAGGGACGAGTTCTTGCCCGCCTCGTCGTAGCGACGCAGGACGAGCGGGACGAAGTACGCCGCCCACAGTGCGACGACGAATGCGACGATCAGTCCGCTGGAACCCTCCACGCTTGAAACCGTAGGTCGTGACGGACGTGATCCGTGGGAGTGACGGTGGCGTGTCGCAACGGAGTTCGTCGGGCGTTCGTCACTCAGCGCTCGGGACGGCCCTGACGGAGGCGGTGCAGGACCCCGTGGGGGACGTCTTCTCGCAGCAATTGGAAGAGCCGGTGGTCGCGCCAGTCCCCCGCGATGTGCAGGTAGCGTGGCGCCAGGCCGAACTCGTCGAATCCGAGCTTCTCGACGACCCGCAGGCTCGCGGCGTTCTCGGGGCGGATCGAGATCTCGATGCGATGGAGGCCGACCTGCGTGAACAGGTGGTCGCACACGAGGGCGACGGCGGTGGGCGTGACGCCCCGGCCCGCGTGGCTGTGCGCCACCCAGTAGCCGATGCTGGCCCACAACGCGGACCCGCGCGTGATCCCGCTGACCGTGACCTGGCCGACCATCTGGCCGGCCCAGGTGACCGCGAACGGCATGGCGGTGCCCTCACGGGCCCGTCGGCGCAGGGCGCCGATCGTGGCGCCGTACGACTCGGGCGCGACGCCCTCGCCGCGCGGCAGCGTGGCCTCCCACGGACCGAGCCACTCGAGGTTCTCGGTGCGCAGCCGCGCCCACGTCGAGGCGTCGCGACGCACCAGCGGCCGAACCCCGATGAGTCCGTCCGACAGCGTCGCCGGCCAGCCGCGAGCCATCAGAAGTTGCGGTCCAGCACCAGCGTGCGGACGGTGTCGCCGAGATTGAGCGCGCTCTCGTCCTCACCCACGACGATCAGCGCATTGGCCTTGGCCAGCGCACCGACCAGGTGCGGGCCGGTGTGCGGCAGCGGCGTGACCTTGGCGCCGCGGTGCGTGACCTCGAAGAACGCCGGCCGGTACTCGCGCACCCCGGTGTCGGACCTCAGGTCCTCGGCCAGGACCGCGTGTACCTGCGGACGGCGGTAGGGCGTGCGACCGAGCATCCGCCGAATCGCGGGCACCACGAAGACCTCGAACCCGACGTAGGCCGAGACGGGGTCGCCGGGCAGCGTGATGACGGGAGTCTGCTCCTCGAAGACGCGGCCGAACCCGTGGGTGCGGCCCGGGGTCATCGCGACCTCGGCGAAGGTGACCTCGCCGACCTCGGTCAGCGTGCGCTTGACCAGCGCGCGATCGTCGCCGGTGATGCCCCCGGTCGTGATGACCAGGTCGGCGCGCACCAGCTGGTCGGACAGCACCCGCTTGAAGACGGCCGGATCGTCGTCGACGACACCGACGCGGTACGCGATGGCGCCGAGGTCGCGGACGGCCGCGGCGAGCATCGAGGAGTTCGCGTCGAAGACCGAGTCCACCTCGAGGTGGGCTCCGGGCTCGCGCAGCTCGCGTCCGGTCGACATGACCACGACGCGGGGACGGGGACGCGCACGGACGCGGTCGCGGCCGATCGCGGCGAGCAGCCCGATCTCGCGGGGGCCCAGCACGGCTCCCTCGGGCAGGGCGACGGCGCCGCGGGAGAGGTCGCCGGCGGCGTGTCGCACGCCCGCTCCGGCCAGCACGGCACGGCCGATCGCGACGTTGGTGCGTCCGCCGTCGGTCGAGTCGGCCGGGACGACGGCGTCGGCGCCGCGAGGCAACGGCGCGCCGGCCATGATCCGCACGCACGATCCGGCGCTGATGGCGAAGGGCTTGCCCAGGCCGGCGACGATCTCGGCCACGACCGGCAGCTCGACCGGCTCGCCGGGGCGGGCCCCGACGACGTCGGTGGCGTTGACGGCGTACCCGTCGACGGCCGCCGCGGAGAACCGCGGCAGGTCCTCGTTGGCCAGGACGTCCTCGTGCAGGGTCAGGCCGAGCGACTCGACGACCGGCTGGTCGTAGGCGGCGAGCGGACCGACGCCGCGCAGGATGGTCTCGAGATGGTCTTCGACCGTCAGGCGCCCGGGGGCCACGCTGACGGGACGCGTCCGCGGGGGCAGTTGTCCTGACGACATGCGTGCCAGCCTAACCGTCGTACCGGCTCAGATCCCGGACAGCACCGTTCCGGACGCCACGTGGCGCGGTCGGCCCTCGTCCTCGAGCACGACGTCACCGCGCACGACGACGCCCTCGCCGAAGCTCCAGTCGCCCCGCACGGTCAGCGACGTGGCGTACAGCAGGGACACCGAGAACGGCAGCCGCTTGTCGAACTCGGCGATCGGGCCGAAGAAGCGCTTGTCCAGATCGACCGCCGGGACGTCGTCGACCCGGGCGCGCAGCTGGTAGTCCGGGCCCACGTCGTAGACGTCGGAGCGCAGCAGCAGCAGGTCGTCGGTCGTCTTGACCGGCAGGAACCGCGCCCGGTCGACCTCGATCGCGGTCGCGCCCTCGAACACCGAGATCGCCGAGCCCATCGCGGACTCGATCTGGATGACCTCGGGGCTGGAGGGGTCGGTCGGGTCGACCCGCTTCTGGTTGCGGATCAGCGGCAGATCGAGCACGCCCTCGGCCTGGTCGAGCTCGGCGCGCAGCGCATGCAGGTCGAACCAGAGGTTGTTGGTGTGGAAGTACTTGTGCACCTTGAGGTCGGCGGCCGCCTGGCGGTCCTCGGGCGCGATCTGCGCCGTCTCGCGCAGGATCAGGCGGCCGTCGGACTTGCGGACGACGAGGTGTCCGCCCTTGACGTCCGCGGGCGTGCGGCGGCACACCTCGGCGGCGTAGGGCGCGCCCGTCTCGGCGAACCACGCCATCATCGCGGGGTCCGGCACGGCGCCGAGGTTGTCGGCGTTCGAGATCGAGGCGTAGCGGTATCCCGCCTCGATCAGCTGGTCGAGCACACCGGAGGCGTCCAGCGCGGTGTAGAGGTCGGCGTGACCGGGCGGGCACCACTCCAGGGAGGGGTCGGCCGGCCACTCGACGGGCTCGAGGGTCTCGGCGTCCAGCCGCGGCTCGCGGTTCTGGACGAAGTCCAGCGGCAGGTCGCCCACCTTGAGCTCGGGGTAGCGCGCCAGCGCGGCCAGGGTGTCGTCGCGGGTGCGGAAGCTGTTCATGAACAGCAGCGGCAGGTCGACGCCGAGGGTGGATCGCACGTGCCACACCTGGTCGACGATGAGGTCCAGGAAGCTCAGCCGGTGCTTGATCGGCAGCAGCGACTTGGCCCGCTGCATGCCCATCGTCGTGCCGAGCCCGCCGTTGAGCTTGATGACGACGGTCTCGGCCGCCGCGCGGCGCAGGGTCTCGGTGTCGAAGTCCAGGCGCGCGATGCTGGCGACGTCGGTGAGCGGTTCGACGTCGGCCTCGGCGATCAGGCCAGACGCGCCGCCCTCCAGCTGGTGGTAGAACGCCGTGAACACGTCGATCGCCTGCTCGGGAAGTCCGTCCGAGCGCATCTTCTGCTGTGCGTCTGCCAGTGCTTTCACCGGCCCTAGGCTAGCGGCATGACGGCCGACGTGACGTGTGAGAAGGTCCAGCTGCGCACGTCACTGCTCTCGCAGCGGCGCGCGAGATCGCCGCGGGACCGCACCGCCGCGGCGGAGGCGATCGCCCTGCACGCCACCGCGTTGCCGGCGCTGGCGCGGGCGACCCGGGTGGCGGCCTACCTCTCGATGCCCACTGAGCCGGGCACCGGCCCCCTCCTGCAAGGGCTGCTGGACCGGCACGTGTCCGTCCTGCTGCCCGTGAGCCATCCGGACCGCTCACTCACGTGGGTCGAGCATGCGCCCGACGCGGTGCGGGCCGGCCCGCTGGGCGTCCCCGAGCCCGTCGGGCAGGACCTCGGGCCCGACGCCCTCGCAGGCTGCGGCATCGCGCTCGTGCCCGCGCTGGCCGTCGACCACGCCGGCAACCGACTCGGCCGCGGCGCCGGCTACTACGACCGCGCGCTGGCCCGGTTCGACGGCGTCGTGTGCGCCGTGGTGTTCGAGGACGAGCTGCTCCCCCGGGTCCCCCACGAGCCGCACGACCGGCCCGTCGACCTGGTCCTGACCCCCGCAGGGGTCTTCCGGCCCCTGCGCGACTGAGTCAGGACACCCCGACGATGGGCAGCCGGTAGGCGGCGGGCGCGTCGACGGGGACGACCGGGTTCTTCGGCAGGACGGGATCGAGCCGGCGGTACAACTGGCCCAGGGCGGGACGCTGGTCGGGCTCGCCGCGGTTCGGCCACAGCGACACGGCCCGCTCGGCCTGCGCCGTGATCGTCAGCGAGGGGTTCACCCCGAGGTTGGCCGTGATGGCCGCCCCGTCGATGACGTGCAGCCCCTCGTGGCCGTAGAGCCGCTGGTACGGGTCGATGACTCCGGTCTGCGGCGAGTCGCCGATGGCGCACCCGCCCAGGAAGTGCGCGGTCATGGGGATGCCGATCGGCTCGGTGACGATGCCGCCGGGCACGCCGTCCATGTAGTCGGCCATCTCGGTCACGGCGCGGTGGGCCGAGGCGATGTAGGTCGGGTTCGGCTCGCCCGTGCCCTGCTTGGTGGTCATCTTGCGACCACCGAACAGCCGGCGCTTCGTGTAGGTCGTGATCGAGTTGTCGCGCGCCTGCATCACCAGGGCGATGACCGTGCGCTCGGACCAGTGGAACGCGTCGTACAGCTTGGGCAGGCGCGGCCCGAGCTTGAGGATGTTCTTCGCGACGGTCTTCAGGCTCGGCTCGTCGGTCCCGCTGCCATCGGTCGAGAGCACCATCTGGACGAACATCATCACGTTCGAGCCCTTGCCGTAGCGGACCGGCTCGATGTGGGTCGTGGCGTCGGGGTGGATCGACGAGGTGATCGCGACGCCGCGGGTGTAGTCGACCTCGCGGTGCATCGCGACCGAGCCCATCAGCGCCTCGGAGTTCGTGCGCGTCAGCAGACCCAGTCGGTCCGAGATGTTCGGCAGGCTGCCGGAGTCGCGCAGGCGGTGCAGCAGTCGCTGTGTGCCCAGCGAGGCGGCCGAGAACACGACCTGCTCCGCCCTGATCACGGGCTGCTTGCCGCGCCACGGCTTCGTGGACTTCGAGTGCACCTCGTAGCCGCCGCCGGCGATCGGCCGCACGTCGAACACCGTCGTCAGCTCGCGGACTTCCGCGCCCGCCTGCTCGGCCAGGTACAGGTAGTTCTTGACCAGGGTGTTCTTGGCGTTGTGGCGGCAGCCCGACATGCACTCACCGCAGTTGATGCACGTGCGCCGGGACGGCCCGACGCCGCCGAAGTAGGGGTCGCCGACGTCCTGACCCTCATCCTCGCCGAACAGCACGCCCACGGGCGCGAAGTGGAACGAGTCGCCGTAGCCCAGCCGGTCGGCGGCCTCCTTGACGACCGTGTCGGCCGGGGTCATCTGCGCGACCGGGTTGACGCCGAGCATCCGCTTGGCCTGGTCGTAGTACGGCGCCAGCTCGCTCTTCCAGTCGGTGATGTGGCTCCAGGCGGGGTCCTCGTAGAACGGGTCGAGCGGCTCGTAGAGGGTGTTGGCGTAGACGAGCGAGCCACCGCCGACCCCGGCGCCGGCGAGCACGAGCGAGTTGCGCAACAGGTTGATCCGCTGGATGCCGTAGCAGCCCAGCTTCGGCGCCCACAGGTACTCGCGCAGGTGCCAGGAGTTCTTGGCGAACTGGTCGTCGGCGAACCGGCGGCCGGACTCCAGGACGAGGACCTTGTAGCCCTTCTCGGTGAGCCGCAGCGCCGAGACGCTGCCGCCGAACCCCGATCCGACGATGACGACGTCGTAGTCGAACTCGCTCATGGTGATCAGGCCTTCCGGGTGAGGCGACGCATCAGCACGAGGCCGACCGTCAGCACGGCGGTGAAGGTGCGCTTGGACAGCTGCGGCGGACCGCCGACCGGCACGAGGCGCTGGACGCCGATGGACTGGCTCTCGGTGAAGCGCAGCAGGCCCTCGGCGCCCTGACGGCGTCCGGTGCCGGACTGCTTCATCCCGCCCATGGGCGCGCCGATGCTGCCGAACGTGGCGGCGAAGCCCTCGTTGACGTTGACGGTGCCGGCCTGGATCTTCGGAGCCACCTTGCGGGCGCGGCGCACCGGTCCCCAGACGCTGGCGTTGAGGCCGTAGATCGTGCTGTTGGCCAGCGCGATCGCCTCACCGACGCCGCGGTACGGGTACAGGGACACGAGCGGGCCGAAGGTCTCCTCGGCGGAGCACAGTGCGGACTCGGGCACGTTCTCGAGCACGGTGGGCTCGTGGAACCACGGTGCGATGTCGGGGCGGGCCCGGCCGCCCGAGACGACGGTGGCTCCGTGGTCGATCGCGTCGGCGACGTGCTTCTCGATGGTGGCCAGCTGGGCGGGCGAGACGAGCGTTCCCATCTCGGCCTCCCAGTCGGCGTTCGCGCCGTAGCTCAACCGTTCGAGCCGCTCGGCGAGCGCGTCGCGGTACTGGTCGTAGATCGACTCGTGGACGTAGATCCGCTCGATCGACACGCACAGCTGTCCGGCCGAGCTGAACGCGGCGTTGATCGTGCCCTCGACCGTCTTCTCGACGTCGGCGCCGGGCAGGACGATCATCGGGTTCTTGCCACCGAGCTCGAGCGAGCAGCCGATGAGCCGCTCCGAGCACTGCGCGGCGATGCGCTTGCCGGTGGCGGTCGATCCGGTGAAGCAGATGTAGTCGGCGTTCGCGATGATCGTCGAGCCGATGACCGAGCCCGCGCCGCTGACGACCTGCCACAGGTCCTTCGGGAAGCCCGCGCGGTGCATCAGCTGGATGATCGCGAGCGCCGTGAGCGGCGCCTGGCTGTCGGGCTTGTGGACGACGGCATTGCCCGCGGCCACGGCGGCGAGCCCATCGACGAGGGCCATCGACAGCGGGTAGTTCCACGGCGTGATGAGCCCGACGACGCCCTTGGGCTGGTGGTACTGGCGGATGCCGGTGAGCACCGGGTAGGCGCCCGCGATCCGGTGCGGGCCGAGGATCCGCGACAGCCGACGGCCGTAGTAGCGGCCGGTCAGCGCGGTGTGCAGGACCTCGTCGAAGGCGTGCGAACGGGCCTTGCCGGACTCCAGCTGCACGAGGTCGAGCAGCTCCTCACGGTTCTTCAGGATCAGGTCGTGCAGCTTCAGCAGGGCGCGCTTGCGCCGGCGCAGCGACGTGCGTGCCCAGGCCCGCTGCGCGACCCGCGCGGCCGCGAAGGCATCGAGCACGTCCTGCTCGGTCGAGACCGGGACGGTCGCGACGTCGGCACCCGTGAGCGGGGTGACGGTGGTGCGCGTCTCGGGGCCCGTCGCCCGGATCAGGGCCGTGAGTTCGGCGATCCGCGCGGGGCTGACTGTGATCTGGGCGACATCGGGCATGAGAGGGACAATACCGCGAAGTAACCGGATGTGACACACGCCGTGTCACATAGGGGGAACGGGCTCCCCCTCGGGCCGCCGCACCGCGAGCGTCTTGGCGAAGCACAGCGATTCGGGCACCTCGTCGTAGGGCGGGAAGACCTCGATCGGCGCGTATCCCGAGCGCTCGTACAGCGCGATCGCGGCGCGCTGCCGCTCACCCGTGTGCAGCACGACGCGGTCGGTGACCTGGGCGGCTCGCGCTTCGATCTCGGCCAGCAGCCGGGGCGCCAGTCCCGTGCCCCGGGTGCTGGGCAGCAGGAACATCCGCTTGATCTCGACCAGGTCGCGCAGCCGGCGCAGGCTGACCGTGCCGACCGGCTCACCGTCGTCCAGCACGAGGAGGCAGGCGATCACCGAGTCCGGATCGATGTCCTCGGCGCCGGCCGTGTGGCGAGGCCGTCCGTAGAGGTCGCTCATCTCTTGGGACATCCGGGCCCGCAGCGCGACCGCACGCGGGTCGAGGAAGTCGACCTCGACGATCTCGGTGCTCACCGCCGCACCACCGGTCCGGGCTCGCGCAGGTCGGCCAGCATCGGGTGCTGCGCCCGGGTGGCCTTGAGCAGCGGACGGTCGAGCGTCGCGACGGCGACCCCCTCCCCCGGCCCTACCTCGGCGATGAGGCGTCCCTCGGGGTCGTACACGGCACTGCCGCCGTCGAAGTCGGCGCCGGCCACCGAGCCGGTGAGACCGCTGACGACCGCGTACATGCCGTTCTCGAGCGCCCGGGAGCGGTAGTACAGCTCGCGCCGGTGGGCGCTGCCGGTGACGTAGGCGATCGATGCGGCGTAGACCTCGGCGCCGGCGAGGGCGAGTGCGCGGGCGTGCTCGGGGAAGCAGCCGTCGTAACAGATCGACAGGCCCACGGCCCAGCCCCGGACGTCGATGATCACGCTGTGGGCGCCGGGCACGACGTGGTCGTTCTCGGCGTCGCACGGGTTCTGCTTGTCGTAGACACGTCGCCCGGCGGGATCGTCGCCCAGGCCGAACGCCAGCGTCGAGATCGTGAAGCCGTCGGGCCCGTCGAGGCACGCGCCGACCAAGACGACCATGCCGGTCTCGGCCGCCGCCAGCTCGATCGGCCGCAGCCGAGGATCGGTCTCGCCCACGACGATCGGCGGCATCCGGTAGCCGCCCAGGAACAGCTCGGGCATGACCAGCAGGTCGGCTCCCCGCGCCTGCTCGACGGCCCGGACCACCGTGGCGATGTCGGCCTCGACGTCGCCCGCCGAGGCGAACTGCCCCGTGGCGACCGCCAGGGTCACCCGAGCACGACCTCGATGCGCTGGAACTCCTTGAGGTCGGTGTAACCGGTGGTGGCCATCGCGCGGCGCAGCGCGCCGACCAGGTTCATCGTGCCGTCGGGGACGTGCGACGGACCGAACAGCACCTGCTCCAGCGAGCCCACGGTGCCGATCTCGACGCGCTCGCCGCGGGGCAGGTCGCCGTGCCAAGCCTCGGCGCCCCAGTGGAACCCCGCACCGGGCGCATCCGTGGCGCGGGCGAACGGCGAGCCGATCATGACGGCGTCGGCGCCGCAGGCGAAGGCCTTGGTCAGATCGCCGCTGCGGCCGATCGAGCCGTCAGCGATGACGTGCACGTACCGACCACCGGACTCGTCGAGGTAGTCGCGTCGCGCGGCGGCGACGTCGGAGACGGCCGAGGCCATCGGCACCGCCACACCCAGGACGCTGCGCGTCGTGTGGGTGGCGCCGCCGCCGAAGCCGACCAGCACGCCGGCCGCACCGGTGCGCATGAGGTGCAGCGCGGCCTGGTGCGTCGCGCACCCGCCGACGATGACGGGGACGTCGAGCTCGTAGATGAACTCCTTGAGGTTCAGCGGCTCGGCGTTGCTCGACACGTGCTCGGCCGAGACCGTGGTGCCGCGAATGACGAAGAGGTCGACGCCGGCCTGGACGACCGCGTCGGCGAACTGCTTGGTGTGGCCCGGGCTCAGGGCGCCCGCGACGGTGACGCCGGCCGCGCGGATCTCGTGCAGGCGCGCGGTGATGAGCTCGGCCTTGATCGGCTCGCTGTAGATCTGCTGCAGACGCGGGGTGACCTGCGCCGGCTCGATGCGGGCGATCTCCTCCAGCAGCGGCAGCGGATCCTCGTACCGGGTCCACAGGCCCTCGAGGTTCAGGACGCCCAGGCCGCCGAACTTGCCCAGGGCGATCGCGGTCTCGGGGCTCATCACCGAGTCCATCGGGGCCGCGATGATCGGCAGGTCGAACCGGTAGGCGTCGATCTGCCAGTCGGTGGAGACCTCCTGCGGATCGCGCGTCCGACGGCTCGGGACGATCGCGATGTCGTCGAAGTGGTAACCCTGGCGACCGCGCTTGGCCAATCCGATGTCGATGCTCACGGCTGACAGCCTATCGGGCGCTCACGACGTCACAGGATCGTGTAGTTGGGCGCCTCGACGGTCATCTGGATGTCGTGCGGGTGGCTCTCCTTGAGTCCGGCCGTCGTGATGCGGACGAACCGGCCGCGCTCACGCAGCTCGGGGATGGTGCGCGAGCCGACGTAGAACATCGACTGGTGCAGTCCACCGATCAGCTGGTGGGCCACCGACGAGAGCGGGCCGCGGTAGGCGACGCGCCCCTCGATGCCCTCGGGCACGATCTTGTCGTCGTTGGTGACGTCGGCCTGGAAGTAGCGGTCCTTGGAGTAGGACTTCTTGCCGCGCGAGGCCATCGCGCCGACCGAGCCCATCCCGCGGTAGGTCTTGTACTGCTTGCCCGCGACGAAGATCAGCTCGCCGGGACTCTCCTCGCACCCGGCCAGCAGCGAGCCGACCATGACGCTCTCGGCGCCGGCCACGAGGGCCTTGGCGATGTCGCCGGAGTACTGCAGGCCGCCGTCGGCGATGACCGGGACGCCCGCGGGCTCGGCAGCCAGCGAGGCCTCGTAGACGGCGGAGATCTGGGGCACGCCCACACCGGCCACGACGCGGGTGGTGCAGATCGAGCCCGGGCCGACGCCGACCTTGACCGCGTCGACGCCCGCGTCGACCAGCGCCTGGGCGCCGTCGCGCGTGGCGACGTTGCCGCCGATGATCTGGACGTTCGCGAAGGCGGGATCGGCCTTGAGCTTGCGGACCATGTCGAGCAGGGCGCGCGCGTGGCCGTGGGCGGTGTCGACCACGAGCACGTCGACGCCGGCCTCCATGAGGCGTCCGGCGCGCTCGTAGGAGTCGCCGAAGAAGCCGACGGCCGCACCGACCAGCAGGCGCCCCTCGGCGTCCTTGCTGGCCATCGGGAACTGCTCGGACTTCACGAAGTCCTTGACCGTGATCAGGCCGGCCAGCTTGCCGTCGTCGTCGATGATCGGCAGGCGCTCGCGCTTGTGCTGACGCAGCAGCGAGGAGGCATCCTCGCGGCTGATGCCGACGGGGCCGGTGATCAGCGGCATGTGGGTCATGACGTCGTTGACGAGGGTCGTGGACCACTCGGCGACGGGCGTGAAGCGCAGGTCGCGGTTCGTGACGATGCCCAGCAGCGTGTTGTCCTCGTCGACGACCGGCAGGCCGGAGACGCGGTACTCGCCGCAGCGCTCGTCGAGCTCCTCGAGGGTCGCCTTGGGGCCGATCGTGACGGGGTTGGGGATCATGCCCGTCTGGGTGCGCTTGACCAGATCGACCTGGTACGCCTGGTCGTCGATCGAGAGGTTGCGGTGCAGGATGCCGATGCCGCCCTCACGGGCCATCGCGATCGCCATGCGGGACTCCGTGACGGTGTCCATCGCGCTCGACAGCAGCGGGATCCGCAGGGAGATCTCCCGCGTGAGCCGGGTCGTCGTGTCGACCTCGCTGGGGATGACGTCCGTCTCTCCGGGAAGGAGCAGGACGTCGTCGTAGGTCAGACCAAGGGACGCGAACTTGTCGGGGATGCCCACCATGAGCCAAGTCTACTCGCGGCCGAACGGCTCCCCGACCGGCCCGGAGGTGATCGCGGCCTCAGTGCACGGGCGTGACGGGGCTGACCTTGAGCATCTCGTCGACGGACTCGAACTTCACCCGCGGACGGCCCTCGCGGGCGCCTCGCTTCTCCTCGGCCTTCTCGATCGCGAGCATGCGACGGCGGCCCACGACGTGGTCGACGCGCATCCGCACGAACGCCCCGAAGGCACGGCGCTGACGCGGTGGCGGAGCGATCCGCCCGGTGTTCGCGTCGGCGATGATCGTGGCGATCGTCTCGTGGGCGCACGCGCGGTTGGTGCCGATGCCGCCGGTGGCACCGCGCTTGATCCAGCCCACGACGTAGGTGCCGGGCACCGGCTGTCCGGTGGCGGGGTCCACGACCCGGCCCGACTCGTTCGGGACCGTGGCGGTCTCCTCGTCGAAGGGCAGCCCCGGCACGGGCGTGCCGCGATGGCCGGTGGCGCGGATCAACGTGCCGCACGGGACCGTGACGGCCTGCTCGGGGATCCCGGACGGCGCGACCTGCACGGCCTCGACCCGCTGCTCACCCTCGACGGAGACGACCTGTCGACCGAAGGCGAACACGAGCCGGCGGCGCTCGCTCGGCGGCGCCGTGAGGTCGACGTCGACCAGCGGCAGGGCCGCCAGTGCGGCTGCGTTGGAGTCCGGCTCGGCCTCGGCCAGCTCGCCCTCGGTGAACTCGTCCCGCGCCACGACGACGTCGATCCCCGGGGGCATCATCAACAGCTCGGGCCGGGTGAACGCGGCAGCCGACGGGCCACGCCGGCCGAGCAGGACGACCTCGCGCACGTCGAGGTCGCGGAAGGCCCGCACGGCGTGATCGGGCATGTCGGTGCGGGCCAGCACGGCCGGGTCGTGCAGCAGCAGTCGCGCCAGGTCGAGGGCGACGTTGCCGTTGCCCACGACGACCACGCGATCGCCCGCCAGGACGACGCCGGCCGTGTCGATGTCGAGGGCGCCGTTGTACCAGCCGACGACGTCCGGCCCGGCGTAGACGCCCGCCATGTCCTCACCCGGGACGCCGAGCTCGCGGTCTCGGCGTGCGCCCACGCCGTAGATGACGGCGTCGTGGTGCTGCAGCACGTCCTCGTGGGAGATGTCGCGACCCACCTCGACGTTCATCACCATCTTCGTGCGGGGGTGCTTGTACGCCCAGTGGAAGAGCTCGGCGAACTTCTTGGTGTCGGTGTGGTCGGGGGCCACTCCCCCGCGCACCAGTCCGCCGGGCACCGGGAGCCGGTCGATCATCGTGATCTTCGCGTCGGTCGACAGCAACAGCTCACGCGCCGCGTAGGCCGCCGCCGGCCCGGTGCCCACGATCGCGATGGACAACGGGCGCACCAGGTCGCCGCCCATCTCGTCCCAGGTGTGCGTCTGCGGGCTCTCGCGCTCGGGGCGCTGCTCGAAGTACGCCGCGTTCAACTGGGCGAACTGCGCCTCGGAGCCGCGCAGCAGGTCGATGGCCTTGGGCGCCGCGACCGGGCACGCATCGGCACAGGCGCCGCAGTCGATGCACACCTGCGGATCGACGTAGAGGATCTCGGCCGTGCCGAAGTCGGGCTCGTCCGGGGTGGGATGGATGCAGTCCACGGGGCAGACCGAGACGCACGAGGCGTCCTTGCAGCAGGACTGGGTGATCGCGTAGGCCACGGTGGTCTCTCGGGGGGGGTCGGTGCGTCGGCGGGCGCTCAGAGCATCTGCGCTCAGAGCATGTGGACCGTGCGGTAGATCCGCATCGCCGACGGCGTGAGCAGGCCGACCTCGGACAGGAAGTCCATGAGGTGGACGCAGCTCATCCGCATCAGGTTCTGGTGGTGGGTGTTGCCATTCACCGCCGCCTTGGCCTCCTCGGGGTCGAGGCCGACGTTGGCGTAGACGGCGTCGTTGACCAGCGAGTCCACGATGATCGCCGCGACGATCGAGATGGCCAGCGCGGCCACGTGACGGCGCGGCTTGGAGATGCCGGCGAGATGCTCGCGGATCTCCATGCGCGCGAACTTCATGTGGCGCGCCTCCTCGACCACGTGGATCTTGCTGGAGGTGCGCACCTCCTCGAGCACGTTCTCGCCGCGCATCCAGTCGCGCTGCATGACGTCGAGGACCTCCTCGGCGACCAGGATCGCGGCGTAGGACATCTCGCCGTTCGCCGTGGTGCGGAAGACCCGGGCCAGCTCGTGGAAGAGCCGGCGCGGACGGTAGTGCGGGACGCCCATCTTGCTGCAGGTCTTGCTGAACATCAGCGAGTGGCGGCACTCGTCGGCGATCTCGGTGAGGGCGAAGCGGAACTCCGGGTCGCCGTAGTCGGCCGAGTACTGCGAGCGCAGCACCATCGACTGCAGCATCGTCTCGAACCAGATGCCGGTGCTCATGATGGAGCCGACCTCGTGACGGGTCAGGTCGATCCGCTGCTGCTCGCTCATGCGGTCCCACAGCGCCGTGCCGTAGAGCGTCGACCACTCGGGGTTGAGCCCGTACTTGGTCGGGTCGAGCGGCTTGTCCCAGTCGATCTCCTGGTCGGGGTCGTACGACAGGACGGCAGCCGACTCGAGCAGACGCTCGAGCTCGGTGTCCATGTCGATGGACTGGCGGAACTCGACGGCGGCGCGATCGTCGGTGACGGTCATGGCGGTCTCCTCGCGAAATCGGATGTGACATTGCGAATGTAACATAGGATGTGAGGCGCGTCACGACCTTTCCCGGCCGTTGGACGACGACGTCTGCGCGACCCACCGTATTGGGCTGCCCCGGCGTACCATCGGGCCCATGCTGTTGTGCATGCCCAAGCGCACCCCTTCCGACCGGACCACCGAGGTCGCCGGCGCGTTCGCCACGTGGCTGCGTCGGCGACGCGAGGAGCTCTCGATGACACAGGAGGAGCTGGCCCACCAGTCCGGCCTGAGCCGCAACCAGATCCAGAACCTCGAGAACAACCGCAACAACAACGCCGTCGGCCGGTCCTCGGCCAACCCGAGCCTGGACACGGTGCTGGCCCTCGAGGCGGCGCTCGGACTGGAGCTGGGCGACCTCATGGTGCAGGTGCGCGAGTTCATGGAGTCCGGCGAGCGCTGACCTCCTCGCCGGGGGCCGGCCCACGGCCCCGGCGCCGCTCGGCGAGGACCTGCTCGAACAGGTCGGCCGCGTCCCGCAGCGCCGTGGCGAGCGCCCGCCCCTCATCGGGCGACCTCGCGTACGACTCGGCCGCGTAGGCGAGCTCGGGCTCGTCGGCCGGCAGGGCGCCCAGCAGGATCGCGACCCACGCCCCGCCGGGCGCCGGGAAGGACCGGGCGTGCTGTTCGTCCTCGGCCGTCGCTCCGGTCCGGTGATCGGTGCACCACCACGGGCAGAGGGTCGCTGGCGTTGTCATGGAAGACGTCCTATCAACGGGAGCGGACACCGGGCCGTGACCTAGGTTATTGGGCTTCACGCGCCCTGTCTGCCCCTGTCTCACCCCGGGAACGACGAAGGCCCCGGGCAAGCGCCCGGGGCCTTCGTCGTGCAGAGCAGTCGATCAGTGGTTGTGACCGGCGTGCTCGTCGCCCTCATCGGCCGGCTTGTCCACCACGAGGGTCTCGGTGGTGAGCAGCATGGCCGCGATCGAGGCGGCGTTGGCCAGAGCCGAACGCGTGACCTTGACCGGGTCGAGGATGCCCTGCGCGAGCAGGTCACCGTACTCGTCGGTCGCGGCGTTGTAGCCCTCGCCCGACTCGCGCACCTTCGACACCACGACCTCGCCGGAGACGCCGCCGTTGCGGGCGATCCACTCCAGCGGGGCGTCGGCACCCTTGCGGACGATGCGAACGCCCAAGGCCTCGTCGCCGGTCAGGTCCAGGTCCTTGTCCAGCACGGCGACCGCGTGGACCAGCGCCGAGCCACCGCCGGGGACGATGCCCTCCTCGATGGCCGCGCGGGTCGCCGAGACGGCGTCCTCGATGCGGTGCTTCTTCTCCTTGAGCTCGACCTCGGTGGCCGCGCCGACGCGGATGACGCAGACGCCACCGGCCAGCTTGGCGAGGCGCTCCTGGAGCTTCTCGCGATCCCACTCGGAGTCGGTCTGCTCGAACTCGGCCTTGATCTGCGCCACGCGGCCCTCGACCTCGGCCTGGTCGCCGCCGCCGTCGATGATCGTCGTGTCGTCCTTGGTGACGACGACGCGACGGGCGGTGCCCAGCACCTCGAGGCCGACCTGGTCGAGCTTGAGGCCGACATCGGTGGTGACGACGGTCGCGCCGGTCAGGGTCGCGATGTCCTGCAGCATCGCCTTGCGGCGATCACCGAAGGCCGGAGCCTTGACCGCGACGGACGTGAACGTGCCGCGGATCTTGTTCACCACGATCGTGGACAGGGCCTCGCCCTCGATGTCCTCGGCGATGATGAACAGGCTCTTGCCCGACTGGACGACCTTCTCCAGCAGCGGCAGGAGGTCGGCCACGGCCGAGATCTTGCCCTGGTTGACGAGGATGTAGGGGTCGTCGAGGACGGCCTCCATACGCTCGGTGTCGGTCACCATGTAGGGAGACAGGTAGCCCTTGTCGAACTGCATGCCCTCGGTGAACTCGAGGTCGGTGCCCATGGTGTTGGACTCCTCGACGGTGATGACGCCGTCCTTGCCGACCTTGTCGAACGCCTCGGCGATGAGCTCGCCGATCACCGAGTCACGGCTCGAGACCGTGGCGACGGCGGCCATGTCGGACACCGAGTCGATCACGCGAGCGCGCTCGTGCAGCTCGGCCGTGACGGCCTCGACGGCCTTCTCGATGCCCTTCTTCAGGCCGACCGGGTTGGCGCCGGCCGCGACGTGACGCAGGCCCTCGTGGACCATGGCCTGGGCCAGGACCGTGGCGGTCGTGGTGCCGTCACCGGCGACGTCGTTCGTCTTGGTGGCGACTTCCTTGGCCAACTGCGCGCCGAGGTTCTCGAACGGGTCGTCCAGTTCGATCTCACGGGCGACGGACACGCCGTCGTTCGTGATCGTGGGGGCGCCCCACTTCTTGTCGAGGACCACGTAACGGCCCTTGGGGCCGAGGGTCACCTTGACGGTGTCGGCGAGCTTGTCGACACCGCGTTCGAGGGCGCGGCGTGCGCCCTCGTCGAATTCCAGAATCTTGGGCATGAGTGCTCCCTAAACGGTTGGGCGGGTGGACTCAGGCGATGACGGCGAGGACGTCGCGGGCGTTGAGGATGAGGAACTCCTCGCCGCCGTGCTTGACCTCGGTGCCGCCGTACTTGCTGAAGAGCACCTTGTCGCCGACGGCAACGTCGACGGGGATGCGCTCGCCGCTGTCGCTGACGCGACCGGGGCCCACGGCCACGACCTCGCCCTCCTGCGGCTTCTCCTTGGCGGTGTCGGGGATGACGAGACCCGACGCGGTGGTCTGCTCGGCCTCTCCGGCCTTGATGACGATGCGATCTTCGAGCGGCTTGATGGTGACCGACACTGGTCGACCTCCCCTTTCGGATGAGTGACGTTCGAGTTGGCACTCGCCCGAGGGGAGTGCCAGACCTCAGCGTATCACCGCGCTGGCACTCGCCCCAAGGGAGTGCTAAACCCCATGGGGGTACCCGCCGACGGCCCTGCGGACCCCGGCCCTCGCGCGCGAGGGCCCACTACGATGGGGGGTTCCTGGCGCCCGTCGCATCGACGCGGCGCCGCGAGATTTCGGCGCGGGTTCCGGCTCGCGCCCAGACACCGGGCCACGCCGGCCGGAGAGGAAGACTTGACCCCACGCGTCGCGATCATCGGAGCAGGACCCAGCGGAATGGCCCAGTTGAGGGCCTTCGAGTCGGCGGCGAGAGCCGGCCACGAGATACCGGACATCGTGTGCTTCGAGAAGCAGGCGGACTGGGGCGGGCAATGGAATCTGACGTGGCGCACGGGCCTGGACGAGCACGGCGAGCCGGTCCACTCGAGCATGTACCGCAACCTGTGGTCGAACGGCCCCAAGGAGGCGCTCGAGTTCGCTGAATACACGTTCGACGATCACTTCGGACGGCCGATCTCCTCGTACCCTCCGCGCGCCGTGCTGTGGGACTACATCAACGGGCGCGCCGAGAACAGCGGGGTCAAGAAGTACGTGCGGTTCTCGACCGTCGTGCGCTGGGTCGAGTTCGACGAGCAGACCCGGCAGTTCACCGTGACCGTCGAGGACCTGGAGTCGCGCGAGACGACCTCCGAGACCTTCGATCACGTGATCGTCGGGTCCGGGCACTTCAGCACGCCCCACGTCCCCTACTTCACCGGCATCGAGACGTTCCCGGGCCGCCTGAGCCACGCGCACGACTTCCGTGGAGCCGAGGGGCTCGCCGACCAGGACGTGCTGCTCATCGGCGCCAGCTACTCCGCCGAGGACATCGGCGTGCAAGCGTTCAAGATGGGCGCCCGCTCGGTGACGTTCAGCTACCGCACCGCGCCGATGGGCTTCCCCTGGCCCGAGGGCATGGAGGAGCTGCCGCTCGTCGAGCGCTTCGAGGGCTCGATCGCCCACTTCGCCAACGGCGAGTCGCGTCGGTTCGACGCCGTGGTGCTGTGCACGGGCTACCTGCACCACTACCCGTTCCTGCCGTCCGACCTCGCGTTGGACTCCCCGAACTGCCTGTATCCGGACCACCTGTACCGCGGCGTGGTCTCCGAGGCGAACGACCGGCTGTTCTACCTCGGCGCCCAGGACCAGTGGTTCACGTTCAACATGTTCGACGCGCAGGCCTGGTACGTCCGCGACGTCATCATGGGCCGGATCGCCCTGCCGGATGCTGCCGAGCAGCGGCGCGACATCGACGCGTGGCGCGAGCGCTTCGCGTCCCTGCAGACCGCCGGCGACGAGATCCGGTTCCAGGCCGACTACATCCGCGACCTGATCGACCTGACGGACTACCCGTCCTTCGACCTCGACCGCGTCGTCGAGATCTTCCTGGCCTGGAAGGCGGACAAGCAGGACGACGTCCTCACCTACCGGGACAAGGTCTACCCCTCCGTCCTCACCGGCACGATGGCCTCGGTCCACCACACTCCGTGGCTGCAGGAGCTGGACGACAGCCTCGAGCGCTACCTGTCCGATCCCGTCGACGACGAGGTTGCCACGTTGGTCACCGAGGAGGAGGACCGGGCCGCGACGACCTGAGGGCCGGGCGCGGGGACAATGTGACCCATGGACCTGGCGACCTTCGAGTCACTGCTCGACGACGAGGGCCAGGTCCTGTTGGGGCACATCGCCGAGCGCTCGGGCTCCGAGTCCGATCTGGCGCTCGGCACCCGGCTGCGTCGTGACCACCCTGCGGAGCTGGTCGCCGCCGCCATGTCGCAGCACGCACTGCGGCGGCGGGCGACGGCGAAGTTCGGCGAGGATGCCGCGCGGATGTACTTCACGCCGGACGCCCTCGAGCAGTCCACCCGCGCTCCCGTCGCCGCCCATCGGGCTGCGCGGCTCGTCGAGCTCGGTGGCACCCGCGTCGTCGATCTCGGCTGCGGCATCGGCGGCGACCTCATCGCCCTGGCGCGCGCCGGACTCGAGGTCCGCGGCGTCGAGCAGGACCCCGTCCGCGCCGCGATCGCGCGGGCCAATCTGGCGGCGCTCGGCCTGGCCGGAACCGTCGACGTCGGCGACGCCACGACGACGGCGCTCGAGCCCGACGAGGTCGCGTTCGTCGATCCGGCACGCCGCGACGGCGCGGGCCGCACGTTCCGACTGGACGCGCTGGTCCCGTCGTGGGACTTCGTGACGGGTCTGCTCGCCGGGCGAGCGGTGGCCAAGGTGATGCCGGGCATCGCGCACGACGCGGTCCCGCCCGGCGTGCAGGCCGAGTGGGTGTCCGACGGCGGCGACCTGGTCGAGGCGTGCCTGTGGGGCGCGGGCTTCGGACCCGGTCCCGCGCGCCGGGCCACGATCCTGCCGGCGGGAGCGACGCTGATCGATCGGGGCGCCGTCGCGGCGACGGGTCCCATGCTCTCCCATCTGGTCGAGCCCGACGACGCGGTCATCCGCGCGGGGCTCGTCGCCGAGCTGGCCGACGACCTGGGCGGGCACCTACTCGACCCGCACATCGCGTGGATCACGACGGACTCCCCCGCCGCCGAGCCGTACGGGCGAGCGTTCCGCGTCGAGGCGGAGCTGCCCTTCCGCGAGAAGCAGCTGCGTGCCGCGCTGCGCGAGCGCGACATCGGCACGCTGACCATCAAGAAGCGCGGCGTGGACATCGTCCCCGAGCGGCTCATCGCCCGACTCAAGCTCACGGGGCCGCACCCCGCCACCGTCGTGATGACCCGTGTCGACGGCGAGGGTCGCGCCTTCCTGGTCGAGCGGCGCCGCTGAACGGTAGCGTCGGGCCATGCCCGCCCGCGTCGACCTCAACGTGGACCTGGGCGAGTCGGCCGAGCGCTGGGCCTCCGGCGAGGACCGCCGCCTGCTCGCCCTCGTCACGAGCGCCAACGTCTGCTGCGGCGCGTATGCCGGTGACGACGTCCTGATCGCCGCCACCTGCCGGGCGGCCGTCGAGCACGGCGTCGCCATCGGCGCCCAGGTGGGATACCCGGACCGCGACGGCTTCGGGCGTCGCGCCATGGAGCTCGCGCCGCGCGACCTGGCCGACGAGGTGCGCCGCCAGGTCGAGCACCTGCGCGCCCTGGCCGACGCCGCCGGTGGCGTCGTCAGCTACGTGAAGCCCCACGGCGCCCTCTATCACCGGATCAGTCACGATCCCACCCAGGCCGCGGCGGTCGTGGAGGCGCTCCTGGCCGATCCCCTGCCACTGCCCCTCGTCGGGATGCCCGGCTCGCTGGCCCTGCGCCTGGCGCGGGATGCCGGCGTGGGCACCGTGCACGAGGGGTTCGCCGACCGGGCCTACGCCGGCGACGGCTCGCTCGTCCCCCGCGGCGAGGCCGGTGCGGTCCTCACCGACCCCGACGTCGCCGCGCAGCAGGCGCTGTCCCTCGTGGACGCCGTCGACTCGGTGTGCGTCCACAGCGACAGTCCCGGCGCCGAGCTGCTGCTCGGGCGCGTCCGCGACCTCATGGACCGGCACGCCGTCCACGTCCGGGCGTTCGGCTGACGTGCGCGTCCTGCCCTGCGGCGACGCGGCCGTCCTGCTCGACTGTGAGGACGCCCTGGAGGCCCGCCGCTGGCACGCCGCCCTGCGGGACCACGCCCCGACGCTGGGGGCCAACACGGTCCTGCTGCGGGGGCGGCCCGATCAGCTTCGCGCCCTGATCTCATCGACGGAGGTCACCGACGTCGACGACGTCCGGGGACGCGAGGTGGCGGTCGAGGTCGTCTACGACGGGCCCGATCTGGCGGACGTCGCCCGGCACTGCGGCCTCGACGTCGACGAGGTGGTCCGCCGGCACACCGCCTCCCCGTGGACCGTCGGCTTCGCCGGCTTCGCCCCGGGCTTCGCCTATCTGACCGGCGGCGATCCCGGCCTCGAGGTACCGCGCCTCGACCGACCGCGACCCCGGGTCGAGGCCGGCTCGGTGGGCCTGGCCGGCGCCTTCAGCGGGATCTACCCCCGCTCCTCCCCCGGCGGCTGGCAGCTCATCGGCCGGACGGACGCGCCGCTGTGGGACCTCGGCCGCGAGGATCCGGCCCTGCTGCGCCTCGGTGATGTCGTGCGCTTCGTGGCGGTCGACCGATGAGCCTGCGCGTCTTGGAGCCCGGCCCTCTGACGCTCGTGCAGGACCAGGGGCGTCCCGGGTGGGCCGACCTCGGCGTCGGGCCGTCGGGCGCCTTCGACCTACAAGCCCTGCGCGCCGCCAACCACCTCGTGGGCAACCCGGAGGACTGTGCCGCGCTGGAGGCCCTCGGCGGCGGGCTGGCTCTGGTCGCCACCGCTCCCCACGTCGTCGCGGTGGCCGGTGCCGCGGGGCAGGTGTCCGTCGACGGTCGTCCCGTCGGGTCCGGCCGCGTGCTCTCGCTGCGCCGCGGCGACGTCCTGCGCCTGGGCGCGCCCGCCGTCGGCATGCGCTGGACCGTCGCCGTCGCGGGCGGGTTCCGACCCGAGCCCGTGCTGGGCAGCCGCTCCTTCGACACGATGGCGGCACTGGGACCGGCTCCCCTGTCCCGGGGCGACGAGCTGGTGGTCGGGCGGCCGCACGGTCCCGTGTCGCTGGAGACCGTCCCCGCGTACATCGCGGCGGGCGAGGTCGGCGTCGGTGTCGTCCTCGGCCCCCGCGACGACTGGTTCACCGCACAGGCGATCAGCACCCTGCTGTCCTGCCCGTGGCGGGTCGACCCGGTCTCGGACCGCATCGGGGTCCGGCTCGAGGGTCCGTCTCTCGACCGCGCCCGCACCGGCGAACTCGAGAGCGAGCCCGTCGTGCGGGGCAGCATCCAGGTGACCAGCTCGGGGCGACCCGTGGTGCTGGGCCCGGACCACCCGGTGACGGGCGGCTACCCGGTCATCGGGGTCGTCGTCGACACCGACGCGCTGGCCCAGGCCCGGCCCGGCGACGTCGTGCGGTTCCGGCGCCACCGCGCCTGAAGCCCTCCGCCCAGCCCCGAGATTTGCTCCCCTTCCGACGTTTGAGGGGCTCTGAAAGGTGAGAATCAGAGCAAATCTCGGGAGCCGGGGGACGCGTCAGGCGACGATGCGGGTGACCGGCAGGCTCGAGTCGACCGGCAGGTCCAGCGGCGAGGGCGCGATGCCGCGGCGGACGACCTCGGCCCCGAGTGCCGCGACCATCGCGCCGTTGTCGGTGCACAGCGACGGCGGCGGGATGCGGACCTCGACACCGGCCTTCGCGGCCCGCTCCAGCACGAAGTGGCGCAGCCGGCCGTTGGCCGCGACGCCGCCGCCCATGATCAGGCGGGGCACGTCGTGGTCGACGCACGCCTTGATCGCCTTGCGGCTGAGCACGTCGCACACCGCGTCCTGGAACGAGGCGGCCACGTCGGCGACCGCGACCGGGCGGCCCATCCGCTGCTCGTGCTGCACGTGGCGGGCCACGGCGCTCTTGAGCCCGGAGAACGAGAAGTCCCAGCGGTAGCGGTCGAGATCGCGACCGGTGGTGAGGCCGCGCGGGAAGGCGATCGCGGTCGGGTCGCCGTCGCGGGCGACGCGGTCGATCTCGGGCCCGCCGGGGTACGGCAGTCCCAGCAGTCGCGCGACCTTGTCGAAGGCCTCGCCGGCGGCGTCGTCGATCGTGCCGCCCAGCAGCGTGATGTCGGTGGCGATGTCGTTGACCAGGAGCAGCTCGGTGTGGCCGCCGCTGACCAGCAGCGCGATGGCCGGCTCGGTGTACCGCCCGTGCTCGAGCTGGTCGACCGCGACGTGCGCGGCGAGGTGGTTGACGCCGTACAGCGGCTTGTCGTGGGCCAGCGCGAGGGCCTTGGCCGCGGCGACGCCGACCAGCAGCGCGCCGGTCAGCCCCGGACCACTCGTGACGGCGATGGCATCGACGTCACGCACGTCGAGCCCGGCCTGCTCGTAGGCCTGCTCCAGCGTGGGGACCATCGCCTCGAGGTGCGCACGACTGGCGACCTCGGGCACGACGCCGCCGAAGCGGACGTGCTCCTCGACGCTCGAGGCGACCGCGTGGGCCAGCAGGGTGGTGCCCCGCACGATGCCCACGCCGGTCTCGTCACAGGAGGACTCGATGCCCAGCACCAGCGGCTCACTCACCCGCCCATTCTCTCAGGCGGGCGAAGACTCAACTGCGCTGGGCGCGCTTGGCCTCGCGGGCGGCCTTCTCCTCGAGATCGAGGCGGTGCGCCTCCTCGGGCGTCGGGGCGGTTCCGCCGTACCGGGCCGGGGCCCACCACTGACCCTCCGGAGAGATCGGGTACTCGCGGATCGCCTTGTCGAGCAGCGCGGCCAGCGCGGCGTGCAGCTGCTCGGTCTCGGCGACGGGGTCCTCGCCGGTGACGGGGATCGGCGCGCCGACGTGCAGGCCGATCGTCTTGCCGCGGCCCCACAGGTCAGCCTCGTGGTCCTTGGTCTTGAGCAGCTGGGTGCCCCACACGACCATCGGGATGAGCGGGACGCCCGCCTCGGCGGCCGCGCGGACGGCGCCGGTCTTGATCTCCTTGACCTCCATGGAGCGACTGATGGTCGCCTCGGGGAAGATCCCGACGATCTCTCCGGCGCGGGCGTAGTCGGCCGCTGCGTGCAACGAGCCCTCACCCTGGGCACGGTCGACCGGGATGTGGTGCATCGAGCGCATCAGCGGACCCGAGACCTTGTGGTCGAAGGCCTCCTTCTTCGCCATGAAGCGCACGAGACGCCCCGACGGCTGGGCCGCCAGCCCGTTGAAGATGAAGTCGACGTAGCTGACGTGGTTGGAGGCCAGGATGGCGCCGCCTTCACGCGGGATGTGCTCGGTGCCGGAGGTCTGGAACTTCATCCCCAGCAGTCTGAACAGCGTCTTGGCCGTGCCGATGACCGGCGGGTACGTCAGGTCGCGCATGCCTGAACCCTAGTGCACGCGCGTTCACCCGAGGCGAGCGTCGTCACTCGTCCTCGACGACGTGAACGGCGGCCTCCTCGGCGCTGGCGCCGGCGCCGTCGATGCCCACGTCGTCACCGACGAGCTCGGCCACGCGGTCCTCGCCGATACCGCCGTCGGGATCGACCAGACGGCCCGAACGGGTCTGACCGACCTCGCCGTCGTCGAGGTTGTCCTCGTTCCACTCGGCGTCCGGATCGATGTCCGGCTCCTCCTGGGAGAGACGCTGGTCGAAGGACTCGCCCTCGAGCTGCTCCTCGACGGTCGTGCCGAAGCCCTCGCCCGCCGACCAGCGCTCGGGCGGGCTGATGCCCTCGTCCAGCGGGTCGAACGGCTCACGGCCCAGGAGTGTGTCGTCGTTCTGCTCCTGGGTCGGGTACTGAGCAGGTGCCGGGGCAGGATTACGCGGATCACTCATACCTCCACCATGCCACGGCACGGAAGGCCTCGCAGGGGCGCGGAGGTCAGTCGCGGAGGTGCTCCGTGGCAGGCGCCGAGTGGCGAATGGACCGCCTCAGGAGCACCAGCAGGACCACGACCACGACCAGCACGAGGATCCACGAGGCACGCTCCGCGCCGCCGGTGAAGACCGCGAAGAAAGCGCTCATGCCGATCGTCGACCAGATCGTCGCCCAGATCACCGCGCCGGGCACGAGGCCCGTCAGATAGCGCGGGAAGGTCATCCGGGCGAGCCCCGCGCCGAGGTTGACGGCGGTCTGCGCGCCCACCGTGAAGAAGCTCACGGTGACCGCCGGCGGACCCCAACGCTCGACCTGGGCCATCGCCAGCCGCACGCGCCGCCCCGGCCGGCGATCGCGCAGCAGGCCGGCCGCCACCGCGCGGCCGATCCCGTAGGTGCCGGCGGCCCGCAGCAGGACGATCACGAAGAAGGCGAGCCACGCCCAGGCCCACGGCCAGGACCGGATGGAGTCCATCACGTCGCTCATGACAGGCGCAGCTCCATCAGCACGGCGTCCGCCCCGGACCGGTAGTAGGCGCGACGCCGGCCGATCTCGCCGTAGCCGGCCCCGCGGTACATCGCGAGCGCCGCCTCATTGTCGTCCGCGACCTCGAGCAGCAGCCGTTCGGCGCCTCGTGCCCGAGCCGTGTCCTGGACCGCCCCGAGGAGTCGCGAGCCCACGCCCTCACGGCGCGAGCCCAGGCCCACGGCGATCCGCATCAGCTCGGCATCGGGCAGGAAGAGCCGCAGGGAGGCGTAGCCACGGACACCGAACTCGTCGACCAGGGCCAGCACGATCCGGTCCCCGACGAGCTCGTCGCGGACCTGTCCGGCCGTCCAGGCGTCGGGACCGAAGCTGGCCTTCTCGATCGACTCGAGCGTGTCCAGGTCGCGCAGGCCGGCCGCGCGGATCATACGGGCTTGGGTGCGACCTGGGGCATCGCGTCAGGTCGGCGCAGGTAGAGCGGCTCCAGCGGCAGCTCGACCGCTCCCCCGCCCGCGACGAGGGTGGCCAGGGCGGCAGCGGAGGGGTCCAGCGGCGCCTCGGCGAACCAGTCGAGACGGTCGGCGTAGAGCTGCCCGCCGCGCCCGACGACCGGCAGTCCCAGGGCGGCGACGGTCTCGGGGAAGTCGACCTCGGGCCCGGTCACGCGGACGCCCTCGGCGGTGAAGCGACCCCAGTAGACCTCCTTGCGCCGGGCGTCGGTGGCCACGACGAAGTCGGTCTCGAACCGCGAGGCGGCCTGCGAGGCGAGGATGTCGAGCGAGCACACGCCGTGGGTCGTCAGGCCGAGCGTCTGGCCGAGGGTGAGGGCGGTGACGACGCCGACGCGCAGCCCGGTGAACGGGCCAGGACCCACGCCGACGGCGACGTCGGTCAGGTCGGCCGCGGTCGCACCGGCTCGCTGGAGCGCCTCGCTGATCGCAGGCGCCAGCAGCTCGCCGTGGGCCATGGTTCCCTCGCCCGTCGCCTCGGCGACGACGGAGGAGCCGTCATGGACGGCGACGGAGATCGCCGGGGTGGCGGTGTCGAACGCAAGGAGGAGCACCTGCCCAGCCTAGTTGCGGCCCCTCTCCACTTTTGGAACCGGATCCACGTCCCACGATCCGATCGACGTGGATCCATTTCCAAAAGTGGAGTCGGGGTGGGTGGCGCGGAGCAGGCGTCAGCCCAGCAGCGTGCTGCGCAGCGGGACGCCGAGCCAGCGCCGCCCGCGCGGACGGATCGTCACGACGCGCATCTCGTCGGACTCCACTCCGGAGGCCGTGCCCAGGGGGTCCCCCGGGCTGGCGGCGCGCGTCTCGATGGCGATCGACAGCCAGCTGTCGGAGAGCTGCTCGGCCATGCCGGCGCCCCACTCGACGACCGTGACCGAGTCCTCGGTCGTGGCGTCCAGGTCGATGTCGTCGATCTCGGCGGCGCTGCCCAGCCGGTAGGCGTCCACGTGCACCAGCGCGGGTCCGCCGACCTCGCTGGGATGCGTCCTGGCGATGACGAAGGTCGGCGACGTGACCGGGCCGCGCACCCCCAGCGCCTCGCCGAGGCCCTGGGTGAACGTCGTCTTGCCCGCGCCGAGATCGCCGGTCAGGACGAGCAGGTCGCCGGCGCGCAGCAGCGTCGCCACCCGCGCGGCGAGATCACGCATCGCGTCGGCGTCGGGCACCTCACGGGCCAGCCACAGCGTCTTGCCCATCTCGATCGTGGTGCCGTCCTGGCGCACCGGAAGGTAGTGCCGGTGGCTCCAGAAGCGGATGTTGTCGGGCAGCTCCTCGCGGACGTGCAGCCAGATGCCGTCCATCCCACGCTCCTCGGCGACGTCCTCGGCGACGCCGACCATCACCGAGGCCACGCCCCGGTCGCGGCCGAGCGGGTCGACGCTGACGCGCTTGAGTCCGAGCATCGCCGGTCGCGTCCGGTCGAACAGGATCGCGCCCATCGGCAGGCCGCGACGCGTGGCCAGCAGTCCCCCGTCGCGGTCGAGCGCCGCGGCCACCGTCTCGAGCGTCTCGTCGCCGGCCGTGGCGGGCGGGTCGAGCGTGGGTCGCGTCGCGAAGGCGCGGTGGATGACCTGGAGCACCTCCGCCGCGCGTTCCGACCCGACCAGCTCGACGTCCAGCTCGGTGCTCACCGGCGCTCCTTCTCCACTGCGCTGCTCATGCGATGTCCTTGAGGACGCGCTCGATCGCCTCCGTCACCTGCTCATGCTCCTCGAGCATCACCATGTGACCGGCGTCGTTGACGGGCACCAGCTCGGCGCCGGCGATGTGCCGGGCCAGCCAGCTGCTGTGGCTCAGCGGCGTCATCACGTCCTTGGTGCCACACACGACCGACGCGCGGCACCGCGAGATCACCTCGAGTCCGGCCCCGAGGTCGAGCTCGACGAAGTTGTCGTAGAAGTTCAGGATCACGGTGGTGGGGGCGCGCAGGATCATCTCGTCGGCCATGTCGACCCGCGCCGGCTGCGCGTGCGGACCGAAGGCCCACCGCCGGATGATGGCGTAGCTGTTGAACTCGCGGCCCCAGTCCAGCAGCGGCGTGGCCGCCTTGACCAGGGGCACGACGAAGCGCAGCGCCGGGCTGCGGCGCATCAGCTTGCCCGCGCTGGTGCTGACCAGCGCCACACCGGCGATCCGGTCCTCGAACAACTCGGGAGCCAGCTGGGCCAGCTGCATGATCGCCATGCCGCCCATCGAGTGGCCGACCAGCACGACCGGGCCCTCGGGAGCATGGGCGTCGATCACCCGGTGCAGGTCGTCGGCCATGGCGTGCAGCGACGAGTTCCGGGGTCCGCTGCGGCCGGAGCGGCCGTGCGAGCGCAGCTCCATGAAGACCAGCCGGGCGTGGCCGCGCAGGGCCAGCCGCTGGAAGTGCCACGTGTCGAGGTCGCACAGCCAGCCGTGCACGAAGACGATCGTCGGCCCGGGGCCCTCGTCGATCTCGACGTGGATCGGGACGTCGTCGGAGGCCGACACGTAATAGGAGTCGCCGCGGACCGAGCCGAACGGGACCTCATCGCCCCGCGACAAGCGGCGCTCGCGGGTCTTGCGGTTCTTCAGGACCGTCGCGGCGGCACCCGCGACACCCGCCGCTGCGAAGGCGCCCGCGGTGGCGGCGACCCGTCCTGCGACCGATGTCATCGTTCTCCTCGGTAGGTGCGGGACCAACGTCCGGCCAGACGGGTCACGATCTCGTACGCGATCGTCCCCGCGGCGTCCGCCCAGTCCTGAGCGGTCGGCTCGCCGTCGTCGCCGGGCCCGAACACCGTGACCGGATCACCGATCCGAGCGGGCTGGTCGCCCAGGTCGACGACCAACTGGTCCATGCAGATCGTCCCACGAACGGGCACGCGGTTCCCGTCGAACCCCACCTCGGCCCGGTTCGAGGCCGTGCGGTGGATGCCCTCCCCGTACCCCACCGGGACGAGTCCCAAGGTGGTCTCGCGGTCGGCGGTCCAGCGCCATCCGTACGAGACGGAGGCGCCCGCCGGGACGCGCTTGACGTTCGCCAGGACCGTGCGCGCCGTCAGCACGGGACGGACCTCGGGCACGTGGACCGCCGGGTCCGGATCGATCCCGTACGCGGCGATCCCCATCCGCACCAGGTCGAAGTGCGACGACGGGCGCGTGACCGCCGCGGCCGAGTTGGCCAGGTGCCGCAGGCCAGGATCGACGCCGGCCGCGGCCAGCTGGTCGACTGCGGCGCGGAAGACGGACTCCTGGTGGTCGTTGGACGGGTTCTCCGGCTCGTCGGCACTGGCGAAGTGGGACCAGATCCCCGTCACCTCGATGCTGCCGGCCTCCTGCAGGCGGGCGGCCGCGGCGACGAGGTCGTCCCACTGGGGTCCGAACGCGCCGTTGCGCGACAGGCCCGTGTCGACCTTCAGCTGGACGCGGGGCCGGTCGCCGGCCGCCGCGATCGCCTGGAGCTGGTCGACCCCGGACGCGGTGACCTCGACGTCCGCGTCGATCAGCTCGGCGAACGGCGCACCGGGCACCGCCAGCCAGCACAGCAGGGGGCCACGGTCGCCGGCCGCGCGCAATTCCAGCGCCTCGGCGGGAGTGGCGACGCCCAGCCAGTCGGCTCCGCCCTGACGCGCCGCGCGTGCCATCGGCACCATGCCGTGGCCGTAGGCGTTGGCCTTGACGACCGCCATCTGCAGCGCGCTCGGGGCATACGTCCGCAGTGCCGCGAGGTTGGCGCGGTACTGGTCGAGGTCGACGAGGAGGTCGGCGTTCATGTCAGGTCTCCGGTTCGGTGGTCCTGGCCGGGTCCGGCGCAGAACTGCTGCAACAGCCGCGGCATCGCGCGGGCGACGTCCGAGGCGACGAACGGGCCGCCCAGGCGCTCGGCCGCGAGCCCGTGCACGAGCGCGGCGATCGATCCCGCGTCGAAGGCGTCGAGTCCGCGCGCCAGCAGCGACCCGGCGAAGCCCGCCAGGACGTCACCGGCTCCGGCGGTGCCCAGCCAGGGCGTGCCCGAGGTGTTGACCCTCAGCCTGCCGTCGGCGGACACGATGAGCGTGCGCGGCCCCTTGAGCAGGACCGTCGCGGACCAGCGCTCGGCGGCGCGGCGGGCGTGCGTGAGCGGGTCGGCCTCGACCTCGTCACGCTCGGCGCCCAGCATCGCCGCGAGCTCACCGGCATGGGGCGTCAGCAGCGCGTCGGTGGTGAAGGACATGGGCAGGTGACCCAGCGCGGTCGCGTCGACGACGACGGGGACCTCGTCCGCCAAGGCAGCCGCCAAGGGCTCGGGCGAGTCCTCGCCGCCCGGTCCGACGACCCACGCCTGGACACGGCCGGCGGCGCCCACGACCTCGGGCGCGCGGTCCACGACGCGCCGCGACAGCTCGGGCTCGCCGACGAAGCGGATCATCCCGGCCGGTCCGGCCTGGGCGCCGGCGACGCACAGGTGGGCGGCGCCGGCGTACTGCGGCGAGCCGGCGCGAATGCCCAGCACGCCGCGGCTGTACTTGTGATCGGCGACCCCCGGGACGATCCGGTCGCGGAAGCGCTGGCCGTCGGCCAACTCGAGGGACTCCAGCGCGGGCTCGCGCGACAGGTCCATCCCGATGTCGACGACCGTGATCCGCCCGGACAGCGCGGCGGCGGGGCCGAGCAGCAGTCCGTACTTGGCCGTGCCGAAGGTGACGGTGTGGTCGGCGCGGACGGCCGGCCCGTCGAGGCGCCCGTCGTCGACGCCGATCCCCGAGGGCACGTCCACGGCGACGACCACCGGCCGCTCACGCTCGATCCAGTCCGCCCAGTGCGCCGCCGCTCCCTCGAGACCCGGGCGCGCGCCGATGCCGAACAGGGCGTCGACCACGAAGCGATGACCGTCCGGCCGGTCGACGACCCGGGCTCCGGCGGCGGAGGCCGCGGCGAGCCCGCCGCGGTGGACCTTCGACGGGTCGAGCAGGCACAGGTTCACCCGGCGGCCACGCTCCAGGAGGCGGGCGGCCGCGAAGAGGGCATCGCCACCGTTGTTGCCCGGACCCACGAGCACCACCGCCGTCTCGTCGGCGGGCATGAGCGCGAGGAGACGCTCGGCCAGCTCCCGGGCGGCGCGCTGCATGAGACCGTCCCAGCCCTGCTGGTCGGCTGCGACCTCCTCCGCTGCGCGGATCTGCGCGACGGTGTGGGCGGTCAGCATCGGGTCACTCGACCGTGACGGACTTCGCCAGGTTGCGGGGCTGGTCGACGTCGTGGCCCAGCAGCTCGGCCAGCTCGCAGGCGAAGATCTGCAGCGGAACCGTGGCCACGAGCGGCTGCAGCAGCGTGGGCACCTTCGGCATCCGGATCACCACGTCGGCGAACGGCACGACCGAGTCGTCCCCGTCCTCGACCAGGACGATCGTGTAGGCCCCGCGGGCCCGCACCTCCTGGATGTTGCTGACGATCTTCTCCTGCAGCTGGTCGCGCGCGCGGGGCGGCACGACCACGAACATCGGCAGGCCGTCCTCGACCAGCGCGATGGGTCCGTGCTTGAGCTCGCCGGCCGCGAAGCCCTCGGCGTGGACGTACGCGAGCTCCTTGAGCTTCAGCGCACCCTCGAGCGCCACCGGGTAGCCGACGTGGCGGCCCAGGAACAGGAACGAGCGGCGATCGATCAGCTCGGCGGCGAGCTTGCGCACCTGGTCGCTGTCGTCGATCATCCGCTGGACCTTGGCCGGGATCTGGTGCAGCTCGTCGATGATCGCCCGGATCTCGTCGCCGTACTTCACGCCCTTGACCTGGGCCAGGTAGAGGCCCAGCAGGTAGCACGCGACGACCTGCGACAGGAAGCCCTTCGTGGACGCCACGGCGACCTCGGGGCCGGCGTGCGTGTAGATCACGGCGTCGGACTCGCGCGGAATCGTCGAGCCGTTGGTGTTGCAGATCGAGAGCACCCGGGCGCGCTGCTGGCGCGCGTACCGGATCGCCATCAGGGTGTCCATCGTCTCGCCGGACTGGCTGATCGCCACCACGAGCGTCGAGCGGTCGATGATCGGGTCGCGGTAGCGGAACTCCGAGGCCAGCTCGACCTCGCACGGGATCCGGGTCCAGTGCTCGATCGCGTACTTCGCGACGAGTCCGGCGTACGACGCGGTGCCGCAGGCGATGATGATGATCTTGTCGATGTTGCGCAGCTCATCGTCGGACAGGCGCATCTCATCGAGATGGAGCGCCCCGTCGGGGTCCATCCGGCCCAGCAGGGTGTCGGCGACCGCCTTGGGCTGCTCCTCGATCTCCTTGACCATGAACCACTCGTAGCCGCCCTTCTCGGCGGCGGTGACGTCCCAGTCGACCGTGTACTCGGTGGTGGGGGCGGGGTTGCCGTCGAAGTCGGTGACCTCGATCGAGTCGGCGGTGATCGTGACGACCTGGTCCTGGCCCAGCTCGATCGCCTCGGCGGTGTAGTCGATGAACGCGGCGACGTCCGAGCCCAGGAAGTTCTCGCCGTCGCCCCGGCCGACGACCAGCGGCGAGTTGCGCCGCGCCCCGACGACGACGCCGGGGTTCTGCGCATCGGCGAAGACGAGGGTGAAGGCGCCCTTCAGCCGCCGGCACACCGCGCGCACAGCCTCGGGCAGGTCGTCGGTCTGCTGCAGCTCGCGGTGCAGCAGGTGCGCCACGACCTCGGTGTCGGTCTCGGAGGCGAACTCGTAGCCGTCGTCCTCCAGCTCGTCGCGCAGGACCATGAAGTTCTCGATGATGCCGTTGTGCACGACCGCGACGCGCTCGCTGCTGTCCAGGTGAGGGTGCGCGTT
This sequence comes from Aeromicrobium duanguangcaii, assembly GCF_024508295.1. Classification (NCBI taxonomy): domain Bacteria; kingdom Bacillati; phylum Actinomycetota; class Actinomycetes; order Propionibacteriales; family Nocardioidaceae; genus Aeromicrobium; species Aeromicrobium duanguangcaii. Next base: position 564,570 of record NZ_CP101990.1, on the reverse strand, counting down.
GGCGTCGGTCGGGCCGCCGTGGGTGGCCCAGCGGGTGTGCCCGATCCCGGTCGTCGAGGGCGGCAGCGGACGGGCCTCCAGCGCGGCGTCGAGGTTGGCCAGCTTGCCGGCCTTCTTGTCCCAGGCGATGTGGTCACCATCGACGACGCCCACGCCCGTGGAGTCATAGCCCCGGTATTCGAGGCGTCGCAGCCCACCCATCACGACGTCCAGCGCCTGACGATGGCCCACGTATCCGACGATTCCACACATGCGTTCAGGGTACCGACTGCGCGGTGGGGACAGGTGCTGGTGACAATGGGGGGTATGTCACGGGACCCCTCCCCCTACGTGGAGCTGGAGCGCTCGGCGTGGGCGAAGCTGGCACACGACGCCGTCCAGCCCATGTCCCCCGAGGAGGTGGAGCGCGTCCGCGGCCTGGGCGAGGAGCTCGACCTCGACGAGGTGCAGCAGGTCTACGTCCCGCTGACCCAGCTGATCAGCCTGCGCGTGCGCCTGGCCGAGGCCCTCTACCGGGCGACCGAGCGGTTCCTGGGCGACCCGCAGCCCGACCGCGTGCCGTTCATCATCGGCCTGGCCGGATCGGTCGCGGTGGGCAAGTCCACGACCGCCCGCCTGCTGCGTGACCTGCTGGCCCAGCACGACGACCACCCGAACGTCGCCCTCATCACCACCGACGGCTTCCTGCTGCCCAACGCCGAGCTCGAGCGCCGCGGCATCATGCACCGCAAGGGATTCCCCGAGTCCTACGACCGCAAGGCGCTGCTGCGGTTCGTCATGCAGGCCAAGAGCGGAGCCGAGGTCATCGAGGCGCCGGTCTACGACCACCTGACGTACGACCGCACCGACGAGACGATCTCGATGAAGCGGCCCGACATCCTCATCGTCGAGGGCCTCAACGTGCTGGCACCGCCGCGGTCGCGCGGCGACGGGTCACCCGGTCTGGCGATCAGCGACTTCTTCGACTTCTCGATCTACGTCGACGCGAACAGCCGCGACATCCGGCGCTGGTACATCAGCCGCTTCCTGCGCCTGCGCGAGACCGCGTTCGCCGATCCGGCCTCGTACTTCCACCGCTACAGCACGTTCACCGACGCCGAGGCCCAGAGCCGCGCCGAGGAGCTGTGGGACACGATCAACTGGCCCAACCTGCGCGAGAACGTCGCCACGACGCGCGGTCGCGCCGACCTCGTGCTGCGCAAGTCGTCGGACCACAGCGTCCAGTGGGTCCGCCTGCGCAAGCTCTGACCCCTCCCCCGCTCCCGAGATTTGCTCCGAAACTCACCTTTCAGTGGGTCTCAAAGGTGAGTTTGGGGGCAAATCTCGGAGCTGGGGCGAGGGCGGATCCGCTCGGACTCAGCCGAGGTTCTTGACCCACTGGTCGGCCCACGCCGTGGCGCGGTACCCGAGGGCCTCGTTGACGGCGATCATGTGGTCGTTCTGGGCGTCGTTCCACGTCACGACGCGCGTGCGGCCCTCGAGCAGGTCGGCGGCCTCGCGCATCGCGTGGCGCTTGAGCGCGAGGCCCAGTCCGTGGCCGCGGTGCTCGGGCAGCACGAGCGTGTCCCACTGGTAGACCTCGGTCGACTTCGCCGGGAACACCAGTTGGGTGTGCCCCGCCAGGTGGCCGTCGGGGGCGACGGCAACGACGGTCTGGGGGGTGCGCCCCTGGCGCTTCCACTGGTCGACCTCGTGCACCAGCCGATCGGGGTCCCAGTACTCGTTCTCGAGCTGGGTCTCGCCCGCCGGCGCCTCCTGGTTCAGCAGGGCCCGCAGCCGGGCGTACTCCTCCAGCCACTGCGGCGGAGGCGCCGCCCGCCAGGCGGCCAGCGTGTACCCGTCGCGGAGGTCGGCCGGCGGCATGTCCGCAGGCAGCGCCAGCTCGCGCTGGATCAGGGTCGTGTCGGGGCTGTACCCGTGCGCCAGCATGAACTCCCGCGCCGGGGAGGTTTCGTCATCGATCGGCCGCAGGGTCTCGGTGAGGACGCGCTCGCGGCCGTCCTCGGCCGCCCGCAGCTCGAGCCGCTCGAGCAGGGCGCTGCCGTATCCGCGCCGGCGCAGCTCGGGCGGCACCCAGACCTCCGCGTAGACCGTGGTGACGTTGTCGCGCTCGGGCAGCTCGGCGATCGCGACGCCGACGGCGGTGTCACCCTGGCGTGCCAACAGCGAGTCGTTGCGCAGGTACTCGTCGCCCACCATGAGCACCTTCAGCTCGTCGGGCAGCCACGGCTGGTCGATGGCGCGCTCGTTGGACCGGCGGTACACGTCGTAGAACTCGACGAAGGCTCCGTGGTCGGTCGGGTCCAGCACTTCGATCGTCACGGCCATGCGGTCAGTCTGGCACCCCCAGCCGGTGGCGGCGAGGGTCAGATCGCGCGCGTGAGGAAGACGCTGTGCGGATCGAGAACGTAGTCGCCGAAGGGCTCGCACGGCTCGAACCCGTGACGCACGTACAGCCGGCGCGCCGCCGCGAAGTACGGCTCGGTGCCCGTCTCGAGGCTGAGCCGGGTGAATCCGCGCGATCGCGCCGTGGCCACCAGATGGGTGAGCAGCGCCGTGGCGACACCGCGCCCGCGCGCCTCGGCGGTCGTGCGCATCGACTTCAACTCGCCGTGCCCGTCACCCAGGTCCTTCAGCGCACCGCAGCCGAGCAGCCGGCCGTCCTCGCTCGCCGTCCAGAACGAGATGGCACCGTCACGCAGCGCGTCGAGGTCGAGCGCGTGGACGCTCTCGGCGGGGCTGGTCGCGAACATGTCGCTGAGGTGCTCGGCCAGCAGGGCCTGCACATCGTCGCGGTCGAGCCCGCCGGGCTCGAGGTCGAGCGCCACGTCAGAGCGCGAGGGTCGTGCGCACGACGCCAGCGAGGTGCTCGGCGATCTCGTGGGCCTGGTCGGCGGTGGGCGCCTCGACCATCACGCGGACCAGCTGCTCGGTGCCCGAGGGGCGCAACAGCACGCGGCCGCTGTCGCCCAGGGTGGCCTCGGCCGCCGCGACCTCGGCCAGGACGATCTCGTGGTGCTTGGCCCCCTCGCGATCGACGCCGCCGACGTTGACCAGCACCTGCGGGAGACGCTCCATCACCGAGCCGAGCTCGGACATCGTCCGGCCGGTTGATGCCATCTCGGCCGCCAGCTGCAGGGCGGTCAGGGTTCCGTCGCCGGTGGTGGCGTGGCGGCTCATGATCACGTGACCGGACTGCTCGCCGCCGAGGCTGTACCCGCCCTCGCGCATCGCCTCGAGCACGTAGCGGTCGCCGACGGCGGTGCGGCGGACGGTGATGCCCGCGGCCTCCATCGCCTGGGTGAAGCCGAGGTTGCTCATGACCGTGGCGACGACCGTGTCGTCGACCAAGCGGCCCTCGCGCTTGGCGCGCAGGGCCAGGATCGCCAGGATCTGGTCGCCGTCGACGATCTCGCCGTTCTGGTCCACCGCCAGGCACCGGTCGGCGTCGCCGTCGAAGGCGAAGCCCACGTCGGCGCCGCGCTCGACCACGACGCGGCGCACGTCGTCCAGGTGCGTCGATCCGCACGCCTCGTTGATGTTGAGACCGTCGGGATCGGCGTGGATCGCGATGACCTCGGCCCCAGCCCGCTCGAAGGCGTCCGGCGCGGCCTCGTAGGTGGCGCCGTTGGCGCAGTCCAGGACGACGCGCAGCCCGTCGAGACGGATCGGCAGCGTGTCGAGGAGGTGACGGACGTAGGCGCCCAGTCCGGCGTGGCTGTCGCCCACGCGGCCGACGCCGGCGCCGGTGGGTCGGTCCCACGCCTCATGGAGACGCTGCTCGATGGCCGCCTCGATCTCGTCGTCGAGCTTGACCCCGCCGCGCGCCAGGAACTTGATGCCGTTGTCGGGCATCGGGTTGTGGCTGGCCGAGATCATGACGCCCATGTCGGCCTCGAGGAGTGCCGTCAGGTACGCCGCACCCGGCGTGGGGACCACGCCGAGGCGATGGACGTCGACGCCCGCAGACGCCAAACCCGCGACCACCGCGGCCTCGAGGAATTCCCCCGAGGCGCGGGTGTCGCGGGCGACGACTGCTGTCGGACGCTGGTCGGCGAACGCACCGGCCTCGCCGAGGACGTGCGCGGCAGCGACCGAGAGGTCGACCGCGAGCTCCGCGGTCAGGTCTCGGTTCGCCAGACCACGAACGCCGTCGGTACCGAAGATCCGGCCCATGCGCGCCGGCGGATCAGCGCTTGCTGTACTGAGGCGCCTTGCGGGCCTTCTTGAGACCAGCCTTCTTGCGCTCCTTGATGCGCGAGTCGCGCGTCAGCAGTCCGGCCTTCTTCAGGGTCGGACGGTTGACCTCGACGTCGATCGCGTTCAGCGCACGAGCCACACCCAGACGCAGCGCGCCGGCCTGGCCGGTCATGCCGCCGCCGTGGACGCGAGCGATCACGTCGAAGGAGTCGACCAGACCGGTGACGGCGAAGGCCTCCTTGGCGATCTGCTGGTGCAGCTTGTTCGGCAGGTGCTCCTCGAGCGGCTTGCCGTTGACGGTCCAGACGCCGGTGCCCGGAACGATCCGGACGCGGGCGACAGCCTCCTTGCGGCGGCCCGTCGCGTTGCCGGGAGCGATGATCGACTTGATCTCGCCCTGGGCCGCTGCGCCGGAGGACTCCGACGTGTAGGCGACGCCCTCGGAGTTGGTGGTGAACTCGGTCTCTTCGGTGGTGGTCTCAGCCACGATGAACCTGCGCTTTTCGCTTACTGGGAGATCTGCGTGATCTCGAACGGCTGGGGCTTCTGGGCGGCGTGCGGATGATCCGGGCCGGCGTAGACCTTCAACTTCGTGATGAGCTGACGGCCGAGACGGTTCTTGGGCAGCATGCCCCGAACCGACTTCTCGATCGCCTTGCGCGCGTCCTTCTCGAGCAGGTCCCCGTAGGAGATCTGCTTGAGTCCGCCCGGGTAACCACTGTGGCGGTAGACGTTCTTGTCGGAGCGCTTGTTGCCGGACAGCGCGACCTTGTCCGCGTTGACGATGATGACGAAGTCGCCACCGTCCACGTGGGGCGCGTATGTCGGCTTGTGCTTGCCGCGCAGGAGAGTCGCCGCGGCGACGGAGAGACGGCCCAGGACGACGTCCTGGGCATCGATGACGTGCCACTGACGGGTGATGTCAGCAGGCTTGGGGCTGTACGTACGCACGGCGTAACCTTCTCGCTGCTAATCGAAAGCTGTGTGATCGGGAATCTGCGCGTCGTGATGGCGCGGTTGAACGCGTCGCAACACAACGACTACCCAGAATACCCGGCCGCCCCCGTCCGGGTCAAAACGGGTCTCGCGAACGTGACCCTGCTCTCGCGCCCGCGCGGCGGGGACACTAAGTTGGAGTGGGCCGCTCACCCCCGCGGCACTACTACTCTGACGTCACAGGAGACCCGATCGTGACCGACAAGCAGACGCTGACCATCCGCGACAACCGCTCCGGCGAGGAGTACGAGGTCGAGATTACCGACGGCAGCATCCGCGCTGCGGACCTGGGCAAGATCGGCAAGTCCGACGACGACCCGGGCCTGGCCGTCTACGACCCGGGCTTCACCAACACCGCCTCCACCCGCTCCGCCGTCACCTTCATCGACGGCGAGAAGGGCATCTTGGAGTACCGCGGCTACCCCATCGAGCAGCTCGCGGAGTCCTCCACCTACCTGGAGGTCGCCTACCTGCTCATCCACGGCGAGCTGCCCACCAAGGAGCAGCACGACCAGTGGGTGCACGAGATCACGTTCCACACGTTCGTGCACGAGAACCTCAAGAGCCAGCTGCAGGGCTTCCGCTACGACGCGCACCCCATGGGCATGCTGCTGTCGAGCGTGGGCGCGCTGTCGACGTTCTACCCCGAGGCCCGCAACATCAAGGACCCGCAGATCCGCCATGAGCAGATCGTGCGCATGATCGCCAAGATGCCGACCCTCGGCGCCTGGTCCTTCCGCCACGCGCAGGGCAAGCCGTACGTCTACCCCGACAACGAGCTGTCGTACACCGAGAACTTCCTCTCGATGCTGTTCCGCATGAGCGAGCCGAAGTACGACCCGGACCCGCGTCTGGCCAAGGCGCTCGAGGTGCTGTTCATCCTGCACGCCGACCACGAGCAGAACGCGTCGACGAACGCGGTGCGCTCGGTCGGCTCCAGCCAGGTCGATCCGTACTCGGCGGTCAGCGCCGGCATCGCCGCGCTCTACGGCCCGCTGCACGGTGGCGCCAACGAGGCCGTCCTGAAGATGCTCAAGCGCATCAAGACCAAGGAGAACGTCCCGGCGTTCATCGAGGGCGTCAAGAACGGCGAAGAGCGCCTCATGGGCTTCGGCCACCGGGTCTACAAGAACTACGACCCGCGCGCCACGATCATCAAGAAGGCCTGCGACGACGTCTTCGAGGTCACGGGCGTCAACCCGCTGCTCGAGGTCGCGCAGGAGCTCGAGAAGATCGCGCTCGAGGACGAGTACTTCGTCAAGCGCAAGCTCTACCCGAACGTCGACTTCTACTCGGGCCTGATCTACGAGGCGCTGCAGTTCCCGCCGGAGATGTTCACGGTCCTGTTCGCCATCCCGCGCACGTCGGGCTGGCTGGCGCAGTGGCTCGAGCTGGTCGACGACCCGGAGCAGAAGATCGCCCGCCCGAAGCAGATCTACACCGGTGCTCGCACGCTGGACTTCGTGCCGGCCAGCGAACGCTGGAAGTGAGCTGACCCAGCAACGGCGAAGGCCGCGAGCCCCTCGGGGTTCGCGGCCTTCGCCGTTCGTGCTGTGATTCGGGCCGGCTCGTGCCCTCCGGGCCACTTTTGGAACAGGATCCACGGTGTTCGGGCACGAGAACGTGGTGCGCGTTCCAAAAGTGGCCGCGGGGCGGGAGGCGGCGCCGGGGCCGAAGCGTCAGAGCCGTTCGAGCAGCAGGCTCTGGGCGACGCGCCCGACCGGACCGGTGAGGTCCGACAAGACGGCCGAGCTCATGCCGACGGCGTCGCCGCCGATCCACGACTCGGCCACCATCCCGGTCCACTCCCCCACCGGAGGCTGGGCCAGGTGGACCGTGAGCTCGGTGTTCATGAACACCCAGTCCCTCGGGTTCAGCCGCGAGCCGACCCCGTTGGCGGCGTCGGCGATCGCGACGCAGCGCTCGAGGTCGTCGCCGATCTCACCCTCGACGAGCGGGTAGGGCATCGACGCCCACGCGATCGCGGGGCCGTCGATCCGGCCGATCGGCGTGCGCACGGCCCAGCGCAGCGATCCGACGAATCCCCGGCGCCAGCTGGCCGGGACGCCGAGCTCGCCGCGCTCCAGCTCCTCGTCCGTGGGCGGCGCCAACGCCGGCTCCGGCGAGTGCATGACCTCGACGGACTCGTCGCTGCGCAGCCACCACGCGGTCGCCTGGGCGACCGGCCGGGTCCCGGACTCGCTGACCTGGTGGGCCACGGCCGAGAGCAGCTCGATCTTGCGGCCGGGCCGCACGACGCGCGCCGTGACCTCGATGGGCGCCATGGCGATGGGCCCGAGGATCTCGACCGTCGTCCGGGCGATCCGGCCCGGTGCTCCGTGCGGCAGCTGTCGCATCGAGCGGGTCAGCAGGGCCCCGACGGGACCCCCGTGCTGCAGCTCGTCGCTCCACGGCCCGATGGCGGCCGCCGACGGGACGAACACCTCCGAGACGTGGTCCTGAGCGTCCTGCTGGCGATCGATCCGGCGGTAGCAGCCCTCGAATCCCTGCATGTCAGTTCTCACGGACCAGAGCCTCCTGCACGACGTGGCACACCTGGGACTCGGGCTCCCCGAACACGGCCGCCTCGACCAGCGACCGACCCGCATGGGCCGTGGGCGTCGCGTGCTCGAAGAGCAGCCACTCGTCGGCCCGGGCGGGCTGGTGGAACCACAGTCCGTGGTCGAGCGAGACGGCAGTCCACCGTTCGCCGAGGGACCGCTCCTGGCCGGCGCGGTGCCCGTGGGGCGCGACGGCCATCGACATCAGCATCAGGTCGCTGACGTAGCCGATCGCCGCCTGGTGGACCAGCGGGTCGTCCCCCAGGTCCTCCGCGACCCGCATCCAGATGTTCTGGACGGGGGCGGCCGAGTGCAGGGGCGTCTCGTCGGACTCCGGCGAGATCCGCACCTCGACGGCGCTGAATCCCTCCCAGTACTCCCCCAGCCCGCCGTCGGCCCCGGCCAGCTCGCGCAGCTCGATGCTGTCCTCGACCGAGGCGCTCACCGGCCGGCGCCGCGAGTGCGCCACGCCCTCGCGGGGCTCCATGAGCGAGATCGTCGAGCGGCACACCAGCCGGTCGTCCTGCAGGGCGTCGACCACGCGGGTCGAGAACTGCCGACCGTCGCGCAGGTGCTCGACCTGGAACCTGACCGGGAGGTCGGACCGTCCGGGGCGCAGGAACGTCGTGTGCAGCGAGTCGACCAGCCGGCCGGCCGCGCTGTGCCCCGCCGCCATGATGGACTGCGCGACGAGCTGGCCGCCGTACAGCTGCGGCAGGGCGATCCCGTCGGCGTGCCCGATCCAGGCGCCGTCGCCGGCCGCGCTCAGGTCGAGGATCGACCCGAGCGAGGCGACCGACATGGTCACGCGTTCGGCTCCGCCGTCGCCTTGCGCGGCGGCCGCGGGAAGAAGCCGCTCGTGCGGGCGACGTACGCCTCGAACTCGGGACCGCGCTTGCGGCGCATGCCCTTCTCGGTGAGCTTGGCGCCGCTGAACGTCGTCAACAGCCACGTCATGAGGATGGGCGAGAAGACCGTCAGGACACCCCACGGCGAGCCGAGCGCGAGCACGAACAGGCCGGCCCACACGCAGGCGTCGCCGAAGTAGTTGGGGTGACGGGTCCAGGCCCACAGGCCGCGGTCCATGATCTTGCCGGCGTTGGCCGGGTCGGCCTTGAAGCGCGCGAGCTGCCAGTCGCCGACGGCCTCGAACAGGAAGCCGATCGTCCAGATCGCGATGGCGACGATCACGAGGGCGTCGACCCCGCGCGACACGTAGACCGCGAACTGCACGGGGATCGAGACGATCCAGGCCAGCACGGCCTGCATGCCGTAGATCTTCTTGACCAGGAACGGGATGAGCGGGCGACCCTTGCGCGAGCGCAGCAGCGCCGTGTAGCGCGGGTCCTCGCCCTTGCCCAGGTTCCGCCTGCCGATGTAGATGCCCAGTCGCAGGCCCCAGATCGCGGTCAGCGCCAGCACGATGAGGCGGCGGGTGTCGTCGCCGTCGGAGCCCGCCGACATCAGGTACGACACCGCGGCGACCACGACGAACGCCGGGCCCCAGGTGATGTCGATGATCGAGTGGTCGTTCATGAGGTGGGCGATGGCCATGACGATCGCGAAGAACACCACGAGCGCGCCGGCGGTGACGAGCAGGTTGAGGGCGAAGTCGCCCCAGGGGTAGTCGAACATGCGTCCTCTTCTTTACGGGTGGGCGCTCGCGGCGAGGTCCGCGGCGAGGCTCTGGAAGGCGTTCTGGGCGTGGGTGAAGGTGTGCGGGTCGCCCGCGCGCGACTGCGTCAGCAGCTGCTCGAGGGCGGCCGGCTCGAGGGGCTGGTCGGCGTCGTAGCCGACCGTGGCCCACTCGACGGCGTCGGCGGCACGCAGGGCGGAGCCGGCGGCCACGATGACCTGGCCGTTGATGGTGCTGTCCGGCGAGGCCAGCGCGGTCACGAGTGGGGCGACGAGGTCCGAGCGCATGCGGTCGGCGTGGCGCGGGTCCATGCCGGCCTCGGTCATCTGCGTCGTGGCGTAGGGCAGCACGACGTTCGTGAGCACGTTCTTGCCTGCGCCCTCGACGGCGGCGGTGCGACCGAAGGCGATCACGGCGCCCTTGCTGGCGGCGTACGCCGAGACCGTCGTCTCGCCGTGCAGGCCGGCCGTGGAGGCGATCAGCACGACGCGCCCGGACCCGGCCTGGCGCATGTGGGCCATCGCGGCGGCCGCCGGCAGGACGGTGCCGGTGACGTTGATGTCCATGACCTGCCGGAAGCTCTCGGCACTGGTCTTGTGGGCCATCTGTGGCGCGCTGACGGCGGCACTGGTGACGAGGATGTCGAGCCGGCCGAAGTGCTCGAGGGCGTCGGCGACGAGCCGCTCCCCGATCGCGGGGTCGGCGACGTCGTCGTGGTTGGCGACCGCGCGCCCGCCGCGGGCCACGATCTCCGCGACGACGTGGTCGGCCGGGCCGAGCCCGTTCTCGTCGACCTGCCGGTTGCGGTTGTTCACCACGACCGCCGCGCCGGACTCGGCCAGGTGGAGGGCGAACGCGCGTCCCAGACCCTTGCCACCGCCGGTGACGACGGCGACCCGGCCGTCCAGAGCTCGACTCATGGAATCCTCACTTCGATTGATAGAGATACTCCGTTAGTTGTAGTACGGTGTGACGCAGATGACAAGTCCCCACGCTGGGAGCCGCACGACTTCGAGGAATGGCCGATGACCGACGGGGGACCCACGCTGCTCGAACCGGGCGGGACGAACGCCGTCGGACAGATGCTGGGCCTGCTCGGGGACGAGTGGTCGCTGCTGATCCTGGGTCACTCGTCGCGGGGCCTGACCCGCTACGGGGAGTTCCGCGAGGTCATGCCCATCTCGAACTCGGTGCTGACCCACCGGCTCACCCGACTGACCGAGCACGGCCTGCTCGAGCGGCGCATCTACCGGACCAACCCGCTGCGCGCCGAGTACCTGCCGACCGCGCGCAGCCGCACCCTGTGGCCGATGATGCTGGCCATCTGGGAGTGGGAGCGCAGCTGGACCGGCCCCGCCGGCGAGGCCCTCCCGCTGCGCCGCCACGAGACCTGCGGCGCCGAGTTCGCGCCCCTGCTGACGTGCCGGGCGTGCGGCGTTCCGGTCGAGGCCCGCGACATCCGGGCCGTCTGGGGGCCCAGCGGCAGCTGGGAGCGCTCCGTCCCCGCGTCCTCCACGCGCCGGCGCCCCGACTCGGTCCCGGAGTCGCTGCAGTACCCCCAGACCCTGGAGATCTTCGGGAACCGGTGGTCCTCGGCCCTGATCGGCGCGGCGTTCCGCGGCATGGTGCGGTTCAGTCAGTTCGAGGTCGCACTCGGCGCTCCGCCCACCCTCATCGCCGAGCGCCTGCGCACGTTCTGCAACCTCGGCGTCCTCGAGACCCGTCAGCACGCGCAGCACCCCGGCCGGCCCGAGTACCACCTGACCGACAAGGGGCGCGCGTTCTTCCCCGTCACCGCCCTGTCCCTGCACTGGGCCGAGAAGTGGTTCGTCTCCCCGGAGGGACCCGCGCTCGTCCAGACCCACACGGCGTGCGGCCACGACTTCGTGGCCCACCTCGCCTGCGACCAGTGCCGACAGCCGCTGGTCACCGGCACCATCACCATCGTCCCGGTCAACGAGGACCGGACTGCACCCGAAGGAACACCATGACCGGAGCACACACCGTCGCGGATCTCCTCCGCACCAGCAGCCAGGCCCACTCCGCCTCCCCCGCGATCGTGGGCGAGGGCCGGACCGTCACCTACGGCGAGCTCGACACCCGCACGAACCAGGTCGCCTCGGGCCTGCTGGCCCAGGGCCTCGACCGCGGCGACCGGGTCGCCTACCTCGCTCGCAACGGCACCGAGTTCTGGGAGCTGTTCTTCGGCACCGCCAAGTCCGGCGCCGCCGTCGTGCCGTTGAACTTCCGGCTGTCCGCCCCCGAGATCGCCTGGATCCTCTCCGACGCCGAGCCGTCGGTCCTCGTGGTCGAGGACCACCTGACCGGCCTCGTGCCCGCCGACTACACCGGCCTGCGCGTGGTCTTCAGCCAGGAGGGCGAGCCCACCGTCCCGGACGGCTGGGTCGGCTACGAACCGTGGCTCGCGCAGCAGTCCGCGACCGATCCGCGCCAGGACGTGACCGGCGACGAGCTGTTGTCGCTGATGTACTCCTCCGGCACGACCGGCACCCCCAAGGGCGTCACCACCACCGGCGACGCGATGCTCGCCGCGGTCGCCGCCTTCTCGGCGCAGTTCGAGGTCGGGCCCGACACGGTCAGCCTCGTGCCGACGCCGTACTACCACATCGCCGCGGGCGGCTGGTCGCTCATCTCGCTGGCCCACGGCGGCCAGATCATCCAGTTCATCGAGGTCACGCCGCAGAGCATGATCGGCCTGCTCGTCGCGCACCGCGCGACCCACGTGATCATGGTCCCGACCGTCATGGCGATGGTCATCGCGAACCCGCAGGCGGCCGCGGCCGACTACTCCAGCGTCCAGCACCTCGTCTACGGCGGCTCCCCGATCTCCGAGACGGTCATGCTCGGCACGCAGAAGATCTTCGACGCGAAGCTCTCGCAGAGCTACGGCCTGACCGAGACCATCGGCGTGCTGACGATCCTGCGTCCCGAGGACCACGTCGTCGGCGCCGACAGCAAGCTGCAGTCCGCGGGCCGCGCCGTGCCCGGGGTCGAGCTGCGCGTCGTCGACGGCGAGGGCAAGGACGTGCCCGCCGGCGAGGTCGGCGAGATCGTGACCCGCGGCGCCAACGTGACGCGGTCCTACTGGCGTCGTCCCGACGCGACCGAGGCGTCCTTCTTCGACGGCGGCTGGTTCCGCACCGGCGACGCCGGCTACCTGGACGAGGACGGCTACCTGTTCCTCAAGGACCGACTCAAGGACATGATCGTGACCGGCGGCGAGAACGTGTACCCGGCCGAGGTCGAGAACGTGCTCATGGCGCACCCGGCCGTGCAGGAGGTCGCCGTCATCGGCATCCCCTCCGAGCGCTGGGGCGAGACGCCGCACGCCGTCGTGGTGACCCGTCAGGGCGAGTCGGTGACCAGCGAGGAGATCATCGCGTTCTGCCGTGAGCGCCTGGCCCACTACAAGTGCCCCACCTCGGTCGAGGTGATCGAGATGCTCCCCCGGAACCCCTCGGGGAAGATCCTCAAGCGAGAGCTGCGCGCCCCCCACTGGGCCGCCGCCGAAAGGACCATCGGATGACCACGTCCCCCTTCCCCATCCTGCGCCAGGTCGCGCTCGGCACGGCTGACTTCGCCGGCGACGGCGACCGCCTGCGTGAGCTCTTCGGCCTGGCCCCCGGGTACACCGATCCGATGCTGGAGGACGTCGGCATGGCCGACGAGACCCTCCCGGTCGGCGACGTGGCGTACCTGGAGCTGGTCGCGCCGCTGAACGAGAAGGCGCCCATCAACGGCTGGCTCGCGAAGGTCGGCGGCACGGCCGGCTACTGCGCCTCGATCCAGGTGAGCGACCTGACGCCGCACCTGGCGGCGGCCGAGGCGGCCGGCGTGCGGATCGCCGTCGACCTGGACGTCCACGGCAAGCGCATCATCCAGTTCCACCCCGGCGACATGGGCCTGCTCCTCGAGCTCGACGAGATCCCCGACCCGCAGGCGTGGCACTGGGACGACGTCGACTTCGAGACCCCGGCCGAGCCGCTGATCGGCGACGTCGTGGGCATCGACGTGGCCACGGCCGATCCCGTGGCCCGCGCCGAGCTCTGGGCGGCCGTCCTCGGTGTCGAGCTCGACGAGTGGGACGACGTGCCCCTCGTCCGGCTGGGCGAGCGCACCGTGCGCTTCGTGAAGGACGACGTCGCGCGCCTCAGTGCCATCGACGTCGTTGCGACGCCGGCAGGGCAGGGTCTTCCCGACGAGATCGACTTCGGGCAGGTCACCTTCCGCGTGCAGCACGCCTGAGCACACGACGAGCAGGGGCGGGTCCGGTGACGGGCCCGCCCCTGTCGCGTCGTCGGGAGGGGAACACCCGACGTCTGGTCGCCTCAGGAGCCGGCGAACTCCTCGCGCAGCCGCACCTTCAGCAGCTTGCCGCTGGCATTGAGGGGCAACGCGTCGACGAACGCCACGTCGACCGGGCACTTGTAGTGCGCGAGCCGCTCGCGGGCCCAGCCGATCACCGCCGCCGCGTCGAGCGCGGCGCCCTCGGGTCCGCTCGACCGGACGACGATCGCCATGGGCGACTCGCCCCACCGGTCGGAGGGCACGCCGATGACGGCGACCTGGGCGACGCCCGGATGTGCCGTGAGCACGCTCTCGACCTCGGCGGGGTACACGTTCTCGCCACCCGAGACGATCATGTCCTTGAGCCGGTCCCCCAGGAACAGGTAGCCGTCCTCGTCGAGGTGGCCTCCGTCCCCGGTGTGCAGCCAGCCGTCGGCGTCGACCGCGTCGGCCGTGTCCTGCGCGCGCCGCCAGTAGCCCTTCATGACGTTCCCGCCGCGGACGAGGACCTCGCCGCGCACGCCGGGCGGCTGGTCGGCCCCGGTCATCGGGTCGATCACACGGAGCTCGTTGCCGCCGCGCACGCGGCCCACCGACCGCAGCCGGTGGACCGTCTCGGGGGTGGTGCGGTGGTCCTCCGGCGCCAGGAAGGCGACGCCGCCGGTCGACTCGGTGAGGCCGTAGCCCTGGATGAAGTCACAGCCGAACACCTCGGTCGCGTCGCGCAGGACCGACTCGGGCATGGGCGCGCCGCCGTACATGAGACAGCGCAGCGCGGACCAGTCGCCGGTGCGGGACTCGGGCAGGTCCAGCATGAATTGGATGACGGTGGGGACCAGCACGCCGTGGCTGACCCGGTACTCCTGGAACACGCCCAGCAGGTCGGCCGGACCCTGCGGGTTGATCATCAGCAGGGCCGAGCCCTTGAGGTTCGCCATGAGGGCCAGTCCGAAGCCCGTGACGTGGAAGAACGGCACCGGCGCCAGCGCGACCGAGTCCCGGTCGAACCGCACGAGCGAGAGCGGGCAGGCCAGCGACGAGCTGACGTTCACGCCCGTGAGCTCGATGCCCTTGGGCCGGCCCGTCGTGCCCGACGTGTAGAACATCACGGCCGTGTCCTCGGGGTCGCGGGCGATGCCCGGGTCCGTGGCCGGCTGCTCCGAGGCCCAGGTGGACAGGTCCGTCAGCCCGTCGGCGGGCTCGACGGTGACGACGCGGGCGACACCCGGCACGGCCGCGATCGCGGCGCCGTGGTGCTCCATGCCGGCGCCGAGGACGACCACGCGGGGCTCGACGTCCTCCACGATCTGCAGCACCTCGGGCGGCGCGAGCCGGAAGTTCATCGGCACGGGGATCGCGCCGGCCTTGCCCGCGCCGTAGAGCACGTCGAAGAAGGCGACGCTGTTCTCGCCGATGTGGCAGACCCGGTCCCCCGGCTGCACGCCGTCGGCGAGCAGAGCCCGGGCGAACCGGTTGCTCGACGCGTCGAGCTCGGCGAACGTCACGCGCCGGCCGGGCTCGATCAGGGCGGTGCCCTCGGGGTCGTGCGCCGCGCTCCGGCGCACGACGTCCTCGAGCCGCACGAACGGCGAGCCGTCCCCGTGCGTCTCCAGGCCGGCCGCGAGCGAGCTCACGGCTTGGTGACCAGCTGGTCGACGAACAGCAGCTTGCCCAGGCCGCGCTCGTAGCGGATGGGGTCGCGCGCCATGCGAGCGCGCGAGTCGATGGCCATGCGATCGGTGTCGCAGGTCCAGTCGCCGCGAGACATCGCCTTGAGGCCGATCCGGGCGACGTCGCGCGGATCCTCCTTCTGGCCGTCGACGTGCGCGGCCATCCGGGTCTCGACGGAGCCGACGATCAGCGACGTCACACCGACGTCCATCGGCTCGAGCTCGGCCCGCGCGATGCCGCCGAGGTACAGCGCGGCGGCCTTCGAGGTCGAGTAGCCGCCCATGAACGCGGTCGGCGCGATGGCCGCGACCGACAGCACGTTGACGATCGCGCCGCCGCCGTTGGCCGAGATCACCGGCGCGAACGCGCGCGTGGTCTCGAGCGGGCCGAAGTAGTTGACCTCCATCTCGCGGCGGGCGGCGTCGGGGTCGTCGGCCTGGACGAGGCGGTTGCCCGTGAAGAGTCCCGCGTTGTTGATCAGCACGGTGGCGTCGGAGCAGGTGCGGGCCGCGGCCTGCACCTGGGCGCGGTCGACCACGTCGAGCGCGACGATCTCGGCGCCCGTGGCGGCCAGCTCGTCCGTGACGTCGCCGACGTCCCTCACCCCGGCGTAGACCTTCGCCGCTCCGGCGGCGAGAGCCTCTTGGACGAACGCCAATCCGATCCCGCGATTGGCTCCCGTCACGACGACGGTGCTGCCGGTGACCGGCGTACGACGTCCGGCGCTCATGGACCCCACCTCTTCCCTTGTCGACTGACTACGTTTATTGTAGTAATCTGTATCACACTGTCAATTGAAGTGTCACGAGGAGAGGCCATGTCGATCGCACGGGGCTTGCATCCGCAGGCGAAGGTCCGGGAGTTCCAGTCGAAGGGGTGGTGGACCGACGAGACGCTCGACGACTTCTACCTCCAGCAGGTGCGCGAGCGGCCCGACCGACTCGCGATCGTCGACCCCGCGAACCGCTCCGACCTGCTCGGATCGGCTCCGCGACGGCTCACGTGGGCCGAGCTGGACGCCGAGGTCCAGACGGTCGCGGCACGCCTGGACGAGCTGGGCCTCCAGCGCGGCGACGTGGTCGGCGTGCAGTTGCCCAACACGATCGAGCTGGCCGAGGTCTACCTCGGCGCGTGGCTGCTGGGCATCATCGTCTCGCCACTTCCCATGCAGTACCGAGAGCACGAGATCGTGGGCATGGCGAACCAGGCCGGCTTCCGTGCGTTCATCGGCTCGCCCGCCTTCGCGGGCCGCCGGCCGGCCGAGGAGGCCGCCGCCCTGAGCGACCGCGTCCCGACCTTGGAGACCGTCATCGCGTACAGCGACGCGACCGAGCTCGAGGGCCTCCCCGACCAGGTCACGGGCTGGTCGCCCGCCGTCGCGACCGACGAGCAGCGGGCCCGCGTCGCCGAGCGCCGCGCCGCCGACCCGAACGACGCGAACGACTGCGCGACGATCTGCTGGACGTCGGGCACCGAGAGCGAGCCGAAGGGCGTGCCCCGCGCACACCTGGAGTGGATCGCGATCAGCACGGCGACCCTCGACGCCCCGAAGGTCACGGCCGACGACGTCCTGCTCAACCCCTTCCCGATGGTCAACATGGCCGGCATCAACGGCATGTTCCTGCCGTGGCTGCGCACGGGCGGCGTGCTGGTGCAGCACCACCCGTTCGACCTCAAGACCTTCCTGGGCCAGATCGCCGGCGAGCGGGCGACCTACACCGTCGCGCCGCCGGCACTGCTGTGGATGCTGCTGCACAACGACGCCCTGCTGAGCCAGATCGACCTGTCGAGCCTGACCCGCATCGGCTCGGGCTCGGCGCCGCTGCAGCCCGTCATGGTGCGCGGCTGGCAGGAGAAGCTCGGCATCGGCGTCATCAACTTCTTCGGCTCCAACGAGGGCATCGCACTGCTGTCGAGCCTCGAGGACTTCCCCGAGGCGGACGACCGCGCGCAGTTCTTCCCGCGCTACGGCGCACCGGGCGTCACGTGGTCCTCGGCCGTCTCGGAGTGGGTCCAGCTGCGCCTGGTCGACCCGATCACGGGCGAGGAGGTCACCGAGCCCGGCGTGCCCGGCGAGCTGCGCATCGGCGGCCCGACGGTCTTCGCCGGCTACCTCAACCCCGAGACGCGCGCGAACCCGTTCGACGAGCAGGGGATGCTGAAGACCGGCGACATCTTCGAGATCGCCGGTGACCGGAACCAGTTCCTGCGCTACCTCGATCGCGGGAAGGACCTCGTCATCCGCGGCGGCATGAACATCGCGCCGGCCGAGATGGAGGCGCTCATCGGCGAGCACCCTGCCGTGGCGGACGTCGCGGTCGTCGGCGATCCGGACGAGCAGATGGGCGAGCGCGTCGCCGCGGTCGTCACGCTCAACCCGGGTGCGTCCCTGACCCTCGAGGAGCTCATCGAGTTCCTGCGTGAGTCGAAGATCGCCTCCTACAAGCTGCCCGAGCGGCTCGAGATCCGCGACGAGCTGCCCCGCAACCCCGTCGGCAAGGTGCTCAAGCGCGAGCTGCGCCGCACCGCCCATATCTGAGGAGAACCATGAACGACCGCCACCCCTACGTCCAACTGCTCGACCGCATCATCGCGGCCGCCCAGGCCGGCGACCCGGCCGACCTGTTCAACGTCTACGCGCCCGACGCCGTCATCTGGCACAACAACGACGGCGTCGAGCAGACGGTCGAGCAGAACGCGAAGGTGCTGCGCCGGATCTCCGAACGCGTCACCGACCGCGAGTACACCGATCGCCGGATCCAGGTGTTCGAGGGCGGCGTCGTTCAGCAACACGTCCTGCGCGGCATCAACGTGCGCAGCGGCGAGCCGGTCCAGCTGCACGCCTGCGTCGTCGTCACGATCGGCGAGGACGGGCTGATCGAGCGTCTCGACGAGTACATCGACTCGGCCGAGGCTCTTCGCTTCAGCAGCTGAGCCGCCCCCCGGAAACGCCACCGCCCCGACCCAGCCTGGGTCGGGGCGGTGGTGCGTTCAGCAGATCAGACCGGCAGGCCGCAGGCGCGGCGCAGCAGCTCGATGAGCTCGCGACGGTCCTCCTCGGTCTCGCGGGTCGCCTCGGTGCGGTGCGTGTCGCGCGGCCGGCGGTCGTGCCAGAACAGGCCGGTGGTGGTGCCGGGCTCGCGGGCGCTGGTCAGCCAGACGGCCGTGTCGGCACCCTGCTCGGGCGTGCGGAAGTCCGACTCGAACCGACGGATGAAGCCCTGCATCGCGCCGGACTCACGCAGTCCGGGCGAGTCGGTCCAGCCCGGGTGCGTCACGTGGGCGACGATCCCGCGGTCGGCCAGCTCGGCGGCACGCAGCTCGGTCAGGACGATCTGGGCGCGCTTCGTGCGCGAATAGGTGGCCTTCGGGTCGAAGGCGTCCTCCTCGCCGCGCAGCTCCCCGAGCGTGAGCCGCTGGCTGTAAGCGCCGCCGGACGTCATCTCGACGATGCGTGCGGGGGCCGACTCGGCCAGCCGGTCCAGCAGCAGCTCGGTCAGCAGGTACGGGCCGACCACGTTGGTCGCCCAGCTCATCTCGATGCCGTCGGCCGAGGTCTGCCACGTGTCCCACATGCCGCCGGCGTTGTTGATCAGCGCATGGATCCGCGGGAACCGCTCGAGCAGCATCTCGGCGGTGTCGCGCACGGAGCGCAGCGACGCCAGGTCCAACGGCATCCACTCGACGTTCGCGTTGCCCGTCGCCGCCGTGATCTCCTCGACGGCCGCGGTGCCGCGGTCGGGGTTTCGACCGAGCATCACGACGTGAGCGCCGAGCGCCGCCAGACTGGTCGAGGCACCCAGGCCGACTCCGGCCGTGCCACCGGAGACGATCACGGTGCGTCCGGCGACGTCCGCCATGTCCGTGTCGTCCCACGTCGGGCGGCGCCGTTCGTACCCGTGCCGGCTGAAACTGATGGTGTCGTCCGCCGCAACCTCGGCGTCGATCACGTCTGCGTCGTTCATACTTTCATTTTAACAGTGACTCGTCCTCCCAGAGAAGGCTACGACGGAGCCACTTCAGGGACATCGTTGAACGCATGGATACCGAATGACAAGTGACATGACGAAGGGCCCGGTCAGCGGACCGGGCCCTTCGTGTGGTGCGTGGATCAGTCGACGTCGAGGACGTCGCCGGCCGACACGAACCGCTTGTCGGCGTGAGACCAGGCGAACGGACCGAAGCCGCTGACGCCGCCCGAGCGCTCCGACGTGCTCTTCCAGGTGACGCCGTCGAGCAGGACCGGGGACGCGTAGTTCTGGTCGCGCGCGGCCTTCATGATGCTCTCGCGCGTGAGACCGTCCTCGGACTCCGCGGCCTGCTTGAGAGTGTTGACGAGCAGGTCGGCGGCGAGCCAGCCGCTGACGGTGATCGTGTTGTTCGGGTCGGCGACGTCACCGACCTGCGACAGGTACTGCTTGACGCCCTCGTCGTCGGCCATCTCGGGGTCGGCCGGCTCCTTGAGGTACTTCGGCACGACCGCGCCGTCGGCGGCCTTGCCGGCGGTGATGTACTCGGCGGCGTTGGCGCAGTTGCTGGCCTTCACCACGAGCTCGGGCTTGAAGTCGACGCGCGCCATGGCGGTGTCCAGGACGCCGCAGGTGCCCGTGACGCCACCGTGGTAGAGCACGTTGACGTCGGCGGCCTTGAGCTTCGTCGCGGCGGCCGAGGGATCGGTGTCCTCGGTCTCGGCCTCGATCTTCAGGTCCGCGGCCTCGGCCGACTTCTTGAACGACTCGGCCATGGCCGCGCCGCTGGCGGTCGCGTTCTCGGCCATGCCGAGCTTGATGTCATCGACCTTCGTCTTCATGAAGTCGATGATGAACTTCGTCTCGACGTCGGCCGACGGCAGGAACTGCAACGTCCACGGGTACGCCTCGATGTCGTTGAACCGCACGTCGCTCGAGCTCGGGTAGAGCATCGGGACACAGGCGGCGTTCTGGTCGTCGGCGATGGCGGCGACCTGGCCGGCGCCGAACGTCGTGAGCAGGTCGACCTTGTCCTTCTGCAGGAACTCGGTCGCGTTGGCCTTGGCCTTGTCGGGGGCGAACGCGTCGTCCTTGTACGCCACCTCGATCTTCATGCCGTCGATGCCGCCCTCGGCGTTGGCCGCCTCGATGCGCGCGTTGTAGCCCGCGGTGGCGAGCTCGGCCGCACCGGCGATCGGACCCGACAGCGGAGCGCTGTAGCCGACGGTGATCGTGTCCGTGATCTTCTTCGAGACCGCGTCGGGATCCTCGCAGTCGTCCAGGTTGAGCTGGAAGCCGCCGGAGGAGCCGGACTCGGAGTCGTCGCTGCTCGAGCCACAGGCGACGAGCGTGAAGCTCGCCAGCACGGCGGCCGGGATCACCGCGGCGCGGCGGAACCGGCGCATGGTGGTGGATGCGGTCATGAACGGGACCTTTCGATGGTGGTGGTGGTGCTGTCGAGCGGATGCTCGGGGTGCGGGGCCGTTGTGGGCACCGCGGACGCCTCCCCGGCGGCGAGTTCCGGGCGCGGGTCCCGGAAGACGACCCGGCGTCGAAGCAGTTTGGCCAGCGAGCCGACGACTCCGGCCGGCGCGACGAAGATGACGAACAACAGGACGACCGCGAACAGGACCGCGGACGACTGGCCGCTGCCGATGTCGGCCGTGTAGTACGGCACGTAGACGACGGCCAGGGCGCCGGCGATCGGGCCGAGCACGGTCCGCTCGCCGCCGATGACCAGGCCGATCAGCAGCGTGATGCCGGCCATCAGGGTGAACGACCCCTCGGCGTAGAGACTGCCCATGTAGAGGGCGAACAGCGAGCCGGCGGCACCGGTGATCGCGCCCGAGAGCCCGAAGCTCGCGGTCTTGACCACGGCGATGTTGACGCCCGAGGCCGACGCGGCGATCTCGTTCTGGCGGATGGCCGCCATCGCCATGCCGTAGCGGCTGCGGGACAGACACCAGCAGACGTAGAACGTCAGGGCCATGACGATGACCGAGAGCCAGAACAGCCAGACGTACTTCTCGCCCAGGCCCAGTCCCGTCCACTCCGGCGGACGCATGGCCGAGCGCGGGATGGTCATGCCGCTCGCGCCACCGGTCAGGTCGTCGAACCGGGCGACCAGCTCGGGGAAGGCCACGGCGAAGGCCAGCGTGACCATCGCCAGGTACAGACCGCGGATCCGCAGGGCCGGCAGGCCGACCAGCAGTCCGACGACCAGGCTGATGGCGAACGCGACCGGGATGGTCGCCCAGCCCTGCCAGCCGTGCTCGAGCATGAGGATGCCCGTCGTGTAGGCGCCGATGCCGAAGAAGGCCGAGTGTCCGACCGACAGCAGGCCGACGTAGCCCGTCGCCAGGTTCAGGCCGGCGATGGCGACCGCGAAGATCATGACCCGGGTGACCTGGCCGATCTCGAAGGGCGCCAGGCCGCCCAGCCACAACGCCGCGGCGACGGTCAGCACCAGCCCGGCACCCACCAGGGCGCGGTGGACGGGGGTGCCGCGTTCGATGACTCGGGGGGTGTTCACACGCGCTCCAGACGTCGGGCCCCGAACAGACCGGTGGGGCGGACCAGCAAGATGACCACGATCACGACCAGGGCGACGGTGAGCGACATCGAGCCGCCCAGGAAGGTCGCGTAGCCGTTGACCAGCGCCAGGCCGATGCCCAGCCCGAGACCGCCCACGACCGCGCCCTTCACGCTGTCCAGCCCGCCCAGCAGGGCGGCGGCCGTCGCGAAGATGAGGACGTGGAACATGCCGTTCAGACCGAGCTGGCCCGGCGGGACCAGCGGGATGAGCAGGGCTCCGGCGAACGCGCCGATCGCGCTCGACAGGCCCCACGAGAGGGTGAGCACCCGGCCGACCTTGACGCCCGAGAGGGCGGCGGACTGCCGGTTCGTCGCGACGGCCCGCATCTGCAGGCCCATGGTCGTGTACTTGAAGAACAGGTACAGGCCGAAGACGATCGCCGCGGTGATAGCCCAGATCGCGATCGAGTCGTAGTAGAGCCGCGCTCCGGCGATCATGACGAAGTCGTTCTCGCCGCTGGGCAGCATGCGCGGGAAGGGCTTGTCGTCCGAGCCCCAGATCCAGCCGTCGAGGCCGTTGAGCCCGGTGAAGAGGGCCAGCGCCACGATGAGCACGGCTGTCTCGTCACGTTTGGCGACCGGCCGGATGAGCCAGCGCTCGGCGGCGGCGCCCATGAGGAAGCCGATGATGATCGCCGGGACGATGGCGACCCACGGGTTCAGGCCCCGCTCGGTCAGCCACCACGTGATGTAGGCGGTGAAGAGGGCGAACTCGCCCTGGGCGAAGTTGATCGTCGACGAACTGCGGAAGACGATGACCAGGCACAGCGCGATCAGGATGTAGACCGAGCCGTTGGTGGCGCCGGCGAAGACGCGGGAAAGCAGGATGTCCATGAATGCTCCTCAGTAGCCCAGGTAGGCAGCACGGATGCTGTCGTCGGCGCGGAACGCCTCGGCCGTTCCGCTGGCGCTCACCTCGCCGACCTCGAGCAGGTAGACGCGTGCGGCGATGTCCAGGGCGAGCTCGGCGTTCTGCTCGACCATCAGCAGGGCCGTGCCCGACTCGCGGTTGATGTCGCGCAGCGTGTCGAACAGGTTCTGCACGATCACCGGCGCCAGGCCGAGGCTGACCTCGTCGCACATCAGCAGCCGCGGACGGCTCATCAGGGCGCGGGCGATGGCGAGCATCTGCTGCTCACCGCCGGAGAGGGTGCCGGCGATCTGGTCGCTGCGCTCGGCCAGTCGAGGGAAGACCGAGAACCAGCGCTCGACGTCCTCCTCGATCCCGGCCTTGTCGCGACGGGTGACCGCGCCGACGCGCAGGTTGTCCAGCACGGACATGGCGGTCAGGGTGCCGCGGCCCTGCGGGACGAGGCTGACGCCCGCGGCCAGGACGGTGTCGGGCCGGATCTTGCCGAGCTCCCGGCCGTCGATCTTGAGCGAGCCCTCGAAGGGCAGCTGCCCCGAGAGCACGCTGAGCAGGGTCGACTTGCCGGCGCCGTTGGCGCCGAGCACGACGACGGCCTCATGGGCGTCGACGTGGACGGACACGTCGCGCAGCACGGTGGCTCCGCCGTATCCGGCGGTGAGGCCGGTGGCCTCCAGCAGCGCGGTCATGCGGACCTCCCCAGGTAGGCGGCGATGACTTCGGGGTGACGCTGGACCTCCGCGGGGAGGCCGTCGGCGATCGTGCGCCCGAAGTCCATGGCGACGACGTGGTCGCACACGCCCATGACCAGTCCCATGTGGTGTTCGACGAGCAGGACGCTGAAGCCCATCTCGTCGCGCAGGGAGCGGATCAGGTCGCCGAGGTCGGCCACCTCGGAGTGCGTGAGACCACCGGCGGGCTCGTCCAGCAGCAACAGGGACGGGCGGCTGATCAGGGCGCGGGCCAGCTCGACGCGCTTGAGCGTGCCGAAGGGCAGGCCGGCGGCCGGCTGGTGGGCGAACTCGACCAGGTCGAGGCGCTCGAGCAGGGCCCAGGCGTCGCGCTCGATCTCGCGCGTGACGCGACGCGAGCCGGGCCAGCCGACGAGCGAGGGCAGCAGGTGCGGCGTCCGGGTGCCGTGGGCGCCCAGGACCGTGTTCTGCAGGACGGTCATCTCGGGCCAGAGGGCGAGGTTCTGGAAGGTGCGCGCGACACCGGCACGGATCACCTGGTGGCGACGCAGACCCAGCAGGTCGACGTCGCCGTAGCGGATCGTGCCCTCGTCGGGCTGGTAGACGCGGGTGACGCAGTTGAACAGGGAGGTCTTGCCGGCCCCGTTCGGCCCGATGAGTCCGCAGATCTCACCTTCAGCCACCTCGAACCCCACCCGGTCGAGCGCGGTCACCCCACCGAAGCGGAGAACAACGTCCGAAACGTGAAGCATCAGGAGCCTTTCGATAACGAAGTACGTGGGAGCAACACTGAGCGTAATCCTGTGACCGGAGTCACTCCGTCAATGTGCATGGTCTTTCTAACAGGCCGAAAGAGGGCTGGTCAAGACAAACTCTGTGTTTTGAAGTGCCTTTTCTCATTGATGCTTCGAGAACGTCATACGCCGCAGGGAAAGTGCGGTGAGAAACTCGATGAGCGCGCTCCCGTCGGGGAGTTCGGAGCGGCCCGCAGGCCCGCCCAGCCCCGTGCCACGGCATCACTACATTTGACGTAGTTACTGGTTCGGAGGCCGGCGCGCGCTTCCCGGGCGGCTTGACTAACGAGTAGCCAGCGCTCACTGTTGCTACCGACCGGGAACTACCACGTCGAAAGGGGGACGACGATGACCGAGGCGATCACCGACGAGAACGGCGCCTCTCCGCTCGGCCGCGCTCTGATCCTGCTCGGCGACATGTGGACCCTGCGGATCGTGATGTGGGTCTTCAACGGCAAGCGCCGCTTCCAGGACCTGCGCAACGCGCTGGAGATCTCCGACCCCGTGCTGTCGCGCCGGCTCAACTCGCTCGTCGACGAGGGCATCCTCGAGGCCCACGAGTACCAGCGGAACCCGCCGCGACGCGAGTACCGGCTCACCGAGTCCGGCCTGGACCTGTGGCAGGTCCTGGTCGCGATGTGGGCGTGGGACCGGCGTTGGGCCGGACACCACCACCGCGACGCCCAGACCCGGCTGCGCCACCTCGACTGCGGCCACCACAACCGGCCCGTGTTCGGCTGCGGCGCCTGCGGCGCCATCGGCGTCGGCGCTCGCGACGTGCGCGGCACGGTCGACGACCGCCTCCTGCTCGACAGCGTCCAGCGCCGCTCCCGGCGCTCCCCCACCATGCCGACCCCGATCGACGCCTCCGGCGTCCTGGGCGACCGGTGGTCGACCTTCCTGCTCTCGGACGCCTTCACCGGCACGCGCCGGTTCAACGACTTCCAGGAGAACCTGGGCATCTCCCCCGTGACCCTCACGCAGCGCCTGCACCTCTTCGTCGAGGCGGGCATGATGTCGCGCGAGGACATCGCCGGCGGCAAGCGTCAGGAGTACCGGCTCACCTCGAAGGCGCTGGACTTCTTCGACGTCACCACGACGATCAACGGCTGGGCCCAGCGCTGGCTGACCGAGGACGGCCGCTCGGGGCTGAACCTCGTGCACATCCCCTGCGAGAACGAGTTCGTGCCGCAGTTCACGTGCAACGCGTGCAACGGCGTGCTGAGCCGCACGAACATCCGGTTCGAGGGCCCGGTCGCCGAGCTGTGACCCGGCGACCGGCCCTCACCTCCCGGCCGCTCAGCGGCCGGTGAAGACGGCGGGACGCCGCTCGAGGAACGCGGCCACGCCCTCCTTGTGGTCGTCGGACAGCTGGCACTGCGTCAACGCCGCGATGTGCTGCTCCAGGTGCTCGTCGCGCGTGCGCGACGATGACCAGTTCAGCAGCGACTTCGCGCGCGAGATCGCGAACGGCGAGCCGGTCGAGATCTTGGCCGCCAGCTCGCGGGCGGCCGCCAGCAGGTTCTCCGGCTCGACGACGTCCATGACGAAGCCGATGCGCTGCGCCTCCTCGGCGTCGATGAACTCGCCCGAGAACACCAGCCGCTTCGCCTGCTGCGGGCCGACGAGGTCCGGCAGCAGCCAGGTGCCCGCGCCCGTGTCGGGGATCAGGCCGCGCTGGACGAAGATCCACGAGAACTTCGCGCGGGTGGACGCGATCCGGAAGTCCGCTTGGGTCGAGAGCTCGACACCGAGGCCGGCCGCTGGACCGTCGACGGCCACGATGACCGGCGTCGACGATTCCCAGAAGTACCAGTGGCGGCCGTCCGTGTGCCCCTCGCGATCCTCGGGCTTCGTCCCGGGCTCGACGTCACGCAGCTCGGTCAGGTCGGTGCCGGCACAGAACTGCCCCGGCACGCCGGTCAGGATGATCGCCCGCACGTCGGGGTCCGCGTCGGCCTCGGCCGTGTGGTCACGGATCGCGTCGTACATCGCGTAGTTCAGCGCGTTGCGCTTCTCGGGGCGGTCGATCGTGATCGTCGCGATGCCGTCCGCGACCTCGTAGTGGACGTGAGGGCTGGTCATGACTGCTCCTGGGACTCGGGGGAGACGAAACGGAAGGGAACGCCGCACAGCTCGACGACCCGGCCCACCTGCTGCGGGTCGGCCGCGACGACGTCGACGGCGACCAGACCGCGCGGGCCGTCGCCGGACGGCACCAGTGACAGTGACTCCGGGCCCATCCTGACGGTGTGGTCCTGCTCGACGGGAGCACCGGTGAGGGCGGCCCACGTCGAGGCCACGGCGGCCGGGTCGGGGACGGCCAGGGTGGCGCCCGCGATGTCGACGGCCACGTCCGTGGCCGACTGGGCGAACACCTGTGGGGCGAAGTGCCAGCTCTCGAACGGGTCGACCTGGTCGATCTCGGTGAGCGTGCCCAGTGCCTTGGGGTGCCACTGCGAGATCATGTGGCCGTCGTACTCCTGGTGCATCAGCGGCGCGAGCCCCTGCTCGGCGGCCCGCTCGACGACCAGGTCGAGATCGAGGACCTGCGTCGCGATCATGAAGCCGCTCGGGCCGTTCGCGGCGACCTGGCGCCCGTGCGGCGAGTCCGGCGAGATCGGCGCCACGATCTCGATGAACGTGTCGGCGAAGCTGAACACGTCGTGGATGAAGCCCAGCGAGGCCATCCCCTCCTCGTCGCGGACGCTGCCGGGGAATCCGAAGGCGGCGATCGCCTCCTTCCGGGCGGTGTCGAGGTCGTCCGTGATGAGGACGACCTGACGCAGACGCAGTGGTTCCATCAGTTGTCTCCTGTCGTGGTTGCGCTCAGCCGGTCACGCAGCTGACGCTTGAGCACCTTGCCCACCGGATTGCGCGGCAGCGCGCTGACGACCTCGAGTCGCTCCGGCCATTTGAACTTCGCGACGTCCGCGGCGCGGACGATCGCGACAACCTCGTCGAGGCCGATCGGCTCGTCCCCGGACGGGACGACGAACAGGCACAGCCGCTCGCCCAGGTCCGGATCCGGAAGGGCGACGGCGGCGGCCTCGCTGATGCGCGGATCGGCCGTGACGATGGACTCGATCTCGGCGGCGGAGATCTTGTAGCCGCCGCGGATGATCAGGTCCTTCGCGCGGTCGACGTGGACCAGGAGATCCTCGTTCTCGGCGCTGATCTCGAAGACGTCACCGGTGCAGAACCAGCCGTCCTCGTCGAAGCCCTCGCGACCGCGGCCGAGGTAGCCCGAGAAGATCGCCGGCCCCTTGAGTCGCAGCTCGCCCGGGTGACCCGGCGTGTCGATCTCCGAGCCGTCGGCCAGGTCGACCAGGCGCGCGGACATCGCCGGGGCCAGGTCGGTGCGATAGGCCAGACCGGGCCGGCCGTACCGCGGGAACAGCCGGCCGCGCTGTGCCGGGTCGGGCACCGTCTCGGGCTCGGCGAAGAGCATGCCGCCCTCGTTCGACCCGAACAGGTTGAGCACCTCGACCCCGCGGCCGTTCTCCCAGGCGTCGATCATCCAGCCGGCCAGCGGCGCCGAGCCGGACGACACCACGCGCAGCGACGACAGGTCGCGGTCGGGGCCGGTGCCCGAGACGACCGCGTTGAGCACCGGCGGCGGAGCACAGGTGTAGGTGACGTGGTGGCGCTCGATCTGCTCACAGAACAGGTCGAGGTCGAACGGGTGGTGCTGCACGAGCGTGCACCCCGTGAGCAGCCACGGCACGAACATGCCGGCGAGGCCGCCGCCGTTGACCATCGGGAACGGGTTCAGCAGCACGTCGTCGGCGGTCAGCCGGGGCGACTGCACACATGCCGTGCCCAGAACCTCCCAGTCGCCGTAGGCCCGGGGCACTCCCTTGGGGAAGCCCTCGGTGCCGGACGTCCAGACGATGGTGACGGCGTCCGCGGAGCCCAGCTGCAGCCCGGCCGCGTACGCGTCGGCCTCGGCGCGCGCGTCGTCGTCGGCCCGCGTCAGCGACGCCAGCCGCGGGTCCCGCTCGGGCTGTCCGTACGCGGCGACCGCCCGCAGGCCGGGGACGTCGGCGCGGAAGTCCGCGACGTCGGCCGCGAGGTCGCGCCCGAGCGCGGACGTCGTCGAGATGAAGACCCCGACCCCGGCCAGCTCGCACATGCGGACCAGCTCGTGACTGCGGTACTGGATCGGGAAGGGGCACGTGACGGCCCCGAGGCGCGCCGCGGCCAGGAGGGTCAGCGGCAGCTCGACGACGTTGGGCAGCTGCACGCCCACCACGTCGCCCCGGCGCACACCGAGTCCGTACAGGGCGGCGGCGATCCGTCGGACCTCGACGTCGACCTCGGCCCAGGTGAGGCTCCGGGGCTCCCCCGCCATGACCGTCGCCCGGTTGATCGGGTCGACGAGCGCCAACGCGTCGGGAGTGGCCCGAACGGCCTGCGACACCAGCGCGGACCAGGTGCGGCCAGTCCACCAGCCCTGCTCCTCGAACGCCCGTCGCTGCTGCTGATCGAACAGTTCCATGTCCGGAATTCTACTTCAGCGGCGACTTAACTACTAGATAGGAAGTGACATTTGTCGACCAAATGACTGGACGGGATGCCGGGTGAGCGATGTAAGGTCACATTAGAACAGCGACACGAGTCGAGGAGGGGCGATGCGTGACGACCAGGACGTGATCGTGCTGTCCCGTGATCGACCCGGGACCGCCGCGTCGGCCCGCCCGCCCGCCTCGATCGCCGTCCCCCACCGTTCCCCCACTGTCCCGGGACCAGCTCCCCTTCCCCCGCAAGAGAAGTGACTCGATGACCGACACCCTGCTCGACCGACTCCGCCTGCCCGTCGTGGCGGCGCCCATGTTCCTGATCTCGGGCCCCGATCTCGTCGTCGCGGCCTGCGAGGCCGGCGTCGTGGGCTCCTTCCCCAGCCCCAACTGCCGCACGGCGGAGGAGCTCGACACCTGGATGGGCACGATCCGCGACCGCCTGGCCGGCTCCCCCGACGCCGCGCCGTGGGCGCTGAACCTCGTGACCCACCGCAGCAACGCGCGCCTGCCCGAGGACCTCGCCCTCGTGGCCGAGCACCAGCCCGACATCGTGATCACGGCGCTGGGCTCCCCGCTGCCGGTCATGGAGGTCGTGAAGTCCTACGGCGGCACCGTCATCGCCGACGTCGTGAACCTCAAGCTCGCACGCAAGGCGATCGACGCGGGCGTCGACGGGCTGGCCTGCGTCTCGGCCGGCGCCGGCGGCCACACCGGCCACCTGTCGCCCTTCGCGTTCATCTCCGCCGTGCGCGAGATGTTCGACGGCATCGTCACCGTCGGCGGCGGCGTGACCGACGGAGCCGGCATCGCCGGCGCGATCGCCGCGGGCGCCGACCTGGTCTACATGGGCACGCGGTTCCTCGTCACCGAGGAGAGCATGGCCCAGGACGAGTACAAGCAGATGGTCGTCGACCACGGCCCGGACGACCTGATCGTCAGCTCGGGCGTCACCGGCACCCCCGCGTCGTGGCTGCGACCGAGCCTCATCGCGAACGGGTACGACCTTGACGCGATGGTCGGCCCCGCCCAGCGCGACTACGACTCCACGGCCGGCGCGGGCGCGCGCTGGAAGGACCTGTGGGCCGCCGGCCAGGGCCTGCAGACCATCCGCGCCGTCGAGCCCGTCGCCACGGTCGTCGACCGCCTGGAGTCCGAGTACCGCACCGCCGGCGAGCGCTTCGCCGCGCTGACGCTGCAGCCGCGCTGACTCCCTCCCCCCGTCCCGAGATTTGCTCCTTTTCTGACCTTTCACACCCTCTGAAAGGTCGGAAGGGGAGCACATCTCGTTCACGTCGGGCGGGCGTGCCCGGGAAAGACGAAGCCCGCCATCCTCTCGCAGGTATGGCGGGCTTCGCTCTTCGATGATCTCAGAGGCCGACGGCGGTCGCCGCCGAATCCTCCGTCTGCCAGCGGCGCAGCTCCTCGCCGGCACACCACGTCGAGTGCGTCCCGCTGGAGATGCGCTCGGGCAGCTTGAGCTTGCAGACGGGCCCGTCCGAGAGCCGCGCGGCGTCGAACACCACGGCGTAGGACGCATCGGCGTTCATGTCCGAGATCAAGGTGACCAGGTAGCCGTCGTCCTCGGACGTCGAGCCCACGCGCGGCGCCATCGCGGTCTCACTGCCGTAGACGCCGTCCTCGAAGGCGAACGTCTCCTCCGCACCGGTCAACGAGTCGTGCTTGACCAGTCCGTTGAACAGGAACCAGCCGGGCTTGTTCGTGGCCGAGTAGGAGTAGCGGTGCTTCACGCCACCGAACGAGCCGTTGATCATGCCGAACTCGGACACCGTGTCGGTGAGGCGCTCCTCCTTCGTCAGGCCGGTCTTGAGGTTGAAGCGCCACCGGTGCAGGCGGGTCTCCATCCGGTCCTGCGCCAGGAAGCGGAACGCCCGCTCCCACTTCGTGCCGGTGCCGTTGTCGGCCGGCTCCGGGTCGGTCTGGAAGTAGCCCTCCAGC
The DNA here is from genome assembly GCF_024508295.1 of Aeromicrobium duanguangcaii. Classification (NCBI taxonomy): domain Bacteria; kingdom Bacillati; phylum Actinomycetota; class Actinomycetes; order Propionibacteriales; family Nocardioidaceae; genus Aeromicrobium; species Aeromicrobium duanguangcaii. Next base: position 533,802 of record NZ_CP101990.1, on the reverse strand, counting down.
ACGACCTCGTCACCCTCCTCGTAGGCGTTGGTGAAGTGCAGGACGTAGGTCGACTCGGCCTCGAACCACATGATGTCCTTGGTCTGACCACGGCGCGGGATGACCGCGAACCTGGCCGGCATGTCGCGGTGCCAGCGGGCCACGTGGGCGTTCTGTTTGAGCGCCTCCGGGTCCCAGAACAGCGGCATGTCGTTGAGGATCGCGTAGTTCTCCGTGAACGCCATGTCGTGCGGCAGACGCGGGCCCGGCAGCGGGATGTCGACGTAGTGGACGAGGTCGTTCTTGTCGTCGACGACGCCGTACTTCATGTACGGCGCCTCCTTGCTGTAGTTGAAGAACATCATCTCGCCGGTCCGGTCGTCGACCTTCGGGTGCGCCGAGACGCCCCAGTCGAACGGGAAGTGCCCGTTCCAGCTCTCCTTGCCCAGCGTCTGGGCCGAAAACGGGTCGATCCGGTACATGTCGCCGCACTGGTAGAACGTGCTCAGCGCGACGCCGCGGTGCACGACGACATCGGTGCTGGACGCGTCCTTCATCTGGCGACGCGCGCCCCACCCGTCCTCGCGCAATGCGATCTGGGGTCGCTCGGCCAGGCCGGCCCACAGGGACTGGCCGGCCTCCTGCTCGGCGAGGTAGCCGTCGGTGCGGATCATCCGGTTGCGGTAGAACGCCTTGCCGTCGCGGAAGCCGACGACGTGGATCATGCCGTCACCGTCGAACGGGTGGTAGTTCTTCAGCGACGGGTGCACCGGGTTCTCGGTGTTGCGCAGGTAGACGCCGTCGAGGTCGGCGGGGATCTGCCCCTCGACGACTTCCAGGTCGTCGGCGACCCACTCGTTGGTCTGCGGCCGCCACGGCCCGGTGCGGTAGGGGTGGTCGTCGTCCTCGGGCAGCGTCGACAGCAGCTTGCCCACCAGTTCCAGATCCATGAAAGTTCCTCTCGTACGTCAGTTCAGTCAGTTGGCCGTCACGACGAAGCTGACGGTCGTGGCGGTGCTTCCGCCGAAGTTGAGCGTTCCGACAGTGTCGGCGCCGTCGACCTGGTAGTCGCCGGCAGTGTCCGTGACCTGCTTGGTCGCGTCGAGCACCATGCGGATGCCGGACGCGCCGACGGGGTGTCCGCCGCCGATCAGGCCGCCGCTGGGGTTGATGGGCAGGCGACCGCCGATCTCGATGTCGCCGTTCTCGATCGCCTTCCACGACTCACCGGGCTCGGTGAGGCCGATGTGGTCGATCGCGATGTACTCGCTGGGCGTGAAGCAGTCGTGCGTCTCGAGCGCGTCGAGGTCGTCGAGCCCGATCTGGGCGCGGTCGAACGCGTCGAGCACGGCGCGGCGCAGGTGCGGCATGACGTAGGGCTGGTCCGCCGAGTGGTCCAGCTTCTGCTGCAGGCCCAGGCCGACGGTCTGGTGGCCCCAGCCCGCGATGCGCGCCATCGGGCGCAGGTCGGGGTGGCGAACCAGGAACGCATCGGACACCAGCACGATGCCGGAGCCGCCGTCAGTGACCTGGCTGCAGTCGAAGCGACGCACGCGGCCGTCGATCTGCGGGTTCAGGGCGGGGTCGCCGGCCGGACCGAGGTCGGGCACGTCCCAGCCGCGGGTCTGCGCGTTGGGGTTGAGCTTCGCGTTGGCGAAGTTGATCTCGGCGATCCGGCTCAGGTGCGCCTGGTCGATGCCGTAGCGGCGGTCGTACTCGTCGGCGACCTGGCTGAACATGTACGGCCACATGAACGTGGCGTCCTCGCCCTCGTGGCCGGCCCAGGCCGCGGCACCGAGGTGGTGGGCCGCCTGGTCGCCGCTGACGGTCTTCTCCAGCTCGATGCCGACGACGAGCGCGGTGTCGTAGTTGCCGGCGCGCAGGTCGGCCATCGCGGCCAGGACCGCGATGCTGCCCGAGGCGCACGCGGCCTCGTGGCGGGAGGAGGGGGTGCCCCACAGGCCGGGGTTGACGGTCGCGGGCATCGCGCCGAGCTGGCCCTGGCCGGCGAAGAGCTGGCCGAAGGCGTTGCCGACGTGGATGACGCCGATCTCCTCGGCGTCGAGCCCGGAGGCGGCCAGCGTGCCGTCGACGACCTCGGTCGCGAGATCGGCGAAGTCCTTGCCCTCGCGATGGAAGTTGCGAGCGAAATCGGTCTGGTACCCACCGAGCACCCAGACGTTCGGCGACTTGGTCATGATCCACCTCTCTGACGCGCACTCACGCGTCGTTCATCACACTACACTTATCAGAGTTGCTACGGAAGGGTCGAGAAAACAGCTCCTCCGACGGCTTTCAGCGCGGTCGGAACGTGGCGTAGTCGGCTCGCGCCGGCGTCGCGACGGGCCGGATCATCAGACCCGGCTCGGCGGCCACCACGTGGGGCACCGCATTGATGACCTGACCCGCCACGGCGTACTGCTCGGCGCCCATGCGGCTGCGATCGGCCGGGTGCTTCTCGAGCTCCATGGCGATCTTCACGCCGGGGTGCCCCGTGATGTTCACCCGCCACAGCGGCGGCTCGGGCTCGGGCAGGTGCGCGGTCTCGACGAACCAGTGGATCGACATCGTCAGCCGAGGGCTGCCGTCGACCATCGCGTGCCAGCGCCAGTTGGTGTGCCCCACGGTGCCCTGCGGGATCACGCCGGCGGCGACCGTCAGGTCGGACCCGGCCGGGTGGCACACGTGGTCGCTGACGACCTCGTCGATCGCCAGGCCGAGGTGGTGCGCCATCGCGCCGAGGACCTCCTCGTACATGCCGTTGAGCGCGCCGACCGGCCCCCACGAGGGGTCGTTGGGGTCGTGCTCGTCGAGCGCCGCGCCGAACCCCAGGGAGCCGAACAGGTACTCGGGGTCCTGCACGAGGCGCGCGTCGGCCATCTCGACCACCTCGATGTGGTCGACCGAGGCGCACACGCCGGTCGCGAGCACCGCGACCTGCTCGCCGATGAAGCCGGGATTGAGGCCGACTCCCATGAGGGTGACCCCGCCGCGCTCGGCCGCGGCCCGGAGCCGGTCCAGCCGCGGGCCGGGGTGGACGAACGGATCGGTGTAGCCGTTGATGCTGAGCACGTTCTTGCCCGACTCGAGCAGCGCGACGATCTCGTCGTCATGGGCGCCGTACGGGCCGATGCGGCCGGCGTGGACGACCACGTCGGCGTCCAGCGCCTGGATCTCGTCGACGTCGGAGGTCGCCAGCACGCCGGTCGCGTCCCGGCGAGCCAGGTCACCGACGTCGCGGCCGGCCTTGGCCTCGCCGTAGACGTACGTGCCGACCACGTCGACGCCCGGATGATCCAGCATCGTGCGCAGGATCGCCGTGCCCATCGCCCCGGTCGCCCACTGGACGACGCGGTAGGTCATGCCGCCAGGCCTTCCACGACGACGGCCATCGAGACGCCGAGCGCGGCGGGGATGACCAGCAGGGCGTAGCCGCCACCGCGCCGGCCTAGCAGGTCGAGCGCGTTGGCGAGCAGGATGCCGCCACTGGCGGCCAGCGGGTGGCCGACCGACACGGCGCCGCCCTGGATGTTGACCCGCTCGGGATCGATGCCCAGCTCGCGGGTCAGCAGCAGCGGCGTGACCGAGAACGACTCGTTGAACTCCGCCACGGCGACGTCCGCGACGTCGATGCCGGCCCGCTCCATCGCCAGCCGCGCCGCGGCGATCGTGCCGTCGAGACCCGGGGAGCGGACGGCGGTGTGCGCCCAGCCCGCGATGCGGCCGCGCGGGGCACGGCCGAGGACGCGCTCGGCGGCGGCCGAGCCGATGACGGAGGCCGAGGCGCCGTCGCACAGCTGCGGGGCGGTGGCGACGGTGTGCAGTCCCTGCGCCGGTCGCTCGAAGCCGGGGAACCGCTCCTCGACGCGCGACCAGAGCGGATCGTCGCCGAACAGCGGAGCGAGGCCCGCAAGGGACTCGGGGGTCGTGTCGGCGCGGGCGCCCTCGTCCTGCGCGAGGACGGTCTCGCCGCCCTGGGTCACGGGCACGACGGAGTCCCACGTGGCGGCGGCGGAGCGCCGGTGCGAGCGGACGGCCCAGCCGTCCAGCTCCTCGCGGGAGAAGCCGTGCTTCGCGGCGGTCAGGTCGGCGGAGACGCCGATCGTCACGAAGCCGGTCGTGTCTCCGAGCCCCGGATCGAAGGCGAAGGCCGGCTGGTCGCTCATCATCGGCACGCGCGACATCGACTCGGCGCCGCCGGCCACGACCACGTCGAGCATCCCGGAGCGGACCTGGGCCGATGCCGTGGCGATGGCGTCCAGGCCCGAGCAGCACATGCGCGAGACGACGCCCGCGGGGACCAGGTCGGGCCAGTCGGCGGCCATGACGGCGACGCGCGCGAGGTCGGCGGCCTGTTCGCCGTGGGCCGTGCTGACGCCGATGACGACGTCCTCGACGGCGTCCAACGGCAGGTCGCGCCGCTCGAGCTCGCGCAGCAGCTGGGCGAGCAGCTCGTGGGCGGGCAGCCCGGCCAGGGTGCCGCCGTCGCGCCGCACGCGACCGCGCGGCGTCCTCACCGCCTCGTAGACGAAGGCCTCGGTCATCGATCCCACCTGTCGCTGAACTCGCCGCACCGTGCGGACACGTCGGAAGGTTACTGCATTAAACAGAGTGACTCAACCATCAACTCGCGCTCCGGGGTGCGGACGCGCCTAGGATGCCCGGGTGAGCATTCGTGGCTACTCCTCCGACGAGCCCACGGGCCCGAGCACGCCGAACGCCCTTTCACGCGGCTTCGGCGTTCTCGGGGACGAGTGGACCCTGTTCCTGCTGCGGTTCGCCCTCCAGGGCTGCCGCCGGTACACCGAGTTCTCGACCCGGATGCCGATCTCGCACGCGGTCCTGTCCGGCCGCCTCGAGGCCCTCGTCCGGTCCGGCCTCATGGTGCGGCACGAGTACCAGCAGCGACCGCCGCGCAACGAGTACGTCCTGACCGACTCCGGCCGCGCGACGTGGCCGATCCTGGCCGCGATCTGGGGCTGGGAGCGCACCTGGGTGCACGAGCACTCCTACGAGACGCCGCCGATGCGCCACATCACCTGCGGGCAGGAGACGACCCCGGTCCTGACCTGTCGCGAGTGCCACCGCCCCGTCACCGTCCGGGACCTCGACACGTCGTGGGGACCGGCCGGAGGATGGCGCAGCTCCGTCCCCGAGACCGCGACGCGGCGCCGTTCCTCGACGCGCGGAACCGCGGTCGGGCACACCTTCTATCCGGACACGATGGCCATCTTCGGCAACCGCTGGTCCTGGTCGCTGATGGGCGCCGCGCTGCTCGGCGTGCGCCGGTTCAGCGAGTTCGAGGCCGCGCTCGGTCTGCCGCCGTCGTTGCTCTCGGGCCGGCTCAGCACCCTGCGCGAGCACGGCATCATCGAGCAGGTCACGGCCGACTCCTCGACCGAGCGGTCCGAGTACCGGCTCACCGACAAGGGTCTGGCGTTCTTCCCCGTCATCGCCATGACGATCGGCTGGGCCGAGCGGTGGTTCGCGGTCGACGAGGGTCCCGCCCTGGTCCAGAAGCACCGTGCTTGCGGGGCCGACTTCGTCGGCGAGCTGACCTGCGACCGCTGCGGCGAGCCGCTCCGCGGCACCAGCCTCGACATGAGCGAGCTCGACCCGCCCAGCTGAGTCCGCTCAGCGGGTCAGGGTGAAGGAGTCCAGGGTCGACCCGACCTTCGACGAGGGCTTCGCGCCCTTGCCCCGGTGCCCGACGACCGCGCGCACCGCCAGCTTCGTCGGCGTGACGGTCACGACCTGGTAGGTCGACGTCCGGTACGCGGACTTGACGCGGGTCGCGCCGCCGCGCTTCCAGTCCTTGCTCGACGAGTCGTAGTACTTCGGCCCGCTGACCGAGGTGAGGTAGGTGACGCCGGCCTTGCGGCCCCGGGCGTACGAGTGGTCGTGCCCCGACAGGACCAGGTCCGCGTCGTACCGCTCCATCACCGGCAGGAACCAGCGGCGCATCTCGGTGTTCTTGCGATCACCCCGCGAGGCGAACGGCCCGGAGTGCATCAGCACGATCGACCAGGCGCGGCGATTCGTGCGCAGGGCGTTCGCCAGGAAGGCGGACTGACGTTTGAGATCCTTGCCGAACGTGTCCAGCACGATGATCCGGGCGGGGCCGCGGTCGACGAAGAACCAGGTCCGGCGCTGCTCGGGATACCCGTTCGACGGGAACTGGAAGTAGGAGCGGAAGCCCCGACCCGTCCCCGAGCGGCAGGGCGACGTGAGCCGGCACTGCTCGTGGTTGCCGATCGACGAGATCCAGTTGCTCCGCTGCCCCGACGGCGTCAGCGCGCGGGCCAGCTCGCTCCACTCGCGACCCACCCACGGCTTGTTCACGACGTCGCCGGCCTGCAGCAGGAGCCTGGCCTCGGGGTGCTGACGGGTGGCCCGGTCGATGATCCGCTCCGGGACCGCGTCGTTGTCGATCTGGGTGTCGCCGAACTGCAGCAGCCGGAAGGTCTGGGAGGCGCCGCCGGCGGTCGTGAACTCGCGCCACGCCGACGCGAAGCCCTTGCCGACGATGCGATAGCGGTAGCGCGTCGACGGCGCGAGCCCGCTCAGCCGCGCGTAGTACCGGTACTGCCGGCTGCCGGCCGTGCGGGTGCTCGTGCCGAGCTTGCGCCGCGCGGGCACGGTCAACGTCGTGCCGTCGCGGGCGACGGCCACGACCCGCTGGCCCGAGGTCGCCGAGCGACGGCTCCACGAGACGTACTGCGACGTCGACGGATCAGAGGTCGGTGTCAGCAGCATGCGGCTCACGCCGGAGCTCGCGGCACCGGCAGGGGCGAGCGGCGACAGCACCGAGAGCCCCAGTACCGCCGCGACCAGCGAGATCACGGTCCGCACCCGTCCACGGTAAACCCGTTCCGGCGCGCCGTCACCGGCAAAATCGGTCCCCAGTACCGTGGAGTCGTGCGCATGCGGATCGATCTGGCCTATGACGGAACCGAGTTCAGGGGCTGGGCGACCCAGCCGGGACTGCGAACGGTCCAGGGCGAGATCGAGTCCGCCCTCGCCACCGTGCTGCGCCTGCCCGAGCCCCCGCGCCTGACCTGCGCGGGCCGGACCGACGCGGGCGTCCACGCCCGCGGCCAGGTCGCCCACGTCGACGTCGACACCCACCCGGGCGTGCTGGAGCGGCGCCTGCGGCGCATCGTCCCCGACGACATCCGGATCGTGCGCGTGACCGAGGCGCCCGAGCACTTCGACGCCCGCTTCGCGGCGATCGAGCGGCGCTACGTCTACCGGATGACCGACCACCCGGCCGGGCCCGACCCGCTGCAGCGGCGCATGGTCGCCGCGATGCCGAAGCCGCTGGACGTCGAGCTCATGAACGAGGCGGCCCAGCACCTGCTCGGCGAGCACGACTTCGCCTCGTTCTGCAAGCAGCGCGAGGGCGCCACGACGATCCGCAACCTGCTGACCCTGCGCACGATGCGCGGCGGCGAGACGATCGCCACCACCGTGCGCGCCGACGCGTTCTGCCACTCGATGGTCCGCTCGCTGATGGGCTGCCTCGTGGCCGTCGGCGAGCGCCGCTTCCCGCCGGAGTTCGCCGCCGAGATCCTGGCCGGCGAGGTCCGCGACCCCCGGGTCAAGGTCATGCCCGCGCACGGCCTGGTGCTGGAGGAGGTCGTCTATCCCGCCGACGACCAGCTGGCCGCGCGGGTCGACCAGGCACGGCGACGCCGGGACGAGTGATGGCCCGCCTGCTCAGCGCGGGGATCCTGCTGCACCGGGTCCGCGACGGCCGCCGCGAGGTGCTGCTGGGGCACCTCGGCGGACCCTTCTGGGCCCGGCGCCACGAGCGGGCCTGGTCCATCCCCAAGGGCGTGCTCGAGGACGGCGAGGAGCCGCAGGACGCCGCCGCGCGTGAGTTCCTCGAGGAGCTCGGCGTGCCCGTTCCCGACGGTCCGTGGGTCGATCTGGGCACCGTGCGCCAGTCCAAGAAGGACGTCCGGGTGTGGGCCGTCGAGGCCGATCTCGACCCCGCGTCCGTCGTGCCCGGCACGTTCGACCTCGAGTGGCCGCCGGGATCGGGCACGACCCAGGCCTTCCCCGAGCTCGACCGGGTCGAGTGGTTCGGCCTCGACGAGGCCGCCGAGGCCATCGTCGCGGCACAATCGACGTTCCTCGAACGTCTGCCCGTCGTGCCAGACTGACGTCATGGACGCGGCGACGACGTGGACCGACATCGAGGCCTTCCTGCTGGGGTTCCCCGACACCGAGGCCAGTACGTCATGGGGCATGCCCGGGGTCAAGACCGGCGGGCGACTCGTGGCCTGGTGGCGCGATCGTGACGACTCCCCCGGCTGCGTCGCGGTCAAGGTCGACCACGACGAGGCCGAGGCCCTGATCCAGGACGCCGCCACGCCGTTCCACACCAACGACCACCTGCGCGACCGCTCGCCCAACGTCGTCCTGTTCCGCCCGGGCGAGATCGATCCGGTCGAGTTGCGCGAGCTGCTGACCGACGCCTGGCGCGTCACGGCCACGCCCTCCGTGCTGGCCGCCTGGACCGCCGAGAACGAGCCCGACGCGTGAGCCACTACTTCGACCCCACGCCCCGCACCGACGACGAGCGCCGCACCGTCACGGTCGAGGTCTGGGGCAACCGCCGCGAGTACGCGACCTCCACCGGGGTGTTCTCCGGGGGCTCGCTGGACAAGGCCACCGCGATCCTGCTGGCCGAGAGCACTCCACCCCCGGCCGGCTCGGTCGTGCTCGACCTCGGCTGCGGCTGGGGTCCGATCGCCTGCTCGCTGGCCGAGGCCGGCAGCACGGTGTGGGCCGTGGACGTGAACGAGCGGGCCCTCGAGCTGACCGCCCTCAACGCCGCCGGCCTCGACGTCCACCAGGCCCTGCCGCAGGACGTCCCCGACGATCTGCAGTTCGACGCGATCTGGTCCAACCCGCCGATCCGCATCGGCAAGGCCGCCCTGCACGAGCTGCTGCTGACCTGGCTGCCGCGGCTCGCGCCCGGCGGCGAGGCGCGCCTCGTCGTGGGCAGGAACCTCGGCGCCGACACGCTGCAGCGCTGGCTCATCGACCAGGGCTACCCCACCGAGCGCGTGGCCAGCAGCAAAGGCTTCCGGGTGCTGTCGGCCCGACGTCCCTGACCGTCACGGTCGTTGTCCCGCGCCGCGGCGGGCGGTAGCGTGAGCCACCGCTGTCCAACCTGAATTCAGATTCAGAGGTGCCCGTGATGCAGGTCCTGATCGCCAACCGCGGCGAGATCGCCGTCCGGATCGAGCGCGCGGTGCGGGCGTTGGGCTGGACCGCCCAGCGCGTCCACACCGACGACGAGGCGGCGAGCGCCGACGCCGAGAGCTGGCTGCTCCCCCGCTCGGGCGTCGCGGGCCACCTCGACGTGGAAGGTGTCGTGGGAGCCGCCGTCCTGAGCGGCTCCGACCTCGTTCACCCCGGCTACGGCTTCCTCAGCGAGAGCGCGGAGCTGGCCCGGGCCTGCGCCGCCGCCGGGGTGGGCTTCGTCGGTCCCGACCCGCGGATCCTGGAGCTGTTCGGCGACAAGGGTCTGGCGCGCGAGCACGCCGTCGCCCGCGGCGTGCCCGTGCTGGATGCCACCGATCGCGACGCGTCCCTCGCCGAGGTCGCCGCCCTGCTGGACCGCCACCCCTCCGGCATCATGATCAAGGCCGTCTCCGGCGGCGGCGGGCGCGGCATGCGGCCGGTGACCGACCCCGCCGACCTCGCCGACGCATACGAGCGCTGCCGCTCCGAGGCCGAGCGCGCCTTCGGCAACGCCGCCGTCTACGCCGAGCGGCTGCTCGGCAGTGCCAAGCACATCGAGGTCCAGGTGCTCGGCGACGGCTCGGGCGTCGTCACGCTGGGTGAGCGCGAGTGCTCGGTCCAGCGGCGACACCAGAAGGTGATCGAGGTGGCCCCCAGTCCGTCGCTGACCGACACGCACCGGCAGCAGCTGACCACGTGGGCCAAGGAACTCATCGCTCCGCTGGGCTACCGCGGCCTGGCCACGGTCGAGTTCCTCGTCAACGCCGATCTGCTGCGCCGCGGCGGTCCACTCGACGCGGTGTTCATCGAGGTCAACCCCCGGCTCCAGGTCGAGCACACCGTCACCGAGGAGGTCACCGGCACCGACCTCGTGCGTGCCCAGCTGCTGGTCGCGGCCGGCCACGGGCTCGACGAGGCGGGCGTGCCGACCGACGTGCAGCCCCGTCCCGGCGTCGTCGCGATCCAGTCGCGCGTCAACGCCGAGGAGGTCGTCGGGGGCACGGTCGTCTCCACCACCGGCACCGTCACCGACTTCTCGGCCCCCGAGGGCGTCCGGGTCGACACCGGCATCGCCGCGGGCACCGTCGTCGACGGCACCTTCGACTCCCTCCTCGCGAAGGTCGTCACCGTCACCGAGGGCGACCACGCGGCCGCCTGCGCCGACGCCGACGCGGCGGTCGCCGCCCTGCGGATCGACGGCGTGCGGACCAACGTCCCGCTCCTGCGCGAGTTGCTGGCGCACGACGCCGTCCGCAGCGGCGAGGTCACCACGGCGTGGCTCGACCGACTGCTCGCCGATCGGGCCGACGCCGAGCGCACCACCGACGAGTCGGGCACCGTGTCCTCGGTCATGAACGGCACCGTGCTGGCCGTGGCGGTGAAGCCCGGCGACACGGTCGGGCCCCGGACGCCGCTCGCCACCCTCGAGTCGATGAAGATGGAGCACCCCGTCACCGCCGGGTTCGCCGGCACCGTCACCGAGGTCCTGGTCGCGGCCGGTGAGCAGGTGGCCGCCGGTCAGCCGATCGCCGTGGTCGCACCCGACGACTCCGTCGACCACCAGCACGCCGAGGACGCAGAGATCGACCTCGACCACATCCGTCCGGACCTCGCGGAGCTCCGCGACCGGATCGCCCGCACCCGCGACGCCGCCCGCACCGAGGCCGTCGCGAAGCGGCACGCCCGCGGCCACCTCACGGCGCGCGAGTGGGTCGGCCTGCTCGTCGACGAGGGCACCTTCACCGAGTACGGCTCGCTGACGGTCGCCGCCCAGCGGCAGCGCCGCAGCCTCGACGACCTCATGGACAACACGCCCGCCGACGGCATCATCACCGGGCTCGGCACGATCAACGGCGACGACTCCGGCGACGCGCGGCGCTGCGCCGTCCTGGCGTACGACTACACCGTGCTCGCCGGCACGCAGGGCTACTTCAACCACAAGAAGACCGACCGTCTGCTCGAGCTGGCCCGCGACCGGAAGCTGCCGGTGGTCCTGTTCGCCGAGGGCGGCGGCGGCCGCCCCGGTGACACCGACACGGCCGACCTGATGGCCGCCGGCCTGAACGTGCGGACCTTCGCCACGATGGGCTCGCTGAGCGGCGTCGTGCCGACGGTCGGCATCCTCACGGGCCGCTGCTTCGCCGGGAACGCGGCCCTCCTCGGCTGCTGCGACGTCATCATCGGCACGGAGGACTCCAACCTCGGCATGGCCGGTCCCGCGATGATCGAGGGCGGCGGACTCGGCGTCTTCACCCCCGAGCAGATCGGCCCGATGTCGGTCCAGGCCCCGAACGGGGTGGTCGACATCGTCGTCGGCGATGACGCCGAGGCGATCAGCGTGGCCCAGCGCTACCTCTCCTACTTCCAGGGTGGCCGTACCGCGTGGGACGCCGCCGATCAGCGGCGCCTGCGCCACGTCATCGGCGAGAACCGCAAGCAGGTCTACGACATCCGCACCGTCATCGACGCCCTCGTCGACACCGACAGCGTGCTCGAGCTGCGCCGCGAGTTCGGCACCGGCGCGATCACCGCCCTGGTGCGGATCGAGGGCCGTCCCTACGGCCTGGTCGCGAACAATCCCGCCCACCTCGGCGGCGCGATCGACGCCGACGCCGCCGACAAGATGGCCCGCTTCCTGCAGCTGTGCGACGCGCACGGCCTGCCGGTCGTCTCGCTGTGTGACACCCCCGGCTTCATGGTCGGGCCCGAGAGCGAGCAGACCGCGACCGTCCGCCACTTCAGCCGGCTGTTCGTGATCGCCTCGCACCTGACGGTGCCGATCACGACGATCGTCCTGCGCAAGGCCTACGGGCTGGGCGCGCAGGCGATGGCCGCTGGCGGCTTCGCACAGACCACCGCCACGGTCTCGTGGCCGACGGGTGAGATCGGGGGCATGGGGCTCGAGGGTGCGGTCCGGCTCGGCTTCTCCAAGGAGCTGGCCGCCATCGAGGACGAGCAGGCCCGGGCCGAGCGCTACGAGGAGCTCGTCGCCCAGCACTACGAGGCCGGCAAGGCGATCAACGGCGCGATGAAGCTCGAGCTGGACGAGGTCATCGACCCGGCCGACACGCGTCGCTGGATCGTGGCGACCCTCGGCGACTGGTCCGGCGAGGGATCGCACCGCTACGTCGACACCTGGTGACGGGCTAGGCCAACCGCTCGATCGTCGTCACGACCCTCGTCACCGACGGCGTCGCGGGGGTGCTCGAGAAGCCGAAGCGGCAGGGCGGGTCGACCGGGGCGAGAGCCCCGAGGTCGGTCCCCCGCCAGCTGCCGTCGATCGAGTCGACGGAGACGACCGACGTCGCGCCGTACCACTCGCGGCGGTCGTTGCCGGCGGTTCCGCGCGTGCGCACGCCCTTCATCACGACCCGCGCGACCGGGTCGATGGCCGAGCACCATGCGGGCGCGGTCGCGACGCGCGGCGGCACGAGTCCGAGCAGCGCACCCAGCGGCGTCCGACCTCCGAAGACCAGGCGCAGCGTCAGTGACGGCGTCGAGACCTCCCATCCGTCGGCAGTGTCCGTCACCGCCACGGGCTCGATGACGTGCTCGTCGAACGCGTAGGTCGCCGCGACGAAGTCCTGCACCCGGTCGGACGGCGCCAGCAGGACGCGATGACCGGTCGCGTCCTCGAGCATCACGTCCGCGAACGCGCCCCACGGTGAGGAGTCCCAACGGCCGACGACGACCCGGATGCCGCTCGTGCTGCCGACCCCGGCGATCCGGCCGGCGAAGCGCTCCCTGATCCGACCGGTCTTCACGTTCCCCATCCTGCCCGTTCGGGGCCAGCGACTGTCCGTGACGAGCGGCAGGATGGGGGCATGCTGCTCGCCGAGCTCGTCGCCACCTCCTCCGAGGTCGCCGCCACCCGATCGCGGAAGGCGAAGGTCGCGCTGCTCGCCGACCTGCTCCGCCGCGTCGAGCCTGACGAGCTCGCGACCGTCGTGTCCTACCTCGGCGGTGCGCTGCGCCAGCGACGCACCGGCTTGGGCTGGCGGGGCGTGAGCGCGACGGTGCCACCGGCCGACGAGCCCTCGCTCAGCGTCCTCGAGGTCGATGAGGCGTTCGAGGTGATGTCGCGGCTGTCCGGACCCGGGTCGCAGGACGCGCGCCGGCAGGCCGTCGCCGACCTGTTCGGACGAGCCACCGCCGCCGAGCAGGAGTGGCTGCGGGCCATCGTCACGGGCAACCTGCGCCAGGGCGCGCTCGACGCCGTCACGCAGGAGGCGGTCGCGCAGGTCGCCGAGGTCCCGGTGGCCACCGTCCGCCGCGCGGCGATGCTCGCCGGCAGCACGGTCGCCGCCGCCGCAGCCGCCTTCGAGGGCGAGGGGGCACTGGCCGCGATCGGCCTCGAGGTCGGCCGGCCGGTCATGCCGATGCTGGCCTCCAGCGCGCCCGACGTGGCGGCAGCCATGGCCAGCCTCTCCCCCGACGGCCGCACCGAGGTCGCCGTCGACGCCAAGCTCGACGGGATCCGCATCCAGGTCCACCGTGACGGCGACGCCGTGCTCGTGGTCACCCGCAGCCTCGACGACATCACCGCCCGGCTGCCCGAGGTGGTCGAGATCGCCCGATCGCTGCCCGCCGACCGGTTCGTGCTCGACGGCGAGGCGCTGGCCCTGAACGCCGACGGCCGCCCGCTGGCCTTCCAGGACACCGCCAGCCGCACGGCCCAGGGCGCCGGCGTCGCGATCGCGCCGCACTTCTTCGATCTCCTCCACCTCGACGGCCGTGACCTGCTCGACGCACCCGGTCACGAGCGCCTCGCCGCCCTCGATGCGCTGGTGCCCGAGCCGCACCGTGTCCGTCGCCTCGTCACCTCGGACCCTGAGGCGGCCGACGCGTTCGCCGTCGAGACCGTCGCGGCCGGTCACGAGGGCGTCGTCCTCAAGGACCTCTCCGCGCCCTACGCGGCGGGCCGGCGCGGCGCGGCCTGGGTCAAGGTCAAGCCGGTGCACACCCTCGACCTGGTCGTCCTGGCGGTCGAGTGGGGCTCCGGACGGCGCCGGGGCTGGCTGTCCAACATCCATCTCGGCGCCCGCGACGAGTCCTCCCCCACCGGGTTCGTGATGCTCGGCAAGACGTTCAAGGGCATGACCGACGAGATGCTCGCCTGGCAGACCGAGCGCTTCCTCGAACTGGAGACGCATCGCGAGGGGCACGTCGTCCACGTGCGTCCCGAGCAGGTCGTCGAGACCGCCTTCGACGGACTCCAGCGCTCCACGCGCTACCCCGGCGGCCTCGCCCTGCGGTTCGCGCGCGTGGTCCGCTATCGCGACGACAAGTCGCCGGCCGAGGCCGACACGATCGAGACGGTCCGCGCGCTCGCAGGCACCTAGGACGACAACAGCCCCACCGGAAGGGGGGGGTCCGGTGGGGCTGCTGGCTCGTGCGCGTCAGCCCGCGTTGCGGATGCTCCGCAGGTTCACGACACGGTAGCCGGCCTCGAACGTCAGGCCGTCGGTGAAATAGTTCGCCACCGGGACCATCAGGGGAACGAAGTCGACCCGCTCGAGCAGGGCGGCCTCCGCCTGACCCCACAGGGCGCAGCGCTCGTCACCCTCGACGCTCGAGAGCTTGTCCTTGACCAGTGCCTCGAACTTCGCGTTCTTGACGCGGCCCCAGTTCAGCGCGCCGCCCTCGCCGTAGACCGAGCTCATCTTCGTGGCCATCGGGAAGGGCGTGCGGACCGCGGTCTGGTACGGGTAGACGATGAGGTCCCAGTCATCGTTGTCGGCGTAGATCGTCCCGGCCGCCTGGGCCTGGGTGCCGCTGGTGATGTCGACCTTCACGCCCAGCTGACGGATCGCGTCGGCCAAGTACTCCGGTCCGGAGTTCTGCACGTCGTAGCCGAGCATCTTGATGGTCAGCTCCTTGCCGCCGGGGCCGTAGCCGGCCGCCTTGAGCTCGGCCTTCGCCCGGTCGAGGTCGAACTGCGGCGTGACCTCACCGTTCTCGGGGGTGTGGCAGTTCATGTTCTCGGTGATGAACGTGCGGGTGGGCTCGCCCAGGCCGAACGACGCCGCCTTGGTGAACCCCTCCGGATCGACGGCATGGGCTACGGCGCGACGCAGGCGCTCGTCGGCGAACGGCCGTCCCGGGCGTTCGTTGAAGGAGATGGCGTCGGCGCCGAAGGCCTTGCCCTGGATCGGGTCGTGCTTGCGGACGAGGCGCTCGTTGTCCCGACCGAGGATGGCGGCGATGTCGGTCGCTCCGGTCTCGAACAGGTTGGCTCGCGTCGAGTCGGACGTGACCACGCGCATCGTGATCTTCGGTGGCACGGCGTCCTCGTCGGTGATCGCCGGGGAGTCCCAGGCCTCGAGCACGTACTCGTCACCACGCTTCATCGAGGCAATCTTGTACGGGCCCGATCCCTGCGGCGCAGTACCCAGACCCTCGAGGTCGGCCAGCCCTCGGGGGCACACCACGAAGGCGTTGGTCATCGACTCGAGCATGTCTGCGTGCGGCTGGTTGACCTCGATCGTGAGGGTGTCCGCGTCGTCGTCGCCGACGATCGACTTGGCTCCCCCGGGACCGAAGAGGCGACCGGTGAACGGCGACCCGGACTCCGGGTCGGCGAGCCGCTGCATGTTCTTGGCGACGTCCGACGGCAGCAGGTCGGAGCCGTCGCTGCACTTCAGGTCGGGGCGCAGGGTGAAGACGATCTTCGTGGGCGTGACATCCCACGTCGTCGCCATGGCCGGGGAGACCCCTCCGGTCTCGTGGTCCTGTCGGACGGGCGTGTCGTAGAGCGCCTCGAACAGCTGCATCGAGCCCTGGTCGGACGACGAGATCGCCGGGTCGAAGGTGTCGATGTCGTTGCGCAGGTCCATGACGATGCTCTCCGGGACCTCGCCGGCCGCGCCGTTCGAGCCCTTCGCCTCGCCTCCGCAGGCGCTCAGGGCCATCACTGCGACGGTCCCGAGCACCACCGCTGCACTGGTTCTTGCCATCGTCGTTCTCCTCCAAGGGGCTGTGATCGTGCTCACACGTTCGCCCCATCTTGAAGGACGACGGGGCCGGAGTCAATATTGAGTTCAACTTTAGAAAAGCCCTCCCGATCTCCTTCGTGGGGAGACCGGGAGGGCTGGGTACAGCGGCGTCAGCGGGCGTGGGTGACGCCTCCGTCGACCGTGATCGTCGAACCGACCACGTAATCGCCCGACCGTGCGGCCAGGTAGATCGCGGCAGCCGCCATGTCCTCGGGATCGCCGATCCGACCGGCGGGGATGGAGTCCTTGATCTCGTCGCCGCGGTCGCGCGCGTCCTTGTTCATGTTCGAGGCGAAGGCGCCCGGCGCGATGCCGCTGACGGCGATCCGGTCCTCGATCAGGCGGATGGCCATCCGGCGGGTCAGCTGGATCACGCCCGCCTTGCTCGCGTGGTACGAGTACGTCTCCTGCGGGTTCAGGCTGATCCCGTCGATCGACGCGATGTTGATGACCTTCGCCAGGTGGTCGCCAGACGCGGCGACGAGGTCGGACTTGAGGGCCTGCGTGAGGAAGAAGAGCGACTTCACGTTGAGGTCCATGACCTTGTCCCAGCCGGACTCGGGGAACTCGTCGAACGGGGCTCCCCACGCGGCGCCGGCGTTGTTGACGAGGATGTCCAGGCTCGACTCGTGCTCGCGGTAGCGGGCGACGAGGTCGTTGATGCCGTCGAGCGTCGAGACGTCGGCCGGCAGCGAGATGCACTGGCCGTACTGCGAGAGCTCCTCGGCCGCCGCGTCGCACGCCTCGGCCTTGCGCGCCGAGATGTACACGCGAGCGCCCTGGCTCAGGAAGCCCTCCGCGATCATCTTGCCGATGCCGCGCGAGCCGCCGGTGATGAGGGCCGAGCGGCCTTCGAGACTGAACAGTGCTGCGGTGTCCATGGTGGTCCCTTCTGTGGTGATGAGTCTGTCGTGGTGTGAGATCAGTGCTGCGGGAGGTCGACGAGTCCGGCCAGGTCGGCCCGGTGCGCCGCGGGCGTGCCGAGCGCGAGCTGGTCGGACTTGGCGCGCTTGAGGTACAGGTGCACCCCGTGCTCCCACGTCATGCCGATGCCGCCGTGCAGCTGCAGGGCCTCCTCGGCGGCGTGCACCGCGACGTCGGAGCAGTAGGACTGGGCGACCGCCTGCGCGACGGGCGCGTCGGGATCTTGCGCGGCCAGCGTGTCCGCGGCGTACCGGGCGGCGGCCTGTGCCTGCGTGACCTCGAGGTAGAGATCGGCGAGCCGGTGCTTGATCGCCTGGAACGAGCCGATCGGCCGGGCGAACTGGATGCGCGTCTTGGCGTACTCCACCGTCGTCTCCAGGCACCACTGCGCGACACCCAGCTGCTCGGAGGCGAGCAGCGCGGCGCCAGCGGCCAGCGCGGCATCGACGGCCGCGACCGCGGCCTCGCCCTCGGCCAGCACGCGTCCCTCGTCCGTCGGCGCGACCGACGCCAGCGGCCGGCTCATGTCGAGGGACGTGAGCGGCGTGACGTCGGCGGTCTCGTGCAGCACCAGCCGCACGGTCCCGTCGACCGAGGTCGGCACGAGGAACAGATCGGCGCCGAGGGCGCCGGCGACCGGAGCCGTGACGGCCTCCCCCGCCGACCAAGCCCCCGCGCGGGCCGACCACGGCAGGACGAGGACGGCGCGACGGTCGCCCGAGGCGACCTGCGGCAGGACGTCTCGGGCGTCGACGGCCAGCAGCGCGGTGGTCGCGATGACGGCGCTCTCCAGGAACGGCACCGGCGCCACGGCGCGGCCCAGCTCCTCGAGCACGACGGAGGCCTCGCGCGCACTCGCGCCCGCGCCGCCCCGCTCCTCGGGGACCAGCAGTCCTGCCAGGCCGAGGTCGCCCGCGAGGGCGGACCAAGCCGGCGAGACGTCGGTGTCCGGAGCGTCGTAGAGCGCCGCGACGGTCGAAGGATCGACGGTGCGCTTCAGGGCACCGCGCACGCTCGAGCGCAGCGACTCCTCGACATCCGAATAGAGCAGGTCTGTCATCGGGCCACCTCGTTGAAGGGAACGCCCTTGTCGGGGCGGTGGTCGGCGGGCAGGCCCAGGACACGCTCGGACACGACGTTGCGCATGATCTCGGACGTCCCGCCCTCGATCGAGTTGCCCTTGGCGCGCAGGTAGCGGAATCCCGGACCGCGGCCCAGGAAGCTGGCCGAGCCGGTCCGGACCATCGTCCAGTCGTCGTACTGCAGGCCCGCGTCGGGATCGAGCTCCAGGGCGAAGCCCGAGACCTGTTGGGCCTGCTTCGCGAACGCCAGCTTCATCGCCGAGCTCTCGGGTCCCGGCTGGCCCATCGCCAGCTGCTGGCGCAGCCGCTCGCCGGCCAGACGGGTCACCTCGGTCTCGACCCACCAGGACATCAGCCGGTCGTGCTCGGCCGCCGAGCGCACGGACGGATCGCGCCGCCAGCGCTCGGTGACGATGCCGATCTGCCCGGCCTCGCGATCCGCGCCGCTGCCGATGGCCACGCGCTCGTTGTTGAGGGTGGTCGTGGCGACGCGCCACCCGGCTCCCACCGCTCCCACGCGGTCGGCGTCCGGGACGCGCACGTCGTTGAGGAAGACCTCGTTGAACTCGGCCTCGCCGGTGATCTGGCGCAGTGGACGCACGTCCACCCCCGGGTCGCTCATGTCGACGACGAAGTACGACAGGCCGGCGTGCTTGACGACCGTCGGATCGGTCCGCGCCACGAGGATCGCCCGCTGGGCGTTCTGGGCGCCGGAGGTCCAGACCTTCTGGCCGTTCACGACCCAGGTGTCGCCGTCGAGGACGGCGCGGGTCGCCACGCCGGCCAGGTCGGACCCGGCTCCGGGCTCACTGAACAACTGGCACCAGATCTCCTCGCATGTGAACAGCGGCCGCAGGTAGCGGTCCTGCTGCTCGGGGGTGCCGAAGGCGATCAGGGTCGGGGCTGCCATGCCCAGGCCGATGCTGTTGAGGCCGAGATCGGGCGCCGGTGCGCCGGCCTCGGCCAACAGCTGCTCGACGACCTGCTGCTCGTCGCGGGGACGCCCCAGACCGCCACGCCCGACGGGGAAGTGCACCCACGCCAGGCCGGCATCGAATCTGGCGCCGAGGAACTCGACGGGGTCGACGGTCTGGAGGTCGAAGCGGGCCAGGAGCGCCGCCACCTCCGCGCGCACGTCAGTCACGCGAGGCCACCTTCCGCAGCTCGTGACGCGCCAGCGCGTTCTTGTGGACCTCGTCGGGTCCGTCGGCGAACCGCAGCGTCCGCACCTGGGCGAACCACTCGGCGATCGGGAAGTCCTGGCTCAGGCCGCCACCGCCGTGGACCTGGATGGCCTTGTCGACGATCCACTCCACCGTGCGGGGAGCGGCGATCTTGATCGCCTGGATCTCGGTGTGCGCGCCCTTGTTGCCCACCGTGTCCATGAGCCATGCGGCCTTGAGGGTCAGCAGCCGGATCTGCTCGATCTTGACGCGCGACTCGGCGATCCAGTCGCGGATCACGCCCTGCTCGCTCAGGGGCTTGCCGAAGGCGACGCGGTCGTTGGCGCGCGCGACCATCAGCTCGAGGCTGCGCTCGGCGATGCCGATCAAGCGCATGCAG
The DNA here is from genome assembly GCF_024508295.1 of Aeromicrobium duanguangcaii. Lineage (NCBI taxonomy): Bacteria > Bacillati > Actinomycetota > Actinomycetes > Propionibacteriales > Nocardioidaceae > Aeromicrobium > Aeromicrobium duanguangcaii. The sequence continues at coordinate 514,001 of NZ_CP101990.1, read as the reverse complement.
TGGTGGATGCGGCCGGGCCCGAGGCGGGCCTGGGCGATCGCGAAGCCCTCGCCCTCCCCCGCGATGAGGTTCGAGACCGGCACGCGCACGTCGGTGAAGACGACCTCGGCGTGGCCGCCGTGATCGCGGTCGTCGTAGCCGAAGACGCGCATCCCGCGCCGGATGTCGACGCCCGGGGTGTCCCGGGGCACGAGGATCTGGGACTGCTGGCGGTGACGCGACGCGTTCGGGTCGGTCTTGCCCATGACGATCATGATCTTGGCGTTCGGGTTCATCGCGCCGGAGATGAACCACTTGCGGCCGTTGATGACGTACTCGTCGCCGTCGCGCACGATCGAGGTCTCGATGTTGGTCGCGTCCGAGCTGGCGACGGCCGGCTCGGTCATCGCGAAGGCCGAGCGGATCTCACCGGCCAGCAGCGGCTCGAGCCACTGCTGCTTCTGCTCCTCGGTGCCGAACATGCTCAGCACCTCCATGTTGCCGGTGTCCGGCGCGGCGCAGTTCGTGGCCGTGGGGGCGATGTGGAGGCTGCGGCCCATGATCTCGCACAGAGGTGCGTACTGCAGGTTCGTCAGGCCGGCGCCCTCGGCGCCCGGGTGGAACAGGTTCCACAGGCCGCGCTGCTTCGCCTCGGACTTGAGGCCCTCGATCACCGGCGGGGGCGACCACACGTCGGGAGCGGCCTCGAGCTGCTCCCAGAACGTCGCCTCGGCGGGATAGACGAACTCGTCCATGAACGAGGTCAGCCGCTCGATCAGGTCGTTGGTGGTGGCGTCGTAGGCAAATTCCACGGCAGTCTCCCAAAGATGAATTCAGATTCAACTCAGGCTAGCGCGTGGATGCCGCGGTGGCAATGCCCCGCTCGCCCGGCGCGATCAGTCGGCCGTGGGGCCGGGCAGCGTCATCCCGAGAGCGTTGAACCACAGCTTCGTGGAGGTCTCGACCATGGCCTCGACGTCCCACTCCTCGCCCAGTGCGAAGGAGTAGTACGCCAGCCGGCTCACCATGCTGGTCAGCGCGCGCGACGTCATGAGCGGATCGAGGCTCCGGTCGGCCACGCCGGACTCCTGCATCGACTCGACCCAGCGCATGACCCGCGTCGTGAAGACCTTGGCGCGCTGGATCCGCAGGTCGCGGAAGTCGGGGTTGATCGTGGCCACCTGCTCGAGCAGGACCATGAGCTGGGCGTTGCGTCGGTACGCCTCGAAGTAGGCGCGGTTGGACGCCTCGAGGACCGCGGCGATGTTCTGCGGGTCCTCCTCCACCCGCGGCAGGCCCGGGTGGAGCATGTCGTCCTGCGCGACCTGCAGGACGGCGGTGAAGATCTCGTCCTTGCTGTCGAAGTACGTGTAGAACGTCCCGATCGACGTGCGGGCCTCGCGGGCGATGTCCGTGAGGCGCGAGTTGATGAAGCCGTCGCGCTCGAACACCTGCCGCGCCGCCGCGACCAGGGACTCGCGGGTTCGCTGGCCGCGCGCGGTCACGGGCAGCGCCCGGACCTGTCGCTCGTCGACCAGCGAACCCGCCCCGTGGACCTCGGGCCGTCCGCTAGCGGGACTGCTCACCGACCGGCTTCAACACCGAGAGGACGGGCGGGCCCGCGATCATGTCCTTGAGGACCTCGCCAAAGGCGACGAACTCGGCCGACTGTCCGTGGCGGCGCAGGGCGTCACCGTCGACGTACTCCTCCAGCAGCACGTAGTCCACCTCGGACCGGCTGACCCGCTGCAGGTCCCAGCGCGTGCAGCCGGGATCGGCGAGCATGCCCGGACGGGCGTCGGCGACGGCCGCCTCGAAGTCGGCGGCGCGGCCCTCGCGGACCGTCACGGCCGCGGTCACGTTGATCATGCGGTTCCTCTCGGGTTGATGGTCAGCGCCGACCGAAGGTCGGCGTGCGCTTCTCGACGAAGGCGCGGACCGCGCCGATGTGGTCCTCGGTCAGGCCGGTCGCCTTGTGCAGCGGCACCTCGGCGTCCATGCTCTCCTCGAGGCTCACGCGGGGCGCACGGTCGAGGTTGTCCAGCATGTACTCATAGGCCTGCGCAGGCCCGCTCGCCAGCTGCTCGGCCAGAGCGCGCACCCGGCCGTCGAACTCGTCCTCGGGCACGACCTCGTTGAGCAGGCCGAGCGCGCGAGCCTCCTCGGCGCGGACCCGCGGGTTCAGCAGCATCAGCTCACGTGCCTTGACCGGACCCACGATGTCGTTGAGCAGCCACGCCACGCCGAAGTCGCCTGACAGGCCGACCGCGCCGAACGCGGTCGCGAAGACGGCCCGCTCGCTGCCGATGCGGAAGTCGGCGGCCAGAGCCAGGCCCAGGCCGGCGCCGGCCGCGGCACCCGGGATCGCAGCGATCACGGGCTTGCGACTGCGGTAGATCTTGGCGACCGTCGCGCGCTGCGCCTGCCGCTGGGCCTCGACGGCCGCAGCGTCCACCTCGTTGCCGCCGCCGCCCTCGCCACCCTTGGCGTCAAAATCCTGGACGTCGCCGCCGGAGCAGAACGCCCTGCCGGCGCCCGTGATGACGATGACGCCGACCTCCGGCGACTCCTGCATCGCGTCGAGGAGCGACTCCAGGCCCGCGATCATCGCGTCGGACAGGGCGTTGCGACGGTCGGGACGGTTCAGCGTGATCGTGCCGATGCCGTCGCCGACCTCGCCGTAGACGTCGTCGTCGGTGCTGGTGCCACCGATGAGCTGCGCCGGCATCAGGCGACCTCGAACAGGCCCGCGGCGCCCATGCCGCCGCCGATGCACATCGAGATGACGACGTACCGCACGCCGCGGCGCTTGCCCTCGATGAGCGAGTGGCCCACAAGGCGTGCGCCGGTCATGCCGTACGGGTGGCCGACCGAGATCGCGCCGCCGTTGACGTTGTAGCGCTCGGGGTCGATCTCGAGTGCCTCGCGGCAGTACAGCGCCTGCGACGCGAACGCCTCGTTGAGCTCCCACAGACCGATGTCGTCGACCGTGAGCCCGTGGTGCTTGAGCAGCTTCGGGATCGCGAAGACCGGGCCGATGCCCATCTCGTCGGGATCGCAGCCCGCGACGGCCATACCGCGGTAGACGCCGAGCACCTCCGCGCCGCGCTGCTCGGCGACCTTGGCCTCCATCAGCACCGAGGCGGACGCGCCGTCGGAGAGCTGCGAGGCGTTGCCGGCGGTCACGCTCGACACCTGCGTCACCTGGCCGTCGGGCAGCACCGCGGACAGCCCCGCGAGCGACTCGCGGGTCGTCGACGGACGGTTGCCCTCGTCCTTCGCCAGCGTGACGCGCTGCTCGCTGATCTGCTTGGTCTCGCGATCCTGGACCAGCTGGACCGACTCGAACGGCACGATCTCGGCGTCGAACCGGCCGGCCGCCTGGGCGGCGGCCGTGCGCTGCTGCGACAGCAGTGCGAACTCGTCCTGGGCGTCGCGGCTGACGCCGTAGCGCTCGGCCACGATCTCGGCGGTCTGCAGCATCGGCATGTACAGATCGGGCCGGCGCTCCTCCAGCCAGGGGTCGTTCGCGCGGTGGCCGTTCATGTGCTCGTTCTGCACGAGCGAGATCGACTCCACGCCGCCGCCGACGGTGATGTCCATGCCGTCGTGGACGATCTGCTTGGCGGCGGTCGCGATCGCCATGAGGCCCGAGGCGCACTGGCGGTCGACCGTCATGCCGGCCACGGAGGTCGGCAGCCCGGCGCGCAGCGCGCCCTGCCGGGCGATGTTGAAGCCGGAGCTGCCCTGCTGCATCGCCGCGCCCAGGACGACGTCCTCGACCTCGGAGCCGTCGATGCCGGCGCGCTTCACGGCCTCCGCGATGGCGTGGCCGGCCAGCTGCTGGGCCTGGGTGTTGTTGAACGCCCCGCGATAGGCCTTGCCGATCGGGGTGCGGGCGGTCGAGACGACAACAGCCTCTCTCATGGACGTGTCCTCTGCTCGAAGTCGATGGAAATAGTGCTCGCGCCCCGGACGTGATGGGGCTAACATGAATCTTACTTCAGTTTCAACTTTGGCGGGGTACCGCCCGATTGTCAACCACGCGCCGCGGCGCAGGAAGCGAGCGGGGACGCCGATGTCACCGAACACCACGCGTCGCCGGGCCGACCGCCCGGCGCGGACATCCGGCGCGGCGCTGGTCTGCGTCCTGGCCCTGCTATCCACCGTCACCGCACTGCTGCAGACGATGGCGGTCCCCGTACTGGGCAAGATGAGCCGCGACCTCGAGGTCTCGACCGCCGCGATCGGCTGGGTCGTCACGATCAACCTGCTGGCCGCTGCGGTGCTGACCCCCGTCCTGAGCAAGTCCGGCGATCTCCACGGTCGCCGTCGTCTCGTGCTCGTGGTCGTCGTCGCGGTCGCCGCCGGGTCCCTGCTGGCCGCCGCGACCTCCTCCTACTGGCTGCTGCTGGTCGCCCGTGCGGTGCAGGGCGCCTCGTTCTGCCTCTTCCCACTGTCGGTGGGGATCCTGCGCGACCACCTCGACGCCCGGCGGCTGCCGCTGGGGCTGTCCTTCCTGACCGGCGCGATCAGCGTCGGGGCCGGAGCCGGACTCGTCCTGACCGGCATCCTCACGCACGGCGACCGCGACTATCGCAACATCTTCTGGTTCACGCTGACCGTGGCACTGGTGTTGCTGGTCCTGGCCGTCGCGGTCATCCCCCGCGACCGCCCGCACCGCACCGGCCGGGTCGACTGGATCGGCGGGTTCCTGCTGGGCGTCGCCCTGATCCTGCTGCTGCTGGCCATGACCCAGGGCAACGACTGGGGTTGGACGAGCGTCGCGACCGCCGGCTGCCTCGGCGGGTCGGTCGTGACCTTCGCCGCCTGGCTCACGGTCGAGAACCGGGTGCGTGAGCCGCTGGTCCCGATCGCGATGCTGCGTGACCGGACCCTGGCGTCGGCCAACGCGATCGGCTTCTTCATCGGGTTCGGGATGTTCCTGATCTTCCTGGCGATCACCGCGCTCGTCCAGGTGCCCGAGAGCCACGGCCACGGCTTCTCGGCGTCGGTGCTCGAGACGAGCCTGGTCTACCTGCTCCCCGCCGCGAGCATCGGCATCATCGCCTCGCCGTTGGGCGGGATGTGGGTCAGCCGGTTCGGAGGCCGCGCCACGCTGCTCGCCTCTTCGGTCGTGGGCCTGCTCGGCTACCTGCAGCTCCTGGCGTTCCACGACCGGGCCTGGCAGGTGATCTTGGGCGGCGTCATCACGAACGCGGCCTTCAGCATGGGCTTCGCCGCCGTGCCCGCCGTCGTCACCGCCGTGGTCCGCCCCCACGAGACGGCACTGGCGAACGCGATGGCCTCGATCACCCGGTCCGCAGGCAGCGCCCTCGGCAGCGCCTTGGTGGTCGCGCTGATCGCGGGTCACCTGATGCCCGACGACCACCCGCACGAATCGGTGTTCGTCATCGTCTTCTCGATCGGGGCGGCGACCATGGCTCTCAGCGTCCTCATCACGGCCGTGGGCATCCCCCGCCGCCAAACGTTGGCCGCCCAGACAACCGGCCCCGACCCACAGCGCACCGTTTGACTCGGCGAACGACGAAGCCCCTGACCGTCTGCGGTCAGGGGCTTCGTCGGGCGATCAGCTCGCGGGTCTCGAGATCTTGAGCGCGTTCACCCACAGCTCGGTCAGCGAGTCGACCATGTCCTCGATCGTCCAGTTCTCGCCCAGCACGAACCGCGAGTAGGCGGCGCGAGCCACCATGCCGGACAGGAACGAGGCCGCCATCATCGGATCGATGTCGGCGCCGGCCACGCCGTCCTGCTGCATCTGGCGAATGCTCTTGGCATTGCGGCGGACGAACGACTCGCCGCGCTTGCGCCGCAACTCGCGGAAGTCCTCGTCGATGCTGGCGACCTGCTCCAGCAGCCGCATGAAGTTCGCGAACCGCTCGTACGACTCCAGGTAGGCGCGGTTCGCCTGCCGGATCATCTCCACCGGGTCGTCCCCGCCGGTGACGGCGCGGACGTCGGGATGGAGCATCTCCTGCTCGACCTCGGTCAGCACGGCGGAGAAGATCTCCTCCTTGCTGTCGAAGTACGTGTAGAAGGATCCGGCCGAGATGCCCGCCTCGGAGGTGATGTCCACCAGCCGCGCATCCAGGAACCCGTCGCGCTCGAACACGACGCGTGCGGCGTCGATGAGCTTGGCCCGGGTGCGCAGGCCACGCGGGGTGGTGGGCAGGTCGCGAGGCGTCGCTGAACCGGAGAATCCGGCCGAGCGACGGTGACGCGCCGCACTCTCTGGCGAGCTACTCATGAGTCACATCCTAGAGGAATTCGACGTCAACTTCGGATCATCACGCTTCCTCGACCAGTCGTCCCAAGGATTCGGCGACCGCGACGGGCTTGTCGGAGCCCTCGCGCTCGAACACCTGACGGGCGCGCACCTGGACGCCGCCGGGCACGTGGTCGACGGCGATGACCTCGGTCGTCATGCGCACGCGCGAGCCGATCGGCAGCGGCGCCGGGAACCGCACCTTCTCGTATCCGTAGTTCAGGCTGTGCGTGAACGCCTCGAACGAGATCAGCGAGTACGAGAAGGCCGGTCCGAGCGACAGGCTGTAGAGCCCGTGCGCGATCGTCGTGCCCAACGGGCTCTGGGCGGCCCGCTCGGGATCGACGTGGATCCACTGGTGATCGCCGGTCACGTCGGCGAAGGCGTCGACGCTCTCCTGCGTCACCTCGTGCCAGTCGGTGGGGCCGATCGTCTGGCCGATGAGCGCCTCGAGCTCGGCGACGTTCTGCGGGCGGACGGGGAGCTGGGTGGTGTAGGTCATGTCTGTCCTTCGTTGCGTGGTGGTGGGAATCGGGTGGGGTCAGCGTCCGCGCCAGACGGGCGCCCGGCGCTCGGCGAACGCGGTGGCGCCCTCGCGGGCGTCCTCGGAGTGGCTCACCCGATCCCTGACGGGTTCCTGGTGCCTCCAGCCCTCGGCCAGGCCCCAGTCGGCGGCGTTCTCCAGGACGTGCTTCGAGCCCTCGAGGGCCAGCGGCGCGTTGTCGACGATCCGAGAGGCCAGTGCCAGCGCCTCGTCGAGCGCCTGGCCGGGCTCGGCGATCCGGTTGATCAGGCCGACCTGGTACAGCCGCTCGACCGGGACGTGGTCTCCGGTCAGGGCGATCTCCGCAGCCACGTGGTACGGGATGCGCTGGGCCAGCCGCAGCAGTCCGCCGCCGGCCGCGATGAGCGATCGCTTCACCTCGGGCAGGCCCAGCTTGGCGTCGGACGCCGCCACGATGAGGTCGCAGGCCAGCGCCATCTCCAGGCCGCCGGCGACGGCGAAGCCCTCGATCGCGGCGATGAGCGGGGTCTTCGGCCCGCGCTGGGCGAAGCCGCCGAAGCCGCGGTCCTCGAACTCCGGGAAGTCGCCCTCGAGAAACGCCTTGAGGTCCATGCCGGCGCTGAACCCGCGGCCCTCGCCGCGGATGATGCCCACCACCAGGGCGTGGTCGGCGTCCAGATCGTCCAGGATCGCGGCCATCTCGCGGGCGACCTGGCCGTTCACGGCGTTGCGGGCGTCGGGCCGGTTCAGGGTGATGAGCAGGGCTCGACCGTCCAGGACCTTCTCGGCGAGTACGACTGACATGGTGCTCCTTGCGCTTCGTGCTGCGGGTGTGGGTGTGGGGAAGGGGGTGGGCACCCCGGCTGCTCGGGGTGCCCACCGGTCTCACTCGACCGCGCGGATGGTCCGCAGGTCGATCGCGCGGTACGTGGCCTCGAAGGTGAGTCCGTCGGCGAAGTAGTTCGCGATCGGCCACAGCAGCGGCACCAGGTTCGTCTGCTCGAGCAGCGCCCCCTCCGCCTTGGCCCAGTGCTCGCAGCGCTCGTCGCCCAGCGAGCTGGTGGCCAGCGCCGCGTACCGGTCGAAGTCGGCGTTACGCGTGCGGCCGAAGTTGTAGGAGCCGCCCTCGCCGAGATTGGAGCTCATCTTGGTGACGAGCGGGTACGGGTGCGGCGCCGCGCTCAGGAACGGGAACACGATGATGTCCCAGTCCCCCTCGTCGCCGTAGACGATCGCGCCGGCCTGGGCCTGCGTGCCGTTCGTGACCTTGACCTCGATGCCGATCTTGCGCAGGGCGTCCGCGACGTAGTCGGGGCCGGAGTTCTGCACGTCGTAGCCCAGCAGTCGCAGGGTCAGCTTCTTGCCACCGGGGCCGTAGCCCGCGGCCGCGAGGTCCGCCTTCGCGCGATCCTCGTCGAACTTCAGTCCCAGCTTGCCGTTGGACTCGGTGTAACAGTCCATGTTGGGCGTGACGACCGTGGCGGCCGGCTCGCCGACGCCGAAGGACGCGGCCTTGGTGTACGCGCCCGCGTCGATGGCCTGGGCGACCACACGGCGCAGCCGCTCGTCCGACATGGGGGCCTCGGGCCGCTGGTTGAACGTCAGCGAGTCGGCCTCGAAGGCCTTGCCGCGGATCGGCTCGTGCTTGCCCTCCAACCGCTGCGAGTCCCGACCCAGGATGCCGGCGATGTCCGTATCGCCGGTCTCGAAGAGGTTGGCTCGCGTCGCGTCATTGGTGATCACCCGGAAGGTGATCTTGCCGGGCACGCTGTCCGGATCCTCCAGGGCCGGGGAGTCCCACGCCTCCAGCACATAGGTGTCGCCGCGCTTGAGCGACGTGACCTTGTAGGGGCCCGAGCCCTGGGGCTGGGTCGCCAGCGCCTCGGTGTCGGCCAGGCCCTTCGGGCAGATGACGAACGCCGTCGACATCGAGTCGAGCAGGTCCGAGTGAGGCTCGTTGACCTCGATCGACACGGTGTTGGCCGCATCGTCGGCCACGACCTGCTTCACGCCGCCCGCACCGAAGAGGCGGCCGGTGTAGATCGAGCCGGTCTTCGGGTCGGCCAGGCGCTTCATCGAGTTCGCAATGTCCGTGGCCGTCAGGTCCGACCCGTCGCTGCACTTCAGGCCATCGCGGAACGTCATGGAGATCTTCGTGGTGGTCACGTCCCAGTCGGTCGCCATCGCCGGGACGTACTCCCCCGTCTTCAGATCGCGCCGGACCGGGGTGTCGTACAGCGCCTCGTACATCTGGACGGCTCCCTGGTCGGCGGCCGTCAGGAACGGGTCGAACGTGTCGACGTCGTTGCGCAGGTCCATGACCAGGCTTTCCGGGGCCTTGCCCGCGACGCGGTCGCCGCCCTCGGAGGAGCCGCCACACGCCGCGAGGACGGAGGTCGACAGCAACAGGACGCCGACGGCGCCCACACCTCGGCGCAGGGATCGAATTCGGGGAGCAGTCATGGTCAACCTTTCGGACGTGAGTCTGAAGACGACTTCAGTTCTTGACCCGAGTGTGACCCAAGTCACCACGAATATCAATACTGAATTCAGTTTCATTTCAAGGCCATGAGAAGGCCGGTCCACCCGGGCGCAGTGCCCGGGCGAACCGGCCAGTTCTCGTCGCGGACTCAGCCCTTGACGCGGATGGTGCGCAGATCGGTCGTGCGATAGCCCGTCTCGAAGGTCAGGTCCTTCGAGAAGTAGTTGGCGATCGGCCACATCATCGGCACCACGTCCGTGCGCTCGAGCAGGGCCGCCTCGGCCTTGCTCCAGTTCTCGCACCGCTCGTCCCCGGTCGAGGCCGGCGCCAGCTTCGCGTAGCGGTCGAACTCCTCGTTGCGGACCCGGCCGAAGTTGTACGACCCGCCCTCACCGAGGTTCGAGCTCATCTTCGTGACGGCCGGGTACAGGTGCGGTGCGGGGGCGTTCATCGGGAAGACCATGACGTCCCACTCCCCCGCGTCGCCGTAGACGACACCGGCGGCCTGGGCCAGCGTGCCGTTCGTGATGTCGACCTTGATGCCCAGCTCGCGCAACGCGTCGGCGACGTACTCCGGCCCGGAGTTCTGCAGGTCGTAGCCCAGCAGACGCACCGACAGCTCCTTGCCACCGGGACCGTATCCCGCGGCCTCGAGGTCGGCCTTCGCCTGGTCCTTGTCGAGCTTCAGGCCGATCTCGCCGTTGCTCTCGACGTAGCAGTCCATGTTGGGCGTGGCGAGCGTGTCGACCGCCTCGCCGACGTCGAAGGACGCCGCCTTCGTGTAGCTCGTGGCGTCGATGGCCTGGGCCGCGACGCGACGCAGCCGCTCGTCCGCGAACGGCGCGCCGGGACGCTGGTTGAAGACGATCGAGTCGGCCTGGAACGCCTTGCCCTGGATCGGCTCGACACTGGCCTCGAGGCGCTTGGAGTCTCGCCCGATGACGCTGACGATGTCCGCGTCGCCGGTGTCGACGAGGTTGGCGCGGGTCGAGTCGGACGTGACCACGCGGTACGTCAGCTGGGCCGGCACGCTCTCGGGGTCCTCGAGGGCCGGGGAGCCCCAGGCCTCGAGTTCGTAGGTGTCACCGCGCTTCATCGACGTCAGCTTGTAGGGGCCGGACCCCTGGGGCGTCGTCGCCAGCGCCTCGGTGTCGGCCAGGCCCTTCGGGCAGACGATGAACGCCGTGGCCATGGAGTCGATCAGGTCGGTATGCGGTTCGTTGACCTCGACCGAGACGGTGTTCGCCTCGTCGTCGGCCACGATCTGCTTCACGCCGCCCGCGCCGAAGAACCGGCCGGTGTAGATCGACCCGGTCTTCGGGTCGGCCAGCCGCTCCAGCGACTTCTGGACGTCACTGGGCAGCAGGTCGCTGCCGTCGCTGCACTTCAGCCCGTCCTTGAGCGCGAAGTCGATCTTCGTCGGCGTGATCTCCCAGGAGGTGGCCATCGCGGGCTCGTAGTCGCCCGTCTTCCAGTTGCGACGCACGAGCGTGTCGTACAGCGCCTCGTACATCTGGACGGCGCCGTTCTCCGCGGCCGTCAGCATCGGATCGAAGGTGTCCACGTCGTTGCGCAGCACCATCGTGACCTGCTCGGGCGTCTCGCCCGACGCTCCGCTGCCGGAGCTGTCCCCGCCGCCACAGGCGGCCAGGAGGGATGCGGCCACTGCCGCGACGGCGGCCGTGGCCAGGCCACGGCGCCGGGTGGAGCGGCGCACCGCGCCGACTCGCTTGCTGAACTTCATTTCAACCTCTCACGTACTCGGTTTTCGACACATCAACAGGTGGGGGGTGCCCGCGATGCTCAGAGGCCGACGGCGCGCGCCTCGAGATCGGCACGGGCCAGCAGGGCATCGATCAGGTCGCTGGAGATCTGGCCGGTGACGGCGGTGTTCCGCGGGTCGTCGATCGACCGGCGCAACACGCCCTCGGCAATGATCGCGATCTTCCACAGGCCGAGGACGTACCAGAAGCCGATGGCCGACACGTCGCGTCCGGTGGTCTCGGCGTACCGGGCCACGAGCTCGTCGCGCGACGGGAATCCCGGCAGCGTCGGGCCGTGGAAGCCGGTGATGATCTCGTCGTCGGACTGGGGCCAGTACGCCAGCAGTCCGCCGAGGTCGGCCAGCGGATCGCCCAGGGTGGACAGCTCCCAGTCCAGGACCGCCGTGACACGACCCGCATTGGGGTCTGTGATCACGTTGAGCAGGTGGAAGTCGCCGTGCACCAGCGACACCTCGCGCTGCTCCGGCACCCGGGCCGTGAGCCGCTGCGCGAGATCGTCGACGATCGGCAGGTCCCGCGTGCGCGACTGCTCCCACTGGCGGTGCCAGCGGCGCAGCTGACGCTCGGCATAGGGCGCATGGCTGGCCAGGTCGGCCAGACCGGCCGCGGCGAGATCGACCTCGTGGACGGACCCGAGCGTCGAGGCCAGCGACAGACCGATGGCGCGGCGGGTGTCCTGGGGAACCGTCTCGATGGCCTCGATGCTGTCCAGCACCCGCCCGTCGACGAAGTCCATGAGCATGATCGGCGCGTCCGTCACCGCCGGGTCCTTCGTGAACCCGTGGATCGCCGGCACCGGGACCCCGGTGCCCTGCAGGCCGGACATGATGCGGTGCTCGCGCTCGACGTCGTGGGCCGACGCCAGCAGCTTGCCCAGTGGCGGGCGGCGCAGGATCCACCGGTGCCCGACGGAGTCGGTCACCAGGAACGTGAGGTTCGACTGCCCCGCGCCGACGCGCCGGAACTCGATCGGGCCCTCGGCGCCGATCCCCAACGAGGCGATCCACCGGGCGACGGGCTCCGTCGCGATCAGTTGCGTCACGACGCGCTCCGGTCGCGCGAGACGCGCGTGCCCTGGGCCAGCACCGCACCGCGGTCGAGCTGGCGCTTGAGAATCTTGCCGGTCGATCCCTTCGGCAGCTCCTCGACCTGCTGGTAGACCCGCGGCACCTTGTAGGGAGCCAGGCGCTCCTCCATCCACTCGCGCAGGCGCGCGGCGTCCACCTCGCGCCCGGGGTGCGGGGCGAAGACGACGGCGATCTCCTCGCCCAGCCGGTCGTCGGGAACGCCGATGACGGCGACCTCGCGCAGGTCCGGATGAGTGTAGAGCACCTCCTCGATCTCGCGCGGGTACACGTTGTAGCCGCCCCGGATCACGAGATCCTTCTTGCGGTCGACGATCCACACGTCGCCGTCCTCGTCCTGCTTGCCGATGTCGCCGGTCAGGAACCAGTCGCCGCGCATGACTTCCGCAGTGGCCTCGGGACGACGCCAGTAGCCCTTCATGATGACGGGCCCCGCGACGGCGACCTCGCCGTGGACGCCCGGCTCGACCGGGCGGCCCTCTGCGTCCATGATGCAGGCCTTCAACCGCGGCAGGGCCGGGCCGACCGAGCCCTCCTTGCGCCGGACGCTGAGCTTGGCGGAGGTGGCGGCGCCGGTCGTCTCGCTGAGGCCGTAGCCGTCCAGGACGCGGCAGCCGAAGCGCTCACGGAACGCGTCGGCGACGGCGAGCGGCAGCGCGGCGCCACCGGACAGGGCGTGCGTCAGGCTCGCCAGGTCCTCGCGGGAGACGTCCACGTCGGCGTGCAGCATGGCGTTCCACATCGTCGGGACGCCGGCCAGGATCGTCAGGCGGTGTGCGGCGGCCATCTGCAACAGGCCCGGTCCGCTGAACGGGCGCAGCAGCAACAGGCTCGCGCCGACCGCGAAGGTGCTGGCCATGACACAGACCTGGCCGAACACGTGGAAGAGCGGCAACGCCGTCCCCACGCGGTCCGAGCCGTCGCTCTCCAGCGTGCCGGCGATGATCTCGGCACAGGCCACGATGTTGCCGTGGGTCAGCTCGGCGCCCTTGGGCTTGCCGGTGGTCCCGGACGTGTAGAGCAGCACCGCCGTGTCGTCCTCGACCATCGGCCGCGGCAGCTCCAGGTCGGGCGCGATGTCGACCTCGACGTCCCCCGCCTCGAGCACCCACAGGTCGATCCCGGTCGCCTCGGCGGCCTGGCGCGCGACGTCCTGCGTCTCGTGCCACGCGATGGCCAGAGCGCACTCCGCGTCGGTGAGGAAGTACTCGAGCTCGGCCGCGGTCGACGTCGAGTTGACCGTCACGCCGATGGCGCCGATCACCGCGACGGCGTGGTGCACGACGACGAACTCCTGCGACGTCGGCGCCACCAGCAGCACGCGGTCCCCCGCCGAGATGCCGGCCCGGTCCAACCGCGCCGCCCAGGTGGCGATGAGGTCGCGCAACTGCGCGTACGTCCACGAGTCGTCACCGACCCGCACGGCGATCGCGTCCGGGGTGCTCTCGGCGTGACTCCACAACCGGTCAACGGTGTTCATGCATGGCTCCTTGTGCTCCACCTCGGAGCGTTCGTTGGGGTTCGGTCAGCTGACGACGAGGTCGTGGCGCGAGCGCCAGCGACTGCCGCCCAGCGTGGGAACGGCGGACAACAGGGCCTTGGTGTACTCCTGCTGCGGGGACTCGAAGACCTGGTCGGCCGTGCCGGCCTCGACCATCTCGCCGTGGCGCATGACGTACACGTGGTCGGCCAGGTAGCGGATGACCGAGAGGTCGTGCGAGATGTAGAGCATCGAGACGTCGAGCTCGCGCTGCAGCTGACGCAGCAGATTGAGGATGCGCGCCTGGACCGAGACGTCCAGCGACGCGGTGACCTCGTCGAGGATCATGAGCGACGGCTCGAGCGCAAGCGCCCGGGCGATCGACACGCGCTGCAGCTGCCCGCCGGACAGCTGGTGCGGGTACCGGCGGACGGCGGCCTTCGGCACGCCCACCTTGTCGAGCAGGTCCAGGGCCGCGTCGGCGCATTCGCGTGAGGTGATGCGCTTGCCCGTGGCGACGCTGACCGCCTCCTGCACGGCCATCGCGATCTCCATGCGGGGGTTGAGCGATGCGTGCGGGTCCTGGAAGACCAGCTGGGCGCGGCCGCGCAGGTGGCGCAGCGCCTTTCCCTTCGGGTTCGTGACGTCCTCGCCGTCGAGCAGGATCTTGCCGTGCGTGACCGGCGTCAGGCCGATGGCAGCGCGGGCTATCGAGGACTTCCCCGAGCCGGACTCGCCCACGAGGCCCACTGTCGAGCCGGTCGGCACGGTCAGGTCGATGCCCTTGACGGCCGTGAACGGCGGCGGTCCGGGGTAGGTCACCTCGACGTTCTGGATCTCAAGCATGGTTCAGCTCCCGTTCGACGTCGAACTGCCCGTCCTCGATGGTCACGAGGTCCTCGCTGCGGTCGGTGTTCAGATCGGGGACCGCGCGGATCAAGCCCTGCGTGTAGGGGTGGTCGGGACCGGATAGCAGCTTCACCGTGGTCAGGTCCTCGACGATCTCGCCGCGGAACATCACGATGATCCGGTCGCACACCTCGGACAGCAGCGAGATGTTGTGCGAGATCAGCAGCACGGCGCTGCCCTTGCGGTCGTTGAGGTCGCACAGCAGCTGCATGACCTGCGCCTGCACCGTCACGTCCAGCGCCGTGGTGGGCTCGTCGGCCAGGATCAGGCTCGGTTCGCCCATGAGGCCCATCGCGATCATCGTGCGCTGGCGCATGCCGCCGGACAGCTCGTGCGGGTACTGCTTGAGCCGTTTGGCCGGCTCGGTGATGTGCACGTCCTCGAGGCTGCGGATGGCCAGGGCACGCGCCTCCTTCTTGGACAGGCCCCGGTGCTCGCGCACCGTCTCGATCATCTGGGCGCCGATCTTGCGCGCGGGGTTGAGCGAGGACATCGGGTCCTGGAACACCATCGCGAGGTTGGTGCCCAGGACGGTCCGCAGCTCGCGATCCGAGCCGTTCAGCAGGTCGTGGCCGTCGAAGTCGACCCGGTCCGCGGTCATCTTCAGGCCCTGGGGCAGCAGCCGCGACACCGCGAGCGACGTCAGGGTCTTGCCGCTGCCGGACTCGCCGACGATGCCGACGATCTCGCCGCGATCGAGGTGGAACGAGACGTCCCGGACCAGCGGCGGCGCCTCGTCGTCGTTCTCGATGCTGATCGAGAGGTTGCGCACGTCCAACAGGCGGTCGTCGTTCGCGGAGGCGTCGTTCATGGGCGTCCCTTCCTGAGTTCGGTCTCCATGGCGGGGTCGATCGTGATCTCCGGCGTCGCGGCCAGCGTCTTGGCGCGGTCACGGCGGAAGCGCGAGCGGAACAGGCTCGGCCGCTCGCTCCACAGCACCGGGTTGACGGCGCGGGCCAGGGCGTCACCGAAGAGGTTGACCGCCAGGCCCGTGATGAGGATCAACGTCGCCGGCACGAGGGCGGCGTACGGGTTGAGGTAGAAGTTCTTGACCCCGTCGGTGAGCATCTGGCCCCAGTCGAACTGCGGTGACTGGATGCCCAGGCCCAGGAAGCTCAGCGAGGACATCGCCATGATTCCCTCGGCGACGGTCGTGAACGTCACGATGACGAGGCTGTCGGCCACGTTGCGGCCGACGTACCGGCGTCCGATGCCCGATTTGCTGACCCCGACGACCCGGGCCGCCGACATGTAGTCCCGCACCATCACCGAGTCGACGAGGCTGTACGTGAAGCGCGCGAAGTGCGGTGTGAACGCCACGCCGATCGCGAGCACGGCACCCTTGGCGCCGACGCCCACGATGGCCACCACGACGACGGCCAGCAGGATGTCGCCGAAGCCCATCATCGTGTCGATGACGGTGGCGCCGACCTTGCGGACGCGCGGGCCTCCGGCGGCGATGAGGCCGCCGATCAGGCCGCCCACGATCATCGCGAAGAAGACCGCGGCGGAGGCGTAGAGGATGGACAGCCGGGTCGCGGCCAGGGTGCGGGTGAAGATGTCACGGCCCAGCGCGTCGGTGCCCCAGCGGTGGTCCGCGGACGGCCCTTCGCTCGAGCGCGCCATGTTGCTGACGACGGCCTGGTCGCCGAACCCGTTCGGGCCCATGATGACCAGCACGGTCAGGCCCAGCAGGATCAGGCCCGAGATGATGCCGGTCGGGGTGGACAGGAACGCGCGGAGCATCTGGCGCGTCGTGCCGTGGCGGTTCGTGCTCATCGGCCGGCCTCCATGGTGCGGGGATCGACGATCCCGAGGATGACGTCGACCAGGGAGTTGACCAGGACCACGGAGAGCCCGAGGAGCAGGACGATGCCCTGGACGACCGGGTAGTCGCCGACCAGGACGCTATGGACCAGCGTCGTGCCCAGCCCGAGGCGGGCGAAGACCTGTTCGACGATGACCGCGCCGCCGATGAGGCTGGCGAAGGTGACGCCGCCCATGGCGAGCATGGTCGTGATCGAGTTGGGGAAGACGTGGGACAGGTAGAGCTTGCGCGTCGGCAGGCGCTTGCTGCGTGCCGTGCGGACGTATGGGGACTCGAGGACCTCGAGGGTCCGCACCCGCACGAGGCGGGCGATCGACGCTGCCGGGCGGACCGCGATGGCCACGGCCGGCAGGATCGCGGCCTCGATCGACCCCGATCCCGCGACCGGCAGCAGCTGCCAGGTCACGGCGAACAGGAACGCCAGGAAGGTCGCGATGAGGTACTGCGGGATCGAGGCCATGGCGCCGGTCGATCCGCTGAACACGATCTCGAACCAGCGGTGACCGTTGCGGGTCAGGACCGCGCCGATGATGCCCAGGGGCAGGCCCACGAGCAGGATGAGCGCCATGCCGATCACCGCGAGCTGCGCGGTGGGACCGATCTTCTGCGCGATCTCCGCCGTCACGGGCTGGTTGGTCGCGAAGGACGTGCCCATGTCGCCGCGGAACAGTCCACCGACGTAGTCGAGGAACTGGCGGTACATCGGCTGGTCGAGACCGAGCCGCTCGCGGGCGACCTCGACCGCCTGCTCGTCCGCGTCCATCCCGGCCACGAGGCGCGCGGGATCACCCGGGGCCAGGTGCATCATGAGGAACGTGAGGGTGGTGATCGCCACCAGCACGAAGGCGAGCCGGACGAGCCGGGACACCAGGAACCGACGCCACTTCATGTCACTTCGTCTCCATCAACATTGATCGTTCTCTCATGAGATCGCGGGGGGGATGGGTGGCCGCGCCGAGCGCAGCCGATGGCGTGCGGGCGTCCGAAGACCGCCCGCACGCCGGTGGCGCTCAGGCGCGGGACAGCTCCGCTTCCATGCGGCGCAGCTCGACGCGGGCGATGGTGCGCTTGTGCACCTCGTCCGGCCCGTCCGCGATCCGCAGGGTGCGCTGGTGCGCGTAGAAGCTGGCCAGCGGGAAGTCGTCGGTGACGCCACCGCCGCCGTGCACCTGGATCGCGCGGTCGATGATCTTCAGCGCGATCTCGGGGGCGGCCACCTTGATGGCGGCGATCTCGGTGCGAGCCTTCTGATTGCCCACGGTGTCCATCAGGTACGCCGTCTTGAACACCAGCAGGCGGATCATCTCGATCTGGATGCGCGCCTCGGCGATCCAGTCCTGGATGTTCGAGCGCATCGCCACGGGCTGACCGAACGTCGTGCGGCTCTGGGCGCGGCTGATCATCAGGTCGAGCGCGCGCTCGGCCATGCCGATCGAGCGCATGCAGTGGTGGATGCGACCCGGCCCGAGGCGGGCCTGGCTGATCATGAAGCCGTCACCCTCGCCGGCCAGCAGCGCGGTCTTGGGGACGCGCACGTCCTCGAAGAGGATCTCGGCGTGGCCCTCGCGGTCCATGTAGCCGAAGACCGGCAGGCCGCGGACGATCGTGACGCCGGGGGCGTCGATCGGCACGACCATCATCGACTGCTGACGGTGGGTCTCGGCCTCGAGGTTGGTCTTGCCCATGACGATGAGGACCTTGCAGTTCGCGTGCAGCGCGTTCGAGGCGAACCACTTGCGGCCGTTCAGGACGTACTCGTCGCCGTCCGCCACCATGCGCAGCTCGACGTTGGTCGCGTCCGAGCTGGCCACGGCGGGCTCGGTCATGCAGAACGCCGAGGCGATCTCGCCGGCGAGCAGCGGCTTGAGGTACTTCTCCTTGTGCTCCTCCGTGCCGAAGAGCTGCAGGACCTCCATGTTGCCGGTGTCGGGCGCGTTGCAGTTCATGGCCTCGGGGGCGATGTACGGGCTGCGGCCCATGATCTCGGCGAGCGGTGCGTAGTCGAGGTTGCTCAGGCCGGGTGAGCCCCAGGCCTCGTCCTTGTGCGGGTGGAACAGGTTCCACAGGCCGCGCTTCTTGGCCTCGGCCTTGAGGTCCTCGAGGACCGGCGGGTGGAAGTTCGGATCGCCCGCCTCGGCCATCTGCCGGTGGTAGACGGCCTCGGCCGGGTAGATGTGCTCGTCCATGAAGGCGAGCAACTTCTCCTGGTACTCCTTGGCGGTCTCCGAGAGTTCGAAATGCATGTCAGCTCCTTGGCTGGTGGTGGGTCGCGTGTTCTGGCGCGATGGATCAGGCGAGGGAGGCTTGGTAACGGCGCATCCCGGCGAGCCAGCGATCGATGTCGCCGGTCTTGCGGGACGCGAAGACCTTCACCTCGGGGTGGGGCAGGATGAGGAACTCCTCGGCGGCCATGGCCCGCAGCACGATCGCCGCGACCTCGTCGGCCTCGAGCACTCCGCCGGCGTCGGTGACGGCCTGCGCGGCGCGGCGCTGCGTCTCGTTGGTGACGGGCCCGCCGCCGGTGAGCATGTCGGTGTTGACGCCCATGGGGCACAGGCAGCTGACGGCCACGCCCTGGTCGCCGTACGTGATCGAGAGCCACTCGGCGAACGCGACGGCGCCGTGCTTGGAGACCGAGTAGGTCGCGGAGCCGATCTGCGTCAGCAGGCCGGCCGCCGAGGCGGTCGAGACGAAGTATCCCGATCCGCGCTCGACCCAGCCGGGCACGAGCAGGCGGGCCGCGCGCACGTGCGCCATGACGTTGACCTGGTGTGCGAGGTCCCACTCCTCCTCGGAGGCGTCGAGGGACACTCCCCCGCCGACACCGGCGTTCGCGAAGTAGACGTCGACGGGGCCGAAGGACTCCTCGGCGGCGGCGATGAGCTTCTCGATCTGCTCGGTGCGGGACACGTCGCCGGCGACCGCGACGGCAGATCCGGGGGTCTGCTCGTTGAGGCGGGCGGCCACGGAGTCGACACCATCGGCCTTGAGGTCCGCCAGGACGACCTGTGCGCCGGCCGTGACCAGGGCCTCGGCCAGAGCGGCTCCGATGCCGCCACCGGCTCCGGTGACGACGGCGACCTTGCCGGTGATGTCCATGCTGCTCCTCGCGTCGGAAGGGGTGGTCGGGGTGACGTGGTTCACACCCTAACCTGAATTCGGGCTCAAGTTCAAGAACGGGTTTCGGGGCCGAGCGCGCCGGCCGGCAGACCGAGCAGATCGGCCAGCTGCCCGACCGTCCGCGCGGCACTCCGGTGCACGACGCCACCCAGCCCCAGGGCGTGCGCGGCGCGCACGTTGATCGCCAGGTCGTCGACCATGAGCGCCTCGCCGGGCGAGACGCCCAGCCGCTCGCACGCGATGCGGTACAGCGCCCGCGAGGGCTTGCGGACCCCCTCGCGCCCCGAGATCACCTGGACGTCGAACAGCGCGTCGAGGTCGTGACCCGTGTAGCAGTCGCGGCCGAGGGAGTTCGAGACCAGTGCGACCGCGATGCCGCGCTCGCGCAGGCTCTCGACGGCGGTGCGCATCGCGACATCGCGCTCGAGGCCGCGTTGCATCCGCACGATGAGGCCGTGCGGCTCGACCTGGACTCCGCGCGCCGCGAGTCCGCGGGCGACGGCCGCCTCGAACTCCTCGTCCTCGATGCGGCCGCACTCGTGCTCGACGAGCGCCGCGCTCGCGGCCTCGTCCTGTGCCACGACCTGCAGCAGCAGATCGGGATCGCCGCTGATCTCACGACTGCACGAGGCGAACGACTCGAAGACGCTGGTCGTCAGCACTCCCCCGAAGTCGAACAGGACCGCGCGCGGCGGCGCCGCGGACGCGAAGACGTCCTGGTCCTGCGGCGCCGTCGCGGAGGTCATCGCGCGCGAGCCGCGTCGCGGGCGAGCTCGAGCAGGGCGTCCTTGTCGATGGCCCGCTTCTGGATCTTGCCCGTGGCGCCCTTGGGCAGCGTGTCGACGAAGGAGTAGACCCTCGGGACCTTGTAGGCCGAGAGCCGCTCCTTGGCCCAGGTGCGCAGCTCCTCGCCGGTCACCTCGTGGCCCGGCGCGAGCGCTATCACCGCGGCGATCTCCTCGCCGTAGTGCTCGTCGGGGATGCCGACCACGGCCACCTCGACGATCGCGGGGTGCTCGTAGAGCACCTCCTCGACCTCACGGGGGTACACGTTGTAGCCGCCACGGATCACGAGGTCCTTCACCCGGTCGACGATCGTCAGGTAGCCGTCGGCGTCGAGTGAGCCCAGGTCGCCGGTCTTCAGCCAGCCGTCGACGAGCTCGCTCGCGGTGGCCTCGGGCCGGTTCCAGTACCCCTTCATGACGGTCGGCCCCTTGATGAAGACCTCACCGACCTCACCGACGGGCATCACCGCGCCGGTGGAGTCCCGCACCTCGATCCGGGTGCCGGGCAGCGCGGGCCCGGTCGTGCCGGTGCGCTGCTCGCGGTTCAGGTCGTTGAAGGTCGCCGCGCCGGTCGTCTCGGTGAGCCCGTAGCCCTCCAGGATCGAGCAGCCGAAGCGCTCGGTGAACGCCCGGATGACCTCGACCGGCAGCGACGCGCCGCCCGAGGTGGCCATCCGCAGCGAGGCGAAGTCCTCGGGCGTGAAGTCGCCCTCGGCGTGGAGCATGGCGTTCCACATGGTCGGCACACCCGACATCGTCGTGAGCCGGTCGGTCCGGACCATCTCGAGCATCTTGGCGGGGTCGAACGGGCTCAGCAGCGAGAACGAGGCCCCGACCGCGAGCGCCGTGTTCATGCACACGGCCTGGCCGAAGACGTGGAACAGCGGCAGCGCCGTGCCGAAGCGGTCGGCGTCGCCGAGCTCCAGCACGGGCAGGAAGGAGTCGACCGTGTCGACCAGGTTGGACGCCGTCAGCTCGGCGCCCTTGGGCCGCCCGGTCGTGCCGGACGTGTACAGGATGATCGCGGTGTCGTCGGCCTCGTGCTCGTGGGCCTGCACCAGCGGCTCGGCGTCGAAGCCGGCACCCGGGTCGACCTGCCAGAAGGGGACGCCCCGCCGCTCGGCCGCCGTGCGCGCGGCGTCGGCGCACTCGTGCCAGGCGATGACCAGCGACGCGTCGCAGTCGTCGAGGACGTAGTCGATCTCGGGGATCGTCGACATGACGTTCATCGTCGTGACGGTCACGCCCGCCGCGTGCAGGCCGTAGTAGACCTCGGGGAACTCCGGGATCGTCGGCGCGACGAACAGCACCCGATCCAGGGGCTGCAGACCGGCGGCACGGACCGCGCCGGCGACGCGCCGGTTCGTCTCGCGCAGCTGCTCGAACGTGATCGTCCGGGGAGACCGGATGGCCACCCGGTCCGGCTCGGAGTCGGCGTGGGCCCAGACGCGGGAAACGATGTTGACCATGTCGTCCTTCGATCGCAGGTGACGTGACCACACGTGGCGTGCGTCACAAGATGAACTTGGTTTCAGTTTTAGCACCTTAGTGGCGCCGCGTCACCTTGGGAACCCCCGCGCGGACGGCCAGGAACATGAAACTCGATTCAACTGTGGTTAGAGTGACGGCCATGACCACCGCCACCGCGCCCACGATCGACGACGTCTCCGACCTCGGGACCGCCCTGGCCCTGGTCGCGCCGGCCGAGTTCGAGGACGGCAACGGCCATGTGAACGTCGGCCACTACTACCGGCTGCACATGCAGGCCGCCGACGCGGCCTTCACCACGCTGGGCTTCGACGACGGCTACCGCGCCCGCACCGGCCACAGCATCTTCAGCGTGGAGCACCACATCCGCTTCCACGACGAGTCCCTGGTCGGCGACGAGCTGTCGGTCCATTTGCGGATCCTCGGCGTCGCCCCGAAGGCGATCCACGGGCTGACGATCATCGTCAACCGCTCCCGCGGGACGATCGCCAACACCCTGGAGTTCCTCGAGCTCCACGTCGACCTCACCTCGCGGCGCACCACGTCGATGCCCGAGGACCTCACGACGGCGTTGCGTGACCGGCTCCGCGAGCACGAGGCCCTGCCGTGGTCGCTGCCCCTGGCCGCGACCATGGGCGTCCGCTGAGCCCATCTCACGACCGGGCGCGTCCCCCGGCCCGGCGGTAGCGTCGTCGCAGAGCAGGAGGATGACCCTGCGCGACCGCGCGGAGGCCGCCATCGCGCGTTGCTGCGCAAGCGCGACGGATCGACCATCTGCCCCAGTGACGTGGCGCGCGTGGTCGGCGGAACGGACTGGCGGCGGTGGATGCCCGTGGTGCGGTCGCTGACCGACGCCATGGCCGAGGCCGGTCAGGTCGTGGTGACGGTGGAGGCGACCGTGGCGCCCGCGGGAAGCTCGCGCCGGACGGTGCGGGCGATCGAGGCACGGCGTGACGCTGCGTCCGAGTTGGCCTTCACGATCAGGCCGCGGGCCAGGCGCGGCGCCGGCGCCGGCGCCGGGTCGACGACGTCCGGTGGAGCGGCGACCGGCTCGGCGGACGCGCTGACGCCGACCACGGCGCTGGCCGTGACGACGGCGGAGACGATGAGCAGAAGGAGGTTGCGGCGCATGGCGGTGTCCCGACGGGAGGCAGCATCTCGTCGAACGAGACCCACCACTTCAGGCTACGTCCGTCGCATGCGTCCCGCCGCTCGTCCGCGGGCCCCCGTCAACGGGCCCGGACGACCTTGCTCGCCGCCGCCGAGCGGACCGTCGCGCTGCCCGAGTAGACCACGCGGAGACGGTGCTTGCCCTTCTTCAGCTTCGGCAGGGTGACGCGCAGCGTGCCGCCGTGCTTGGCCTGCAGCTTCCGCGTCGTGATCCGCTTGCGACCGTCGTAGATCCGCACGGTGCCCGTGGGACGCACGCCGGGTGCCGCGATCCTCACCGTCAGCGGCGCCCGCTTCGTGCGCCGGAACTTCGAGGGCACCGACATCCGCAGCGTCGCCTTCACCTTGGCCACCGGCTTCGGCGTGGGCTTCGGGGTCGGGGCAGCCGGCACGACCACCGACGTCGCCAACGAAGCGCCTGCGAAGGGGCCCGAGGCCACCGTGTCCCGCACGGTCAGCGTCCGACCCGCGTCCGCGGCGGTGATCCGGTACGCGGCGCCCGTGCCGACCTTCGTCGCTGCGCGCCACCACGTGAGGGTGGAGGCTCCGGCCGTCGTCAGGCCGGCCGACCGGGCCTGCAGCTGCTCGCCGAGCGCGGCGGTCCCGGTGACCCGCGGCGCCGCCAGGGGCGCCGTCACCCGCGACAGGTCCAGGATGCCCGCGCCGCACGACGTCCGGCCCGTCGTGGTGCAGTCCAGCTCGTCGGTCGTGAGCGACGTGGCTGCTCCGCCGATCGTCCGGCGCCCGTAGCGCACCGTCGAGAACGGCTGGACCGCCGACTTCAGGCCCGCCTCGACGGCGTCGGGGCTGGTGATGCCCAGGGAGTACAGCAGCGCCGCACCCGCGGCCACGGCCGGCGTGGCCATGCTCGTGCCCTGGTAGAAGGCGTAACCGGCCGCCCCCGGAGCGGTCGTGCCGAGGTTGACCGTCGAGAGGATGCCGCGCTCGGCCGACGACGTGGGCACCTGCATCTCACCGCCGGGTGCGGCGATGTCGACGCCCTCGCCCGCGGTCGAGTACCAGGAGCGATGCCCGGTGTCGCTCGTCGACGCGACGCTCACGAACCCGGCGCAGGAGGCGGGGACGCTGTGGCTCAGCGGCGCGATCTCCCGCGCGGAGTCGTTGCCCGCCGCAGCCACGAGCGTCGCCCCGCGCGCCCGGGCCATGGACGCGATCTCGCCGTACAGCTCGCAGTCCTGAGCGGCGTCCTCTGCCGACTCGTACGCGCCGCCGAGCGAGAGGTTGACGACCTTCGCGGGCGTCGGGTTCAGCGGGACGTCGTACTCGCGCAGGTCCACACCGGCCGCCCACAAGATCCCGAACACGATGTCCGTGTCCCAGCCGCCGCAGTGGCCCAGGACGCGGACCGGCTGGACCTTGACTCCGGGGGCGACCCCGGCCACGCCGAACCCGTTGCCCGCCTTGGCGGCGACGGTGCCCGCGACGTGCGTGCCGTGCCAGGAGCTCTCCGCCGTGTACTCGGACGGATCGTCGACAGGACCGAAGCAGCGCGTCACCAGTCCCTCGTCGCGCCAGTCCCCCGGATCGGAGGGGTCGGCGTCCCAGCCGTCGCCGTCACCGGCGTTGACGTACGTGCGGTCGTAGTAACAGGCGTCGCCGAGGGGCGTGCACTCGTCGTCGACGAAGTCGTATCCCGCGACGGTCTGGCCCTCCAGGTCGGGATGCTGGGTGATGCCCGTGTCCACGACCGCCACGACGACGGAGGGATCGCCCTGGGTGGACCGCCACAGTGCCGGCGCCCTCGTGGTGAAGCCGCCGTCCGTCGGCTGGCCGTCGATGGTGTCACGGGTGTCCCACAGGTTCCCCTGGATCAGGAAGCCCGGGTCGTCGACCTCGACCGGTGGCGCGCTGGTGGTCGTTCGCAGCGTGTCCGCGATGACCCACTCGACGTCGGCCCGCGACTCGACCTGCTCGATCGCCGCATCGAGCTCGGCGACGGGCACCGGCTCCTCCAGCCGCAGGACCGACAGGCCCGCCGGCGCGCTGGCGGTCGACGCCACGCCGTTGCCGGTGGGCAGCTCGGTGCGTGCGCTCCGAGCGATCGACGAACGCCGCGCGGGCGTGTCCGAGCGGGCCTTGACGATGAGGCCGCGAGCCAGTCGCGGCGCGGGTGAACCGGCGGGCTCGACCCGGGCGGACGGCTCGGTGACCGGCTCGGCCGAGGCACCGACGTCGACCATCACGGTGGCCGCGACGAGGACGGGAAGGATCAACAGGGGCAGGCTACGGCGCACGACGATTCCTGACGGGAGGGGACGTCTCGTCGAACGAGATGAACGTCAGCAGGCTACTGCTGTCACATCCGTCCCGTCTCGCGTTTTTCCCGACGCGGTCAGCGGACCCGCACGACCTTGCTCTTCTTGGCCCCGCTCACCTTTCCGCTGCCGGAGTAGACGACCCGGATGCGGTGCTTGCCCTTCTTCTTCAGCTTGGGCAGCTTGATGACGATCTTGCCCTTGTTCTTGGCCTTCATCTTCTTGACGGCGATGCGCTTCTTGCCGTCGTAGACCTTGATCGTGCCGGTCGGGCGCACGGAGGGCGCCTTGACCTTGACCGCCAGCTTCGCGCGCGTCGACTTCTTGAGCTTCGACGGCATGCCGAAGGCCAGCCGAGGCTTGACCTTCACCGCGACCGAGCTCTGGTGGAAGATTCCCGGCGTGCCGTTCGTGGCGCTGGACCGGACCGTGACGACCTTGCCGATGTCGGCCTTGCCGACCCGGTACGTCGGGCCGGTGGTGACCACGCGGCCGGCGCGCAACCAGGTGAGCTTGACGGTGGCGCCGTTCCGCCACGATCCCGGGGTCGCCCGCAGCGTGCCGCCGGGGCGGGGCGTTCCGCTCAGCCGGGGGGCGCTGATCGGGGTCTTGGCGGTCAGGACGCGGTGGGCGCTCACGACACCCGCGCCGCACTGGGCCGCCGAGCACCCGGCCGCGCGCCGCGCGGTGGCCTTGAGGACGCGCTCGAGGACGTCGGGGTGCGTGATCCCGGCGGTGTACGCCAGCGCGGCGGTGGCCGAGACGGCGGGCGCGGCCATGCTCGTGCCCTGGAGCCGGCCATAGGTGCCGGCCGCGGGGAACGCGGCCGGCGCCTTCGTGCCGCTGTTGTAGGTCGAGGCGATGGCGACGCCAGGGCCGGCCACGTCGACGCCCGCGCCGTAGTTCGAGAAGGGCGCGCGCGCTCCCTGCTGGTCCGTGGCGGCCACGGCGATGTAGCCGGGGCACGACGAGGGCACGTTCTGCGCGTGGTTGCGTCCGTTGTTGCCCGCTGCCGCGACGATCGTCGAGCCGCGCTTGCGGGCGACCGCCGAGATCTGGCCGTAGAACTTGCACATCTCCCGGACGTCCGCGGGCCGCGCCATCCATCCGCCCAGCGAGAGGTTGATGATCTTGGCCGGCGTCCGGTTCACCGGCACCTTGCCGTGACGTCCACCGTCGTGGCCGGTGACGTTCGCGCCCGAGGCCCACAGCACGCCCATCGCGATGTCCCAGTCGGTGCCGCCGCAGCGGCCCAGGACGCGCACCGGCTGCACCTTGACCGTGGGGGCGATGCCCGCCACGCCGATGCCGTTGTTGCGCTTGCCCGCGATGGTGCCCGCGACGTGGGTGCCGTGCCAGCTGCTGGTGCCCGCGGCCATGCCCCGGCACTGATTGTCGTAGTCGCGCCAGTCACCCGGGTCCGCGGGGTTGGCGTCCCAGCTGTTGCCGTCGTTGGCGCTGGTGAACGAGTTGCGATACCGGATCCGCGAACAGGCACTGTTCGCGCAGTCGTACTCGTCGTCGACGAAGTCACGGCCCGCCACGTACTGCCCGGCCAGATCGGGATGGTTCGTGAGGAGGCCGGTGTCGACGACCGCAACGCGCACGTTCCCACTGCCGGTGGTGATGTCCCATGCCTGCGGCGCCTCGACACCCCACGCACCGGTCAGGTTCCACAGGCTCCCGTCGCGGAAGCTCGGATCGTTCGCGGTGGCCGACGGCAGGCGGACCCCGTTGGGAACGACCCACTCGACCCGCGGGTCAGCCTCCAGCACCTCGATGGCGCCGTCGAGATCGTCGGACTCGACCTGCTCGGACAGCTCCAGCAGGCCCAGGTCGGCCGGCCCCGAGGCTGTCTGGGCCACGCCGACGTCGTCGGGCAGCTCGGCCGCAACGTCATCGACGAGGTCGGTCACGGCTCCGTCCGCACCGTCGGCGAGCTTGACGATGATGCCCCGCGCGGGCTCGGGCGCCTCGGTCGTGTTCAACGGCGCCGGGGCGTCGTCGGTGGACGCGATGGCCGGCAGCGTCCCCGCCGCGAGGGCGCAGGTCAGCGCCGCAGGCACGAGCAGAGTGAGTGGACGGCGCAACCGCAGCCTCATGATGGTGAACCTTCCCCGAAAACGTCGCCACCTCGGTCACGAGTGGCCCCTGATGGTAACCCGCCGCTGCGGCGCCCCCGCCCAGGTCGGCGCGGGAAAACGACGAGGCGCCCACCCCCGGGGGGATGGGCGCCTCGTACGAGAGGTGTTACTTGGCCTCGTCCTGCGTGGACTCGGTCGCCTCGTCGGCCGGAGCCTCGGTGACCTCAGCGGTCTCCTCGGCGGGCGTCTCGACGGTCTCGTCGGTCACGGTCTCCTCGACCGGGGCCTCCTCGACAGCCGGAGCAGCCTCGGCACGGGGGGCCTTCGGCGCGGCGGCGTCGAAGTCCTTGGCCTCCACGATCTCGATGACGGCCATGGGGGCGTTGTCGCCCTTGCGCGGACCGATCTTCGTGATACGCGTGTAGCCGCCCGGACGGGTGGCCATGGCCGGGCCGATCTCCGTGAAGAGCGTGTGGAGCACGCCCTTGTCGCGGATGACCTTGACGACGTGGCGGCGGTTGGCCACCGTGTCGGTCTTGGCCTTGGTGATGAGGTGCTCGGCGTACGGGCGCAGGCGCTTGGCCTTCGCCTCGGTCGTCGTGATGCGGCCGTGCTCGAACAGGCTCTGGGCCAGGTTCGCCAGGATCAGCCGCTGGTGCGAGGGGCTGCCGCCGAGGCGAGGACCCTTGGTGGGGGTGGGCATGTCGTTACTCCTGAATCAGTGGTGTCAGAGCAGTTCAGTACTGCTCGTCCTCGGCGAATCCGGCGTCCTCGTCGAACGTGTCGATGACGGCGGACGGATCGAAGCCCTGCGGGCTGTCCTTGAGCGACAGACCGAGCTCGGCGAGCTTGGCCTTGACCTCGTCGATCGACTTCGACCCGAAGTTGCGGATGTCCAGCAGGTCCTGCTCGCTGCGCGTGATGAGCTCACCCACGGTGTGGATGCCCTCGCGCTTGAGGCAGTTGTAGGAACGGACCGTGAAGTCCAGATCCTCGATCGCCAACGCGAGGTCGGCGGCCAGCTGCTCGTCCACCGGCGACGGGCCGATGTCGATGCCCTCGGCCTCGACGTTGAGCTCACGGGCCAGGCCGAACAGCTCGACCAGCGTCGAACCGGCCGACGCGATCGCGTCGCGCGGCAGGATCGAGGACTTGGTCTCGACGTCGATGATCAGCTTGTCGAAGTCGGTGCGCTGCTCGACGCGGGTGGCCTCGACCTTGTACGTGACCTTCAGGACGGGGCTGTAGATCGAGTCGACCGGCATGCGGCCGATCTCTTCGTCGCCCGTCTTGTTCTGGACGGCCGAGACGTAGCCGCGGCCACGCTCGACGACCAGCTCGATCTCGAGACGGCCCTTGTCGTTGAGCGTCGCGACGTGCAGGTCCGGGTTGTGGACCTCCACACCGGCCGGCGGCGTGATCGCCGCGGCGGTGACGTCACCGGCGGTGTCGGCCCGCAGGTACATGACCACGGGCTCGTCGATCGTCGACGACACGACGAGGTTCTTGAGGTTGAGGATGATCTCGGTGACGTCCTCGGTGACGCCCTCGATGGTCGAGAACTCGTGGAGGACACCGTCGATCTTGATCGAGGTGACGGCCGCACCCGGGATCGACGACAGCAGCGTACGACGCAGCGAGTTGCCGAGGGTGTAGCCGAATCCGGGCTCGAGGGGCTCGATGACGAACCGCGAACGGGACTCGTCGACGACCTCTTCGGACAGAACGGGGCGCTGTGCGATCAGCATGGTGAATCTTCCTTTCCGGTCCCACCGCTATATGAGGGCCGGGTTGGTGGATGAAGGTGAAGGATCAGATCTTCGAGTAGAACTCGACGATGAGCTGTTCCTGGATCGGGACCACGATCTGCTCGCGCACGGGCTTGTTGTGCACGAGGATGCGGCCACGATCGGGCGAGACGTCGAGCCAACCGGGCACGACATCGGCGTCATGGGTCTCACGGGCGACGATGAACGGCGTCGTCTCCAGGCTCTTGGCGCGCACGTCGATGATGTCGTGCTTGCTGACCTGGAAGGACGGGATGTTCGTCTTCACGCCGTTGACCACGAAGTGACCGTGGGTCACCAGCTGGCGGGCGTGACGGCGCGTGCGGGCCAGGCCTGCACGGTAGACGACGTTGTCGAGCCGGCTCTCGAGCAGGATCAACAGGTTGTCGCCGGTCTTGCCGGGACGGCGCGACGCGAGCTCGTAGTACTTGCGGAACTGCTTCTCGAGGACGCCGTAGGTGTAACGCGCCTTCTGCTTCTCCTGCAGCTGGGTGCGGTACTCCGACTCCTTGACGCGGGTGCGGCCGTGCTGGCCGGGCGCGTACGGACGGCGCTCGAAGGCCTTGTCCCCACCAACGAGGTCGACGCCGTAACGGCGCGACTTCTTGGTGAGAGGTCCGGTGTAACGGGCCATGGTTGATTACTCCTTGAAGAAAAGTCGACGACGCGTCAGAGACGACGGTGCTTGGGCGGACGGCAGCCGTTGTGGGGGCTGGGGGTCACATCAGAGATGGTGCCGACCTCGAGGCCGACGCCGCTGAGCGACCGGATCGCCGTCTCGCGTCCGGAGCCGGGGCCCTTGACGAAGACGTCAACCTTCTTCATGCCGTGGTCCATCGCCTGACGTCCGGCGGCCTCGGCGGCCATGCCGGCGGCGTACGGAGTCGACTTGCGCGAGCCCTTGAAGCCGACGGTTCCGCCGGAGGCCCACGCGATCACCGCACCGCTGGGGTCGGTGATCGTCACGTGCGTGTTGTTGAACGTGCTCTTGATGTGGGCTTCGCCCTGAACGACGTTCTTCTTCTCCTTGCGGCGCACCTTCTTGGCGCCGGAGTTCTTCGGGGGCATCGGCTACCTCACTTCTTCTTTCCGGCGACGGTGCGCTTGGGGCCCTTGCGGGTGCGCGCGTTGGTCTTGGTGCGCTGGCCGCGAACGGGCAGGTGCGCACGGTGACGGCGGCCCTGGTACGAGCCGATCTCCATCTTGCGGCGGATGTCCGCGGTGACCTCGCGGCGCAGGTCACCCTCGACCTGGAAGTTCGCCTCGATGTAGTCACGGAGCGCGACGAGCTGGTCGTCGGTCAACTCGTGAACACGGGTGTTGGGGTCGATGCCGGTGGCGGCGAGGGCCTCGACCGCACGAGTGCGGCCGATCCCGAAAATGTACGTGAGTCCGATCACCACGCGCTTTTCGCGCGGCAGATCCACTCCGACGAGGCGTGCCATGTGCTGGCAGTTCCTTTCGGTTCGGCAGAGGTGTCGTCACCTGGGGCATCCCGATCGCCTCGATCGGGCTCCGGCCTCTGCGCCGGAGGTGGCAACCGGACTCCGTCGTGGACGGGGCCCGGATGAGCCGTCAGATGTTCAGGGTGCTGCGTTGAAGAAGAGGGTTTTCTGATCAGCCCTGGCGCTGCTTGTGGCGCGGGTTCTCACAGATCACCATGACGCGGCCGTGGCGACGGATCACCTTGCACTTGTCACAGATCTTCTTCACGCTCGGGTTGACCTTCATCGAGAAGCTCTCTCTTCGGTACGAACTGAACGTGGGGGATGTGTAGTTGTCACTTGTAGCGGTAGACGATGCGACCGCGGCTGAGGTCATACGGCGAGAGTTCCACCACGACACGGTCCTCGGGGAGGATCCGGATGTAGTGCTGGCGCATCTTGCCGCTGATGTGTGCCAGGACCTTGTGGCCATTGGCCAGCTCGACCCGGAACATCGCGTTGGGCAGGGCCTCGACGACCGCACCCTCCATCTCGATGACGCCTTCTTTTTTCGCCATACACCTCAACTTCTTCGTATCGACTGTTCGACCCGGCACGCGCACGTGTCCCCACCCGTTTCCCGGGGCGCCACTGGGCATGGGGATACGGCCCGACTAGGCCGACACACAAGTCTACGTCGAAGGGGGCCCCGGACTCAAATCGGGCCTCGGGAGCCGGGTCAGGCGCCCCACGTGGTGGCGGCCTGCAGGACCGCCGCGTCGAGCGCCTGCGACCTCAGTCCGGTGATCTGCTGGTACTCCGGATCGGCCACCATCTGGCTGAACGCCTCGCGCGAGGGGTAGCGCACCAGCAGCACGGCGTCCCACGGCCAGTCCTGCGGCGCGACCAGCGCGGTGGACAGGTTGCCCGCGTGGACGACCTCGGCGCCGACCTTCGCCAGGAACGGTCCGACCCGCTCGCTGTACTCGCGGTAGGACCCGATGCCGTCCTCGCGGAACTGCAGCAGGTTCAGCATCACGACCGGACCTCCCGGGTCCTCGGCCAGGTAGCGCTTGAGGTCCGCACCGGTGGGATCGACTGCCATGGGCCGACTCTAGGGCCTCTCGCCCAGTCCCATGATGAGAGCACGGTGGAAGGCGCCGCCGCGTTCGAGCGTCTCGACAGCGACCTTCTCGTTCGGCGCGTGGATCGAGTCGCGCTGCGCGCGGGTCATGTGCAGCGGGGCGAAGCGGTAGACCGAGTCGCTGATGCGGGTGAAGTGCCGCGAGTCGGTGCCGCCGGTCTGCACGTACGGCACCACGTGGATGTCCGGTCCCAGCACCGCGATGGCGTCGCCCAGGGCACGCCACGCATCGTTGTCGGTCCGCGACACCGGCGGCGGGTCGTCGCCGTCGACGCGCTCGACCTCGACGTCGAGACCACGGAGCAGCCGCTCGAGTCGCGCCACCAGGTGCTGCTTCGTGTCGCCGATCGCGAGCCGCACGTTGACGTTGGCGCGCGCCTCGGTGGCCAGGACGTTGCGGGCGGGGCTGCCGCTCAGCTGGGTCACGGCCATCGTCGTGCGCACGATCGCGGCGGTCTCCTTGCCCAGCCGGGCGAGCAGCTCGGCCACCGGGCGGTTCGCCCGTCGGGCGCGGCGCAGCAGGGCGCCGGCAGGGCGCGGCACGAGCTCGGCGAGGGCGTCCAGCATCTGCAGCACGGGATCGGACAGGTGCGGGGTCGCGGGGTGTCGCTCGATCCGCACGACGGCGCGAGCGAGCCGCGCGGTGGCGCCGTGGCGCGACGGCGTGGACGCGTGCCCTCCCCCGCCGCGCGCCAGCAGGCCCACGTCGACGCTGCCCTTCTCGACGATCGCGACCATCGCGGTCATCGCCGAGACCCCGGGCAGGGCATCGTCGACGATCGCGCCGCCCTCGTCGGAGACGAGCCACGGCCGGACGCCGGCGGACCCGAGATGATCGACGACGTCGGACGCACCCCGGCCGAAGACCTCCTCGTCGGCCCCGAACGACAGGTACACGTCGCGGGCGGGCTCGAAGCCCTCGGCCAGCAGGGACTCGACGGCCTCGGCGATGCAGACCAGCGGCCCCTTGTCGTCGAGGGCGCCGCGGCCGTGGACGAACCCGCCCTCGATGGTCCCGGAGAAGGGGTCGCGATCCCACTGCTCGGCCGGTGCCGGGACGACGTCGTAGTGCGCCATGAGCACCAGCGGGTCGGCCGACGTCCGACCCGGCCAGCGGAACAGCAGCGTGCCGCCGTCGAACTCGGTCAGCTCCAGCGCTTCGTGCAGGCGGGGATAGAGACCTGCGAAGGTCTCGCGGAAGGCGACGAACTGCGCCTCGTCCCGTTCCCCGGGGGCGGAGACGGTGCGGCAGGCGATCAGCTCGGCCAGTCGCTCGGCTGCGGTCATCGTCCCAGCTCCTCTTCTCGTGCCACCGGGTCGGCGAAGGCCAGCCGGGGGACGAACGTCAGGCCGATCGCCGCCACGAACGCCGTGGCCGAGCAGACGATCCACACCGTGTAGTAGCCCGAGAGCGAGGCGGCGGTCGCATGGGTCGCACCGGCAGCCAGGGCGACGCCGAAGACGCACGAGGCGAACGATCCACCGATGGTCTTGGTCGTGTTGGTCAGTCCCGTCGCGACGCCCGTCCGCCCCTCGGGCGCTGCCGCCGCGGCCGCAGCGGGCAGGGCCGCGACGAGGGCGCCCGAGCCCAGCCCGGCGACGACCATGCAGGCGGCCATCTGGATCACGGACCCGTGCAGCGCCAGCAGGGACGCGTACCCGACGCCGACCAGCGCGGCCGCGCCGATGAGGCAGGCCCGAGGGCTCGACCGCTGGCTGATCCGGGCGAACAGCAGGGCGCCGACGAGCATCGAGAACACGTAGCCGCCGATGATCGGCGCCACGGACGTCGAATCCAGCCCGAGACCGTAGCCGTGGACGTCGGGATCGGTCTGGGCGAAGGTGGACAACGGGATCTGCGCCCCGAGGACACTGACGCCGAACAGCAGCGCGGTGAACTGGACCGGCCACATCGCGGGCTGGCGCATGACCCGCAGGTCGATGATGGGATCGGCCGTCCGCAGCTCGTGCCGGCAGAACGGCACCAGCACGAGCGCGCCGAGGACGATCGCCGCCCACGGCCACGGCGAGCCTGCGCCCCACACCCGCACGAGCGAGAGGCCGCCGGTCACCAGCAGCAGGCTCGCGCTGATCAGGGCCAGCCCGGGGCCGTCGAGGCTGCCGTGCTGGGCCTCGTGTCCGCCCGGAATGAAGCCGACGATGATCACCACCACGGCGACGGTCAGCACGGCCGGCACGGCCAGCACCATCCACAACGAGCCGAACACGGCGGACGTCGCGCCGGCCGAGAGCGCACCCGCGATCGCGCCGGCCTGCAACGCCGCGACGATGACGCCGGTCGCCCGTCGCGTCGCGGCGGCGCGCATCGGCCGGCCGATGCTGCGCCGGTAGATCAGGGCGACCTCGAGGGGCAGCCACACGGTGAACACGCCCTGCAGGGCCCAGAAGACCAGGTACCCCTCGAAGCTCGACGACAGCGCGATCCCCCACGTCGCCACCGCGGTCAGCCCGGCCGACCACACGAGGACCCGCTGGTGCCCGATCAGGTCGCCGAGCTTCGACAGCGGCGGCACGCACAGCGCCGAGAACAGCAGTTGAGCCGCCTCGAACCAGTTCACGTCCGCGTCGTTGATGTCGAGGTGCCGGGCGATGTCGGTGGCCAGCGGCGTGTAGTACCCCTGCAGGAAGCCGCTGACGAACTCGACGAAGACCAGGGCGCCGACCAGTCCGGCGCCGACGGAGGCGGTCCGCGATCGAGTCATGCGGTCACGCTAGTGCCACCGCGGGCCACGTCGTCGCGCATCGCCGAGGTCTCACCCGGCGACGCTGCGCCGGTCGTGGATCAACCGCGACAGGACGATGGACGTCTCCGTCTGGCTGACGCTGGCCGCGCCGGCCCGGATCTTCTCCAGGGCCTCCTCCAGGTCCCGGACGTCCTCCGCCACGAGGTGCAGGATCGCGTCGGCCGCTCCCGAGACGGTGGCGGCGGCGTGCACCTGCGGGACCTGCAGGAACGCCTCCCGCAGGACGGCCGGCGAGATCGTGCCCTGGCAGTGGACCTCGACGTACGCCTCGGTCGTCCAGCCGCGGTGGTGCGGGTCCACGACCACGGTGAACCCGCTGATCACGCCGCTCTCGACCAGCCGGTCGACGCGGCGCTTCACGGCCGGCGCCGAGAGCCCGACCCGCGACCCCAGCGCGGCGAAGCTCGCGCGGCCGTCCTCGGTGAGGGCCTCCAGCAGGTCACGGTCGATCTGGTCCAGGCTCATGTTCGCAACGTACCAAAGGTGGACGCCGTGAATGCGCAACGAATCGTCGGTCAGAGGCAGGAAAGAGCGATGGTTCAGTCGCCGGGCGGTCCCTAGGATCGAGAGATCGACCGAGGGAGCCTCATGACCCAGATCCTGACGACGCCGCGTTCCGTGGCGCCCCGCGCGGTGCGTACCCGGCACTACGTGATGTGCCCGCCCACGCAGTTCGACGTCGTCTACTCGATCAATCCGTGGATGGACCCGACGGTCGCGGTCGATTCGGCGGCCGCCCGGCGCCAGTGGCAGGAGCTTCACGACACCTACGTGCGACTGGGCCACCGCGTCGACCTGCTCGAGCCGGTCCCGGGTCTGCCGGACATGGTGTTCGCCGCCAACGGCGCGGTCTCGGTCGGGGCCCGCAGCTACGGCGCGGCGTTCGCGTTCCCGCAGCGTCAGGCCGAGGCGCACGCCCACGTCGACTTCCTGCGCGGCGCCGGCCGCGAGGTCAGCCGGCCGGCCCACGTCAACGAGGGTGAGGGCGACTTCCTCGTCCTGGCGGACTTCGTGCTGGCGGGCACGGGATTCCGGACGAGCCGCGACGCCCACACCGAGGCAGCGGCGGCGCTGGGTCGACCGGTCGTGTCCCTCGACCTCGTCGACCCGCGCTTCTACCACCTCGACGTCGCCCTGGCCGTCCTCGACGACGGTGGCGGTGAGGCACCGGCGGACATCGCGTGGTTCCCCGGCGCGTTCAGCCCGCGGAGCCGGCGCACGCTGCGCCGCCTGTTCCCCGGGTCGCTGGAGTGCTCGGAGGCCGACGCCCTGGCCTTCGGGCTGAACCTGGTCAGCGACGGGCTCAACGTGGTGCTCCCCTGCGAGGCGACCGACCTCGCGGCGGCCCTGGTCCCCCGCGGCTACCGCCCGGCGCCGGTCGCGCTGACGGAGTTCGTCAAGGGCGGCGGCAGCGTCAAGTGCTGCACCGCCGAGCTGCACCGCTGAGCGCGCTCAGACCCCGTCGCCGGCATCGGCGTTGACGACCCGCCACGACCCGTCGACGTGCTCCAGGCTCCACACGTCCTCGGGATCCTTCGGCCAGTCGACCGTCACGGTCGCGCTGGTCTCGACGACCTCGGCCTCCATGGGCACCGTCTCGAGGTCGACGTCGCCGCCGGACCAGCGACCCTTCTGGTCACGCACGTCCGCGCACTCGACCTGCTCGGGCAGGAGCACGGTCTCCTTGACCTCGTCGCAGTCGCCGGCATCGGCGGCCAGCAGGTAGTCGCGCAGCGTCCGCTCGGCGGCTGACGCCGACGGGCTGGCGGTCGTGGTCGCCGGACGGTCGGGATCGTCGCCGCGGTCGGCGCAGCCGCCGAGCAGCACGGCGCCGAGCAGCACGGGGACCAGCCACGAGATGCGCATGGGTGCAGTCTCTCCCACACCCGCCGGATCGGTCAGGCAGGCTCGGCGCAGGGCACGCCCAGCTCGGCGAGGCGCGAGGCTCCGCCGTCGAGCGCCGTCAGGACCCAGACACCCTCGGTGGTGACGGTGATCGAGTGCTCGTGGTGCGCGGCCCACGTGCCGTCCGTGGTGACGGCGGTCCAGTCGTCCTCGAGGATCTCGGCGCGCGACGTGCCCAGCGTGATCATCGGCTCGATGGCCAAGGCCATGCCCAGCGTGATCTTGGGACCCCGGCCGCGACGACCGGCGTTCGGGACGTCCGGCGCCTGGTGCATCTGCGAGCCGATGCCGTGGCCCGTGAAGCCCTCGGTGATGCCGTAGCGGCCCTGGCTGCGGACGTAGGACTCGATGGCGTGCGAGATGTCGCCGACGCGGCCGCCGATCCGGGCCGCGGCGATGCCGCGCCACAGGGACTCCTCGGTGACGCGGTTCAGCTCGGCCACCTCGGGGGCGACCTCGCCGACCGGGACCGTGATCGCGGCGTCGCCGTGCCAGCCGTCGACGACCGCGCCGAAGTCGATCGAGATGAGATCGCCCTCGGCCAGCACCCGGTCCCCCGGGATGCCGTGGACGATCTCGTCATTGACCGAGGCGCAGATGACCCCGGTGAACCCGTGATAGCCGAGGAAGTTCGAGGTCGCCCCCTCGGCGGCCAGGCGCTCACGCGCGAGCGCGTCGAGGTCTCGCGTCGAGACACCCGGGGCCACGGCGGCCCGCAGCACCTCGAGGGTGCGACCGACCACCAGACCCGCCTGACGCATGGTGGCGAGCTGCTCGGGGGTCTTCAGCTCGATGGACTCGCCGAACACGGGGGCTCCTCGGACAGGATCAGGACGGGAGGGCGTCGGCGATGCGGCGGCCGACCTCTTCGGGCGTGCCCATGCCGTCGACCTCGATCAGCAGGCCGCGGTCGCGGTAGACCGCGAGCAGCGGCTCGGTCTCGGCACGGTAGACGTCCTGGCGGTGCCGGATGACGTCCTCGGTGTCGTCGGAGCGACCGCTGCTCTTGGCTCGCTCGAGCAGACGCGTGATCAGCTCGTCCTCGACCACCGTCAGCGCGATGACGCCGTCGAGCTTGGAGCCCAGGGCTCCGAGGATCTCGTCGAGCTTCGACACCTGGTCCAGCGTGCGCGGGTATCCGTCCAGCAGGAAGGACTCGCGGGCGTCGTCCTGCGCGAGACGATCGGCGACCATCGCGTTGGTCACCTCGTCCGGCACGTACTCGCCGGCGTCCATGTACCGCTGGGCGGTGCGACCGAGCTCGGTCTGCTGCGCGACGTTGGCGCGGAAGATGTCGCCGGTCGAGATGTGAGCCCCGCCGATGCGCTCGGCGAGCGCCACGGCCTGCGTGCCCTTGCCCGCACCGGGCGGGCCCATGATGAGGAGTCGCGTCACTTCAGGAACCCTTCGTAGTTGCGCTGCTGCAACTGGCTTTCGATCTGCTTCACCGTGTCGAGGCCGACGCCGACGATGATCAGGATCGTCGTGCCGCCGAACGGGAAGTTCTGGTTGGCGCCGACCAGCGAGATCGCCAGCATCGGGATGAGCGCGATCAGGCCCAGGTACAGGGCACCGGGAGCCGTGATGCGCGAGAGGACGTACGCCAGGTAGTCCTGGGTGGGCTTGCCGGCGCGGATGCCCGGGATGAAGCCGCCGTACTTCTTCATGTTGTCGGCGACCTCCTCGGGGTTGAAGGTGATCGACACGTAGAAGTACGTGAAGAACACGATCAGCAGGAAGAACATCGCCATGTAGAGCGGGTGCTCGCCGGTGACGAGGTGATCCTGGATCCACGTGGAGGCCGGGGAGCCCTGGTTGAAGTTGACCCACAGCACCGGCAGGTACATCAGGCTGGAGGCGAAGATGACCGGGATGATGCCGGCCTGGTTCACCTTGAGCGGGATGTAGGTCGAGGAGCCGCCGAACATCCGGCGTCCGACCATGCGCTTGGCGTACTGCACCGGGATCCGACGCTGGGCCTGCTCGATGAAGATGACCAGCGCGACGACCGCCAGGCCGACGGCGATGACGATGCCGAAGGTGGTCCAGCCCTGACCCTGGCGGATGTTCCACATCGCGCCGGGGAAGGTCGCGACGACCTGCGTGAAGATCAGGACGGACATGCCGTTGCCGACGCCGCGGTCGGTGATGAGCTCGCCGAACCACATGATCACGGTCGTGCCGGCGACCATCGTCAGGACGATGAGCAGGTAGGACGCGAGGCTGTCGGGGCGGTAGAGCAGCGGCAGGTTGCAGGCGCCCTGGAACAGGTCGCCGCTGCGCGCCAGCGCCACGATGCCGGCCGCCTGCAGGATCGCGAGGCCGACCGTCAGGTAGCGGGTGTACTGCGTGATCTTGGCCTGGCCGGACTGGCCCTCCTTCTTGAGGGCCTCCAGACGAGGAATCACGACGACGAGCAGCTGCAGGATGATGCTCGCGGTGATGTAGGGCATGATGCCCAGCGCGAACACCGTCAACTGCAGCAGGGCGCCGCCGGAGAAGACGTTGATGAGGGCGAACAGGCCGGCGTTCTCGCCGCCCGCGGCCTGGTCGACACACTGGCGCACGTTGGCAACGTTCACGCCAGGAGCGGGCAGCATGGAGCCGAGCCGGAACAGCACGACGATCCCCAGCACGAAGAGGATCTTGCGACGCAGTTCAGGCGTTCTGAACGCGTTCACGAAGACTTTGAGCACGGACTTCCTCCCGCTTCACGGCTTGACGCCGTCTGACTGTAACAGTGAGCGAAACGGGCGGGTCCTCCCGATGGGGAGAACCCGCCCGACGTTCGCTTCCGACTACCGAACTACCGCGTCAGGACGCGGTGACCGAGCCGCCGGCGGCCTCGATCTTGGACTTGGCAGAGGCGGACACCTTGTCGACGGCCACCTGGACCGCGACGTCGATGTCTCCACCGCCGAGCACCTTGACGGGCTTGCCCTTGCGGACAGCGCCCTTCTCGATGAGGGAGGCGACGTCGACCGTGCCGCCCTCGGCGAAGAGCTCGCCGATCCGGCCCACGTTCACGACCTGGTACTCGACCCGGAACGGGTTCGTGAAGCCCTTGAGCTTCGGCAGGCGCATGTGGAGCGGGACCTGGCCGCCCTCGAAGCCGGCGGACACCTGGTAACGGGCCTTGGTGCCCTTGGTGCCACGACCGGCGGTCTTGCCCTTGGAGCCCTCACCACGACCCACGCGGGTCTTGGCAGTCTTGGCGCCCGGGGCCGGACGCAGGTGATGCAACTTGATCGCCATGATCAGTCCACCTCCTTCACGGAGACGAGGTGCGGAATGGTGTTGACCATGCCGCGGATTTCGGGACGGTCCTCGACGACCTTGACGTCGCCGATCCGCTTGAGCCCGAGCGAACGCAGCGTGTTGCGCTGGTTCTGCTCACGGCCGATGCCTGAGCGGACCTGGGTCACTTCGATCTTGCCCATCAGACGGTCACCTCAGCCTCTCCGTACTTGACCTTGCCGGCCTTGATGAGAGCCGCCGGGGCGACCTCTTCGACGGTCAGGCCGCGGCGCTGAGCCACGTCCTCGGGGGACTCCAGCAGACGCAGAGCCTCGACCGTCGCGTGGACGATGTTGATCGCGTTCGAGGAACCGAGCGACTTGCTCAGGACGTCGTGGATGCCAGCGGCCTCCAGCACGGCGCGGACCGGACCACCGGCGATGACGCCGGTACCGGGGGACGCGGGGCGCAGGAAGACGACGCCAGCGGCCTTCTCACCCTGCACGGGGTGCGGGATGGTGCCCTGGATGCGGGGGACGCGGAAGAAGGACTTCTTCGCCTCCTCGACACCCTTGGCGATGGCCGTGGGAACTTCCTTGGCCTTGCCGTAGCCGATACCGACCTGGCCGTCGCCGTCACCGACGATGACCAGCGCGGTGAAGCTGAAGCGCCGGCCGCCCTTGACGACCTTGGCCACACGGTTGATCGTGACGACCTTCTCGATGTAGTTGGACTTGTCGGCGTTGCGGTCGCCGCGGCCTCCGCGACGCTCGCCACCCTGTCGGCGCGTGCTCATGCGGCACTCCCCTTGTTCGTCGTGATGGTCATCAGAACTCCAGCCCGTTCTCGCGGGCGCCGTCGGCCAGCGCAGCGACGCGACCGGCGTACTTGTTGCCGGCGCGGTCGAAGACCACCGCGTCGATGCCGGCGGCCTTGGCGCGATCGGCGAGGAGCTCGCCGACCTTCTTGGCCTTGGCCGTCTTGTCACCGTCGAACGAGCGCAGGTCGGACTCCATGGTGGAAGCCGAGGCCAGCGTGTGGCCCTCGAGGTCGTTGACGACCTGAGCGACGATGTGCTTGCTCGAGCGGGTGACGACCAGGCGAGGACGCTCGGCCGAACCCTGGATCTTCTTGCGACCGCGGATCTGGCGACGCTGACGCGACGCGATCCGACCTGCGGTGTGCTTGGCGTGCTTGATCGAGATTGCCATGGCTTACTTACCAGCCTTTCCGGCCTTGCGCAGGATGCGCTCTCCCGCGTACCGAACGCCCTTGCCCTTGTAGGGCTCCGGCTTGCGGATCTTGCGGATGTTGGCGGCGACCTCGCCCACGGCCTGCTTGTCGATGCCCGAGACGGTCAGCTTGGTCGGACCCTCGACGGTGAACGTGATGCCCTCGGGCGCCGTGAACGGCACCGGGTGGCTGAAGCCGAGGTTGAGCTCGATCTCCGACGGGCCCTTGGGGAGCACGCGGTAGCCGACGCCCACGATCTCGAGCTTCTTCTCGTAGCCCTCGGTGACACCGATGACCATGTTGTTGACCAGCGTGCGCGACAGGCCGTGAAGGGCCTTGCTGCGACGCTCGTCGTTCGGACGCTCGACCGCCAGCGCGCCGTCATCGTCCTTGCGAACGGTGATCGGCTCCGCGACAGTGTGCGAGAGCTGGCCCTTGGGGCCCTTGACGGTGACGGTCTGTCCGTCGATGTTGACCTCGACGCCGGAAGGTACGGCGACGGGGAGCTTGCCGATGCGCGACATGTTCAGTCTCCTCTCGTCACCAGACGTAGGCGAGGACTTCCCCACCCACTCCGTTGTTGTTGGCCTGACGGTCGGTCTGCAGACCCTGGCTCGTGGAGATGATCGCCACGCCCAGGCCGCCGAGGACCTTCGGAAGGTTGTTGGACTTGGCGTAGACACGCAGGCCCGGCTTGCTGATGCGGCGGATGCCGGCGATCGAGCGCTCGCGGTGCGGTCCGTACTTGAGCGTGATGGTCAGCGTCTTGCCGACCTCACCCTCGGGGGCGTCGGCCACGGCGTAGTCGGTGATGTAGCCCTCCTGCTTCAGGATGGCGGCGACGCCCTCCTTCAGCTTGGAGTGCGGCATCGTCACGGCGTCGTGGTACGCCTGGTTGCCGTTGCGGACGCGCGTCAGCATGTCCGCGATCGGATCGGTCATCGTCATAACAGTGGTGTTCCGTTTCTCGCTGCGGTTTCCGTCTCGTGCTCGCCGGCCGGGGCCTGCGGGTGGGAGGGGACCTGCTGCGGTTGGGTGGTGGTGATTACCAGGAGCTCTTGGTCACGCCGGGCAGCTCGCCGCGGTGCGCCATCTCCCGCAGGCAGATACGGCACAGGCCGAACTTGCGGTAGACGGAGCGGGGACGGCCGCAGCGCTGGCAGCGCGTGTAGCCGCGAACGCCGAACTTCGGCGTACGAGCCTGCTTGACCTTCAGACCGGTCTTCGCCATGTCAGTTCTCCTTGTACGGGAAGCCGAGCAGCTTGAGCAGCGCGCGGCCTTCGTCGTCGTTGGTGGCCGTCGTGACGACCGTGATGTCCATGCCCCGGCTGCGATCGATCTTGTCCTGATCGATCTCGTGGAACATGACCTGCTCGGTCAGACCGAACGTGTAGTTGCCACGGCCGTCGAACTGCTTGGGCGAGAGCCCACGGAAGTCGCGGATGCGCGGCAGCGCGAGCGTCAGCAGACGGTCGAGGAACTCCCACATGCGGTCGCCGCGCAGCGTGACGTGCGTGCCGATCGGCATGCCCTCACGCAGCTTGAACTGCGCGATGGACTTGCGAGCCTTGGTGACCTGCGGCTTCTGGCCGGTGATCGCGGTGAGGTCCTTGATGGCGCCCTCGATGAGCTTGCCATCGCGAGCGGCCTCGCCGACGCCCATGTTGACGACGATCTTGGTCAGGCCGGGAACCTGCATCACGTTGTCGTACTCGAACTGCTCACGCAGCGCGGGCAGGATCTCCTCGCGGTAACGCGTCTTCAGGCGGGGTGCCGCCGTGGTTTCGGTAGCCATGCTCAGATCTCCTTTCCGGTCTTGCGGCTGATACGGGTCTTCTTGCCGTCGATGACGCCAGAGCCGACCTTGGTGGTGGTCTTCTCACCGTCGGCGTCGACGACGAGCATGATGTTCGAGACGTGGATCGCAGCCTCGGCGGTGATGATGCCGCCCTCGGCTCCGGTCTGTCCGGCGCGCGTGTGCTTCTGCACGCGGTTCACGCCTTCGACGATCACGCGGTCGTTCTCCAGGACGGCGATGATCTTGCCCTCGACGCCCTTGTCCTTGCCGGCGATGACCTTGACCTGGTCACCCTTGCGAATTCGAGCCATCTCAGAGCACCTCCGGAGCGAGCGAGATGATGCGCATGAACTTCTTGTCGCGCAGCTCGCGGCCCACGGGGCCGAAGATGCGGGTTCCACGCGGGTCGCCGTCGGCCTTGAGGATCACGGCGGCGTTCTCATC
This sequence comes from Aeromicrobium duanguangcaii, assembly GCF_024508295.1. Lineage (NCBI taxonomy): Bacteria > Bacillati > Actinomycetota > Actinomycetes > Propionibacteriales > Nocardioidaceae > Aeromicrobium > Aeromicrobium duanguangcaii. Next base: position 471,002 of record NZ_CP101990.1, on the reverse strand, counting down.
GAACTTGATGTAGGAACCGTCAGGACGGCGGCGCTCCTTGGTGGTGCGCACGATGACCGCCTTGACGACATCGCCCTTCTTGACGTTGCCTCCGGGGATCGCATCCTTGACGGTGGCGACGATCGTGTCGCCGATACCGGCGTAGCGACGACCGGAGCCACCGAGAACGCGGATGCAGAGGATCTCCTTGGCACCCGTGTTGTCGGCGACCTTGAGTCGCGACTCCTGCTGAATCATCTGTCTCTCACTTCGCCTTCTCGAGGATCTCGACGACGCGCCAACGCTTGGTGGCGGACAGCGGACGCGTCTCCGACAGGAGCACGCGGTCGCCGACGCCGGCCTCGTTGGCCTCGTCGTGAGCCTTCAGCTTGATGTTGCGGCGCAGGACCTTGCCGTACAGCGGGTGCTTGAAGCGCTCCTCGATGTTGACGACGACGGTCTTGTCCATCTTGTCGCTGACGACCAGACCCTCGCGGATCTTACGTGCGGCGCGCTCGTTGCTCACTTCGTTGTCCTTCGTGCTCATGCCTTCGCCCCCTCGTTCGGCAGCGGCTCGATGATGCCGAGCTCGCGCTCACGGATGACCGTGTAGATACGCGCGATGTCCTTGCGCACCGTGCGCAGACGCGCGGTGTTGTCGAGCTGACCGGTGGCGTTCTGGAAGCGCAGGTTGAACAGCTCCTCCTTGGCCTCCTTCAGCTTCGCGGCCAGGTCATCGGCGGTGAGGTCGCGGAGTTCTGCGGCGTTGCTTGCCATCACAGGTCTCCTGTCTCGCGGGTGATGAAGCGGGCCTTCATCGGCAGTTTGTGAATCGCGCGGCGCATCGCCTCACGGGCGACCTCCTCGGTGACGCCCGAGAGCTCGAACATCACGCGACCGGGCTTGACGTTGGCGACCCACCACTCGGGCGAGCCCTTACCCGAGCCCATGCGGGTCTCGGCGGGCTTCTTGGTCAGCGGGCGGTCCGGGTAGATGTTGATCCAGACCTTGCCGCCACGCTTGATGTGACGGGTCATGGCGATACGAGCGGACTCGATCTGACGGTTGGTCACGTAGTGACCCTCGACCGCCTGGATGCCGAAGTCGCCGAAAGCGAGCTCCGTGCCTCCCTTGGCCATGCCACGCCGCTTGGGGTGGTGCTGCTTGCGGTACTTGACGCGACGGGGCATCAACATCAGGACTCAACTCCTTCGGTGGCCGCAGGAGCGGCCGCGGGAGCCGCCTCGGCGGCAGCCGGCGCGGCAGCGGGAGCGGCGTCACGAGCGGGGCGGCGTCCGCCACGCTCTCCACGACCGGGACGGCGGCTGCCGGGAGCAGCAGCGCGACGGGCCGCTTCGGCCTCGCGCTCGGCCCGGGTACCGGCGACCTCGCCCTTGTAGATCCAGACCTTCACGCCGATGCGGCCGAAGGTCGTCTTGGCCTCGTAGAAGCCGTAGTCGACGTCGGCACGCAGCGTGTGCAGCGGGACGCGACCCTCGCGGTAGAACTCCGAGCGGCTCATCTCGGCGCCGCCGAGACGACCCGAGCACTGGATCCGGATGCCCTTGGCACCGGAGCGCATCGTCGTCTGCATCGCCTTGCGCATGGCACGACGGAACTGCACACGACCGGAGAGCTGCTCGGCCACGCCCTGCGCGACGAGCTGCGCGTCCATCTCGGGCTGCTTGACCTCGAGGATGTTCAGCTGGACCTGCTTGCCGGTCAGCTTCTCGAGGTCGCCGCGGATGCGGTCGGCCTCGGCGCCACGGCGACCGATCACGATGCCCGGACGAGCCGTGTGGATGTCCACACGGACCCGGTCACGGGTGCGCTCGATCTCGACGCGGCTGATGCCGGCGCGGTCCATGCCCTTGGTCAGCAGGCGACGGATCTTGACGTCCTCACCGACGTAGCTGGAGTACAGCTTGTCGGCGTACCAACGGCTCTTGTGATCCGTGGAGATGCCCAGGCGGAAACCGTGCGGGTTGATCTTCTGACCCATGTCAGTTGCCACCCTTCTTCGAATCGGTTGCGGGTTCGACGACCACCGTCAGGTGGCTCGTGCGCTTGAGGATGCGGTTGGCCGCACCCTTGGCGCGGGGGCGCCAGCGCTTCATCGTCGGACCCTCGTCGACCATCACCGTGGTGATGACCAGGGTCGAACGATCCAGGCCCTCGGTGGTCTCGGCGTTCGAGGCAGCCGAATCGACCAGCTTGTAGAAGTTCTCGGCCACAGCCTGCGGCTGGAACTTCAGCATGGTCAGGGCGTCCTCGACGCGCGAGCCGCGGATCAGGTCAGCGACACGGCGGGACTTCTGCGCGGTGACACGCACGTAGCGCGCCACGGCGAAAGCTCCGGGACGGTCGCCGAGCAGGCGCGCGCGGCGCTCGCTCACGTTGTCGCGGGTAGTGGCACTCATCGGCGCTTCGCCTTCCGGTCGTCCTTCTCGTGGCCCTTGAACGTGCGGGTGGGAGCGAACTCCCCCAGCTTGTGGCCGACCATCGAGTCGGTGATGAACACGGGAACGTGCTTGCGGCCGTCGTGCACGGCGATCGTGTGTCCGATGAAGGACGGCAGGATCATCGAGCGGCGCGACCACGTCTTGATCACGTTGTGGGTCTCGGCTGCGTTCTGGGCGTCCACCTTCTTCTCAAGGTGGCCGTCAACGAAGGGACCCTTCTTCAAACTACGAGGCATCTTTTTCTCCAGGTCCTCTCTCAGCGGCCGCTCTTGCGACGGCGGACGATCATCTGGTCGCTGGCCTTGCGCTTACGCGTACGGCCCTCGGGCTTGCCCCACGGGCTGACCGGGTGACGGCCACCGGAGGTCTTGCCCTCACCGCCACCGTGCGGGTGGTCGATCGGGTTCATGGCGACACCACGGACGGTCGGGCGCTTGCCCTTCCAGCGGTTACGGCCGGCCTTGCCCCAGTTGATGTTCGACTGCTCGGAGTTGCCCACCTCACCGATGGAGGCGCGGCAACGAACGTCGACGTAGCGCATCTCGCCGGAGGGCAGACGCAACTGCGCCTTCGAGCCCTCCTTGGCGACGAGCTGCACCTTGGCGCCGGCCGAGCGGCCCATCTTGGCGCCGCCGCCCGGACGCAGCTCGATCGCGTGGATCGTGGTGCCGACCGGGATGTTGCGCAGCGGCAGGTTGTTGCCGGGCTTGATGTCAGCACCGGCACCGGCCTCGACGGCCATGCCCTGCTTCAGGCCCTCGGGCGCGATGATGTAGCGCTTCTCGCCGTCGGCGTAGTGCAGCAGCGCGATGCGGGCGGTGCGGTTGGGGTCGTACTCGATGTGAGCGACCTTGGCCGGCACGCCGTCCTTGTCGTAACGCTTGAAGTCGATCACGCGGTAGGCGCGCTTGTGGCCGCCACCCTGGTGACGGGTGGTGATCCGGCCCTGGTTGTTGCGGCCGCCCTTCTTGGGCAGCGGCTCGACCAGCGACTTCTCGGGCGTGGTGCGGGTGATCTCGGCGAAGTCCGCCACGCTCGAGCCGCGACGGCCCGGGGTGGTGGGCTTGTACTTGCGAATAGCCATGTGTCAGTCAGTCCTTCAGCTCGGGCTCGAGAAGATGTCGATGCTCTGGCCGGCGACCACGCTGACGACGGCGCGCTTGGTGTCCTTGCGCTTGCCGACACCGTTACGAGTGCGACGGGCCTTGCCCTTGCGGTTGATCGTGTTCACACCGGTGACCTTGACCCCGAAGATCTCCTCGACGGCGATCTTGATCTGGGTCTTGTTGGCGTCCGGGTGGACCAGGAACGTGTACTTGTTGTCGTCGAGGAGGCCGTAGCTCTTCTCGCTGACGACCGGGGCGATCAGGACGTCCCGGGCGAAGGTTCCGTGGTTGGTCATCAGTTCTCCTCCTGGGCCTCGGCGCCACCGGCGGGAGCGAAGCCAGCGGCCTCGGCGCTCTCGACGGAGTCGAACCAGACCTCGGCGACCGTCTGGTCGTACCACTGGCTGTCAGGCGTGTGGTACTTCTTCGAGTTCTCGTTGCCCTTGATCTCGTGACCCTTGGGCGCGTTGCCGCTGGCGAGCGGCGCCTTCGAACCCGGGCCGTACGGCTGGGTCTTCGTGGCGCCGGCCTTGGCCTCGTCCGCCGGAGCGGTCTCAGCCGGGGCGGTCTCGGCCTGGGCCGCGACCTTCTTGGCCGTCTTCTTGGCCGGCTTGGGCGCGGGGGCGTCGGACTCGACGACCGCCTGGCTCAGCTTGACCGTGTCGACACCCTCAGCCGAGCGCGCCGCCACGAAGGCGTCGAACGCGGCCTTGGTGAACACCACGTCGTCGGCCAGCAGCACGTCGTACGTGTTGAGCTGGTCGAACGTGATCGTGGCGATCAGCTCGGCGTTGCGCAGGCTCTTGGCCGTCACGGCGTCGTCGCGGTCCAGGACCACGAGCACGCGGGGACGGATCGTGAGGTCGCGCACCGCGGCGAGCGCTGCCTTGGTCGACGGCGCGTCACCGGTCACGAAGGACTCGATGACGTGCAGACGGCCGCTGCGGGCCCGGTCGGTGAGGGCACCGCGCAGGGCGGCGGCCTTCATCTTCTTGGGCGTGCGCTGGTCGTACGAGCGCGGCGTGGGGCCGTGGACGATGCCGCCACCGGCGTACTGGGGCGCGCGGATCGAGCCCTGACGGGCGCGGCCGGTGCCCTTCTGGCGGTACGGCTTCTTGCCGCCGCCGCGGACCTCGGCGCGCGTCTTGACACTGTGCGTGCCCTGACGAGCGGCGGCCAGCTGTGCGGTGACGACCTGGTGCATCAGCGGAATGCTGACGCGGGCGTCGAAGATGTCGACCGGCAGGTCGACGTCAATGGTCTTGGCCATCTCGGTCAGGCTCCCTTCGCAGCGGAGCGGATGACGACGAGAGCGCCCTTGGCCCCGGGCACAGCGCCCTTGACCAGGATGAGGCCCCGCTCGGTGTCGACCGCGTGGACGGTGAGGTTCTGGGTGGTCACGGTGTCCGTGCCCATGTGGCCCGCCATGCGCAGGCCCTTGAAGACGCGGCCGGGGGTGGCGCAGCCTCCGATGGAGCCGGGCTTGCGGTGGTTGCGGTGCGCGCCGTGCGAGGCGCCGACACCGGCGAAGCCGTGACGCTTCATGACGCCGGCGAAGCCCTTGCCCTTGCTGGTGGCGGTCACGTCGACCTTGTCACCGTTGGCGAAGATCTCGGGCGAGATCTCCTGGCCGAGGGTGTAGTCGGCGACGGCCTCGGTGCGGATCTCCACGATGTGGCGGCGCGGCGTGACGCCGGCCTTCGCGAAGTGGCCCGCCTGGGGCTTGTTCAGCTTGCGTCCGTCGACCTCTCCGTAGCCGAGCTGGATGGCGCTGTAGCCATCGGTCTCGCGCGTCCGGATCTGGGTGACGATGTTCGTGGAGGCCTCGAGGACGGTCACCGGGACGACCCGGTTGTTCTCGTCCCAGACCTGCGTCATCCCGAGCTTGCGGCCGAGGAGGCCGCGCGCGGTGAGTGTGCTGCTGCTCATGGTGTGCGTCCCTCCCTCAGAGCTTGATCTCGATGTCGACGCCGGCAGGCAGGTCGAGTCGCATGAGCGAGTCGACGGTCTTGGGCGTCGGGTCGATGATGTCGATGAGCCGCTTGTGGGTGCGCATCTCGAAGTGCTCGCGGCTGTCCTTGTACTTGTGCGGCGAACGGATGACGCAGTACACGTTCTTCTCCGTCGGAAGCGGCACGGGGCCGGCGACCTTGGCGCCGGTCCGGGTCACGGTGTCGACGATCTTCTTCGCCGAGGAGTCAATGACCTCGTGGTCGTAGGCCTTGAGCCGGATACGGATCTTTTGTCCCGCCATGCTCTCGCTCGTCCTTTACGTTCGTCTTCGCCAGCCCCCGGGTTCGGGGTAGGCATGCCCCCGTCTCCGTTCCCCGAGGTCGGGCGTGTCGCGGCGCCTGCGGCGCACAGAGGAACACACACTTCTCGAGTTAGGTGGTTGGACCGGCTCCGCCCCGCGATGCGGTGCGGCTGGCCGGACAACATGGTCTCGGGTTCGGCTCGTGCGTTGAGCTGGGCGTGAGTTCCCAACCGCAGGAGCCACCGCGAACATGCCGGGGCAACCTGACCATTCTGACAGACATCTCCCGGAGTTTCCAAATCGGGGCCCGTGGAACGTCGTCGACCTCGTCACACCGCCCTCGGACCGTGACCTACCGGTGGCGGTGGCTCTCGTTCTCGAGGTGGCCCGCCGGCTCCAGCTGGAAGGTCGAGTGGGCGACGTCGAAATGACCGCTGAGGCACTCGCCGAGCTGGTCGAGCACCGCGTGGGCGTCGCCCATGGAGACCACGCTCTCGTCGACGACGACGTGGGCGCTCATCACCGGCATCCCGCTGGTGATGGTCCAGACGTGGAGGTCGTGGACGTCCACGACACCGCGGACGCCGAGGATGTGGTTCCGCACGGCGTCGAGGTCGACATCGCGCGGGCTGGCCTCGAGCAGAACCTCGGCCACGTCACGCAGCAGCGAGACGGCACGGGGCACGATGAGTGCGGCGATCAGCAGCGACGCGATCGGGTCGGCGGGGTACCAGCCCGTCGCGAGGATGACAGCGGCCGACGCGATGACCGCCACGGAGCCCAGGGCGTCCCCCATGACCTCCAGATAGGCGCCCCGCACGTTCAGGCTCTCCTGGGCGCCGGAGCGCAGCACGAGCAGCCCGACCACGTTGACGACCAGGCCGACCAGACCGGCGGCGAGGACCCAGCCGCCCTCGATGGCAGGCGGGTCCTCGAGCCGTCGCACGGCGCCGATCACGATGGCGACACACAGACCGATCAGGATCAGGGCGTTGAGTCCGGCGGCCAGCACCTCCGTGCGATGGAAGCCGTAGGTGCTGCGCGCTCCCGCGGGACGCTGGGCCACCACGATGGCCGCCAGAGCGAGGACCAGGCCGAACGAGTCGCTGAGCAGATGGCCGGCGTCGGCGAGCAACGCCAGCGAGCCGGTCACGAGGCCCACGACCACCTGGAGGACGAGGACCGCGAGGGTGAGCGCCAGGACGAGTCCGAGGCGTCCCCGGTGCTTCACCCCGGCGCCGTGCGCGTGATCGTGACCCACACCGCGAGGCTACCGGCCGCCGCGTCGTCGCCGGAAAAGAAAGAACCCCCGAGGCCGAAGCCTCGGGGGTTCCTCACGCAGTGCGTGTCAGATCAGATCACTTGTGGATCTTGGTGACACGGCCGGCGCCGACGGTACGGCCGCCCTCGCGGATGGCGAAGCGCAGGCCCTCCTCCATGGCGATCGGCTGGATCAGCACGACCGACATCTCGGTGTTGTCGCCGGGCATGACCATCTCGGTGCCCTCGGGCAGCGTGACGACGCCGGTGACGTCCGTGGTGCGGAAGTAGAACTGCGGACGGTAGTTGTTGAAGAACGGCGTGTGACGGCCGCCCTCCTCCTTCGACAGGATGTAGACCTGGCCGTCGAACTCCGTGTGGGGAGTCGTCGAACCGGGAGCGATCACGACCATGCCGCGCTCGACATCCTCGCGCTTCGTGCCACGAAGCAGCAGGCCCACGTTCTCGCCGGCCTGGCCCTCGTCGAGCAGCTTGCGGAACATCTCGATGCCCGTGACGGTCGTCGTCTGCTTGTCCTCGCGGATGCCCACGATGTCGACCGTGTCGTTCACCTTGACGATGCCACGCTCGATACGACCCGTGATGACGGTGCCACGACCGGTGATCGTGAAGACGTCCTCGACCGGCATGAGGAACGGCTTGTCCGTCTCACGCGGGGGCAGCGGGATGTACTCGTCGACCGCGTTCATGAGCTCGAGGATCGACTCGGCCCACTTCTCGTCGCCGGTCAGGGCCGGGTGGGCCGCAACCTTGACGACGGGAACGTTGTCACCGTCGAAGTCCTGCTCGTTGAGCAGCTCGCGAACCTCGAGCTCGACGAGCTCCAGGATCTCCTCGTCGTCGACCATGTCGCACTTGTTGAGCGCGACAACCATCGCCGGCACGCCGACCTGGCGAGCGAGCAGCACGTGCTCACGCGTCTGGGGCATGGGGCCGTCGGTGGCGGCGACCACGAGGATCGCGCCGTCCATCTGAGCCGCGCCGGTGATCATGTTCTTGACGTAGTCGGCGTGACCCGGGCAGTCGACGTGCGCGTAGTGGCGGTTCTCGGTCTGGTACTCGACGTGCGAGATCGAGATCGTGATGCCGCGCTGACGCTCCTCGGGAGCCTTGTCGATCTGATCGAAGGCCGAGGCCTCGTTCAGATCGGGGTACTTGTCGTGCAGCACCTTGGTGATCGCCGCGGTCAGCGTCGTCTTGCCATGGTCGATGTGACCGATGGTGCCGATGTTCATGTGCGGCTTGGTCCGCTCGAACTTCGCCTTAGCCACTGGGGCCCTCCTGGTTTTGGTGTATCTAGATCTTGTTGACTGAAACGCCGTGTGGAACGCGTCGGAGCGAACCTCTGGCAACCCTACGCGATGGGTCCGAAGCTCATTCGCCGCGGGCCTTCTTGATGATCTCTTCGGCCACGGCCTTGGGGACCTCGGCGTAGGAGTCGAACTGCATCGAGTACGACGCGCGGCCTGAGGTCTTCGACCGCAGATCGCCCACGTAACCGAACATCTCGGACAACGGCACGAGCGCCTTGATCATCTTGGCGCCGCCGTAGCCCTCCTCCATGGACTGAACCTGTCCACGTCGGGAGTTGAGGTCGCCGATCACGTCGCCCATGTAGTCCTCGGGCGTCGTGACCTCGACGGCGAACATCGGCTCGAGAAGAACCGGCTTCGCCTTGCGAGCGGCCTCCTTGAAGGCCTGGTTGCCGGCCAGCTTGAACGCGAGCTCGCTGGAGTCGACGTCGTGGTAGGCGCCGTCCTCGAGGGTGAACTTGACGTCCACCATCGGGTAGCCGGCGAGCACGCCGAACTCCATGGCGGCCTGGCCACCGGCGTCGACCGAGGGGATGTACTCGCGCGGGACGCGACCACCCGTGACCTCGTTGACGAACTCGTAGCCACCCTCGCCACCGGCGTCGGGGCCATTGGGCGCGAGCCCGATGACGACCTTCGCGAACTGGCCCGAGCCACCGGTCTGCTTCTTGTGCGTGTAGCTGTGACCGGTGACCGTGCCGCGGATGGTCTCGCGGTAGGCGACCTGCGGCTTGCCGACGTTCGCCTCGACCTTGAACTCGCGCTTCATGCGGTCGACGAGGATGTCGAGGTGAAGCTCGCCCATGCCGGCGATGATCGTCTGACCCGTCTCCTCGTCCGTGTGGACCTGGAACGTCGGGTCCTCCTCGGCGAGCTTCTGGATGGCGACGCCCAGCTTCTCCTGGTCGCTCTTGGTCTTCGGCTCGATCGCGACCTGGATCACCGGGTCCGGGAAGGTCATCGACTCGAGCACGATCGGGTGGGCCGCATCGGCCAGCGTCTCGCCCGTGGTGGTGTCCTTCAGGCCCATGACGGCCACGATCTGGCCGGCGCCGACCGACGCGATCTCCTCACGCTTGTTGGCGTGCATCTGGTAGACCTTGCCGATCCGCTCCTTGCGGCCCTTCGTGACGTTGAGCACCTGCGTGCCCGCCTCGAGGCGACCGGAGTAGACACGCACGAAGGTCAGCTTGCCCAGGTGCGGGTCCGTGGCGATCTTGAACGCCAGGCCCGAGAACGGAGCGTCGTCGGACGGCGCACGCGTGTCGGTCTTCGTCTCGTCCTTCGGGTCGAGGCCGACGATGTCGCCGACGTCGATCGGGCTGGGCAGGAAGTCGACGACCGCGTCGAGCAGGGGCTGGATGCCCTTGTTCTTGAACGCGGTACCGCAGAGCACCGGGTTGAGCTTGGCAGCCAGAGTCGCGCGCCGGATGGCGGCCTTGAGCACGTCGACGGAGATGTCGGCACCCTCGAGGAACAGCTCGGCGAAATCGTCGTCGACGTCCGCCAGCGTCTCGAGCATGGCCTCGCGGGCCTCCGCGGCGGCGTCGGCCAGGTCGGCCGGGATCTCCTCGACGGCGTAGTCCTCGCCGATCGTCGTCTCGCCGCGCCACGTCAGGGCACGCATGCCGATGAGGTCGACGACACCCAGGAAGTCCGACTCGGCGCCGATCGGCATCTGCAGGACGAGGGCCGTGGCGCCGAGGCGCTCACGGATCGTCTTGACGCAGAAGTCGAACGAGGCGCCCGTGCGGTCGAGCTTGTTGACGAAGCACATGCGCGGGACGCCGTACTTGTCGGCCTGACGCCAGACGGTCTCGGACTGCGGCTCGACACCGGCGACACCGTCGAACACGGCGACGGCGCCGTCGAGGACGCGCAGCGAGCGCTCGACCTCGACGGTGAAGTCGACGTGACCGGGGGTGTCGATGATGTTGATCTGGTGCTTCTTCCACCAGCAGGTCGTCGCGGCGGACGTGATCGTGATGCCGCGCTCCTGCTCCTGCTCCATCCAGTCCATCGTGGCGCCGCCCTCGTGGACCTCACCGATCTTGTAGGTGATGCCGGTGTAGAACAGGATGCGCTCGGTGGTGGTGGTCTTACCGGCATCGATGTGCGCCATGATGCCGATGTTGCGGACCTTGGTCAGGTCGGTGGTGATGTCGGTTGCCACGTGTGGATCAGCCTTTACAGAAGTGGTTCGGTGGGAGAGCGCAACGACGTTGCGCCCAGGATCACCAGCGGTAGTGGGCGAACGCCTTGTTGGCTTCGGCCATCTTGTGGGTGTCCTCGCGCTTCTTCACGCTGGCACCGAGACCGTTGCTGGCGTCGAGCAGCTCGTTCATGAGGCGCTCGGCCATGGTCTTCTCGCGACGCTCGGCGCTGTACTTGACGAGCCAGCGCAGGGCGAGGGTGGTCTGACGGTTCGGACGGACGTCGACCGGCACCTGGTAGGTGGCGCCACCGACACGGCGGCTCTTGACCTCCAGGGCGGGCTTGACGTTGTCGAGCGCGCGCTTGAGCGTGATGACCGGATCGGTGCCGGACTTCTCACGCGTGCCCTCGAGGGCGGTGTAGACGATGCGCTGCGCGACCTGCTTCTTGCCGTCGAACAGAACCTTGTTGATCAGCTGGGTGACCAGCTGGCTGCCGTAGACGGGATCAGTCTCGATCGGACGCTTCGGAGCGGGACCCTTACGAGGCATCAGCTCTTCTCCTTCTTCGCGCCGTAACGGCTGCGAGCCTGCTTGCGACCCTTGACACCCTGGGTGTCGAGCGAGCCGCGAATGATCTTGTAGCGAACACCGGGGAGGTCCTTCACACGACCACCGCGAACGAGCACGATCGAGTGCTCCTGCAGGTTGTGGCCCTCGCCGGGGATGTAGGCGGTCACCTCGGTGCCACTGGAGAGCCGGACGCGGGCGACCTTGCGCAGCGCGGAGTTCGGCTTCTTCGGGGTCGTGGTGTACACGCGGGTGCACACGCCGCGCCGCTGGGGCGAACCCTTGAGGGCCGGCGTGTTGGTCTTGACGACCTTGCTCTGGCGGCCCTTGCGGACAAGCTGGTTGATGGTGGGCACTATGCCTCTTCCTGGGAGAATTCTCCCGTTACATCGCGGGCGCGCATGCCGCCTCGCAGGTCTTCCTCGATCTCCACCGCGGCGGTATCCGACCGCCGTGGTCACGGATCATCGGGCCAGGGGCCCTTGTCCGTTCGAACGTCGCGCCGACTCACGTCGGGCACGGCTCCCCATCTTACCTGAGCCCGCCTCGTCGGGACAAATCGCGTCCTCGTGAGGACGCGGTCCGGGTCAGGGGACGCGCGGCCCGGCCAGGTAGGCCGCGGCGCTACCGGTGGGGCGCGCGGACGTCGGGGCGCTGCCCGCGGGCCGTCATCCGGTGCCCGTACACCCGGACGACCTCCGAGATCCCGTCGCCGGCGACCTCGGGCTCGTCGCCCTCGGTCTCGCCGACCAGCACGGCGAAGCCGGCCATCTCGCGGCCGAGCAGGATCAGCGGATCTTCCATGGGCTCATCCTTCCGGTCGCCCGGCCCTCGGTCAGCGCTCCCCCAGCAGCAGCTGGGCCAGGTGCACGGCGCGGACGTCGGCGAGGTCGTCGAGCTGCATCCGGCAGCTGAAGCCGTCGGCGACGACGATCGCGTCGGGTCCGGCCTCGCGCACGGCCGGCAGCAACTGCGTCTCCGCCACGGCGACCGAGACCTCGTAGTGGCCCTTCTCGACGCCGAAGTTGCCTGCCAGTCCGCAGCAGCCGCCGACTCGCACCACATGGGCGCCCGTGCGCGACAGCAGCCGCAGGTCGGCATCGAAGCCCAGGACCGACGCCTGGTGGCAGTGCGGCTGGACCACGACGGTCTGGCCGGACAGGTCGGGCACCTCGAGCTCCTCGCGGTCGGCGAGCAGCTCGGCGAGCGTGAACACGCCCTTCGCCACCTCGGCGGCGCGAGCGTCGTCCACGAGCTCGACCGCGTCGGTGCGCAGCACCGCGAGGCACGAGGGCTCCAGACCCACGACGGGGATGCCCGCCTCGACGTAGGGATGCAGCTGGTCGACCGCGGCGGCGGCCAGCTCGGCGGCGTGGTCCAGCTGTCCGGTCGAGATCCAGGTCAGGCCACAGCACTGCTGGCGCTCGAGCAGCCGGATCTCGTACCCCGCGGCCTCCAGCAGGCGGACCGCGGCGCGCCCCGCGTCCGTGGAGAAGTACTCGGTGAAGGAGTCGGCCCACAGCAGCACGGGGTCGCCCCCGGTGCTGGTGCGCTCATCGGCGGCGACCTTCGAGAACGTGCGCGTGGCGAACTGCGGCAGGCTGCGCCGCTGGTCGACGCCCGCGATCCAGCGGCCCACGTGCGCCAGGCCCGGCATCCGCAGGGCGAGGTTCGCCAGTTGGGCGATCGGGGCCGTGAGCCGCGCCCAGAACGGCAGCCGGCCCAGGATGTAGTGGCTGCGCGGACGCAGTCGGCCGCGATAGGTCTGGTGCAGGACCTCGGACTTGTAGGTCGCCATGTCGACGCCGGTGGGGCAGTCGCCCACGCAGCCCTTGCACGACAGGCACAGGTCGAGCGCCTCGTGGACCTCCGGGCTGGACCAGCCGCCGTCCACGAGCCGGCCATCGACCATCTCCTGCAGCACGCGGGCCCGGCCGCGGGTGGAGTCCTTCTCGTTGCGGGTCGCCTGGAAGGAGGGGCACATGACGCCCGAGGCCGGCGCGGCGAGGCACTTGCCCACGCCGGTGCACCGGTGCACCGCAGCGCCGAAGTCGCCGTCGTCGTGCAACAGCCGCAGGCCCTTGCGGCCCGCCGGCAGGCCCGGGGGCCACCCGGCGCCCAGGCCGCGCAGGTCGGATTCCACCGGCCGGGGCCGGACCAGCACGCCCGGGTTCAGCAGGTCCTCGGGATCGAAGACGTGCTTGACCTGCTCGAACAGGCCGATGGCCTCGGGCGAGTACATCAGCGGCAGCAGCTCGGAGCGGGCGCGGCCGTCGCCGTGCTCGCCGGAGAACGATCCGCCGTGGCTCGCCGCGAGGGTGGCCGCGTCGGTGAGGAAGGAGCGGAAGCCCCGATGCCCGTCCGGCGCGTCGAGGGGGAAGTCGATGCGCACGTGGACGCAGCCGTCGCCGAAGTGACCGAACAGCGTGCCGTGCAGGTCGTGCTGGACGAGCAGGTCCTCGAACTCCCGCAGGTACCGGCCGAGGTGCTCCGGCGGGACCGCGGCGTCCTCCCAGCCGGCCAGCGCCGGACGATCCCAGGCCCGCGACGCCAGGCCGGCGCCCTCCTCGCGGATCCGCCACAGCACCGACTGCTCGATCGGCGACGTGACGTGGCGGTGCCCCAGGGCTCCCGAGGCGCGGACGACTCGGTCGGCCTGGGCCTGCAGCTCGGCGGCGTCGTCACCCGCGAGCTCGACGTAGAGGAACCCGTCGCCGCTCGGCAGGTCCGGGACCGAGGAGGCGCCGTGGGCCGCGCGGTAGACCTCGACGATGCGCCCGCCCAGTCCCTCGCAGGCGATCGGCTCGAAGGGCAGGATCGCCGGGACGTGGTCGGCGGCCTCGGCCATGGACGGGAAGGACAGCACCACCAGGTGGCGCACCGGCGCGTCCCGCACGAGGTCGACGGTGGCGCCCAGGGTCACGGCGAGCGTGCCCTCGGTGCCGGCCATGAACGAGGCGACGTCAAAGCCACGCTCGGGCAGCAGGTGCTCGAGGCTGTAGCCCGACACCTGGCGACCGAACCGGCCGAACTCGGTGCGGACGGTCGAGAGGTTGGCGCCGACCAGCGAGCGCAGGCCCTCCAGCCGGTCGGACGTCACCGCGACGTCCCGGCCGACCTGGAACCGCTCCCCCGCCAGCGTCAGCAGGTCGAGCGCCGCGACGTTGTCGGCGCTGCGGCCGTAGCCCAGCGCGCGGTTGCCGCACGCGTTGTTGCCGATCATGCCGCCGACCGTGCAGCGAGTGTGGGTCGAGGGGTCGGGGCCGTAGCGCAACCCCAGCGGGGCCGCCACGCGCTGCAGGGCGGCATGCACGACGCCGGGCTGCACCTCGGCGGTGCGGGTGGCCTCGTCGATCGCGATGATCCGGTTCATGTGCCGCGAGAAGTCGAGCACCACGCCGGTCCCGATCGCGTTGCCGGCGATCGAGGTGCCCGCGCCGCGCGACGTCAGCGGCGTCCCCGTCGTCCGGCACGCCTCCACCACGGCATGGATCTCGTCGAGGTCGTGCGGCCGCACGACGACCGTGGGCTCGACGCGGTAGAGCGAGGCGTCCGAGCTGTAGAGCGCGCGCGCCAGGGAGGACGAGTCCACGTCGCGCACGCCGGCTCGCTCGAGTGCCGCCACGACGTCACCGGTGGTGTCGAGGCGGTCGTCCAGGCGGGGCGTGGTCATCGCGGTCCTTCGTCGGGTTCGTCCGTCAGTAGCATGCTACTGCCTGCCGCCGAGACGGCCGCACGCACGGGCGCGGCCCACCGGGGGTCGACGACCTCGCCGGGACCCGACACCTGGCCCATCAGCAGCGTCCCGGTGTGTTCGAGATGGTCGGCCATCGCGACGGCGGCCTGCTCGGGCTCGCCGCGCCCGATGGCATCGGCCACCGGCGCGTGCTCGGCGACGACCTCGGCCAGCGGGCGCGAGCGGCCGAACGTCGAGACGCCGCGGGCCTGGATCGAGTCCCGCAATCGCGCCACCTCGGCCTCGAGCCGGGTGTTCTGCGACGCGGAGGCGACCAGGGCGTGGAAGTCCCGGTCCACCTGCGTGAAGTCGGCCTCGCGACCCGCCCGCGCATGCTCGCGGGTGACGTCGATGTTGGCGGCCAGCGCGGACCGGAGTCCCTGATCGGCCCGACTGGCTGCGGCCGCGGCGGCAGGCACCTCCAGCAGGAGCCGCAGCTCGAACACCTCCCGCACGTCGGAGACCGTCACGCCGCGGATGCGGATGCCGCGATTGCGCTCGACCTCGACCAGACCCAGGTCCGCCAGTCGCAGCACCGCCTCGCGCACCGGCGTGCGCGACACGTCCAGCTGCTCGGAGAGCCGGTAGATCGAGTGCTGCGACCCCGCAGCCAGCTCGCCGCCGACGATGCGCTCGCGCAGGAGCGCGAACACCCGGTCGGTGGCGGTGGGACGTGCCGTCACGCGCGCGCCGTCACCACAGCTCGACCGAGCCGGACAGGATCGTCACGACGTCGTCCTCGGTGACCTCGCGCGGGGCGGTCGCCAGCAGTCGCTGCTGCTTCAGGGTGCCCTCGGCCAGCGAGGGCAGGTCGGACTGGCCGAACCCGAGCTCGGCGAGCCCGGAGGGGATGCCCACGTCGCGCATCACCTGCGTTAGCACGGTGGGCAGCAGCTCGGCCGGGTCGTCGGTCATCACGGCGTCCGGATCCAGCAGCCGGGCTGCGCGCACGTGCCGGTCCGGCGCGGCCTCGAACGTGAACCGGAACGCCGCCGGAGCGGTGATGGAGACGGCCATGCCGTGGGGCACCAGGCCGTGGCCGGTCGTGCCGTCCGGCTTCGGGTAGTCGTCCGGGTGGAAGTCACCGACCTGCCCGGCGATCGGGTACGCGTTGGCGTGCGGGATGTGCACGCCGGCGTTGCCGAACCCCAGGCCGGCGAAGGTCGCCGCCATCGCCATCTGCTCGCGCGCGGCCACGTCGTCGCCGTGGCGGACGGCCTCGCGGAACGCCGTGCTCATGAGGGTCAGCGCCTTCTCGGCCCACAGGTCGGCGATGGGGTTGGAGCCGCAGTACGGCACGCGCTCCTGGGGCGCCTTGGCCTCGTAGGAGGTGAAGGGGCGCGCCGTGTAGCTCTCCAGCGCGTGGCACAGGATGTCCAGTCCCGACGCGGCCGTGACGCCCGCGGGCTGCGTGATCGTCAGCTCGGGGTCGACCACCGCGTAGGTCGGACGCAGCGCGGCGTGCGAGATGCCCGTCTTCACGTGCTGCGCCACGACGTCGAGGACGCAGATCGTCGTGCTCTCGCTGCCGGTGCCCGTGGTGGTCGGGACGGCGATGAGCGGCAGCAGCGGCTTGGCCGGCGCCTGACCGCGGCCGACCGGGACGTTGACGTAGTCCATCAGCTCGCCCTCGTTGGTCAGCAGCAGGTTGACCGCCTTGGCGGTGTCGATGCTGCTGCCACCGCCGAACGCGATCACCACGTCGAACGGGCCGTGGGAGCGGGCGAAGTCGATCGCCGTGATGAGGCTGGCGTCCGTCGGTTCGACGCGCGTCCCGTCGAACACGACGGCCTCGACGCCCGTGGCCTCGATCCGGTCGGCGAGCTCCTGCGGCGCGCCCGTGGCCGCGACCCCGGCGTCCGTCACCAGCAGGACCCGGCGCGCCGAGAACCGGCCCAAGTCGTGCGCGATCTCGTGCCGCGCCCCCGGTCCGAACTTCAGCGCGGGCGCGCCATAGGTGAAGATGGTCTCGGGCTGGCTCGGCGCGAACATGGAAAGAACCATACGACGCCACCCGGTAGCCTTGGGAGGTCCAACATCTACCGAGGGATTCGATGCGTCGTCTGACTGCCGCCATCGCCGCGACAGCGGCGCTGCTGACCTTGACCGGTTGCACCTCCAACGGGGCGATCCCCAGCGCCGACCGCACGACCACTCCCCCGGAGATCGACTCGCACGAGTCAGGTCCCGCGAGCCCGATCGGCTACGGCCTCAGCGTGCCCGCCGGGGCGACCCAGCTCGGCCCGCTGGTCCGCTACCGCAGCGAGCGGCTCATCGACACGTACAAGCCCGAACTGGACGCCGCGCGTGCCGAGCAGGCGCTCGAGGAGGCCGAGGAGAACGAGGGCACCGAGCCCACGTCCGAGCCGACCCCCACGCCGACGCTCAACACCCGGCCCGAGGGCGACCTCTTCGAGGACCTCGACGACCCGCCGCGTCCGGACACCTTCGTCTCCCTGATGCGGGTCGACGGCAACCCCACGCTGGTCGTGCGCCGGTTGCTGGCCGACCTCTCCGTGCTGCTGCCCGAGGCCGAGATCGTCACGGACGACCTCGCCGCGTACTGCAAGGCCACCGATCGGCGGATCACGGGCTGCAAGCTCGACGTCACCGGGACCACGCCCGGCGGTCGCGACCTGCACGTCGTCCTGACGGTCGACCCGGGCCGCGTCCCGACCCGGACCGGCAACTATGCCTCGCTCGAGCGGCCTGTCATGACGCTGTCGCTGGCGTACGTCGGCGACCCGCGCACCGGCCAGGAGGAGCGCTCGACCGAGGATCTGGCGGACCCGCCCCAGGTCGATGACACGACCGAGAAGACCGGCTGGATCTGGCCGAAGATGGACGAGGACGCGCCCGAGCTGGTCCTCGACGGCTACACGCCGCCGACCAGTGCGACCGTCCTGCTCTCCGGGCAGCGTCCGGCATTCGCGACGATGACGACCCCGCGGGCCTCCATCGCGACCGAGATCGCGACCGCGTTCACCCAGGACCGCGTGCCGGAGGCGGCGCTGAAGCGTGACGTCGTGGCCGACCTCAACGAGGTCATCATCACGACGTGGGGCACCGGGGCCGACGGCCGCCGGATCCGCACGGTGCACACGCTCTCGGCGCGCGGCAACTACCTCGCGCTGTTCGTCGACCCGACGATCTGAGCGAGCCCTTCCCCCGGATTCTCCCGGCTGTCATGGGGCGGCTGAGCAACTAGAGTCGTCGGGGATGAGCCGACTCGACCCCCTGCCGATCAGCACCAGCACGCCCAAGGAGCGCGTCGCCTACCTGGACAACGCCCGCTACTGGGTGATGCTCCTGGTGGTCGTCGGCCACTCGCTGACCGAGCTGGTCGTGATGGACTCCGCCCGCGGCGTCTACACGTGGATCTACGCCTTCCACATGCCGTTCTTCGTCCTGATCTCGGGCTACACCGCGCGCCACTACGTCGGCGACTTCCGCCAGATCCGGCGCATCGTCTCGACGCTGATCGTTCCCTATCTGATCGTCGAGACCGGCCTGCAGCTCATCACACGGCACTACGACGGCGAGCCCGAGCACTGGATGATCCTGTCGCCGCAGTGGCTCGGCTGGTTCCTGGCCGCCCTGTTCATCTGGCGGCTGACCACGCCGATCTGGCGGGCGCTGAAGTATCCGATCACCACCGCCGTGCTGATCTCGCTGCTGTCGGGCCTCATCGAGATCCCGAACGTACTCGCGCTGCCGAAGGTCCTGGGCCTGCTGCCGTTCTACGTCATCGGCCTGCACTTCGACCGCGCGCTGTTCCTGCGCCTGGGCCGCGCCCGGATCCGGATGGCCGCCGCCGTCCTGCTGGTCGGGATGTTCGTCCTGTGCCAGCTGTACGCCCAGTCCTGGGCCGACCGCTGGCCGACGACCTGGCTGTTGTGGAAGGCCCGCTACGACGAGCTCGACGCCGGGCCGATCGAGGGCATCGCGACGCGCGCGGCCCTGCTGGTCATCGCGCTCGTGCTCACCCTGGCGGCGCTCTCGCTGGTGCCTCGGGCGCGGTCCTGGACCACGACGCTGGGCGGTCGCACCTTCTACTGCTACCTGCTGCACGGGTTCGTCATCCTCTGGCTCGACCGGCACTTCGGCCTCTGGGAGCGGATCGAGCCGTACGGCGCCACCGCCGTCCTGGGCTGCATCGTCGTGGCGATCATCGTGGCCAACGTCCTGATGACCAAGCCCGTCGCCACGGTGTTCCGCCCGGTCTTCGAGCCGCGGCTCACCTGGATGTTCCGTGATCCGCAGGAGGACTCCTACCACCGCGGCGAGCACCCGGACGTGTGGGACCGCGGCGTCAACGAGGCCCTCCCGCCGCGGATGGACGTGCCTCTCAGTCCTCGGCTGCGCTGACGGCCGCCAGCCCGTCGCCGGGCATGACGAAGGGGCCCTGCCGGATCGGCAGGGCCCCTTCGCGGTGACTCAGTGACTCAGTTGTCGAAGCTGAAGTCGTAGTCGTCCAACGCCACCGGCGCCGCGTCCGATGCTCCGAACTGGTAGTCGAAGCTGTCGTAGCCGGTGACCGCGTAGGCGTTCTGACGCGCCTCCTCGGTCGGCTCGACCCGGATGTTGCGGTACCGCTCCAGGCCGGTGCCGGCCGGGATCAGCTTGCCGATGATGATGTTCTCCTTCAGACCGCGCAGCGAGTCCGACTTGCCCTGGATCGCGGCCTCGGTGAGGACGCGGGTCGTCTCCTGGAAGGAGGCGGCCGACAGCCAGGACTCGACGGCCAGCGAGGCCTTCGTGATGCCCATCAGGACCGGACGACCGGAGGCAGGGGTGCCGCCCTCGGCCACCACGCGGCGGTTCTCCTCCTCGAAGACCGCGCGGTCCGCGAGGTCGCCGGGGATCAGTCGCGCGTCGCCCTGCTCGATGACCGTCACGCGACGGAGCATCTGGCGAACGATGATCTCGATGTGCTTGTCGTGGATCGCCACGCCCTGGCTGCGGTAGACCTCCTGGACCTCGTCGACCAGGTGCTCCTGAGCCCGGCGGACACCCAGGATGCGCAGAACCTCCTGCGGATCCGGAGTACCGTGCGTCAGCTGCTGACCGACCTCGACCGTGTCGTTGTCCTGGATCAGCAGGCGCGCACGCTTGGTGACCGGGTACTCGACCGGCTCGCCACCGTTGTCCGGCGTGACGACCAGCTTGCGGCCCTTGTCCGAGTCGTCGATCGTGACACGACCGGCGGCCTCGGTGATCGGCGCCTTGCCCTTGGGCTGACGGGCCTCGAAGAGCTCGACGACGCGCGGCAGACCGTGGGTGATGTCGTCACCGGCCACACCACCGGTGTGGAAGGTACGCATCGTCAGCTGGGTGCCGGGCTCACCGATCGACTGGGCCGCGATGGTACCGACGGCCTCGCCGATGTCGACGAGCTTGCCGGTGGCCAGCGAACGGCCGTAGCACTTGGCGCACGTGCCGGTCTTGGCATCGCAGGTCAGGACCGTGCGCACCTTGATCGACTCGACGCCCGAGGCGATGAGGTGGTGGATCTCGACGTCGCCGAGGTCCTCACCTGCACCGACCAGCACCTCGCCGGTCTCCGGGTGGACGATGTCGACCGCCGCGTTGCGGGCGTAGGCCGACGTCTCGACGTTCTCGGCGGCGACGAGCGTGCCGTCGTCGAGTCGCGTCGCGATCGTCTTGGGCAGACCACGCTCGGTGCCGCAGTCCTCCTCGCGGATGATGACGTCCTGGCTGACGTC
Source organism: Aeromicrobium duanguangcaii (assembly GCF_024508295.1). NCBI lineage: Bacteria > Bacillati > Actinomycetota > Actinomycetes > Propionibacteriales > Nocardioidaceae > Aeromicrobium > Aeromicrobium duanguangcaii. Next base: position 450,422 of record NZ_CP101990.1, on the reverse strand, counting down.
GACCAGACGACGGGTCAGGTAACCCGAGTCGGCCGTACGCAGCGCGGTGTCGGCCAGGCCCTTACGAGCACCGTGGGTCGCGATGAAGTACTCGACGACCGACAGGCCCTCGCGGTAGTTCGCCTTGATCGGGCGCGGGATGATCTCGCCCTTCGGGTTCGCCACCAGGCCTCGCATGGCGGCGATCTGACGCAGCTGCATCATGTTGCCGCGAGCACCGGAGTTGACCATCATCCAGATCGGGTTGTCCCCGCTGGCCTTGAACAGCTCCTCCATCGTCGAGGCGACCTCGGCCGTGGCCTGGGTCCAGATCTCGATGAGCTCCTGACGACGCTCGTCCTCGGTGATGAGACCGCGGTCGAACTGCTGCTGGACCTTGGCGGCCTGACCCTCGTACTTCTCGAGGATCTCGACCTTGTCCTGCGGGCTGACGACGTCATCCATCGAGATGGTGACACCCGAGCGGGTCGCCCAGTGGAAGCCGGCGTCCTTCAGGTTGTCCAGCGCCACCGCCACGTCGACCTTGCTGTAGCGCTCGGCGAGGTCGTTGACGATGACGCCGAGCTCCTTCTTGCCGACCTGGAAGTTCACGAACGGGTAGTCCGCGGGCAGCGTCTCGTTGAAGATCGCCCGGCCGAGCGTGGTCTCGCGGATCTCGCCGTCGATGCGGATCTTGACCTTGCTCTGCAGCGTGATCTCGCCACGCTCGAACGCCATCGTCGCCTCGGAGGTCGAGCTGAAGGCACGACCCTCGCCCACGTGACCGTCACGGTCGAGCGTGAGGAAGTACAGACCGATGATCATGTCCTGGGTGGGCATGGTGACCGGTCGGCCGTCCGACGGCTTCAGGATGTTGTTCGTCGAGAGCATCAGGACGCGGGCCTCGGCCTGAGCCTCGGCCGACAGCGGCAGGTGCACGGCCATCTGGTCACCATCGAAGTCGGCGTTGAAGGCCGAGCAGACGAGCGGGTGGATCTGGATGGCCTTGCCCTCGATCAGCTGGGGCTCGAACGCCTGGATGCCCAGACGGTGCAGCGTGGGCGCGCGGTTGAGCAGCACGGGGTGCTCGGTGATGACCTCTTCGAGGACATCCCACACGACCGGACGAGCACGCTCGACCATGCGCTTGGCGCTCTTGATGTTCTGCGCGTGGTTCAGGTCGACCAGGCGCTTCATCACGAACGGCTTGAACAGCTCGAGCGCCATCTGCTTGGGCAGACCGCACTGGTGCAGCTTGAGCTGCGGGCCGACGACGATGACCGAACGGCCCGAGTAGTCGACGCGCTTGCCGAGCAGGTTCTGACGGAACCGGCCCTGCTTGCCCTTGAGCATGTCCGAGATCGACTTCAGGGGACGGTTGCCCGGACCCGTGACGGGACGACCACGGCGGCCGTTGTCGAACAGCGAGTCGACGGCCTCCTGCAGCATCCGCTTCTCGTTGTTGACGATGATCTCGGGCGCGCCGAGGTCGAGCAGTCGCTTGAGGCGGTTGTTGCGGTTGATGACGCGGCGGTACAGGTCGTTCAGGTCGGAGGTGGCGAAACGGCCACCGTCGAGCTGGACCATCGGGCGCAGCTCCGGCGGGATGACCGGGACGGCGTCCAGGACCATGCCGGCCGGGTTGTTCTCGCTGCCCATGAACGCCGAGACGACCTTGAGCCGCTTCAGGGCACGCGTCTTGCGCTGGCCCTTGCCGGTCGCGATGATCTCGCGCAGCGACTCGGCCTCGGCCACGAGGTCGAAGTCCTGCAGGCGCTTCTGGATCGCCGCAGCGCCCATGTAGCCGTCGAAGTACTTGCCGAAGCGGTACTGCATCTCGCGGAACAGCAGCTCGTCACCCTCGAGGTCCTGGACCTTGAGGTTCTTGAACCGGTCCCAGACCTCCTGGATGCGGGCGATCTCACGGTCGTGACGATCGCGCAGCTGACCCATCTCACGCTCGGCCGCATCGCGGACCTTGCGCAGCTCGGCCGCCTTGGCGTCCTCGGCCTCGAGCGCCGCGGTGTCCTCCTCGAGCTTGACGGCTCGGGAGTTGATCGCGTCGTTCTTGCGGTTCTCGATCTGGTCGATCTCCTGGCGGATCTTGGCCTCGAGGCTGTCGAGGTCACGATGACGCGCGTCCTCGTCGACCGAGGTGATCATGTAGGCCGCGAAGTAGATGACCTTCTCGAGGTCCTTCGGAGCCAGATCCAGCAGGTAGCCCAGACGGCTGGGCACACCCTTGAAGTACCAGATGTGCGTGACCGGGGCGGCGAGCTCGATGTGGCCCATCCGCTCACGGCGGACCTTCGAGCGCGTCACCTCGACGCCGCAGCGCTCACAGATGATGCCCTTGAAGCGCACGCGCTTGTACTTGCCGCAGTAGCACTCCCAGTCCCGGGTGGGACCGAAGATCTTCTCGCAGAAGAGGCCGTCACGCTCGGGCTTGAGCGTGCGGTAGTTGATCGTCTCCGGCTTCTTGACCTCACCGAACGACCAATTGCGAATGTCGTCGGCGGTCGCGAGACCGATCTTGATCTGATCGAAGAAGTTCACGTCGAGCACGGTGTCTTCTTTCCCTTTCGAAGTTCTGAGTGGGTGTCCGGTGCTCAGAGCTCGTCGACGGACGACGGCTCGCGGCGGGACAGGTCGATACCGAGCTCTTCAGCGGCGCGGAAGAACTCCTCCTCGGAGTCCTTCATCTCGACGGCACTGCCGTCGGCCGAGAGCACTTCGACGTTGAGACACAGCGACTGCATCTCCTTGACGAGAACCTTGAACGACTCGGGGATTCCCGGCTCGGGGACGTTCTCGCCCTTCACGATGGCTTCGTACACCTTGACGCGGCCGACGATGTCGTCGGACTTGATCGTCAGCAGCTCCTGCAGCGCGTAGGCGGCACCGTAGGCCTCGAGGGCCCAGACCTCCATCTCACCGAAGCGCTGGCCACCGAACTGGGCCTTACCGCCGAGCGGCTGCTGGGTGATCATCGAGTACGGGCCGGTCGAGCGCGCGTGGATCTTGTCGTCGACCAGGTGGTGCAGCTTCAGCATGTACATGTAGCCGACGCTGATCGGGCCGGGGAACTTCTCGCCGCTACGACCGTCGAAGAGCACCGCCTTGCCATCGGGCTGAACCATGCGGTTGCCGTCACGGTTCGGACGCGTGTTGGACAGCAGACCGGAGATCTCGTCCTCGCGCGCACCGTCGAACACCGGGGTGGCGATATTCGTGTTCGGCGGAGCCGAGTCGGCACCGATCTTGCGCAGGCGCTCGGCCCACTCGTCCTTGACGTCGGCCGGGACTTCCCAGCCCGCCTTGGCGATCCAGCCCAGGTGGTTCTCCAGGACCTGGCCGACGTTCATACGACCGGGCACACCGAGCGGGTTCAGGACGATGTCGACCGCCGTGCCGTCCTCGAGGAACGGCATGTCCTCGATGGGCAGGATCTTGGCGATGACGCCCTTGTTGCCGTGACGGCCGGCGAGCTTGTCGCCGTGGCTGATCTTGCGCTTCTGGGCCACGTAGACGCGGACCAGCTGGTTCACGCCGGGGCTGAGCTCGTCACCCTCGGACGCGTCGAAGACGCGCACGCCGATGACGGTGCCGGACTCGCCGTGCGGGACCTTGAGCGAGGTGTCGCGCACCTCGCGCGCCTTCTCGCCGAAGATCGCGCGCAGCAGGCGCTCCTCGGGGGTCAGCTCGGTCTCGCCCTTGGGCGTGACCTTGCCGACGAGGATGTCGCCGTTGCCGACCTCGGCGCCGATGCGGATGATGCCGCGCTCGTCGAGGTTGGCGAGGGTCTCCTCGCTGACGTTCGGGACGTCACGGGTGATCTCCTCCGGGCCCAGCTTGGTGTCGCGGGCGTCGACCTCGTGCTCCTCGATGTGGATCGAGGTCAGCAGGTCGTCCTGGACGACGCGCTGGGACAGGATGATCGCGTCCTCGTAGTTGTGGCCCTGCCACGGCATGAAGGCGACGAGCAGGTTGGTGCCCAGCGCCATCTCACCGTGATCGGTGCAGGGACCGTCGGCCAGCGGCGTGCCGACCTCGACCCGCTGCCCCTCGCGGACCAGCGGACGCTGGTTCGTGCAGGTGCCCTGGTTCGAGCGACGGAACTTCGCCAGGCGGTACGTGGTGTACGTGCCCTCGTCCTCCATGATCTCGACGGAGTCCGCCGAGACCTCCTTGACGACGCCGGCCTTCTTGGCGACGGTGACGTCACCGGCGTCGACGGCGGCGCGGTACTCCATGCCGGTGCCGACGAGCGGGGCGTCGTTGCGGATCAGCGGGACGGCCTGACGCTGCATGTTGGCGCCCATGAGCGCGCGGTTCGCGTCGTCGTGCTCGAGGAACGGGATCAGGGCCGTGGCCACCGACACCATCTGGCGCGGCGACACGTCCATGTAGTCGACCTCGGCGGCCGGGCGGAGCTCGGCCTCGCCGCCACGCTGGCGAACCAGCACGGCGTCCTCGGCGAAGGAGCCGTCCTCGTTGAGCAGGGAGTTGGCCTGCGCGACGATGTAGCGATCCTCGTCCGTGGCGGTCAGGTAGTCGATCTGGTCGCTGACCTTGCCGTCGATGACGCGGCGGTACGGCGTCTCGACGAAGCCGAACGGGTTGATCCGACCGAAGGACGCCAGCGAGCCGATCAGGCCGATGTTCGGGCCTTCCGGGGTCTCGATGGGGCACATGCGGCCGTAGTGCGACGGGTGGACGTCACGGACCTCGTAGCCGGCGCGCTCACGCGACAGACCACCCGGGCCGAGGGCCGACAGACGACGCTTGTGCGTCAGGCCCGCGAGCGGGTTGTTCTGGTCCATGAACTGCGACAGCTGGCTGGTGCCGAAGAACTCCTTCAGCGCCGCGGTGATCGGGCGGATGTTGATCAGGGTCTGCGGCGTGATGGCCTCGACGTCCTGGGTCGTCATCCGCTCGCGCACGACGCGCTCCATGCGGGCCAGGCCCGTACGCAGCTGGTTCTGGATGAGCTCGCCCACGGTGCGCATGCGGCGGTTGCCGAAGTGGTCGATGTCGTCGGCCTCGACCGGAATGGTGCCGGTCGGGGTCTCGAGCTCGGTCGCACCGTCGTGCAGCGCGACGACGTAGCGGATCGTGGCGACGACGTCGTCGAGCGTCAGGGTCTGCTGGTCGAAGGCGGCGTCGGTGCCGAGCTTCTTGTTGATCTTGTGACGACCGACCTTGGCCGTGTCGTAGCGCTTCGGGTTGAAGTAGTAGTTCTCCAACAGGGTCTGCGCGGCCTCGACCGACGGCGGCTCGCCCGGACGCAGCTTGCGGTAGATGTCGATCAGCGAGCGACGGGTGACCTCGGCGTCGACCATCTCGTTGGTGACGGCGGCGTCGCGGGCCTTCTTCTCGAGCTCCTCGCGGACGACGTCACTGCGGACCGAGTCCTTCTCCATCGTCAGACGGACGGACTCGTACTGGCCGAAGTCCTCGAGGATGCGCTCCTCGGTGAAGCCGAGCGCCTTGAGCAGCATCGTGACGGACTGCTTGCGCTTGCGGTCGAGACGGACGCCGACGATGTCGCGCTTGTCGATCTCGAACTCGAGCCAGGCACCACGCGAGGGAATGACGCGCGCCGTGAAGATGTCCTTGTCGGACGTCTTGTCGGCGGTGCGCTCGAAGTAGACGCCCGGCGAGCGGACCAGCTGGGAGACGACGACACGCTCGGTGCCGTTGATGATGAAGGTGCCCTTGTCGGTCATGAGCGGGAACTCGCCCATGAAGACGGTCTGGCTCTTGATCTCGCCGGTCTCGTTGTTCATGAACTCGGCGGTGACGAACAGGGGGGCGGCGTACGTGACGTCGCGGTCCTTGCAGTCCTCGACGGAGTACTTGGCCGGCTCGAACCGGTGATCGCGGAACGACAGGCTCATCGTCTCGGAGAAGTCCTCGATGGGACTGATCTCCTCGAAGATCTCCTCCAGGCCGGACTTGGCCGAGACATCGTTGCGGCCCGCAGCCAGATCGGCTTCGACGCGCTCGCGCCAGGCGTCGCTACCGATCAGCCAGTCGAAGCTGTCGGTCTGCAGGGAGAGGAGTTCGGGAACCTCGAGCGGTTCGGCGATTTTCGCGAAAGAGATACGCGGGTTGCTGCTGTGGTTCGGGTGTGCGGCGGTACGCGAGGCGGCCAAGAGAAGTCCTTCCGAAGGAACTCGCATGCGATGAACGTGGCGGTTCTGTACTCTTCAGTTGTCGACGCGCGGCTCTCGCCGCACGAAGTCACGCGGCTGGTGCCGCGAGCGCGCACGCTTCAGGAGCCCTGTCAAGGCGTGTCCACCACGGACAGCACAGTTCGAGGGCATGGCAAAGTGGGTGCGAACCTTAAGACTAACCCGACGACACACCGATATCAACCCCGGGTCTTGACAAGGCCGACAGGATCGGGGACGATCATTCGTTTCCCCCCTGCCATTGCGGCGATTTCCGCCTATATCAGGTACGCCGAAGGCGCCCGCCCCCGGGGGGACGAGCGCCTTCGAAACTGCGGTCAGCCGAAGATCACTTGAGGGTGATCGTGGCGCCGGCGGCCTCGAGGGCCTCCTTCGCCTTCTCGGCGGCGTCCTTGTTGACGCCCTCGAGGATGGCCTTGGGGGCGCTCTCGACGAGGTCCTTGGCCTCCTTCAGGCCCAGGCTCGTGAGGCCGCGGACCTCCTTGATGACCTGGATCTTCTTGTCGCCAGCGGCCTCGAGGACGACGTCGAACTCGTCCTTCTCCTCGGCGGCAGCGGCGTCGCCGCCACCCGCCGGGGCGCCAGCGGCGGCCACGGCCACCGGAGCGGCGGCGGTGACCTCGAAGGTCTCCTCGAACTGCTTCACGAACTCGGAGAGCTCGATCAGCGTCATTTCCTTGAAGGCATCCAGCAGTTCATCGGTGCTCAGCTTCGCCATAGTGGCGTCCTTTCGACAATGAGACCCCGAGGGGGTCCCGATGGTGATCGGGGCGGTTCAGCCCTCGGTGTTCTCGGTGTCCGACTCGGCCGCGGGGGCCTCGTCGGCAGGTGCCTGCTCGGCGGTCTCGGCGGCGGGAGCTCCCGCAGCCAGGACCGACGGATCGGCTTCGGCCTTCGCCTGCAGCGCCGCCATGGTGCGGACTGCCTGCGAGAGCGGGGCGTTGAAGAGCCCCGCGGCCTTGGCCAGGTTGGCCTTGAGGCCGCCAGCGAGCATCGCGAGGAGAACCTCGCGCGACTCGAGGTCGGCCAACGTGTTGATCTCGTCCGCGGAGAGGGTCTTCCCGTCGAGGAAGCCACCCTTCAGGACGAGAGCGGGGTTAGCCTTCGCGAAGTCACGCAGACCCTTCGCCGCGTCGACCGGATCGCCCGTGATGAAGGCGATCGCGGTGGGACCGGTGAGCAACGACTCGTCGAGCTCGATTCCGGCATCCCGCGCAGCGATCTTGGTCAGCGTGTTCTTGGCGACGGCATAGCTCGCGGCATCGCCAAGCGCGCGCCGCAAATCATGCAGCTGCTTGACGTTGAGGCCGCGGTACTCGGTGAGCACCGCGCCGTTGGACTCGCGGAAGTTGTCCGCGAGCTCGGCGACGGCTGCTGCCTTGTCCGGGCGTGCCATGGGTCTCCTTCACTGTCATGCGAAGACCACCTGGCACGAAAAAGCGTCCCGTGCGTAGGCACAGGACGCTCGATGTGAACGCAGGGACGAACCCTGATCTGAACCTACGCGGGCCGCCCTTGCGGGCGCTTCGGGTGACTCGTGGGAGACACCACCGGCGGTCTTCGGCTCGTCCAGTCTAGGCGGACGCGTGCCGTAACTCCAAATCGGTGCGCTCAGCCGCGTGCGGCGCCCAGGCCGGCCAGTCCCGCGAGGGGGTTGCTGTCGGTGATCTGCGACTTCGCCGGGGCCGTGACCTCGACCGGCTCGCCCCACTTCGTCCAGTCGACGGTGACCGGCTCGTCGCCGAAGTCCATCGTCATCTGACGCATGAGGTCGTCGGAGCCGACCAGGAGCGTGTACTCGACCTGCTTCGGCACGGAGGACTTCGAGCCCGCCGTGCCCCGGTTCTGGTGCTTCATCACCTTGGCGGTGTCGAGGACGAGCCGCAGCCTGGTGGTCTCGACTCCGTCGACGGTGCCGCCGTCGCCCTGGTTCTCGAACTCCACCAGAGCCGATCGGAAGGACTTCAACTGCTTGGCCGGATCGATCTGCCCGGTGAGCGAGCCGTACTCCCGCGTCATCGGGTCGTTCGGATCGGTGAGGTCGACCTTGACGAACTTGCCCTCGCTCAGGGCGCCGAGCTTCAGGTAGGCGACGCCGTCGACCATGCGCAGCTCCATCGCCATCTGGCCCACGTCCAAGGTCAGGCGGGTGCGCGCATCCTCGACGTCCTCGCCCAGCTGCACGTCACCGTCGAGGGCCAGCGTACGCCCGTTCGAGTCCGTCGACATCTGCAGATGCGTGCTGCCGGCCTTCGCCTGGGCCGCGCCGATCCGCTCGACGAAGTTGTCGCGCGTCAGCTCGCCGGCGGCCGGTGCCGCGGCCGGCTTCGCCTCGGCCGACGCCGACGACGTGGCGGCAGCCGCAGTGGTGTCGTCACCGCCGGAGCCCGCACAGGCGGACAGGGCCAGCAGGGCGGCGGCGGGCAGGATCGCGAGCGACTTCCTCATGGGCCGAGACTACCCGCGCCCGCCTCGCCCGCGGCCCGTTCGCGACGACGGGGACAAACGAACGACGCCGCCTCCCCGCAGGGAGACGGCGTCGTCGTGGAGCTGGTGGCTCAGGCCTCGTCGGCGCCCGCGAAGTTGCGCGTGCGCGACGGGTCGACCGGGATGCCGGGGCCGTTCGTCGTGGAGATCGTGGCCTTCTTGATGTAGCGGCCCTTCGAGCTGGCCGGCTTGAGACGCAGGATCTCCTCGATGGCCGTGCCGTAGTTCTCGGCGAGCTGCTCGGCGCTGAACGACGCCTTGCCCACCACGAAGTGCACGTTGGCGTGACGATCGACGCGGAACTCGATCTTGCCGCCCTTGATGTCGCCGACGGCCTTCGCGACGTCCGTCGTGACGGTGCCGGTCTTGGGGTTCGGCATCAGGTTGCGCGGACCGAGGACGCGGCCGAGGCGACCGACCTTGCCCATCATGTCCGGCGTGGCGACGACGGCGTCGAAGTCGAGCCAGCCCTCGTTGATCTTGTCGACGAGCTCGTCGGAGCCGACGAAGTCGGCGCCGGCCTCACGAGCGGCATCGGCGTTGGCGCCGGTGGCGAAGACCAGGACCCGGGCGGTCTTGCCGGTTCCGTGCGGCAGGTTGACGGTGCCGCGCACCATCTGGTCGGCCTTACGGGGATCGACGCCGAGACGCACGACGGCGTCGACGGTCGAGTCGTACTTCTTGGAGCCGGACTCCTTGGCCAGAGTCGTGGCCTGCAGGGGCGTGTAGAGCGCGTCGCGATCGATCTTGTCGGCGACGGCGCGGTACGCCTTGCTGTGCTGTGTCATGACTGGTTTCCTTCTTTTTCAAGACATTGCTGTCTGTTGCTACCAGATGTGGTGCGGGCCCAGCTGGCCCTCCCACGGGGGATCGGCGGTCGGGAGACCACCGGGGTGATCACTTGTCGATGGTGACGCCCATGGAGCGGGCGGTTCCCTCGACGATCTTCATGGCGCCATCGATGTCGTTGGCGTTGATGTCGGGCATCTTGGTCTGGGCGATCTCGCGCACCTGGTCCCGGGTCAGCTTGCCGACCTTGTCGGTGTTCGGCGACGACGAGCCCTTGGCCAGGCCAGCGGCCTTCTTGATCAGCTCAGCGGCCGGCGGGGTCTTCGTGATGAACGTGAACGAGCGATCTTCGTAGATCGTGATCTCGACGGGGATGACGTTGCCGGCCATGGACTCGGTCTGGGCGTTGTACGCCTTGCAGAAGTCCATGATGTTGACGCCGTGCGGGCCGAGCGCGGTACCGACGGGCGGTGCCGGGTTGGCCTTGCCGGCCTGCAGCTGCACCTTGACGACAGCCGCGACCTTCTTCTTGGGAGGCATTTCGGGTCCTTCTTACTGTGTTGTTCGTTCTGTGTCCGACGCCGCTCGTTCATGCGACGCCGGGACCTTCGATCGCGGGGCGATCAAACCTTCTGGATGTAGTCGAACGGCAGCTCGACCGAGGTCTCGCGACCGAAGATCTCGACGAGGCCCTTGACCTTCTGGCCGTCGATGTTGATCTCGGTCACGGTCGCGTGCAGCGTCGCGAACGGGCCGTCGATGACGAGCACCGAGTCGCCGGGGGCGAAATCGCTGAACTCGACGCGCGCCTGCGCGGGCTGCTGCGGCTCGGCCGTGGCGGTCGCCTCGGCAGCGGCCTCGGCCTCGACGGCCGGGGCGAGCATCTTCTCGACCTCGGACAGGCTCAGCGGCACCGGCTGGTGCGTGTTGCCCACGAAGCCGGTGACCGACGGGGTGTGGCGCACGACGCCCCACGAGTCGTCGGTCAGATCCATGCGCACGAGCACGTAGCCCGGGAGCACGGTGCGACGAACCAGCTTGCGCTGGCCGTTCTTGATCTCGGCGACCTCTTCGGTCGGCACGACGATCTCGTGGATGTAGTCCTCGGCGTTGAGCGCGACCTTGCGGTTCTCGAGGTTCTGCTGGACGCGCTTCTCCATGCCGGCGTACGTGTGGATGACGTACCAGTCGCCGGGCTGGCTCCAGAGCCGGTCGCGGAACTCCTGCAGCGGGTCGGTGGCCTGCTCGGCCTCGTCCTCGGCGGGGGTCTCGTCAGTCTCGGCCTGGTCGGTGTCGTCCTGGTCGGTGTCGGAGGCGTCCGCCTCGACGGCAGCCTCGTCCACGCTGTCGGTGTCGGCAGCGGTCTCGTCGGCCGACACCTCATCGGTGGACGTCTCGTCCACGGGGGCGCCGGTCTCGTCGAATGCGGAGGTCACGAAGTGTCAGTCCTTGGGTTAGGCGAAGATCTGGAACATGGCCTTGCCGAACCCGAAGTCCAGCGCGGCGACGAACGCCATCATGATCAACACGAAGACGAGCACGACGAAGAAGTAGTTGACGACCTGCGGGCGGGTCGGCCAGACCACCTTGCGCAGCTCGGCGACCACCTGGCGGTAGAACGTGAGCGGGGACGTGCGCTTGGCGCGCGTCCCGGCCAGTTCGTGATTCTCGCTCACGGTGCTCCTTCGTCGAACGTCGTCGGCCCGGAGGCCGACCTTGCAGGGCACGAGGGACTTGAACCCCCAACCTTCGGTTTTGGAGACCGATGCGCTACCAGTTGCGCCAGTGCCCTTCGCCCGATTCCGGGCATGACGAAACAGGGTATGTTTCGCCGGTTTCGTCAAGCATACGCGGCCCGGTCGAGAAAGTGAAACTCGGTCCCACCGGACGCCGTTCGGCCACGGCGCCGGGGCCGTGACAGCATGGCGGTGTGCGGCCATTGACGACGTTGCCCAAGGCTCATCTGCACCTGCACTTCACGGGCTCGATGCGCCACGGCACGCTCATCGAGCTGGCCGAGCGCGACGGCGTGCATCTGCCCGCCGCCCTTGTGGAGGAATGGCCCCCGCGGCTGTCCGCGGCCGACGAGAAGGGCTGGTTCCGCTTCCAGCGACTCTACGACGTGGCGCGCTCGGTGCTGCGCACGGAGGACGACGTGCGCCGCCTGGTGCGCGAGGCGGCCGAGGACGACGTCGCCGACGGCTCCGTCTGGACCGAGATCCAAGTCGACCCGTCCGGCTTCGCGGCGAAGTTCGGCGGCATCACGGCGTTCACCGACCTGGTCATCGACGCGGTCCGTGACGCCTCGGCGCGCACCGGACTGGGCATGAGCGTGATCGTCGCGGCCAACCGCACCCGCCACCCGCTGGACGCGCGGACGCTGGCCCGCCTCGCCGCCCAGTACGCCGGACGCGGCGTGCACGGGTTCGGGCTCTCCAACGACGAGCGGCGCGGCGACACCGCGTCCTTCGCGCCGGCGTTCGCCATCGCCCGGCGCGCCGGCCTCATCCTGGCGCCCCACGCGGGTGAGCTGCGTGGGCCCGCGCACGTCCGCCAGTGCCTGACCCATCTGGCGCCGAACCGGCTCGGCCACGGTGTCCGCGCCGTCGAGGACCCCCGGCTGCTCGATTCGCTGGCGGCCGCCGGGGTCGCGCTGGAGGTGTGCCCCGCGTCCAACGTCGCGCTCGGCGTCTACGGCACGATCGACGAGGTGCCGGTCCGAGACCTCATGGCCTCGGGCGTTCTGGTCGCCCTGGGCGCGGACGACCCCCTGCTGTTCGGGACCCGACTGGCGGGTCAGTACGCGCTGCTGCGGGCCGCCCAGAACTTCAGCGACGAGGAGCTGGCCGACCTCGCCCGTCGGTCGCTGCGCGCCTCCCAGGCACCGGAGGACCTGCGGGCCCGTGCACTGCAGGGTGTCGAGGCCTGGCTGGCCGACGAACATGGAACGATGACGCCATGAGCGAGAACCCCCCGTCGTACCCGGGCGATCCGTCCGGCGAGCAGCCGCACGACCCGCAGCCGAGTGCCGAGCAGCCCACGTACCCCGGCCAGCAGCAGCCCTACCCGGGCCAGCAGCAGCCCTACCCGGGTCAGCAGCAGCCGTACCCGGGCCAGCAGTACCCGGCGGCCGGGGGCCAGCAGTGGGGCACCCCCGCGCCGAAGCACCCCAAGGCCACCCTGGTCCTGATCCTGGGCATCCTCGGCGTGGTCGTGTGCGGCGTTCTCGCTCCGTTCGCGTGGGTCATCGGCAACCGCACGGTCGCCGAGATCGACGCCAACCCCGGCGTCTACGAGGGCCGCGGCGAGGCGCAGGCCGGCCGCATCCTGGGCATGATCGGCACCGCACTGCTGGTCTTAAGCGTCCTGGTGTTCGCCTTCTTCGTGACGCTCGCCATCATCGGCATCGCCGGCTCGTCGACCTCGACCACGACGGACTACTCCGGCGTCTCGCTGACCTCGCTGTTCTGAGTCGCCGACGGCGGCGTCCTAGACCAGGGCGTCGCCGACGAGCACCGGCTCGTTGACCAGCCGGATCCCGAACTCCCGCTCGACGCCGTCACGCACCTCGCGCGCCAGGTCGAGCAGCTCGGCGGTCGTGCCGCCACCGCGGTTCGTGAGCGCCAGCACGTGCTTGCCGGACAGGCCCACGGCGCCGCGGGTGTACCCCTTGCCGAACCCGGCATGGTCGATCAGCCACGCCGCGCTGGTCTTGACGGTGCCATCAGGCTGCTCGAAGCGCGGCGCCCCCTCCGGCAGCGCCGCCGCCGCGTCGGGCGTCAGGATCGGATTGGTGAAGAACGATCCCGCGCTCCACGTGTCGTGATCCTGCGGATCGAGCACCATCCCCTTGCCGCGCCGCAGCTCCAGGACGGTCTCGCGCACCTGCTGCAGCGGGGCCCGCTCGCCGACCTCGACGCCGAGGCGCCGGGCCAGCTCGCCGTAGCGGATGGGCGCGCTGAGCCCGCCTGCGAAGCGGAACTGGAACGCCACCGTCAGCACGACGAACCGGTCGGGCTCGGCCTTGAAGCGGCTGTGGCGATAGGAGAAGCCCAGGTTCGTGAACATGATCGTGCGCACGCGCTTCTCGTGGCGGTCCCACGTGCGGACGCTGACGATGGTGTCGGCGACCTCCTGGCCGTAGGCGCCGACGTTCTGGATCGGCGTGGCGCCGACCGATCCGGGGATGCCCGAGAGCGCCTCGACGCCCTCCCAGTCGTGCTCGACGACCTGGGCCACGAACTGGTCCCAGTCCTCGCCGGCGGCGACGGTGACCATCGCCCCGCTGCACGCGTCTGCCGAGACGTCGATGCCCCGGGTGCGGACGAGGACGACGGTGCCGTCGAACCCGGCGTCGGAGACGACCAGGTTGCTGCCGCCGCCCACCAGCAGGACGGGCTCGCCGGCCTCGTCGGCGGTGCGGACGGCGTCGATCAGCTCGGCCTCGGTGGTCGCCTCGACGACGGTCTGCGCGGGGCCGCCGAGCCGCAGGGTCGTGACCTCGGACAAGTCCATACGGTCGACGCTAGCAGTCACCGCGGCACCCCTTTCCGAACGCCGAAGACCCCCGCGCCGGCAGGCACGGGGGTCGTCGCAGGAGAAACGTCAGCGCGTCTCGCGGTGCGCCTGGTGGGCGTTGCAGCGCGCGCAGTACTTCTTGACCTCGAGACGATCGGGGTCGTTGCGACGGTTCTTCTTCGTGATGTAGTTGCGTTCCTTGCACTCGGTGCAAGCCAAGGTGATCTTGGGACGAACGTCGGAGCTCTTGCTGGCCACGGTGTGCCTCTTCTGGTCGTGCCCTTGCGAACTGGGCGTCGTTTCTTGCCTTTGTCGGTAGCTGGGGCGGGACTCGAACCCGCGACCCCACGATTATGAGTCGTGTGCTCTAACCACCTGAGCTACCCAGCCGTGGAGCGACGAGTCACCCCGCCTCTCAGAGCCCCTTTACGGAATCGAACCGTAGACCTTTTCCTTACCATGGAAACGCTCTGCCGACTGAGCTAAAGGGGCAAGCCGACAAGTAAAGATACCGGGTCGAGTGCCAGGTTCCCAAATCGGGGTACCCCCCTCTTTGACCGCCCTTGGAATCGCAGCGTTTATCGGGCCACCCGGGCGAGCCGTGACGGCCACGAGGGGCCGCCGTAGATGAACCCGGTGTACCCCTGGACGAGGTCCGCGCCGGCTTCGATCCGGGTCCTCACATCGGCCACGTCGGTGACTCCCCCGACCCCGATCAGGGTCAGGCCGTCGCCGGCGCGCGAGCGGATCGCGCGCAGCACCTCGAGCGCGCGGTCGGCCAGCACCGGGCCGGACAGCCCGCCCGCACCGGCGGCCTCGACGACCGATCGCGGAGTCCGCAGGTCGTCGGGCCGCGCGATCGTGGTGTTCGTCGCACTGATTCCGTCCAGGCCCAGCGCGAGCACCAGGTCCGTCACCCGGTCGACGTCCTCGTCGGCCAGGTCGGGCGCGATCTTGACCACGAGGGGCACCCGGCCGCCGTGGTTGCCGTCGGCGACGGCCTTGACCGCGGCGAGGATCGGCTCGAGGGACTCGACCGCCTGCAGGTCCCGCAGTCCGGGCGTGTTGGGGCTGGAGACGTTGACGACGAGGTAGTCGGCGTAGGGCGCCAGCAGACGCGCGCTCTCGACGTAGTCCTGGGCGGCGTGCTCGGCCGGCACGACCTTGGTCTTGCCGATGTTGACGCCGATCACCGCGCGCCGGCCCGCGTCCGTGCCCCGTAGCCGGTGCAGCCGCGACGCGACCTCCGCGGCGCCGTCGTTGTTGAAGCCCATCCGGTTGACGATCGCGTGGTCGTCGACGAGGCGGAAGAGCCGCGGCTTCTCGTTGCCGGGCTGCGGCTTGGCCGTGACGGTGCCGATCTCGACGTGCCCGAACCCGAGCGCCAGCAGGCCGAGGACGCCGCGAGCGTTCTTGTCGAACCCCGCCGCCAGGCCGAAGCGGTGCGGGAACTCGATCCCCATGACGGTGACCGGGCTGGGCTCCACGCGGTAGGCCAGCCGCGAGACGGGGCGTCCGGCCCGGATCGCGGCGAAGGCCCGTTCGTGGATCCGCTCGGGATCCATGCGGGCGAAGACGGAGTCGAACAGTGCGTCGTAGGCCACGGCGTCAGCCTAGGACACCGCCTCCGTCACGCCCTCGGCGCGCGAGATGTGTAGCGCTGCGTACCTTCTGGGGACCCAAAGTGTGCGGAACGCTACAGATCTCGCTGACCGGAGGTCAGTCGCGAACCCAGGCGGCGACCCACCAGAGGACGCCGTAGGGGGCGTCCGCGTAGGGCACCGAGACGCTCCACGGGCCCTCGAGGCCGGCGCCGAGGTCCGCGAGCACTCCGATGCCGCTGGCCCACAGCTCGGCCCCCAGATCGGCGTCCAGCGCCGCGAGACGACGCCCGTCGCCGGACCGGATCGCGAGGTCGACGACGTCGTCGAAGTCGAACGCCCGCTCGTCGAGGTGCCCGGGGGCCTTCTCGCTGCGCTTGGCGCTGCCGTTGGCCATCGCGAGCACGACGTCGGCGTCGGGATCGATCCGCCCGGTGAAGCCGGCCGCATCCAGCAGTGCCCTGGCCACGGGCTCGGAGAAGGGGTCCTGACCGACGATCGCCACCGCCTCGGCGTCGGCCGTCATCGCGCGGACCACACCGGTCGCGGACGCCCGCAGCTCGGCCACCGGATCGTGCAGGCTCGCGTACCGCGGCAGGAGGGCCGGGACCGGCGGCACGATCACGAGCCGGCGGATCACGCCAGCCCTCGGATCGCGCGAGCCGGCGGGCGGCGGCCGGCGATCGTCCAGGCCATGTCGACCACCTGGCGCGTCTCGGGGACCTGGTGCACCCGGTAGACGCGCGCACCGGCCGTCGCGGCGATGGCCGTGGCGGCGAGCGTGCCCAGCAGCCGCTCCCCCACCGGGAGGTCGAGCGTCTCGCCCACGAAGTCCTTGTTCGACAGGGACACGAGCACCGGCCAGCCGGTCGCGACCATCTCGTCGAGGCGGCGGGTGATCTCGAGGGAGTGGAACGTGTTCTTGCCGAAGTCGTGCGCCGGGTCGATCAGCAGGCTCTCGGGGTCCACGCCCAGCGACACGGCGCGCTCAGCCTGGGCCACCGTGGACGCGATCGCGTCGGCGACGACGTCCTCGTACTCGATCCGGTGCGGGCGCGTCCGGGGCGTCACGCCGCCGGTGTGGGTGCAGACCATGGCGACATCGAACTCGGCCGCGACCTCGGCCAGCCGTGGATCGGCGCCACCCCAGGCGTCGTTGAGCAGGTCCGCGCCGGCCTCGCACACCGCCCGGGCGACCTCGGACCGCCACGTGTCGACGCTGATGACGACGTCGGGGAACGCCTCGCGGACGCGCTCGACGAAGCCCACGACGCGGCGCTTCTCCTCCTGCGCGTCGATCTCCTCGCCGGGGGCGGCCTTGATGCCGCCGATGTCGACGATCTCAGCCCCCTCGTCGACGACCTGGCGCACCCGGTCGAAGGCCGAGTCCTCGGCCCACGTGGCGCCGCGGTCGAAGAACGAGTCGGGCGTGCGGTTGACGATCGCCATCATCAGCGTGCGGTCGTCGTCGAAGGAGTGCCGTCCCAGGCGCAGCGTCATCGCGCCACCTGCACGGCCGGTGGGCGCTCGGTGACGTCGATGTCACGGACGACCGGCGTGTAACCCGCCGCGGCCGCCCGGAACTGGCGCAGGGTGACGTCGTCGGGCACGGCCTGCCGGGTGCGCTTGAAGACGGTCGCCATGAGCTGGACCGCCATGGGACCGAGGTCGTGCAGCGACTGGTGCGAGTGCGCCCGGCGACCGAGGTCGACCTGCGCGATGGCGTCCATGCCGAGGGTGTCGGCGACGTCGATCAGCGCGGCCAGCTCGACGCCGTAGCCGACCGGGACGTGCAGCGTCTCGTACACCGACCGGCGCACGGCCCACTCGCCCGCGAGCGGCTGGACGACCTCCGAGAGCTCGGGTCGCGCGAGCGCCAGCAGGGGGCGCGCGACGAGCTCGGTGGCCCGTCCCCCGCCGTTCGGGTCGTCCGTCGAGCCGGAGCGGAACGGCCGCTCGTAGAAGCCCTTGACCAGCGCCACCGTCGGGTCGGTGAGCAGGGGTCCGAACAGGGAGGGGACGAAGTGCGTGTCCCACTCCGTGAGGTCGGCGTCGACGAACGCGATGAGGTCGCCCGTGGTGACGAACAGCGCCTTCCACATCGCCTCGCCCTTGCCGATCCGTGTGCCCAGCTCGGGGCGGACGGCAGCCAGGGAATGCACCGTGGCGCCGGCGTCGGTGGCGATCCGCGCGGTGTCGTCCGTGGACGCGCCGTCGATCACCACGAGCTCGTCGACCAGGTCGCAGCGCCGGACGAAGTCCTCGTGGATGCGCCCCACGACGTCGCCGACCGTGTCGGCCTCGTCCCGGGCCGGGATCACGACACTGAGGCGTTGGCCGGAGGCTCGCTTGGCCTCGAGCAGCTCCTCGACGGTCCACCGGCGGCCCGCGTGGGTCCTACGGTCGAACCAGGTCTGTGCCACCGGATCACCGTACCCGCGGGTCAACGCGTCTCGTCGTCGACGACCTCGCCGCCGAGCAGTCGCTCGACGAGGAAGCACGCCTGCGAGGGCGACGGAGCAGGACCCTCGGGCTCGGCAGGGGGCTCGACGTCGTCGTGTCCCATCGCGGCGATCGCCTCACGGTGGACGCGGGCGAACGCGGCGGCCCAGTCGTGCGGCAGCGCGACCGGGGGCCGGCGCGCCTCCTCCAGCAGGTCGAGCTCGTACGCGTCCGGGACGAGCTCGTAGAGCGAGAGCAACGACCGGTCCGCGCCGGGTCGGCGATCGGCGTCCGCTGAGTCCATGCCCCGACGATAGGGGCTGCGGCCGACCGAGACCATCGGCAGAACCCGAGGTCCCGAGGAACGAACGAGCCCCCGACCGATTCGGTCGGGGGCTCGGGTCACGTGGCAGGTAGAGGATTCGAACCTCTGTAGGCAATGCCGGCTGATTTACAGTCAGCTCCCTTTGGCCGCTCGGGCAACCTGCCGCAACAGTCGGCAAGATTACCCCAGCGCTCGGCGGACCCGGAAATCAGGGCGGCTAGGGTGGGGGTCATGGCCGATTCCTCCTTCGACATCGTCAGCAAGATCGACCGCCAAGAGGCCGACAACGCCCTCAACCAGGCGGCCAAGGAGATCGCGACGCGCTACGACTTCAAGAACACCGGCGCGTCCATCGAGTGGAAGGGCGAGTGGGGCATCGAGATCACCGCCAACGCCGAGGAGCGCGCGCTGGCCATCCTCGACGTCTTCCAGACCAAGCTCATCAAGCGCGGCATCAGCCTCAAGGCCTTCGAGGCCGACGATCCGCGCCAGTCGGGCAAGGACGTCAAGATCAACGGCACCTTCGGCGAGGGCATCAGCACCGAGCAGGCCAAGAAGGTCAGCAAGCTGATCCGCGACGAGGGCCCCAAGGGCGTCAAGGTGCAGATCCAGGGCGACGAGCTGCGCGTCACGAGCAAGTCGCGCGACGACCTGCAGGAGGTCATCTCGCTGGTGAAGGGCGCCGACCTCGACTTCGCGGTGCAGTTCACCAACTACCGCTGAGGACGGCGCACGGCGGCGACGACCAGCACTGCCGCCGCGATCATGAAGCACGCGCCGGTCGCGAGGGCCCACGACGCGCTCGTGGCCTCGCCCAGCGCGCCGAGGCTCACTCCCCCGGCGGCGCCCGCGCCCAGGAACGCCATCGACGCCACTGACAGCGCGGTGCCACGCTGGGCGTCGTCGACCCGGCGGTGGACGAGCGAGTTGTACATCGCGCCGGACGACGTGTGCACGAGGTAGCAGAGCCAGTAGCCGGCGACGAGAATCCCGACGCCCGTGGCCGCTGCCATGGCGACCAACCCCAGGCCCTCCACCACGAACAGGGTCGGCGTCAGGACGGCGGGTCCGACGGAGTTCAGCAGCCGGGTCGTGATCGCCGCGCCCAGGGCCGCCAGGCCCCACGCGGCGGACGAGACGATGCCGAGCCGGGACGCCGCCGACGATGAGTCTGCCGAGAACTCCGTGAGCCGCACGGGCATGAACAGCTCGAGGGCGGCGACGCCGAGGCCCACGAGCACCATCGAGGCGGACAACAGCCGCAGGCGCCGCCCGAAGGCCACCCGCACGCCGGCGACCAGGGACGCACGCCACGCCTCTCCCGACGGCCGTGCACTGCGCGAGACGGCGTCCATGAGGCGCCACGCACACGCGATCTGGACGACGACGATCCCGATCGCGACGAGGTAGGGCATCGCGAGCGTGGCCTCGGCGGACCACGGCGAGACCCGCAGCAGCCCGGCACAGATGAGGGCGCCGGTGGCCAGCGAGGCACTGATCACTCCCCCGGCCGCGGCGAGGCCGCGAGGCACCTCGTCCGCAGCGCCCCGGGCGTGCTCGGCGTCGACGAACCAGGCCTCCAGCGGGCCGCTGTCCAGCGCGCGGAACAAGCCGAGGACCGCCCACGCCAGCGCGAACGCCAGGACCGACTGCGCCGTGAACGCCACGCAGTACCCCACGATCGCCACGACGCCCGAGGCCACGAAGACCGGACGGCGTCCCCACGCGTCCGTGAGCGCACCGCTGGGGACCTCGCACAGCAGCACCACCACCCCTTGGGCCGCCATCGCCAGACCCACCTCGGCGATCGTCAGTCCGCGCTCGAGGGGGAGCAGCAGCGAGACCGGCAGCAGGAGACCGGTGGCCAGCCAGCGCAGCGCGAGAAGCAGCAGGAAGCGAGTCCGCAGCGCCATGGCGAGACTCTAGGGCGACCCCGCGGGTTCACGCATCCCGCATCGGGTGTTGAGTTACCTCGTGGCGAGCACGAACACCGATTCCCGGGCAGGACTTCTCTACGGCGTCGCGGCCTATCTGTGCTGGGGTTTCTTCCCGCTGTACTGGCCCCTGCTCGAGCCCGCGTCGGCCTACGAGGTCCTGGCCCACCGCATCGTGTGGACTCTCGTCTTCTGCGTCGGCCTGCTGACGATCACCCACAAGTGGGTCGTGTTCCGTTCGATCATCGTCCAGCGTCGTCTCATGGTGCCGCTGGCGCTCGCCTCGGTCGTCATCACGCTGAACTGGGGCGGCTTCATCTGGGGCGTCACGAACGGCCACGTGATCGAGACGAGTCTGGGCTACTTCATCAACCCGCTCATGACCGTCCTGCTGGGCGTGTTCGTGCTCGGCGAGCGCCTGCGCCGGCTGCAGTGGGTCGCCGTCGGCCTGGGCATCGTCGCGGTCGTCGTCCTGACCGTCGACTACGGCCGGCCGCCGTGGGTCGCGCTGCTGGTGTCGACGAGCTTCGCGACCTACGGGTTCCTCAAGAAGCGGGCCAACCTCGGCACGATCGAGGCGCTGTCGGTCGAGACCACGATCCTGACGCCGTTCGCGGTGGCGTTCCTGATCTTCCTGCAGGTGCGCGGCACCCTGGTGTTCGGCCACGACGGCACGCTCAACGCGGTCCTGCTGATCGGCACGGGCATCGTCACGGCCATCCCGCTGCTGATGTTCGGTGCCGCGGCGACGCGCCTGTCGCTGACGACGATCGGCATCCTGCAGTACCTCGGACCGATCCTGCAGTTCATCTTCGGCCTGACCATCTTCGGCGAGCAGATGGGCACCGCCCGCTGGATCGGGTTCGTGATCGTGTGGTCGGCCCTGGTGATCTTCACCTACGACGCCCTGCACACGCATCGGCGCAACCGCCGGCTCGCCGACGAGTGCGCCGCAGAGTCCACCGCGATCTGACGGCGTCGTGCCTCAGCCGAGGCGGTCGGTGGCGCGGGTGCAGATCTCGTCGAGCGCGTCGCGGGCTGCGCCCACGGGCAGCTTGGCGAGCAGGGCGCGAGCGGCGTCGGCCTCGGCCCGGACGTAGGCACGCGCCTCGTCCATCGCCGGGTGCTCACGCAGGGCCCGGATGACCCACTGCACGTCGTCCTCGTCGGCGATCGGGCCGGCCAGCAGCTCGCGGAGCCGCTCGTCGCCGTTCACGGGCGAGGCCTGGACCAGCAGGGTCGGCAGCGTCGGCACGCCCTCACGCAGGTCCGTGCCGGGCACCTTGCCCGAGTCGCCGGCGTCGCTGGCGACGTCGATGATGTCGTCGGCCAGCTGGAAGGCGATGCCGATGCGCTCACCGAACTCGAGCAGCGTCTCCTCGACGTCGGGACCGGCGCCGGACATCATCGCGCCGAACCGCGCCGCCGTGGCGATCAGGGAGCCGGTCTTGTCGGCCACGACCGACAGGTAGTGCTGGAGGCGGTCGTCCTCCGGGCCGGGGCCCAGCGTCTCGCGCAGTTGTCCGTGCACGAGCCGGGCGAAGGTCTCGGCCTGGATCCGCACGGCCTCGGGGCCGAGGTCGGCCACGAGCGAGGACGCCCGGGCGAAGAGGAAGTCACCGACGAGGATCGCGACGGAGTTGTCCCAGCGCGCGTTCGCACTGGGCGCACCGCGGCGCATGGACGCCTCGTCCATGACGTCGTCGTGGTAGAGCGTCGCCAAGTGGGTCAGCTCGACGACGACGGCGGCCGGCACGATCTGCGGCGCGGCGGGATCGCCGAACTCGGCGCAGAGCAGCGCCAGCAGCGGACGGAACCGCTTGCCACCGGCCT
This sequence comes from Aeromicrobium duanguangcaii, assembly GCF_024508295.1. Classification (NCBI taxonomy): domain Bacteria; kingdom Bacillati; phylum Actinomycetota; class Actinomycetes; order Propionibacteriales; family Nocardioidaceae; genus Aeromicrobium; species Aeromicrobium duanguangcaii. Next base: position 428,317 of record NZ_CP101990.1, on the reverse strand, counting down.
GGAGCAGGTGCGAGGACGCCTCGGCGACCAACGGCTCAGGACTGTGGACCGAGCGCGCCAGCAGGTCCTCGACCCGGGTCACCCCGTCCGACACCCGCTGTTCCAACGCGCCATCCGCGAACGACCCCACGCTGGCCACGTGCCACTTCCTTCCGACGACCGCTGACGACATGCCCCGCTAGCGCACGAAGGCGCCGGCGTTCTGGACCAGGTCCAGGACGGGACCCGGTACCACGCCCAGCACGACCGTCGCGATCACGGCCAAGGCAATGACCACGGTAGTCGGCACGCCCGCGACCGCCACGGTCGGGCCATCGCCGACCGGGTCGGTGAAGAACATGAGGACGATGAACCGGACGTAGAAGTACGCGGCGATCGCGCTGGACACCACGCCGAACACGACCAGCACCCACGCCCCGCCGCCCCAGGCGGCGCTGAAGACGGCCCACTTGCCGATGAATCCGGCCGTCAGCGGGATGCCCGCGAACGAGAGCATGAACAGGGCGAACGAGCCGGCCAGGAACGGCGACTCCTTGCCCAGTCCGGCCCACTTCGACAGGTGCGTCGTCTCGCCGGCGGAGTCACGGATGACCGTGACGATCGCGAAGGCGCCGATCGTGGCGATGCCGTAGACCAGCAGGTAGAACAGCACCGAGGAGATCGAGGTGATCGCGAGCCCCTCCTGGTCGCCCAGGTAGGCACCCGACAGGCCGACGGTGATGAAGCCGGCGTGCGCGATCGAGGAGTAGGCGAGCATCCGCTTCACGTCGGTCTGGCTGATCGCGACGATCGAGCCGATCAGCATCGTGATGACGGCGATGACCCACAGCACGGGACGCCAGTCCCACGAGGCCCCACCGAAGCCGACGAACAGCACGCGCATCATGGCGATGAACGCGGCGGCCTTCGTGGCGGCCGCCATGAAGGCGGTGACCGGCGTCGGCGCACCCTGGTAGACGTCGGGCGTCCAGCTGTGGAACGGCACGGCGCCGACCTTGAACAGCAGGCCCACCAGCAGCAGGCCGATGGCGCCCAGCAGGATCGCCGTCTCGTCGCCCCGGGCCGACACCGCGGTGTCGATCTCGGTGAGGTTGAGGCTGCCGGCGTAGCCGTACGCCAGCGCGGCACCGTAGAGGAAGAACGCCGACGCGAAGGAGCCCAGCAGGAAGTACTTCATCGCGGCTTCCTGGCTGAGCAGGCGACGACGGCGCGCCACCCCACACAGCACGTACAGCGGCAGCGAGAGCACCTCGAGGGCGACGAACATCGTGATGAGGTCGTTCGAGACGGCGAACAGCATCATGCCCGAGAGCGAGAAGACCGCGAGCGGGAAGACCTCGGTGTGCTCGAGTCGCGCCTGCGTGGCCTCGGCCTCACCGGGCGATCCGGGGGCGTCGGCCGCGCGGCCGACGAAGTCGCTCAGTCCGCGCTCGTGGCTGCGCTCCGCGAAGAGCAGGAACGACATCGCCGCGAACACCAGGAGCATCGACCAGGTCAGGACGCCGGGACCGTCGACCGACACGGCGCCCTCGGCGCCGGTGCCGCCCAGGGCGGGCCAGCGGGCCTCGGGGACCTCGTCGAGGCCCAGGTAGACCCACACGCTCAGGCCGAGCGCGACGAGCGTGCCGCCGACGGCGACGACCGACTGGGTGAGGAAGCGGGCGCGGCGCGGGACCGTGATCTCGACGATCAGGCCGAGCATCGCGACCGCGAACACCGCGATCAGGGGCGACAGCTGGCGATAGTCCAGGTCGGCTGCCGCAATGTCGGGGCCGGCGGCCGCGAGGGCGCCGGGCAGGGCGGACGAAAGTGCGCCGATCATTCGTGGGCTCCTTCCGTCTGCTGGGTGAGGTCGAGGGGCGCGCGCTGCGGCGGGTCACCGACCCCGACCGTGGTGACCACCGGCTCGACCGCCGGATCGATGACGTCCAGCAGGGGCTGCGGGACGAAGCCCAGGCCGATGATGAGCACGATCGCCGGGGCCATGGCCCCGACCTCGCGCCGCGAGAGGTCGTGGAAGCCGGCCGTGGCCTCGTTCAGCGGGCCGGTCATCGTGCGCTGGTACATCACCAGGATGTAGACCGCCGCCAGCACCATGCCGAGCGTGGCCACGGCAGCGAGCGGGATCGACCGGGTGAACGTGCCCGCGAGCACGAGGAACTCCGACACGAACGGCGCCAGGCCCGGCAGCGAGAGGCTGGACAGGCCGCCGACGAGCAGGACGCCCGACAGCACCGGCGCGACCTTCTGCACGCCGCCGAAGTCGCTGATCCGCGCCGAGCCACGGCGTGCGATGAGCATGCCGGCGACGAGGAACAGCACGGCGGTCGAGAGTCCGTGGTTGAACATGTAGAGCACCGAGCCGGTCATCGAGACCTGGGTGAAGGCGAAGATGCCCAGGATGATGAAGCCGAAGTGCGAGACCGAGGTCATGGCGATGAGGCGGCGCAGGTCGTCCTGACCCCAGGCCAGCAGCGCGCCGTAGACGATGCTGATGACCGCGAGGACGAGCACGACCGGGCTGGCCCACTCCGAGGCGCCGGGGAACAGCTCCAGGCACCAGCGGATCATGCCGAACGTGCCGATCTTGTCGACGATGCTGACCATGAGCACCGAGGTGCCGGGCGTCGCCGAGGCGGCGGCGTCGGGCAGCCATGTGTGCAGCGGCCACAGCGGCGCCTTGATCGCGAAGGCGATGAAGAAGCCCAGGAACAGCAGCCGCTCGGTGGTCTGCGACATCTCGAGGTTCATCAGGTCGGCGTGCAGGAAGCTCGGGCCGCCCTGCTGCGTCGAGAGGACGTACAGGCCCACGACCGAGGCGAGCATGATCAGGCCGCCCGCGAGGTTGTAGATCAAGAACTTCACCGCGGCATAGCTGCGGTGGCCCGATCCGTGCGCGCCGATGAGGAAGTACAGCGGGATGAGCGTCGCCTCGAACAGGACGTAGAAGACGAAGACGTCGGTGGCGGCGAAGACGCCGATCGCGAGCGCCTCGAGGACGAGCATCCACGCGAAGTACGTGTTGGTGCGCCGCGGGTCGGCCTCCTTGTCGCGCCAGGACGCGAGCAGCACGATCGGCGTGAGCACCGTCGTCAGGAAGATCATCGTCAGGCCGATGCCGTTGACGCCGAGGGCCCAGTGGACGCCGAAGGCGCCGATCCAGTCGACCTCCTCGGTCAGCTGGTAGCCGCCGCTGTCGATGTCGAAGCGGCTCAGCAGAGCCAGCGACATGATCAGGGTGAGGATGGAGACACCGAAGGCGACGTACCTCGCGGTGGCCCCGTCGGTCGTCCGCGGGAGCAGGGCGACCACGAGGGCGCCCAACAAGGGGACGGCGATGAGCAGGGACAGCATCATGCGAGCGTCACCGCCAGCAGGCCCAGCAGGACCACGAGAGCACCTCCGAGCACCATCAGTGCATAGGAACGGACATAGCCGGTCTGCGGCTTGCGCAGCTCACGGGAGATACCGCCGATGCCGTCGGCGGAGCCGGTCACGACTCCGTCGAGGACCTTGGCGTCGACCCACACCAGAGCGCGGGTCAAGTGGGTGACGGGCCGCACGACGAGCGTGTCGTTGACGGCGTTGCCGTACAGCTCGGCGCGGCCGGCGCGGGTGAACACCGAGACCTCGGAGTCGGGCGGCGTCTCGCCGGCGATCTCGCGGTCACGGCCGTAGGTGAGCCAGGCGAGCACGACGCCGGCGGCCACCACGACGAGCACGATCAGCGTGATCGCGATGACCGGCAGCGGCAGGTCGTGGTGCTCGGCGTGGCCGGTGGCCGGCTCGAGCCAGTCCTCGATCCAGCCGCCCAGCGCCATGAGGCCGGCCAGCAGCGAGAGCGCCGCCAGCACGATGAGCGGCACCGTCATGACCGACGGCGACTCGTGCGGGTGCACCTCCTGGCGCCAGCGACGCTCACCGAAGAAGGTCATCAGCATGAGGCGCGTCATGTAGAACGCCGTGACACCGGCGCCCAGCAGCGCGGCCAGGCCGACCCAGATGTTGTGGCCCAGGGCGGCCTCGATGATCTTGTCCTTGGAGAAGAAGCCCGAGGTGCCCGGGAAGCCCAGGATGGCGAGGTAGCCGATGCCGAACGTGTAGAAGGTGACCGGCATGGCCTTGCGCAGGCCGCCGTAGTGGCGCATGTTCACGTCGTCGTTCATCCCGTGCATGACGGAGCCGGCGCCGAGGAACATGTTGGCCTTGAAGAAGCCGTGCGTCAGCAGGTGGAAGATCGCGAAGGCGTAGCCGGCCGGGCCGAGGCCCGCGGCGAGCATCATGTAGCCGATCTGGCTCATCGTCGAGCCGGCGAGGGCCTTCTTGATGTCGTCCTTCGTGCAGCCGATCCAGGCGCCCATCAGCAGCGTGATGACGCCGACGGCGATCACGACGTTGCGTGCCGTGGGCGTGGCGTCGTAGATGTCGTGCGACCGCACGACCAGGTAGACGCCGGCGGTGACCATCGTGGCCGCGTGGATGAGCGCCGAGACCGGCGTGGGGCCCTCCATCGCGTCGAGCAGCCAGGCCTGCAGCGGGAACTGCGCGGACTTGCCGCACGCACCCAGCAGCAACAGCAGGCCGAGCGCCGTGGCGACGTTGCCCGAGACGGAGCCGATCTGGTCGTTGACCGCGGCGATCGAGGTGGTGCCGAACCAGGCGAACATCGTCATGATCGCCAGCGCGAGGCCGAGATCGCCCACGCGGTTCATCACGAAGGCCTTCTTGGCGGCCGCGGCGGCCGACGGCTTGTGCTGCCAGAACCCGATCAGCAGGTAGGACGCCAGACCGACGCCCTCCCAGCCCAGGAAGAGCACGAGGTAGTCCGCCGCGAGCACGAGCGTGAGCATCGCCGCGATGAACAGGTTCAGGTAGGCGAAGAAGCGGCGACGGCGCTCGTCGTGCGCCATGTACCCGATCGAGTAGATGTGGATGAGCGTGCCGACGCCCGTGATGAGCAGGACGAACAGGCTCGAGAGCGTGTCGAAGGTGAAGGAGAAGTCGACGTGGAACGCGCCGGCGTCGATCCAGGTGCCGAGCGTCGTGGTGACCGAGCGGTCACCCTCGTCGCGTGCGGCGAGCTGGGCGAAGAGCACGACACCCAGCACGAACGACGCGGCAGAGCACGCCGTCGCGATGAGGTGACCGAATCGGTCGGACTCCTTGCCCCAGGTCAACAGGAGCGCGGCTCCCGCCAGGGGGATGGCGATGAGCAGCCAGGAAAGGTCCAGCAACGCGAGCTCCTTAGGCCTTGAGCAGGTTCGCGTCGTCGACCGAGGTCGTCCGTCGCGTGCGGTAGATGGACACGATGATGGCCAGGCCGATGGTGACCTCGGCGGCGGCGACGACCATGACGAAGAACGCCGCCACCTGGCCGTCGAGGTTGCCGTGCTGGCGCGCGAACGTCACGAACGCGAGGTTCGTGGCGTTCAGCATGAGCTCGACGCACATGAACACGATGATCGCGTTGCGGCGTACCAGGACGCCGACCGCACCGATCGAGAACAGCAGCATCGAGAGGGTCAGGTACTCGTTCACTTCGACTCCCCCTCCTCATCGGTCTCGGCGGGCTCGCGGACGTCGGGCTTCTCGGTGGTGACCGGACGCTCGTCGGGGTCGACGTCGGCCGCGGAGATCTCTCCGACGACACGGTTGACGTCCTCGGCGTCGTGCAGCTCGAACTGGTGGCGCGAGACCAGCGTGCCGGGGATCGACTCCGGCAGTGGGGTGCCGTCGGGCAGCAGCGCCGGGGTGTCGACGGCGTTGTGACGCGCGAAGACACCGGGCGTCGGCGCGTTGCCGGGGTGCTTGCCCGACTCGGCGTAGTCGCGCATGCGGCGGGCCGCCAGGTCGGCCTGCGTCGGCGGTGCGACGAGGCGCTCGCGGTGGGCCAGCACCATGGCGCCGAGCACCGCCACGATCATCAGCGCGGCGGTGAACTCGAAGGCCAGCACGTAGTCGGTGAAGAGCAGCGAGGCCAACCCGTGCAGGTTGCCGTTCGCGTTCGCCTCACCCAGGCCCACGACGGCCGAGGACACCGACTGCGCGATGCCCAGCGACAGCAGGAGGGCGAACAGGATGCCCACGATGGCGGCCATGGCGCGCTGGCCCTTGATCGTCTCGACGATGGAGTCGGCGGTCTCGACGCCGACCAGCATGAGCACGAAGAGGAACAGCATCATGATCGCGCCGGTGTAGACGATGATCTGCACCGCGAACAGGAACGGGGCGCCCTGCGCCGCGTAGAGCATCGCGAGGCTGATCATGACGATCGCCAGGCACAGCGCCGCGTGCACGGCCTTGCGGGCGAGGATGAGTCCCATCGCCGCCAGCACCATGACCGGGGCGAGGATCCAGAACGCGGTCACCGGGACTGCTCCGGCCCGCTGGTCGTCTCGACGATCGGCAGCGACTTGCCCCGGTAGTAGTCGTGGTGGTCGTCGCTGATCAGCATCTCGTGCGGCGGCTCGACCATGCCGGGCAGCAGCGGCGCGAGCAGATCGTTCTTCTCGTAGATGAGCGCGGCGCGGTTGTCGTCGGCCAGCTCGTACTCGTTGGTCATCGTGAGCGCCCGCGTGGGGCACGCCTCGATGCACAGGCCGCAGAGAATGCAGCGCAGGTAGTTGATCTGGTAGACGCGTCCGTAGCGCTCGCCGGGGCTGAACCGCTCGTCCTCGGTGTTGCTGGCGCCCTCGACGTAGATCGCGTCGGCGGGGCAGGCCCAGGCGCACAGCTCGCAGCCGACGCACTTCTCGAGGCCGTCGGGCCAGCGGTTCAGCTGGTGACGACCGTGGAAGCGCTTCGCCGTGGGCACCTTCTCGAACGGATACTTCTCCGTCACGGGCTTCTTGAACATCGTCCGGAACGTGACGCCGAAGCCGGCGATCGGGTCCCAGAGGGTTTCCTTGAGCGTACTCATGTCACTCTCCCCCATCCGTGGGTTGCGAGGTGGTCGGTGCGGTGGCCATGGCGTCGCGCTGGTGCGGCAGCGGCGGGACCGGGAAGCCTCCGGCGAAGGCGTCGAACTCCTGTGGCTCGACCGCCTCGGGCTCGTCGTCCTCGTCGCGGGTCGGCAGGAAGAACGTGACGACCAGCAACAGGCCGGCGACACCCGCGGCGATCAGCATCGCGTTCTGGTCGAGCATGTCCTCGACCTGCAGCTTGCGGATGAACGCCAGCGCGACGATCCAGCCGAGCGCGATCGGGATCAGCCACTTCCAGCCGAAGTGCATGAACTGGTCGTAGCGCATGCGAGGCAGCGAGCCGCGCAGCCAGACGAACATGAAGATGAACGCGAGCGTCTTGCCGAAGAACCACAGGACGGGCCAGTAGCCCTCGTTCGCGCCCTCCCAGATCTGGGCGATGCCGAAGGGGGCGCGCCAGCCGCCGAGGAACATCGTCGTGGCCAGCGCCGAGACGGTGACCATGTTGATGTACTCGGCCAGGAAGAACATCGCGAACTTGAACGAGGAGTACTCGGTGTGGAAGCCGCCGACCAGCTCGCCCTCGGCCTCGGGGAGATCGAAGGGGGCGCGGTTGGTCTCGCCGACCATCGCGATGACGTAGATGATGAACGACGGCAGCAGCGGGATGAAGAACCAGATGTCCTCCTGCGCCGCGACGATCTCCGAGGTCGACATCGACCCGGCGTAGATGAAGACCGCGACCAGGGACAGGCCCATCGCGACCTCGTAGCTGATGACCTGGGCGCTGGAGCGCAGACCGCCGAGCAGCGCGTAGATCGAGCCGGAGGACCAGCCGGCCAGCACGATGCCGTACACGCCGACCGAGGTGACGGCCAGGACGTACAGGACCGCGACGGGCAGGTCGGTCAGCTGCAGCGGAGTCTCGTGGCCGAAGAAGTTCACGACCGGGCCGAACGGGATGACCGCCCAGGCCAGGAACGACGGGACGACCGCGATGATCGGCGCGACGTAGTAGACGACCTTGTCCGCGGCCTTGGGGAAGATCTCTTCCTTGAGGCCGAGCTTCACGCCGTCGGCGAGGCTCTGCAACAGACCGAAGGGGCCGTTGACGTTCGGGCCGATGCGGTGCTGCATCCGGGCCACGACGCGCCGTTCGAACCAGATGTTGAACAGCGTGTAGAGCACCAGGAAGACGAAGATCAACAGTGCCTTGAGGGCGACGACCCACCAGGGGTCGTTACCGAAGAGCTGGTCCAGAGTCATGCCGCGCCTCCCGCCAGGCTGACCCGGCCGCCGTGTCCGACGCCGAGGGCGGCGCCGAGGTGGACGCCGGAGTTCGTGGGCGCCCAGACGACGCCGTCGGGCAGGTCCGCGACCTCGGCGGTGAAGTGCGCCGATCCGGACGGGCCGGTCAGGGTGGCCTCCGTGCCGGGCTCGACGCCGTGGACCGCGAGGGTCGCCGCGTTGGCGCGCAGCACCGGGACGCGGGCCGTGAGCTTGTAGGTCTCGGCCCCGTCCTGGAGGCGTCCGTCGTCGATCATCAGCTTCCAGGTGTCGAGGACGAGCGTCGTCGAGACCAGCTTCGGGGCGCCGGGCTTGCTGCCGCGGAACGGCGCCCGCTTGCCGTCCCAAGGACCGAGCTCGTGCCATTCGGCCGCGGCGTCCTGCGGGGTGCGCAGGCCGATCGGCCGGCCGAGCTCCTCGGCGATCCCGGCGAGCACCCGCACGTCCGGCAGGGCGCGCGACTCGAAGAGGACCTGGTGGAATGGCCGCTGGCGGCCCTCCCAGTTGATGAACGTGCCGGCCTTCTCGACCGGGGGCGCGACGGGCAGGACCACGTCGGCCAGCGCGGTGACCGCGGACTCGCGGACCTCGAGGCTGACCAGGAAGTCCACCGAGCGCAGGGCGTCGCGGGCCAGTGCCGGGTCGGGCAGGTCGTCCACGTCGACCCCGGCCACCACGAGGGCGCCGAGCTCGCCGCTGGCGGCCGCGGCGATGATCGCCTCGGTGTCCAGGCCGGCCTCGGCGGGCAGGCTGGGGACGCCCCAGTCGGCCGCGACGTCGGCGCGTGCCTCGGCCGAGGCCAGGGGGCGACCGCCGGGCAGCAGGTTGGGCAGGCAGCCCGCGTCGAGCGCGCTGCGGTCGCCGGCGCGGCGCGGGACCCAGGCCCAGCGGGCGCCGGTCTCGGTCGCGCGGGCCGCGACGGCCGAGAGGGCACCGGGCACGGTGGCCAGACGCTCGCCGGCCAGGATCACGCTGCCGGCCGGCAGGTCGAGCGTCGCCAGGGCCGCCGCCTCGCCACCGGGGACCGTCGGCACGAGCGTGCCGTTCATCTTGCTCAGGCCGCGGGTGGTGTGGCTGGAGATCGAGACGACCTTGAGGCCCTTGCGGCTGGCCTTGCGCAGGCGCAGGAACAGCGTGCCGGCCTCGTCCTCGGGCTCGAGCCCCACGAGCACGACCGTGTCGGCGCGCTCGAGGTCGGCGAAGCTGACGCCGACGGGCGTGCCGGCGACCTTGGCCGCGAGGAACTCGGTCTCCTCCTTGGAGGTGGCGCGAGCACGGAAGTCGATGTTGTTCGTGCCGAGCGAGACGCGGGCGAACTTGGCGTACGCGTAGGCGTCCTCGACCGTGAGCCGGCCACCGGTCAGCACGGCCTTGCCGGCCGCCGCCGCGAGTCCGCGCGCCGCCACGGCGAGCGCGCCGGGCCACGAGGTGGGCTCGAGCTCGCCGGTCTGCGGGTTGCGCACGAGCGGCGTGGTGAGCCGGTCGGCCTGACGCGACCAGGTGAACGCGAAGCGGTCCTTGTCGGTGATCCACTCCTCGTTGACCTCGGGATCGTCACCGGCGAGGCGGCGCATGACCTTGCCCCGGCGGTGGTCGACGCGGATCGCCGAGCCGCAGGCGTCGTGCTCGGAGACCGAGGGGACGCTGATCAGGTCGAACGGGCGCGAGCGGAACCGGTAGTCGGCGCTGGTCAGCGCGCCGACCGGGCAGATCTGGATCGTGTTGCCGCTGAAATAGGAGCCGAACGGCACGTCCGGCGCGATGCCGATCTGCTGCTGCGCGCCACGCTCGAGCAGGGCGATGAACGGGTCGCCGGCGATCTCGGTCTGGAAGCGCGTGCAGCGCTGACACAGGACGCAGCGCTCGCGGTCGAGCAGGACCTGGCTGGACAGCGCGAGCGGCTTGGGGAACAGGCGCTTCGTCTCGATGAAGCGCGACTCGGTGTGGCCGTGCGAGAGCGACTGGTTCTGCAGGGGGCACTCGCCGCCCTTGTCGCACACCGGGCAGTCGAGCGGGTGGTTGGCCAGCAGGAACTCCAGCATCCCCTCCTGCGCCTTCTCGGCGACCGGCGAGGTGACCTGGGTGCGCACGACCATGCCCGGCGCCGCCTCGATCGTGCACGAGGCCTGCGGCTTGGGCATGGCGCGGCCGTTGCCGGCGTCCGGGATCTCGACGAGGCACTGGCGGCAGGCGCCGACGGGCGCGAGCAGCGGGTGGTCGCAGAACCGCGGGATCTCGGTGCCGATCAGCTCGGCGGCGCGGATGACGAGGGTGCCCTTGGGGACACTGACCTCGACGTCGTCGATCGTCAGCGTGATGAGCTCGACCGGCGTCGTGTCGGCGCCGTTGGACTCGGTGAGCGTCATCGGACGCCCTCCTTCGCGAACAGGGTGGAGGCCGCGGGCGGGAACAGGTCGCGGCTGGGCGTGGTCATCCCGGCCTCGAACTCCTCGCGGAAGTACTCGATGGCCGACGTGATGGGGCTGGTGGCGCCGTCGCCGAGGGCGCAGAAGGCGCGGCCCAGGATGTTGTCGCACAGGTCGAGCAGCAGCTCGATGTCGCCGGGCTGGCCCTGGCCCTCGTCGATGCGCCGCAGGGTCTGGACGAGCCACCACGTGCCCTCACGGCACGGGGTGCACTTGCCGCAGGACTCGTGCTTGTAGAACTCGGTCCAGCGCAGCACGCACCGCACGACCGACGTGGTCTGGTCGAAGATCTGCAGGGCGCGGGTGCCCAGCATCGAGCCGGCGGCGCCCACTCCCTCGAAGTCCAGCGGCACGTCGAGGTGCTCGGCGGTCAGGATCGGCGTGGACGAGCCGCCGGGGGTCCAGAACTTCAGCTCCGAGCCGGGGCGCATGCCGCCGCCGAGCTCGAGCAGCTCGCGCAGCGTGATGCCCAGCGGGGCCTCGTACTGGCCCGGGCGGGCAACGTGGCCCGAGAGGCTGAAGATGCCGTGGCCCTTGGACTTCTCGGTGCCCATCGAGGCGAACCAGTCGGCGCCGCCGGCGATGATGCCGGGCACCGAGGCGACCGACTCGACGTTGTTGACGACGGTCGGCGAGGCGTACAGACCCGCGACGGCCGGGAACGGCGGGCGCAGGCGCGGCTGGCCGCGGCGTCCCTCGAGCGAGTCGAGCAGCGCCGTCTCCTCACCGCAGATGTAGGCGCCGGCACCGGCGTGGACGATCAGGTCGAGGTCGTAGCCCGTGCCGTGGATGTCGCGGCCCAGATGGCCGGCGGCGTAGGCCTCGCGGACGGCCGCGCGCAGGCGGCGGATGACGTGCAGGACCTCGCCGCGCACGTAGATGAACGCGGTGTTGGCCCGGATCGCGCGCGAGGCGATGATGACGCCCTCGACCAGCACGTGCGGGTTGGCCATCATGAGCGGGATGTCCTTGCAGGTGCCCGGCTCGGACTCGTCGGCGTTGACCACGAGGTACTTGGGGTTGGGGTTGTCCTGCGGGATGAAGCCCCACTTCATGCCCGTCGGGAAGCCGGCGCCGCCACGGCCGCGCAGGCCGGCGTCCTTGACCTGCTCGATGATGGCGTCGGGCTCCATCGTCAGCGCCTTCTCCAGTCCGCGGTAGCCGCCGCGAGCCGTGTAGGCGTCGAGCGTCCAGGCGCGGTCGTCCGCCCAGTTCGCGGTCAGGACCGGAGTCAGTACGTCAGTCATGGTTGGCCTCGCTCTCGTCCGGGTCCTCGCCGCCACGGACGTCGGCCGCCGACTGCTCGACCACGTTCTCGCTCTCGGCACGCCGTGTGTCGGCCTCGTCCACGGCCTGAGCCGTGGACTCGCGCGTCGCCTCGCCGCCCGAGGCGTCCAGCGGCGGAGCCGACCAGCCGCGCTCGGCGGCGATCTCGAGTCCGGCCAGCGACGCAGGACCGGCGGCCGGTCCCTCGTCGACGAGGCCGTCCTCGAAGCCGCCGATGACACGCTCGGCCTCGCGCCACGAGGTGATCGTGGCGCCCCGGGTGGACTGGACGGGCTCACCGGCGCGGAGCCGGTCGACGACCTCGACGGCCGACTCGGGGGTCTGGTTGTCGAAGAACTCCCAGTTGACCATCATCACGGGCGCGAAGTCGCAGGCCGCGTTGCACTCGACCTTCTCGAGGGTGATCTGGCCGTCCTCGCTGGTCTCGTCGTTGCCGACGTCCAGGTGGCCGCAGAGCCGCTCGAAGATCTCGTCGCCGCCCATGACGGCGCACAGGGTGTTGGTGCAGACGCCGACGTGGTGCTTGCCCATCGGGCGGCGCTTGTACATCGTGTAGAAGGTCGCCACGGCGCTGACCTCGGCCTCGGTCAGACCCAGGATCTCGCCGCACACGGCGATGCCCTCGGCCGTGACGCGGCCCTGCTCGGACTGCACCAGGTGCAGCATCGGCAGCAGCGCACTGCGCGCCTGCGGGTATCGGCCCGCCAGCTCGTGCAGGTCGGCGATCGTCCGGTCCGACAGCCCCTCGGAAATCTGGTCTGTCATGAACAACCACTCCCGTCACCACTGGCCTCGACCATTGTTCTTGAGCCCCGACCACGAAGGGCGGTCACGTTGATCAACGACATCAGCGATCCACCCCTCCCATGACGGGGTCGATGGACGCCACCGCGACGATGACGTCCGAGAGCATGCCGCCCTCGCTCATCGCGGAGACGCCCTGCAGGTTCACGAACGAGGGATCGCGGAAGTGCGCCCGGAACGGGCGAGTACCGCCGTCGGACACCGCGTGGCACGCGATCTCGCCCTTGGGCGACTCCACCGCGAAGTACGCCTGGCCGGCCGGGACCCGGAAGCCCTCGGTGACCAGCTTGAAGTGGTGGATCAGCGCCTCCATCGACTCGCCCATGATGTGGGCGATGTGCTCGGGCGAGTTGCCCTGGCCGTCGGCGCCCACGGACAGCTGGGCCGGCCATGCGATCTTGCGATCGGCGATCATGACGGGCTGGCCCTCGGTGGCGTCGAGTCGCTCGATGCACTGCTCGACGATCTTGAGCGACTCCCACATCTCCAGCTGGCGGATCATGAACCGGCCGTAGGCATCGGGCTCGTCGCGCGTGATGACGTCGAAGTCGTAGGTGTCGTAGCCCCAGTACGGCTGCGTGCGACGCAGGTCCCAGTCCATGCCCGTGGAGCGCAGGATCGGGCCCGTGATGCCCAGCGCCAGGACGGCGGACAGGTCGAGGTGGCCGACGTTCTTGAGCCGGCCCTTGAAGATCGGGTTGGCGTTGCACAGCGCCGCGTACTCGGGCAGGCGCTTCTTCAGCAGCGCCACCAGGTCGCGCAGCTGGGTGGTCGTGTTCTCGGGCAGGTCCTGCGCGACTCCGCCGGGACGGAAGAACGCGTGGTTCATGCGCAGGCCGGTGATCGCCTCGAACGCCTTGAGGATCTCCTCGCGGTCGCGGAAGCCGCACGTCATGACCGTGAGGGCGCCGATCTCCATGCCGCCGGTCGCGATCGCGATGAGGTGGCTGGAGATGCGGTTGAGCTCGAGCAGCAGCACGCGGATGATCTGCGCGCGCTCGGTGATCTGGTCCTCGATGCCGAGCAGGCGCTCGACCGCTCCGACGTACGCGGCCTCGTTCGAGAACGGGGCGACGTAGTCCATGCGGGTGCAGAAGGTCACGCCCTGGGTCCAGGTGCGGAACTCCATGTTCTTCTCGATGCCGGTGTGCAGGTAGCCGATGCCCGCGCGGGCGTCCTGGACCTGCTCACCGTCGATCTCGAGGATGAGGCGCAGCACGCCGTGCGTCGAGGGGTGCTGCGGACCCATGTTGATCACGAGCCGGTCGCCCTCGAGCCCGTCGGCGTTGATCGTGTCCCAGTCGCCGCCGGTGACGTTGAAGACCTGCCCGGAGGAGGACTCGGAGGTGTCGGCGTACGGATCGGTGGTCACCATCAGGAGTAGCTCCTTCGGCTGTCGGGCGCGGGAATGAAGCCGCCCTTGAACTCGACGTCGATGCCGCCGAGCGGGTAGTCCTTGCGCTGCGGGTGACCCGGCCAGTCGTCGGGCATGAGGATGCGGGTCAGGTGCGGGTGGTCGTCGAAGACGATCCCGAACATGTCCCACGTCTCGCGCTCGTGCCAGTCGGCGGTCGGGTAGGTCCCCACGACGCTGGGGACCCGCGGATCTTCTTCGGGGCACGTGACCTCGAGGCGGACGCGGCGGTTGTGGGTCATCGAGAGCAGGTGGTAGACCGCGTGCAGCTCGCGCCCCGTGTCGCCGGGATAGTGCACGCCGCTGACGCCGCTGAGCAGCTCGAAGCGCAGCCCCGCGTCGTCACGCAGGTGCCGGGCGGCCTGCGCCAGCAGCTCGCGACGGATGAAGAACGTGATCTCGCCACGGTCGACGACGACCTTCTCGATCGCGTCGGCCAGGCCCTCGCCGCCGGCGAGCCGCTCGGCCACCTCGTCGAACCAGCCGCCGTAGGGCGGGGTCGACGCGCCGGGCATGATCACCGGGCGCCGCAGTCCGCCGAAGCCGGTGGTGTCGCCGGTGCCGTGGACGCCGAAGGCGCCCTGACGAACCTCGACGACCTCGAGCTCGACGGCGTCGGTCTTCTTCAGCTCCGCGCTGGTCTCGAAGGAGCCGTCCTGGGTCTCGTCGCTCATCGCAGCAGTCCCGTCTGTGCGGAGGTGGGCAGGGCGGCCAGTGCGGCGGCCTCCTGCTCACGGATCTCGGCGTTGCGGTCCGCGCCCAGCTGGGTGTGCTGGATCGAGTCGCGCAGCTTGAAGATCGCGTCGATCAGCATCTCGGGCCGCGGCGGGCAGCCGGGCAGGTACATGTCGACCGGAACGACGTGATCGACGCCCTGGACGATCGCGTAGTTGTTGAACATGCCGCCGGAGCTGGCGCACACGCCCATGGCCAGGACCCACTTCGGGCCGGGCATCTGGTCGTAGATCTGGCGCAGGACGGGAGCCATCTTCTGGCTCACGCGCCCGGCGACGATCATCAGGTCGGCCTGGCGCGGGGAGGGCCGGAAGACCTCCATGCCGAAGCGACCGGAGTCGTAGCGCGGGGCGCCGAACGTCATCATCTCGATGGCGCAGCAGGCCAGGCCGAAGGTGGCCGGCCAGAACGACGCCTTGCGAAAGTAGCCGGCCAAACCCTCGACGGTGGAGAGCAGGACGCCACTGGGGAGTTTTTCCTCGAGGCCCATCAGGTCCAGTCCATTCCGCCGCGACGCCACTCATAGACGTACGCGATCGTGATGTTGAGCAGGAACAGCATGACGGCGAAGAACGCGAACCAGCTGAGCTCGTCGAACGCGACGGCGAACGGCAGCAGGAACACGACCTCGATGTCGAAGACGATGAACATCATCGCCGTGAAGAAGTACTTGATCGAGACCTTGCCGCCGCCGTCGGGCAGCGGGCTCGGCTCGATGCCCGACTCGTAACGGTCGAGCTTCGCGCGGTTGTACCGAGATGGCCCGGTGAATGGCGCGATTCCGACGCTGAACAGCGCGAACGCCAGGGCGAGGCCGCCCAGCACCAAGATCGGGATGTATGCGTTCACGGCACCTCCAGTCACCCGCCGACGAACCTTGTGAAGATCTTCACAGGCTCTGGGTTCACCACTCTAGTAACCGTCACGCCCGGACGTGTGAGTTAGGTAACACTAACCGGGAAACGGCCTCAGATCGGGCGCTCGGCGCGATGCACCGCGACGATTCCGCCCGTGAGGTTCTGCCACGTGACGGGCCCCCAGCCGGCCTCGGTCATCCGGATCGCCAGGCCGCGCTGATCGGGCCACGAGCGGATCGACTCGGCGAGGTAGACGTAGGACTCGGGGTTGGACGAGACCGTCCGCGCGATCGCCGGCAGCGCCCGCATCAGGTAGTTGGAGTAGATCGTCTCGAACGGCTTCCACGTGGGTGTGGAGAACTCGCACACCACGATCCGGCCGCCGGGGCGCGTCACGCGCAGCAGCTCGCGCAGGCCCTGCAGCGGGTCGTGGATGTTGCGCAGGCCGAAGGAGATCGTGACGGCGTCGAACACGCCGTCGGCGAAGGGCAGTTGCATCCCGTCGCCGGCCGTGAAGTTCAGGCCGGGGTACTGCTGCTTGCCGACCTCGAGCATGCCGATCGAGAAGTCGCACGGCACGACGTGGGCGCCCGCCTCGGCGAACGGCGCGCTGGACGTGCCGGTGCCGGCCGCCAGGTCGAGGATCCGCTCGCCCCGGCGCGGAGCGACGGTCTCGACGACCTTCGTGCGCCAGCGGCGGTCCTGTCCCAGGGAGAGGACGTCGTTCGTCAGGTCGTAGCGTGCCGCGACGGTGTCGAACATGCGCGCGACGTCACGGGGATCCTTGTCCAGCCCGGCTCTCATCTGGCCACCTTCTCACGTCGTGCGGACAGCAGGCGCCCGGGCCGTTCCCCGGTCCCGTACCGGCCTCATCGGGCCGCGAGTAGGCTGGCGCGAGTGAGCACGCTGGCGACTGATGGACGGCCTGAGCCGCTCGTCGCCAGGTCACGCGAGATCGCCGACCCGGGCGACCTGCTCGGCCTGCTGCCCCCCTCCCCCGATGCCCTGGCCTGGGTCCACGGCGGCGACGGCATCGTCGGCTGGGGTCGCGCCGCGACCTTCACGCCCGAGGGCCGGGGCCGCTTCGACGCGGCCGACGACTGGTGGGCCGACGTCGTCGAGTCCTCCGTGGTCCGCGACGAGATCGAGCTGCCCGGCAGCGGTCTGATCGCCTTCGGCAGCTTCACCTTCGCCGACCGGCCCGGCTCGACGCTGACCGTCCCCGAGATCGTCGTGGGCCGCCGCGACGGCCGGTGCTGGGTCACCACGATCGGCCACTGCCTGGGTCCGGTTCCCGAGCTCTCCGAGAGCGCACCGGCCTCTCCGGTCGGCACGGCCTTCGCCGACGACCCCGGGCGCCGAGAGTCCTGGACCGCGACGGTCGAGAAGGCCGTCCAGCGCATCCAGGGCGGCGGTCTCGACAAGGTCGTGCTGGCGCGATCGGTCGAGGCGACCTTCGACGAGCCCTTGGACGTGCGCTCGCCACTGGCCCGGCTGGCCCGGACCTACCCCAGCTGCTGGACGTTCCACGTCGACGGCTTCTTCGGCTCGACGCCCGAGATGCTCGTGCGCCTGCAGGGCGGCCTGGTCACCTCGCGCGTCCTCGCGGGCACGATCCGGCGGACCGGCGACGACGCCCGCGACCTGGGCCTGGCCGCCTCGCTCGCGCGGTCGAGCAAGGACCTCGAGGAGCACGAGTACGCCGTGCGCTCGGTCGCCGACGCCCTCGCTCCGCACTGCACGGGCATGAACGTCCCCGAGTCGCCCTTCGTCCTGCACCTGCCGAACGTGATGCACCTGGCCACCGACGTCACCGGCGTCTTGCGCGACGACGCGGGCGTCCTGGCCCTCGTGGCCTCGCTACACCCCTCGGCCGCCGTGGGCGGCACGCCGACGGCCGACGCCGTGCGCGTGATCTCCGAGATCGAGGGCCTGGACCGCGGCCGGTACGCCGGGCCGGTCGGCTGGATCGGCGCCTCCGGCGACGGCGAGTGGGGCATCGGCCTGCGCTCGGCGCAGGTGGCGGCCGACGGTCGCAGCGCCCGGCTGTTCGCCGGCTGCGGCATCGTCGCCGACTCCGCGCCCGCCGACGAGCTGGCCGAGGCCGACGCCAAGCTGATCCCCGTCCGCGACGCCCTGGCCTGAGCCGGCGGGGCGTCCGAGGCAGCCGCTACGGTCGCCGCATGGTGCGATTCGACACGGCAGAGCGGCGACGACGCCTCGGAGTGCGGCACGCGCTCGCCGCGCCCGTGCGCACCCCGGAGGACGTGACGCGCGCCGTCGCGGCGCTGCACAGCACCGATCCCGCCTCGATGATGCTCTCGGTCCTGGCGCGGATGCAGGAGCCGTCGATCGCCGAGGTCGAGCGGGCCCTCTACGACGACCGCACCCTCGTCCGCCTGCTCGTCATGCGGCGCACGGTGTTCGCCGTGCCGTCGGAGGATGCCGCGGCCTACCTCGCGGCCACGCGCCGGTCCGTCGCCGAGTCCGAGTACCGCAAGCTCGTCGCTCTGCTGGCCGCGTCCGGCACGTCGGACCCGGACGCGTGGCTCGCGCGGGCGCACGACGCGGCCCTGGCGGCCTTCGACCGGCTCGGCGTGTTCACCAGCGCCGACCTGGCCGCCAGTGATCCGCTGCTGGCGGAGCGGGTCGAGATCTCCGCGGGGACGAAGTACGCGACGCGGCAGTCGATCGCCAGCCGCCTGCTGACGGTGATGTCGGCGCAGGGCCACGTGGTGCGGGCGCGGCCCGCCGGGACGTGGGCCTCGACGCAGTTCCGCTGGGCGTCGATGCGGCAGTGGCTGCCCGAGCTGACCGAGCTGACCGACGCCGACCAGGCCCGGGCCCTCGTCGCCCGGCGCTGGCTGGCGCGCTTCGGCCCGGCCCGGCCCGAGGACCTGCAGTGGTGGACGGGCTGGACGAAGGGCCACACCACCGCGGCCCTGGGCAGACTCGAGACGGCCGAGGTCGAGCTGGAGGGCGGCACCGGTCTCGTGCTGGCCGACGACCTCGAACCCACGCCCGAGCCGGACCCGTGGGTCGCGCTGCTGCCGGCGCTCGACCCCACGACGATGGGCTGGAAGCACCGCGACTGGTACCTGGGACCGCACGCCGAGCAGGTCTTCGACATCAACGGCAACGCGGGACCCACCGTCTGGAAGGACGGCGAGATCGTCGGCGGATGGGCCATCCTCGACGACGGATCGGTCGCGGTCCGGCTGTTGGCCGATGTCGGGGCCGAGGCGAGCGCCGCGATCGAGGCGCGCGCCCAGGACCTCCAGGACCGGCTGGCCGGCACCGTCATCCGAGCGCGGGCGCGGGGCTGGACCCCGGTCGAGCGCGAGTTACGCGGCTGAGCCACGCACCTGCGACAGGGGCGTCAGCTGCGCGTACCGCGGCGAGAGCCCGTCGCCGCTGGAGCGGCCCGTCACGCGGCGCTTGATCCACGGGCCGAGGTACTCGACCGCCCACTGCACGTTGGCCTTGATCCGCTCGGGCCACGTGAGCGGCGCGGGGTCGGCCAGCACCAGCGGCACCAGGTCGTGCTGGACGCCCAGGGCGTCGAGCACGGCGATGGCCATGCGCTGGTGGCCCGCTGCCGACATGTGCATCCGGTCGGTGTCCCACAGGCGGGCGTCGCGGTAGTCGGTCAGGTGCCAGTAGTCGACCAGCGTGGCTCCGTGGCGCGCCGCGATCTGGCGCACCGCCTCGCAGTACCGCTCGAACCGGTGCCGCACCAGGGCGTAGATGCGAGTGTCGCCCGGGTCGGCCGCGGTGAACATGACGACATGGGCGCCGGAGGCCACGAGCCGCTCCACGGCACGGTCGTACTCGGCCAGGATCGCCTCGAGATCGACCTTCGGCCGCATGATGTCGTTGGCGCCGGCGTAGATGGTCACCAGGTCCGGCGCCAGCGCGATGGCGGGCTCGATCTGCTCGGTCACGATCGGCATGAGCTTGCGCCCGCGGATCGCCAGGTTGGCGTACAGCAGGCCGCCGCCCTGGGCGCGATCGAGCGCCGCCGCGAAGCGGTCGGCCCAGCCGCGGACGCCGTTCGGCAGGGCCGGATCGGGATCGCCGACGCCCTCGGTGAACGAATCGCCCAAGGCCACATAGCGCGAGAAAGTCACCATCTGAGATTACGGGGCCGTCTCATGCCGGAGGTCGCGGGCTCACCAGCGTCATGGGAGCGACGCTCCCACCGACATTGGAGAACGACATGAACCCCATCGGAACAACCTCGGCCCGAGCCCTGACGCTCGGGACGGCCGGTGCTCTCGTCGCCGGCCTCATCGCGACGACTGCGGCTCCCGCCAACGCGGACAACGTGGACGTACCGCCCACCAAGACCGTCAGCGGAGAGCTGAACGGCCCCATCGGCATGGCGGACGACGCGGCGGGGAACATCTACCTCGCCTCGCAGAACAGCAATGCGGTCGTCGTCCACCGGAAGAACGCCCAGGGTGCCTCGGCACCGATTCGCCGCATCCGGGGCGCTTCGACGCAGCTGAGCCTTCCGCAGGACGTCGCCCTGGACTCCAACGGCTTCATCTACGTGGCGAACTCCGGCGGCGCCGTCCTCGTGTTCCCACCGAACGCCAACGGCAACGTGGCGCCCACCAAGGTCTTCGGCACCGGACCGGGCAGCGCCCTGTCGCTCGACATCGCGGGCGGGGAGATCTACGTGCGCAAGCCCAACGGGTACAACGTGTACGCGCCTTCGGCCACGGGATCCCCGGCGACACCCGAGCGTGCCGTGACGGGCCTGGCCTTCAGCTACCCCCTGGCCGTTCACGGCTCCAAGGTGTGGGTCACGAGCGGGACGCAACTGCGGGCGTACTCGACCAGTGCCGACGGAGCCGACACCCCGATCCAGGTCGTCGCCAACCCGGGCGGTGTCAACACGTACGGGCTCGACACGGACAGCGCAGGCCGGGTCTACGTCCCCGAGTTCTCCGGGCGGCTGCGGGTGTATGCACCCAACGCTGACGGGGCTGACGGACCGCTGAAGGTCCTGGGCGGTCCGGCCAGCGGCCTGCAGAACGTGACCGGTGTCGAGACGCTCAGTGGCGGCGCCGTCGCCATCGCGGGCTACACCAACAACCGGTACTCGGTCTTCTCCGACCTGTTCAGGAAGCCGGCCACCAAGCCGGGCAAGGTGCGCGCCCTCAAGGTCGGCGGCAAGGCCACGGCCAAGTACCGCAAGATCAGCTGGAAGGCGCCGGCCTCGAACGGCGGCGCCAAGATCACCTCGTACCGGATCGTCGTGCGCAAGGGCGGCAAGGTGCTCGTCCAGCGCACGGTCGGCGGCTCGAAGCGCTCGATCGTCGTGAAGCGGTCCCAGCTGCGCAAGGGCATCGACACGGTCCAGATCCGTGCGAAGAACAGCAAGGGCCACGGCCCCGTGGCGAAGCGGAACTTCCGCGTGCGGAAGTGACCACCCGCCACACGACGACGCCCCGAGTCCATCCGGACTCGGGGCGTCGTCGTGCTCGGTCAGCGCTTCTTGGGCAGCGTCCCCGACCCGCCGTGCAGGAGGGTGAGAATCTGCGTGAACCGGCTCTCGGTCTTCTCGTCGCGGGCCATCGACTGCAGCATGATGACCGGCTTCATCCGCTGGCGCGTGATGGCCTTCGGGTACGTGAACTCACGCAGGCCGTCGGGCCCGTGGATCCGGCCGAAGCCCGAGTCCCCGACGCCGCCGAACGGCAGCCCCGGCACGGCGGCGAACGCGATCACCGAGTTCACCGAGGTCATCCCCGAGCGGATGCGCCCGGCGATGTCCATCGCACGCTTCTTGCCGAACACCGCGCCGGCCAGGCCGTACTTCGTGGCGTTGGTCAGCTCGACGGCCTCGTCCATGTCCTTGACCGGGTTGACCACGAGCGTCGGGCCGAAGGTCTCCTCGGTGACCGCGAGGGAGTCCTCGGGGACGTGGGTCAGGATCGTCGGCTGCACGAAGCGCTCACCGACCGCGTCCGCGCCACCCAGGACGGGCCGGCCGCCGCGGGCGATCGCGTCCTCGATGTGGCTGCGGATGACGTCGAGCTGCTTGGGCATCGTCGAGGGACCGTAGACGCCGCCGTCGTCGTACCCGGGGCGCAGACCCTCGGCCTGGCGCAGCAGCTCGGCCATGAAGGGGTCGAAGACGCGCTCGTGGACGTAGACGCGCTCGGTGCCGATGCAGGTCTGGCCCGCGTTCGACATGCCGCCCCACAGCGCGGCCTCGGCGGCCGACTTCAGGTCGGCGTCCTCGTCGATGATCATCGAGTCCTTGCCGCCGGCCTCGATGACCACCGGGGTCAGGTTCTCGGCGCACGCGGCCATGACCTTCTTGCCCGTCGCCGACGAGCCGGTGAAGGCGATCTTGTCGATGTCGGCGGTGCACAGCGCGCTGCCGGTCTCACCCAGGCCGGTGACGAGGTTCAGGACGGGCCGGCCGTGGACGACCTCGGTGAACGTGTCGACCAGGAACCGGCCCACGCCCGGGGTGTACTCGCTGGGCTTGAACACGACCGTGTTGCCGGCCGCAAGGGCGTAGGCGATCGATCCGATCGGCGTGAAGATCGGGTAGTTCCACGGTCCGATGACGCCGACGACGCCCAGCGGTCGGTACTCGACCGTCGCGGCCTGGTTGGTCATCAGCAGGCCCGAGGCGACCTTCTGGCGGCCGAGCACCTTGGGCGCGTGCTTGGCGGCCCACGCGATGTGGTCGATCGCCAGGCCGGCCTCCAGCAGCGCGTCGCCGTGCGGCTTGCCGCCCTCGCGGTGGACCTGGTCGGCCAGCTGGTGCAGGCGGCGGGTCAGCACGCTGCGCCACTGCAGCAGGTACTCCTTGCGACCCTCGAAGCCCAGACCCTGCCACCACTCGGTCGCCTCGCGGGCGGCGGCGACGGCGGCGTCGACCTGCTCGCGGCCGTCGATGGGATGGGTGCCGACGAGGTCGCCGGTCGCGGGGTTGAACGAGTCGAAGGTGGGCTGGGGCGCGTCGGACGAGCCGACGTCGGGCTCGATGGTGGCAGTCATGTCAGGCTCCTCGGATGAGATCGGCAGCCTTCTCGCCGATCATGATGGTGGGTGCGTTGGTGTTGCCACGCGTGACCCGCGGCATCACCGACGCGTCGGCGACCCGAAGGCCCTCGACGCCGTGCACCCGCAGCTGCGGATCCACGACGCTGCCCTCGACGGTACCCATGGCACACGTGGAGGTGGGGTGATAGAGCGTCTGGCCCACGCGCGAGACGACGTCGATGATCTGGTCGTCGGTCGGATGGCGCATCGCCGGCTCCCACGGCTCGTCCAGGAATCGGGTCATCGGGCCCTGCCAGACCAGGTCGAGCATCCGGCGGTAGCCGCCGAGCATCGCGTCGAGGTCGGCCGGGTCGTCGAAGTAGGCCGGATCGATCTCCGGGTGCCACGTCGGGTCGGCCGAGCGCAGGCGGATGCTGCCGCGACTCTGCACGTTGACCAGCGTCGGCGCGATCGTGACCGTGCGCCGGACCGGCTCGTGCATGCCGTTGTCGTAGAAGCCCGTGGGCGCCACGTGGATCTGGATGTCGGGCAGCGTCAGGTCGTCGCGCGAGGTGTAGAACGCCCCGCCCTCGCCGACGTTCGAGACGAGCGGCCCGGTGCGGGTCGCCTTCCAGCGCAGCAGGTTGCCGACCGAGATCGCCTCGGCGAGGTCCGTCGTGTTGCGGGTGTGGATCAGCGTCCCGGCCACGGGGTGGTCCTGCAGGTTCTGGCCCACTCCGGGTGAGTCCACCACGACGTCGATGCCGTGCTCGCGCAGGTGCGCCCCCGGGCCGATGCCCGAGAGCATCAGCAGCTGCGGGCTGTTGATCGCGCCGGCCGACACGATGACCTCGGCCTCGGCGCGCACGATGTGCTCCAGCCCGTCGGCGGTGCTGCGGTACGCCACGCCGGTGGCGCGGTTCCCCTCGAGCAGGATGCGCGACACCAGCGCGCCGGTGCGGACCGTCAGGTTGGGCCGGGCCATCGCCGGGCGGATGTAGGCGTCGGCGACCGACCAGCGCGCCCCCCGACGGTTCGTCACCTGGTAGACGCCGGCGCCCTCCTGCTCGGCGCCGTTGAAGTCGTCGTTGCGCTTCATGCCGCCGGCGACGGCCGACTCGACGAACGCCTCGGTGAGCTCGTGGGTGAAGCGGCGGTCCTCGACCACGAGCGGCCCCTGCGTGCCGTGGAACGGGCCCGCCAGCTGCTGGTTCGCCTCGGACTTGATGAAGTAGGGCAGCACGTCGGAGTGGCCCCAGCCGGTGGCTCCGTACGCGTCGCGCCACTCGTCGTAGTCGGCGGCGTTGCCCCGGATGTAGATCATCGCGTTCATCGACGTGCAGCCGCCGAGGCCCTTCATGCGGGGCCAGTGCGCCCGCCGACCGGCGAGGTGCTTCTGCGGGCTGGTCTCGTAGTTCCAGTCCCAGCGCGTCTTGAACAGCGTGCTGAATCCCGCGGGGACCTTGATCATCTCGTCGTCGTCGGCGGGACCCGCTTCGAGCAGCAGGACGCGGCGGTCGCGGTCCTCGGTCAGTCGCGCGGCGAGGACGCCGCCGCCGCTGCCCGAGCCGATGATGATGTAGTCGAACGCCTCGTCGGCCATGCCCACTCCTGCTCCAGCGCAACTCGGTGTGACGCTGGCCACAAACCTAGACGGCAGCGAGACCCGAGACAACCGATTGCAGCGCACGCCGGCCGGCGCGGGTGACCTGGACCTCGAGCACCTCGATGCCGACGGGGGTCCGGCTCAGGTAGCCCTCCAGCTGTTTCGCCTCGACCAGTCGGTGCTTGATCCCGTGCGCGGCGCACAGGGCGTCGATCTTGGTGCGGGTCGGGGTGCCGAAGACCCGCTCGAAGGCCGACGAGTACTCGGGCGACCCCTGCTCCAGGGTGTGGAAGATGCCGCCGCCGTCGTCGTTGAGGACGACGATCGTCAGGTCGGGGCGCGGCTCGATCGGGCCCATCAGCAGGCCGTTGGCGCCGTGCAGGAAGGTCAGGTCGCCCATGAGGGCGATGGCCCGCCCGTAGCTGGCCAACGCCGCGCCGATGGCCGTCGAGACGGTGCCGTCGATGCCCGCCAGGCCTCGGTTCGCCAGGACGCGCGGCCCGGGGACGCGCACCGGCGCCACCAGGTCGACGTCGCGGATGGGGTTGGAGGACCCGAGCACGAGCAGTCCCGGCGTGGCCGCCGACCAGACGGCCTTGGCCACGACGAACTGCTCGGCGTGCAGCAGGGCGTTCTCGATGCGGTCGCCGGCCTGGATCCAGCTGCGCAGCCAAGCCTCGTCGCCGCCGCCGCGTACCGAGATCCGATCGGCGAACGTGACGTTGCCGCCGGGCACGCCCGGGAAGGTCGAGGGGTCGCCGACGTGCACGGTGGGCAGGTTCGTCCGGGTGAGCAGGTTGGTGACGGGCCGCGAGAGCGTGGGGTGCCCCGTGCTGACGATCCGCTCGATCCGCTCGATCAGGCGCCCGCCCAGGACGATCCGCCCGCAGGCGATCGCCGTGGGAGCGCTGCGCAGGCCCGACGAGGGCTCGGCCAGGATCGGCCAGCCGGCCTGCTTGGCCACCGCGGCGAGTGCCGGATCGGCGCCGTCGCCGGCGATCAGCACCGTGCGCGGCCCGGTCTCGAGGACCTGCGTCCGCCCCGACACGGGCGTGCTCATCGACCACGAGTTCTGCGGGAACTGCCACGACACCGACTCGACCAGCGGCTCGTCGAGCTCGACGTTGAGGTGGACCGGCCCGCCCTCGCGCACGGCTCCGGCCAGGGCGGTGATGCGGTCGGTGAAGGTGATCCCGGGGAACATACCGGGCTGGACCGTCGTCTGGTTGGCGCCGGTTCCCCGCAGGCGCGCGGGCCGGTCGGCGGTGACCGCCAGCAGCGGGACTCCCGCGTGCAGCGCCTCGAGCAGGGCGGGGTGCAGGTTGGCCACCGCGGTCCCGGAGGTGGTGATGACCGGCGTCAGCCGTCCCGACGCCTTGGCCAGACCCAGCGCCAGGTATCCGGCCTCGCGCTCGTCGACGCGGACGTGCAGCCGGATGAGGCCCTGCTCGTCGGCGGCGTGCAGGGCGAGGGCGAGGGGCCCTGAGCGCGACCCCGGTGACAGCACCGCCTCGGTGACCTCCTGCGCGAGCAGGGCGGCGACCAGGCGCCGCGCGACGTCGACGGCTCTGTCATCACTCACAGCGGCTCCTTCACAGCATCTCCCTGACGTGGGCCAGTCGTGCCTGCCAACGCTCGTCGGTCTCGGGCGGGGCCGCGACCAGAGCGAACGCCTCCTCGTCGAGCACCGGACGCGTCGGGTACAGGTGCCCGTCCACCGGCTTGAGCGGGTGGGTGACGACATCGCTCGTGAGCAGGTGGGCGGTGCCGATGCCGCACGCGTACGGCAGCTCGGGCAGCGCGGCGGCCAGCGCGACGCTGGCGGCCAGTCCGATCGAGGTCTCGACCGCGCTCGAGACGCTGACGGGCATCCCGATCTGCTCGGCGATGCGCAGGCACGCGCGCACCCCGCCCAGCGGCTGCACCTTCAGCACGGCGACGTCGGCGGCGTCGAGGTCGCGCACCCGGAACGGATCGGCGGCGCGGCGAATCGACTCGTCGGCCGCGATCGGCACGGCGACCTTGCGCCGCACCTGCGCCAGCTCCTCGACGGTCGCGCAGGGCTGCTCGACGTACTCGAGTCCCCCGGCGATGTAGTCGAGCTTCTTGATCGCCTTGACGGCGTCCTTGACGCTCCATCCGCCGTTCGCGTCGATGCGGATCAGCGCGTGCGGCAGGGCGTCGCGGATCGCGGCGACCCGCTCGATGTCGTCCTCGAGGGTCTCGCCCTTCTCGGCGACCTTGAGCTTGATCGTGTTGCAGCCGCTCTCGACGGCCCGGCGGGCCGCGTCGGCGCCGTCCCCGACGGCCGGGACGATGCCGTTGACCGGCACGCTCGCGCGCACCGGCTCGGGCCACGGTTTGGTGGCGGCCTCCATGGCCGCCTGCAGCCACGGCAGCGACGCGACGTGGTCGTACTCGGGGAAGGGACTGAACTCGGCCCAGCCTGCCGGCCCCTCGGCCAGCATCCCCTGTCGGTTCTCAAGACCTCGGAAACGCGTACGCATCCGGATCGAATAGGTGCGGAACTCCACCCACGAGAGTATCCACGGTGCGGGCTCCACGTTCCAGCGCGCCCACGGATTCGCCGACGCGCGGACCGTGTTCCCCGTGTCTACGGTGGTCACATGTCTGACATCGCCATCGTCGGCGGCCACGGTCACGTGGCCCGTCTGCTCATCCCCCTGCTCACCGAACGCGGCGACCTGCCGGTCGCCCTGGTCCGCGATCCCGACCATGAGGCGGACCTGCCCGGAGCGGCCATCCGGCTGCTCGACATCGAGGCCTCGACGGTCGACGACTTCGCGACGGCGTTCACCGACTGCGATGCCGTCGTCTTCGCCGCGGGCGGCGGCCCCGACGGCAAGATCGAGCGCAAGAAGTCGGTCGACCTGGAGGGCTCGCTGAAGTCGATCGAGGCCGCCGAGCGCCTCGGCATCAAGCGGTTCATCCAGGTCTCGGCCATGGGCGTGGACTCCGATCCCGGCGAGGACGCCGGCGAGGTCTGGGAGGCCTACGTCCACGCGAAGCGCGACGCCGACACGGCCCTGCGCGCCAGCTCGCTGGACTGGACCATCATCCGGCCCGGCGCGCTGACCGACGACGACGGCACCGGCCGCGTCACCGTCGCCGAGACCACCGATCGCGCCGAGATCCCCCGCGCCGACGTCGCCGCCCTCATCGCGGCCGCGCTCGTCGACGACCACACCATCGGCAAGCAGTTCGAGGCCATCAGCGGCGACACCCCGATCGCCGAGGCGCTCGCGAACCTCTGAGCACGCGGCAGTCTCTCCGGTCAGCCGGGGAAGCCGCCCCCCGCCAGCGCCCGCCGATCCGGCTTGCCGTTCGGCAGCAGCGGCAGCGCGTCGAGCCGGTGGACGGCGCGCGGGGTCCAGGTGCGAGGGTGGCCGAGGCGCTCCAGCGCGGCGGCGGCGCGCTCGCGGTCGAGGTCTCCGACCACGAACGCCACGACGCGCTCGCCCCACTCCTCGTCGGGCTGGGCCACCACGACGACGTCCAGCACCGCGGGCTCGTCGCGCAGCGCGGACTCCACGGCGGCGAGCGGCACGTTGACCCCGCCGCTGACGGCCACCTGGTCGGCACGACCGAGCACGCTCAATCGCCCGTTCTCGTCGATGCGACCGAGGTCGTTGGTGACGAGCCACTCCCCCACGCCCTCGGCGAGCACCGGCCCGGCGATGGCGACGCGGCCGTCGTCCTCGATCCGCAGCCGCACCCCGTCGAGGGGCACCCCGTCGTAGACGCAGCCGCCGCAGGTCTCGGTCATGCCGTAGGTCCGGACGATGCGCACGCCCGCCTCGGCGGCGAGCTCCAGCACGGCGCGCGGGGCGGCCGCGCCACCGAGCAGCACCGCGTCGAGGCAGGACAGCGCCTCGGCGCGGCCCGACTCGACCAGCCGGAACAGTTGCGTCGGCACCAGGGAGGCGTAGCGACGCTCGCCCGTCATGGCGTCGACGGCGGCCTCCATGTCGAGGTGGTCCTCCAGGTACACCGGCTCCGTGCCCGCGAGGATCGAGCGCACCAGCACCTGCAGTCCGCCGACGCCGGTCGGCGGCAGCGCCGAGAGCCACTGGCCGGGCCCTCCGAGGCGATCCAGTGCGGCGTGCGCGGAGGCCAGGACGGCGGCGTGCGACAGCCGGATGGGCTTCGGCTCGCCCGTGCTGCCGGAGGTGTTCACGACCAGCGGATCGCCCCCGTACTCGACCCACGGGTGGAGCAGGCGCGCGACCTCGCGCGCCGAACCGGTGACGGGAGCGAGGGAGGCGGGCACCCGACCACTGTAGATCCGTGCCCGCCGGGCCCTCCTAGACTCACGGGGTGAGTACCCCGACCGGACTGAACCTGTGGATCGAGGGTGCCCGGCTGCGCACCCTGCCCGCCGCCGTCGCCCCCGTCGCCGTCGGCACGGGCGCCGCCGCCTTCGACGACGGTGCGATCTGGTGGAAGGCCCTGCTCGCGCTGGGCGTCTCGCTGGCCCTGCAGATCGGCGTCAACTACGCCAACGACTACTCCGACGGCATCAAGGGCACCGACGAGAACCGCGTCGGCCCGCTGCGCCTGGTCGGGTCGGGGCTCGTGGCCCCGGCCAAGGTCAAGGCCGCCGCCCTCGGATTCCTCGCGCTCGGCGGCGCGCTCGGGCTGGTCCTCGCGGCGACGTCCGGTTGGTGGCTCATCGCGGTCGGCGTCCTGGCGATCCTCGCGGCCTGGGGCTACACCGGCGGCAAGAACCCCTACGGCTACCGCGCCCTCGGCGAGGTCAGCGTGTTCCTGTTCTTCGGCATCGTCGCCGTGCTGGGCACGACCTACGTCCAGCTCGGCTCGG
Organism: Aeromicrobium duanguangcaii; assembly: GCF_024508295.1. Lineage (NCBI taxonomy): Bacteria > Bacillati > Actinomycetota > Actinomycetes > Propionibacteriales > Nocardioidaceae > Aeromicrobium > Aeromicrobium duanguangcaii. The sequence goes on along the minus strand of NZ_CP101990.1, from coordinate 399,124 downwards.
TCAACGCCGTCAGCGTCGCGGGAGCCCTGGGCGTCGGCGCCCTGGCCTGCGCGATCCTCGTCGCCAACAACCTGCGCGACATCCCCACCGACACCGAGACCGGCAAGCGCACCCTCGCGGTCGTCATGGGCGACGCCCGCACCCGGCTGTTCTACGTCGCCCTGATGCTCCTGGCGTTCGTCGTGGTGGTCGCATGGGTCGTGACCGAGACGCCGTGGGCGCTGCTGGCCCTCGTCGGGCTGCCCCCGGCCCTGCGCGCGACCGCCGTGGTGCGCGGCGGCGGCAGCGGACCGGCGCTCATCCCCGTCCTGAAGGACACCGGCATCGCCGAGCTGCTCTACGCGATCGGACTGACGGTGGCGCTGGTCATCGGCCCGTGGTGGTGAAGGTTCCCGTCCGGGTCAGCTCGGCCAGCTGCTGCAGGTGGGGCGTGGGGTCGAGCCCGTGCTCGGCCACCCAGCGGTCGTCGAAGTAGGTGTGCGTGTAGCGGTCGCCGCCGTCGCACAGCAGCGTGACGATCGACCCCTCGCGACCCTCCTCGACCATCCGCGCGGCCAGGCCCAGGGCGGCCCACATGTTGGTGCCCGTCGACCCGCCGACCGGCCGTCCGATCAGGTCGGAGGTCCAGCGCATCGCGGCGATCGACGCCGCGTCGGGGACGCGGACCATGTCGTCGACGACGCCGCCGACGAACGACGGCTCGACGCGCGGCCGACCGATGCCCTCGATGCGCGGGCCCACGTCGGTGGTGACGTCCGAGCGGTCCTGGTCCCAGCCGTCGAAGAAGGCGGAGTTCTCGGGGTCGGCGACCAGCAGCCGCGTGGCGAAGCGGCGGTACCGCACGAACCGGCCGATCGTGGCGGACGTGCCGCCGGTGCCCGCGCTGACGACGATCCACGACGGGATCGGGTGCGGCTCGGCGGCCATCTGGGCGAAGATTGACTCCGCGATGTTGTTGTTGCCGCGCCAGTCGGTGGCGCGCTCGGCGTACGTGAACTGGTCCATGTAGTGCCCGCCGCACTCGTCGGCCAGACGCTGCGCCTCGGCGTACATCTCGCTCGGGCCGTCGACGAAGTGACAGCGACCGCCGTACCACTGGATCAGGGCGATCTTCTCGGCGCTCGTGCTCCGGGGCATGACCGCCACGAAGGGCAGGCCCAGCAGCCGCGCGAAGTAGGCCTCGGAGACCGCGGTCGAGCCGCTGGAGGCCTCGACGATCGTGGACCCCTGGTGGATCCAGCCGTTGCACAGCGCGTAGAGGAACAGCGACCGCGCGAGCCGGTGCTTCAGGCTGCCCGTCGGGTGGACGGACTCGTCCTTGAGGTAGATCTGCACCCCGGGGAACGGCAGGTCGAGCGCGTGCAGATGGGTGTCGGCGCTGCGGTTGGCGTCGGCCTCGACGCGGCGCACCGCCTCGTCGAGCCAGGCGCGTTCGTCAGTCGACGTCTTCGGCACGACGGGACTCCTCGATCCGGTCGTTCAGGGACCGAGCCCGCTCCTGCAGCTTGATTGCGACGCGGTCGCGCATGCCCCGCAACGCGAGGATCGAGATGATCGACGACACGATCAGCGCGAGCAGCAGGACCCACAGGTCCAGCACCGTGCCGCCCTCGAACACCAGTCGCGACAGTCCCCACAGGACCGCCCAGGTGGCGAGGAAGACCCCGAGTCGAGCCAGCGTGTACGTCCAGAAGGCCTTCATGACCCGAATTCTAGTGGCTGGCCCCGAGTCCCCCGGCGCCGGTGAGGACCTCCGCCGTCGGCCCGCGCGGCTGGATCGGGGTCGGTACGCTCACCCCATGGGCAAGGTCTTCCTGGTACTCGCGGCGGTGGTCCTGACGGTCTACTGCCTCTACGACCTGGTGGCCACGCCCCGTGACCGCGTCCAGCACATGCCGAAGTGGGGCTGGGCGCTGTTGATCGTGCTGGCGCCCTACGCCGGCGCGCTGCTGTGGATCATCTTTGGCGTCGCCAAGGGCCGCTCGACCGGCGGACCGCGCCGTCCCGGGCCGCCGCGTCCGCTCGGACCCGACGACGACCCGGACTACCTGCGCGGGCTCTGACCCCTCAGGTCTCCCAGCGGAAGAGCCGCGAGGCGATCAGCGAGAAGACGGCGGCGAAGCCCAGCAGGATCAGCAGCGGCTGCCAGACGGCCTCGACGCCGTGTCCGCGCACCATCACGTCGAGCATCCCGTCGTTCAGGTGACGCAGCGGGAGCAGCCGGCTGATCGCCTGCAGCCACTCCGGTGCGCCGTCGAGGGTGAAGAAGGATCCGGACAGGAACGCCATCGGCAGCACGATGAAGTTCGCCAGCCCGACCGCGCCCTCCTCGGTCTTGCTGATGGCTCCGGCGAGCAGGCCGATAGCCAGGAACGCGAGCGTGCCCGCCAGCACCAGCGGGATGACCAGCGGCCAGGCGCCGTCCAACTTCAGCCCGAAGGCGAAGACCGCCAGCGAGATGAAGATCGCCGTCTGGCCCAGGGCCACGACCAGGCTGACCCCGACGCGCGCCAGGACGACGGACGACGTGCGCACCGGCGCCAGCCGCAACCGGCGCAGCAGCCCGGTGCGACGCCAGTTCACCAGGTTGGTGGCGGCGCCGAAGGTCGCGCTCATCGCGATGGCCCAGCCGAGCAGGCTCGGCGTGACGTACTGGATCGCCTCGAGCGACTCGTCCTCCACCTGCTGGGTCTCGAGCGAGTAGCCCGGACGGGCGCCGCTGCGGGCCAGGTTGGCCGAGTCGACGATGCCCTGGAAGGTGGCCTGGACCCGCGCGGCCGCGACCTGGTCGGCCTGCGAGTAGCGCACGACCAGCCGGTCGCCGTCCTCGCTGACCAGTGCGGCGAGGTCGCCGTCACGGACCTCCTGCAGCGCCGCCTTCTCGTCGTCGACCTTCTGGATGTCGAGGCTGCGCTCCAGGGTCTTTCGCGCCTCCGCGGGCATCCGGTCCAACGCGGCGACGTCGCCCACCTGCCCGACCGCCAGCTGGGAGTCGCCCTGATCGGTCAGCAGGCCGCCGAAGAGCACCAGGAACATCAGCGGGAACAGCACGGCCCAGAACAGCGTCATGCGGTCGCGGATGAATCCCAGGAACATCGCGCGCGACAGCGACAGGAAGGCCCTCACGAGCGGTACTCCCGTCCGGTCAGGTCCAGGAAGACGTCCTCGAGGGTCGCCCCCGAGGCGGTGAGCCCCGCCAGGGCGTCACGCCGGGCCAGCTCGGCCAGCACCTCGGCGGGCCGGCGGGTCGAGATCTCGGTGCGGTCGGGGTGGACCCTTACCTGGTCGACGCCGGCGATGGCCGCGGCCTCGCGCTCCTCGATCGCGCCGGGCGCCAGACTGATGCGGGTCGGGGCGTCGAGATCGCGGACCAGCGCGGCCGGCGAGTCGAGCTTGAGCAGACGGCCGTGGTCGATGATGGCGACGCGGTCGCAGAGGAACTCGGCCTCCTCCATGTAGTGCGTCGTCAGGATGACGGTCCTCCCGGACTCGTTGAGGCCCTCCAGGAAGTCCCAGAGGTTTCGTCGGGCCTGCGGGTCCAGTGCCGCGGTGGGCTCGTCGAGGAAGACGATCTCGGGGTCGTGCACCAGCGCGCACGCGATGGACAGCCGCTGGGCCTGGCCGCCGGAGAGCTTCTCGACGGGCGACTCGGCCTTGTCCTCCAGCCCGACCTCGACCAGCAGCTGGTCGACCCGCTCCGCGGGCGCCCCGTACAGGGCGGCGAACGTCGACAGCTGCTCGCGCGCCGAGAGCCGCTCGAAGAACGCCGACGACTGCAGCTGCACACCCAGGCGCCGCTGGAGGGCCGGGTCCCGCTTCCACGGGTCGTGGCCATCGATGGCGACGGTGCCGGCGTCGGGCTTGCGCAGCCCTTCGATCATCTCCAGCGCGGTCGTCTTCCCGGCGCCGTTCGGGCCCAGGAGTCCGAAGAACTCACCGGTCTCGACGGTGAACGTCAGGTCGTCGACGGCCGCCAGGTCTCCGTAGGTCTTGGTGAGGCCGGCGACCTCGATGCGTGCAGCCATGGGGCGACCCTAGACGACCAGAGCGGCCCCAGGTCCTGTCGGGCCGAACCTCCGCATGCAGTGATCCGACTCCACACAGTCGATCGGGGAATCCCTTGAAATTCCAGACTCGCGCCATCGCGGTCGTCCTGACCACCATCATCGTCACCCTGTCCTGCCAGGCGCCCAGCCACGCAGCTGACAAGAACGACCTGTCCCTGCGCTACCGAGCCTTCATCAGCCCGAAGTACACGCCGGCCACCAACCTCGTCCAGAACGGACCATGTACCCCGAAGGGCAAGACGCCCTACCGCTTCTCCGGCGACAACCGGTCGTGGTCGGCCACCAACCCGGGGGCCCGACTCGACATGGTCGTCCTGTTCGATTGGTCGAAGAAGACTGCGAAGGTCACGGTTGGTCTTCCCCTCGAACTTGTACGTGACTCGAAGGGCGCGCTCGTCGAGATCGCGCTCAAGGCGAAGAACCCGTTCTGCGACTCCACCATCAAGCCGATCGCGTCGAAGTTCGTCCTCCGCGTCGAGAAGAAGCGCGTGTCGATCTATGCGGGGAGCGTCCGTGCGGTGCCGAGCCACGAGATCTACGTCAAGCGGCAAGGCAAGAACTACACGACACTCAAGCGGGTGCAGTCCACATCGTTCTCGTGCTTGTTCACGGTGGCCCATTGCACCACAGCACCCTTGACCACGCAGTGGGTCTCCTACTGAGACCTCAGGATGCGGGCGGCTCACACCAGCGACGCCGCCCCCGTCTCTCCTACGCGTACGTGTGCTGACTGAAGACGCCGAACTCCGACGCCATGAGGTTCACCACGTAGTAGCTGAAGATGAACGTGGCGAAGCCGACGAGCGCCAGGTACGCCGCGCGCTTGCCCTTCCATCCGGCAGTGACCCGCGCGTGCAGGTAGCCCGCATAGACGATCCAGGTGATGAGCGCCCAGACCTCCTTGGGGTCCCAGCCCCAGTAGCGTCCCCAGGCCAGGTGGGCCCAGATCGGACCGGTGATGAGGGCACCGAACGTCCACAGCGGGAAGCCGACGGCGTTGAAGCGGAAGGCGAACTGGTCGATGCGGGCCGCGGCCGGGAACCGGCTGAGCACGGGGCCCACGCTTCCGCGATCCTCCGCGCGCTGCTTGATCAGGTAGAGGACGCTGGCCGCGCCGCCGACCATGAACATCGCCGCGGCGACCATGATCGAGCCGACGTGGATGTACTTCCAGAACGTGTTCAGCGCGGGCACCAGCGGGCCGGCGGGCGTGTAGGTCGAGATCGACATCGCCAGGATGAACAGGCACACCGCCAGCACGACACCGCCGAGCCACTGGATCTTCGCGCGCCACACCAGGATCATGTAGACGCTCAGCGCGATCGCGGTGCCGGTGACGCCGAACTCGTACATGTTGCCGAAGGGCGCGCGCTGGGTGGCCAGGCCGCGGGTGACCGAGCTGCCGATCAGCAGCAGTGCGGCCAGGCCGGTGAGCGAGACCGCGATGCCGACGAAGCGGTCGGCCGGGGGCGGCACCTCCTGCGGCGCGACGGCCACGGCGCCACCGGCGCCGGCGCCGACCTCAGCCGCGGCGGGCGTCTGGCGACGGGCGCTGATCCACTCGGCCACGTGACAGAAGAACGCGATGCACACGACCACGAAGCCACCACCGGTCAGGTAGTTCGAGATCTGCGCCAGCTGGTCCGTCGTCATGTGCGTTCCCTGCTCTCCGTGCTGTCATCCAGGCCCGCGCGGAACCGCGCGAGAAACTCGTCGAGATCGGCCGGCAGGTCGTCGCGCGGCACCCGATCGAGCGCTGCCACCTCCACCACGGTACGTGACCCGTCGCGGCGGGCGCGGATCCAGGTGCGCCGCGGCCGTACGAGCAGCGAGCCGCTCAGGCCCACGATTCCCAGGCCGACGCCGAACAGCGGCAGCCACACGACCGGCGTGTGCCCGATCTGCAGGCGGGCGAACTGGCGCAGCTCGACGAACTCGATCGAGCCGCCGCCGGGCAGCTTCTGGCTCTCGCCGGGGCCGAGGTCGATGCGGAAGTTGCCGTCGCCGTCCTTGACCTGCGTCATCTTGGACGTGTCGAGCGAGTAGACGGACTGCGCGGTGCCGTCGTCCAGGCCGAGGTCGCCGGTCCACAGGTTCATGCCGATTCGCGGGTTGAGGGCGCCGGGGAACACCGAGACGGACGGCTCGTCGGGATCGGCCGAGAACGCCGTGGGCAGGAAGAAGCCCTGGAATCCGAGCTGGTCGCCGTCGGCGTCCGGCACCTTCACCACACCGGTGGACGTGTAGGTCGCGTCGGAGGGCAGGAAGGGCACGGGTCCGTCGAACGCGACCTTGCCCGAGGAGTCGGTGATCCGCAGGACCGGGGCGTAGCCCTGGCCGACCAGGAAGACGTCCTCACCGCCGATGGACAGCGGGTGGTTGACCTCGATCGAGTAGTCGCCGCGGTCCTTGCCGCCCTCGGAGTAGGTGCCGGTTACCCGGAAGAGTCTCGGGGCGCCGCGGTTGTTTCCCTCGACGTAGAAGCGGGTCAGCACGTCATCGAGCTCGAGCGACCAGGGCTCGAGGTCCGTGTCGGCGTTGAAGAGCGATCCGGAGGAGAACTCGTCGTACTGCGACAGGGTGTTGCTGAAGCCCTCGCCCTCGGTGATCACGACGTTGCCGCGGTAGCCCCACAGCGAGCCGATGGCCACGCCGACGAGCGCGATGAGGATGCAGATGTGGAAGACCAGGTTGCCCAGCTCGCGCAGGTAGCCCTTCTCGGCCCGCAGCTCGCCGGAGTCACCGTCCTCGACCACGTCGACGCGGGCTCGGCCCAGGGCCTTGCGGCCCGCGGCGAGGACGTCGGAGACGGAGGCGTCGGTCTCGAACTCCGCCGACGCCGGCAGCCGCGAGAAGTTGCGCGGCGCGCGGGGCGGTCGCGTCCGCAGCGCCTTCGCGTAGACCTTGGTGCGCGGCAGGATGCAGCCGATCAGCGAGACCATCAGCAGCAGGTAGATGGCGCTGAACCACACCGACGAGAAGACGCTGAACATGCCCAGCTTCTCCAGCACGGGCGCCAGGTCGGGATGCTCGATGTAGTACCGCGTCACCGCGCTGGCGTCGACGCCGCGCTGCGGGATGAACGACCCCGGCACGGCAGCCACGGCCAGCAGCAGCAGGAGCAGCAGGGCCGTGCGCATCGACGTCAGCTGACGCCACGCCCAGCGCAGGAACTCCAGGGGACGCAATTCGGAGGCGCGCTCGTCGCGCCGTTCGCGGGGGCTCACAGGGGGACCTCGAATCCACCGATCCAGTGCTGCAGGGAGATGACCAGGTCCTGCCACCAGCCCGTCACGAGCAGCACGCCGGTGACGATCAACAGCACGCCGCCGGCGGTGGAGACCGCCCGTTGGTGGCGGCGGACCCAGCCGGTGAGGCGCAGGAAACGACTGAGGAACAGGGCGGCGAGCACGAAGGGCAGGCCGAGCCCGAGGCAGTAGACCAGGGTCAGGAAGGCGCCGCGTCCGGCGGTGGCCTCGTTCGCCGAGAGTGCGAGGACGGCCGCCAGCGTGGGCCCGATGCACGGCGTCCAGCCGACGCCGAAGACGACGCCCAGCACGGGTGCGGCGAGCAGGCCGACCCGGCGGACGCCGTGCGCCCGCACGTCGCGCTGCAGCAGCGGCACGAACCCGAGGAAGGCGACGCCCATCACGACGAGCAGGACGCCCGCGCCGATGGAGATCTCACGCTGGTACGGCAGCAGCTCCTGGCCGACGGCCCCGAAGAGGGCCCCTCCGGCGACGAACACGGCACTGAAGCCCAGCACGAACAGCACGGCGCCCAGCACGATGCGGCGACGTCGCGCCGACTCGAGCTCGGTGACGGCGACGCCCGAGACGTAGGACAGATAGCCCGGAAGCAGCGGCACGACGCAGGGGCTGAAGAACGAGACCAGTCCGGCCAGCAGAGCGACCGGCACCGTGAGGACGAGGTTGCCCGAGGCGGCGGTGTCCAGGAACCAGTCGCCGACGTCGGTCCCGATCACTGGGTGCTCTTCTTGGTCTGCTCGACCAGTCCCCGCAGCGTCGCGTCGGTGAGCTCGCCCATCACGCGGGCGGCGACCTTGCCGTTGGAGTCGACGATCCACGTCGTCGGGATCGCCACCGAGGGCAGAGTGTCGGCGAAGGCGGCCTGGTTGCGGCCGGCGGAGTCGTCGATGCTCGGGTAGGTGATGTCGAACTTGGCGTTGAACGCCTTGGCCGAGGCCGGGTCGTCCTTCGTCAGCAGCCCGACGAACTGGACGTTCTGGTCGGCCAGCTCAGTGGAGGCCTTCTGCAGGGCCGGGGCCTCCTTGCGGCACGGTGCGCACCAGGAACCCCAGAGGTTCACGACCAGCACCTTGCCGGCGAAGTCCTCGGTGCTGATCGACTGCCCGTCGAGGTCCGTGCCGCTCAGCACGGGAGCCGGCTTGCGCTTGCCCGGGTCGATGAAGGTGATCTCGCCGCTGCCGCTGATGAAGCCGTCGTCACCGGTGTCCTTGACGCCGCCGATGCAGGCCGAGAGAACGAGCGCCAGCAGAGCGACCACCGCGAGTCGCGAGAACCGCACGGCAGTCATGCCCCTCCGACGAACTTGCCTCGCAGGGCATCGGGGATGAGGTGACCGGCGGGCTCGCTGTAGACCAGGCCCGTGAACGTGTCGTCCTCGAAGGTCAGGGTCGTGAGGCTGGCCAGGTTGCACTGGCGGTTGCGCGGATCGTGCGCGAAGCGGCCCTTCTCGTAGGACTTTCGCGCGATCCACACCGGCAGCTGGTGCGACACGATGAGTGCCTCGTGACCGCGCGCCGCCTCGCGGGCGTCGTCGATCGCCAGCAGCATGCGGGCGGCGATGTGTGCGTACGCCTCGCCCCAGGACGGGCGGAACGGATTCCACAGCCACGGCCAGAAGCGCGGGTTCAGGAAGGCCTTGGGGCCGACGCCGACGGTGCGGCCCTCGAACTTGTTGCCCGCCTCGATGACGCGCTCGTCGGTGTGGATGGGCAGCTTGAGGATGTCGGCGACCGGGCGGGCGGTCTGCTGGGCCCGCTCGAGCGGGGAGGCGACCAGGTGCGTGATGTCGTTCGACTTCAACGACTTCGCGACCGTGGCGGCCATCTCGTTGCCGAGGTCGGACAGGTTGTAGCCCGCCAGCCGTCCGTACAGGACCCCCGAGGGGTTGTGGACCTCGCCGTGGCGCATCAGGTGGACGATCGTGCGGGTGCTCATCTGGTGTTCCTTCGTGTCAGCGGACCGCTGCTGCCGCCGCGCGCGCGGCGGCGGGCAGGGCCTCGGCCAGTCTAGACAGTGGTGCGGAGTCGACCTCGGGGTCGTGCGCGGCGGACAGGAACCACGCCTCGTAGGCGCTCGGCGGCAGGTAGACCCCCGCGTCGAGCATGGCGTGGAAGAAGGCGGTGTAGGCGGCGGTGTCCTGCGCCTGGGCGCCGGCGAAGTCCGTGACGGGGGTCGAGACGCCCCAGAAGACGCTGAACATCGTGCCGGCGCTCTGCACGACGTGCGGCACCCCGGCCTCGGCCAGCGCGTCGGTCACGAGCTTCTGCACCTGCGACGACGTCGCCGCGAGGCGCTCGTACACCTCGGGGGTGGCCAGCCGCAGGGTCGCGAGGCCGGCGGTGGTCGCGACGGGGTTCCCCGAGAGCGTGCCGGCCTGGTAGACGGGGCCCACCGGGGCGAGCAGGTCCATGATCTCGGCGCGGCCGCCGAACGCGGCTGCGGGGAAGCCGCCGCCCATGACCTTGCCGAAGGTCATCAGGTCGGGCTGCCAGCCCTCGGTCGCGCCGTCGATCTGCCAGTACCCGCTGCGGGCCGCACGGAAGCCGGTCATGACCTCGTCGGTGATGAACAGGGCGCCGTGCTCGGCGCAGGCCTTCGAGAGGTGGGCGTTGAAGCCCGGCTGGGGCGGGACGACGCCCATGTTCCCGGCTGCGGCCTCGGTGATGACGCAGGCGATCTGGTCGCCGTACTGCGCGAACGCCGCGTCGACGGCGGCCGGGTCGTTGTACGGCAGCACGATCGTGTCGGCGGTGACGTGGGCCGGGACGCCGGGCGTGCCGGGGATGCCCAGGGTGACGACACCGGAGCCGGCCTCGGCCAGCAGCGCATCGACGTGACCGTGGTAGCAACCGCTGAACTTCACGACCCGATCGCGACCGGTGAAGCCGCGGGCCAGCCGGATGGCCGACATCGTCGCCTCGGTGCCCGACGAGACCATGCGGACCCGCTCGACCGGCGTGCGGGCGACGATCTCCTCGGCCAGCAGGACCTCGGGCTCGGCGGGGGTGCCGAAGCTGGTTCCCCGGGCGGCGGCGGCCGTGACGGCCTCGATGACCTCGGGGTGGGCGTGGCCCAGCAGCATCGGGCCCCACGAGCCGACGAGGTCGACGAAGCGGTTGCCGTCGGCGTCGGTCAGCCAGGCGCCTGATCCCGAGGCCATGAAGCGCGGGGTGCCGCCGACGGCGCGGAAGGCGCGGACCGGCGAGTTCACCCCGCCCGGCGAGACCTGCTTCGCCCGGGCGAACAGTGCCTCGGATGCCGTGGTGCTCATGTGTGCTCCTTGGGTGCGCTCAGCGGGTCAGGCGGCGAGCGACCTCGGCCGCCCAGTAGGTCAGGACGATGTCGGCGCCCGCCCGGCGGATGGACACCAGCGACTCGTCGATGGCGCGGTCGCGATCGATCCAGCCCTGGGCCGCGGCGGCCTCGATCATCGCGTACTCGCCGGACACCTGGTAGGCGGCGACGGGCAGGTCGACGGCGGCGCGCACGTCGGCCAGGACGTCGAGGTACGACATCGCCGGCTTGACCATCACGATGTCGGCGCCCTGCTCGACGTCGAGGAGGGTCTCGCGCAGCGCCTCACGGCGGTTGGCCGGATCCTGCTGGTAGGTCCGCCGGTCGCCCTGCAGGGACGAGTCGACGGCCTCGCGGAAGGGGCCGTAGAACGCCGAGGCGTACTTGGCGGCGTAGGCGAGCACGACGGTGTCGAGGTGACCCACCTCGTCGAGCGCGGCACGGATGACGGCGACCTGGCCGTCCATCATCCCGCTGGGCGCGACGACATGGGCCCCGGCCGCGGCCTGCGCTACCGCCATCTGGCCGTAGATCTGCAGGGTCGCGTCGTTGTCGACCCGGCCCTGGTCGTCCAGCACGCCGCAGTGGCCGTGGTCGGTGAACTCGTCGAGGCACAGATCGCTCATCACCAGCAGGTCGTCGCCGACCTCGGCGCGGGCGTCGGCGATCGCGACGTTGAGGATCCCGGCAGGATCGCAGGCGCCGGAGCCCTGGGCGTCCTTGCTCTCGGGGACGCCGAACAGCATGACTCCACCGAGCCCGAGCTCGACGGCCTCGGCGTACGCCTTCTTGGCGGACTCGCGCGAGTGCTGCACGACGCCCGGCATGCTCGTGATCGGCCGGGGCTCGGACGCGCCCTCGGCCACGAACATCGGCAGGACCAGCTGCGAGGGCGCCAGCCGCGTCTCGCGGACGAGCCGGCGCATGGCCGCGGACGACCGCAGCCGGCGAGGACGTTCGATCATGCTGCCTCCTTCGGGGCCGGGCTCCGCCCGGTCGCGTGGGGAATCCACGTGACCGGGCAGACCGACCCGACTGACGGGCCTCAGGCCTTGCGGCGCGAGGACGGCTTCTTCTGCGACGGGCGCAGGACGGGCTCGCCGGCCTCGAGGAACTGCACGCGACGCTGCTCGCCGAACTGGGCGAGGGCGTCGGCCAGCTCCTCGGCGGACGGCTGCTCGGCCAGGACGTCGACCCGCAGGCCGTGCTCCTCGGCCGTCTTGGCCGTGGCCGGGCCGATGCAGGCGATGATCGTCGTCGCGTGCGGCTTGCCGGCGATGCCGACGAGGTTGCGCACGGTCGAGCTCGACGTGAACAGCACGGCGTCGAACTTGCCCGACTTGATCGCCTCACGGGTCGGCGCCGGCGGAGGCGAGGCCCGGACGGTGCGGTAGGCGGTGACGTCGTCGACCTCCCAGCCCAGCTCGACCAGGCCGGCCGCGAGGGTCTCGGTGGCGATGTCGGCGCGCGGCAGGAAGACCCGGTTGATCGGGTCGAGCAGCTCGTCGAACGGCGGCCAGTCCTCGAGCAGGCCGCGACCGGACTGCTCGCCCGACGGCACGAGGTCGGGACGGATTCCCCAGGTCTCGATGGCTTGAGCGGTCTTCTCGCCGACGGCGGCGATCTTCAGGCCGCTGAAGGCACGGGCGTCGAGGCCGTACTCCTCGAACTTCTCGCGGACGGCCTTGACGGCGTTGACGCTGGTGAAGGCGACCCACTCGTAGCGACCCTCGACGAGGCCGCGGACGGCCTTGTCCATCTGCTGGGGGTTGCGCGGCGGCTCGACCGAGATGGTCGGGACCTCCTCGGACACGGCGCCGTACATGCGCAGGCGCGCGGCGAGGCTCTGCGACTGCTCCTTGGTGCGGGGCACCAGCACGCGCCAGCCGTACAGCGGCTTGGTCTCGAACCACGACAGCGCCTCGCGCTGCGCGACGATCTCGCCGACGACGATGATCGCCGGCGGCGCCATCTGCGACTTGGCGGCGTCGGTGGCGATGTTCGCCAGCGTGGAGACGACGGTCTCCTGACGGGTCGTCGTGCCCAGGCGGGTCATGGCGACGGGCGTCTCGGGCGAGCGGCCGGCCTCGACCAGGCCGGCGGCGACCTCGCCGATGCGGTTCACGGCCGAGAGCAGGACGAGCGTCTCGTGACGCGCGGCCTCGCTCCAGTCGATGTTCGCGTCGCCGACGCTGACGACCTTGAACTCACGGTGCTGCTTGTCGGTCAGCGGCACGCCGGCGTAGGCCGGGACCGCCGAGACCGACGAGACGCCCGGGACGACCTCGAAGGAGATGCCCGCCTTGGCGCAGGCCATCGCCTCCTCGGGTCCGGTCGCGTACGTGAACGGGTCGCCGACCATGAGGCGCACGACGTGCGCGCCGGTCTTGGCGTGCTTGACGACGAGCTTGCCGCGGGCGGTGTGGTTCAGGAGCTCGCCGGCGGCGTTGGTGCCGCCGTCGACGATCTCGGCGTCGGTCGTGACGAGCGCCTGCTGTTCAGGCGCTTCGATGATCACGACATCGGCCTCGGCCAACAATTCGACGGCTCGGACGGTCAAGAGGCTGGCGTCGCCGGGGCCCGCCCCGACGAAGCTGACCCGCCCGGCGGAGGGCCGGGTGGTCGTCGCGGGAGTCGAGGGGGACGTGGGCATCGCGGAGGTGGTTGACACGCTCTTCCTTGCTTTCATCAGTGGCGGAGTCTCGTGCGAGTGGGAGGTCATGCGGTGGTCGCCGATCCCATGAGTTGATCAGCGCCGTCGGCCAACATCTCCTGGGCCAGGCGACGCCCGAGGGCGGCCGCCTCTGCAGGAGCACCGACGGCGGATCGTCGGATGACAGGTGCGCCGGAGGGATCTCCGACGACGGCGCGCAGCCAGAGTTCATCTCCGTCGTCCCCCCAGACGACGTCGGCGAGGGCTCCGACGGGCGCGGTGCACCCAGCCTCGAGGGTGGCGAGGAGGGTGCGCTCAGCCGTGACGGCGGCCCGGGTGTCCGGGTCGTCGAGCACGGCGAGCAGTGCAGTGGTCGCGTCATCATCGGCGCGGCACTCACAGGCGAGGGCTCCCTGGCCGGGAGCGGGCAGCATCTGGATCGGGTCGAGGATCTCGGTCGCCTCGTCGGCGCGGCCCAGCCGCAGCAGACCGGCGCGAGCCAGCACGATGGCGTCGAGATCACCGCTGGTGACCTTGCCGATCCGGGTGTCGACGTTGCCGCGCAGCGGCGCGGTCTCGATCCCGAGTCCCAGGGCGTTGAGCTGGCTGATCCGGCGCGGGCTGCCGGTGCCGACGCGGGCGCCGCGGGGCAGCTCGCCGAGCGTGAGCCCGTCGCGCGCGATCAGGACGTCGCGGGGATCCTCGCGCTGGGGCACGGCCGCCAGCGTGAGTCCCTCGGCCGGCGCGGTGGGCAGGTCCTTGAGCGAGTGGACGGCCAGGTCGACGCGTCCCTCGAGCAGGGCCTCACGGACTGCCGCGACGAAGACGCCGGTGCCGCCGATCTGCTCCAACGGCGCGCTGGAGCGGTCGCCCAGGGTCGAGATCTCGACGAGCTCGACCTCGACGCCGTGCGCCTCGCGCAACCGGTCGGCGATCCAGCCGGACTGCGTGGTGGCCAACAGGCTGCCACGGGTTCCCAGACGGATCATGAGGCGTCACCTCCCGGGTCGGTGACCGCGTTGACCGCGGCCGGGTCCAGCCGGAACAGGTGCGCCAGGGCATCGGCGTACGTGAGGTTCTCGGGGCCCTCGACGAGCTCCTTGACGCGGACGGTGGGCTGGTGGATGAGCTTCTCGGCGACCCGGCGCATGGCGCGCCGGACCTCGTCGAGCTGCGCCTCGTCGAGTCCGCTGAGGCGCGACTGCAGGCGGGCGGTCTCGGAGCTGACGACCTCGGTGGCCATGGTGCGCAGCGCGACGACGGTCGGGGTGACCTTGGCCTGCTGGCGACCGGCGAGGAAGGCGTCGACCTCGGACTGGACGATGCGGCGGACCTGCTCGACGTCCTCGGCGACCGAGTCGGCGGCGGCACGCTCGGCGAGCACCTCAATGTCGATGACCGAGACGTTGTCGAGAGCGCGCACGTCGGGGGCGACGTCGCGGGGCAGGGCCAGGTCGATGACGGTGAGGTCGCGGCCGTCCGGGGTGGCCCGGGCGATCCGCTCACGGTCGAAGACGAATCCGGTGGCGCCGGTGCACGTGATGAGCACGTCGGCGGCGGACAGCTCGACGTCGAGCGAGTCCCAGCGCACGGCGCTGACGCCGTGGCTGGCCACGAGCTCGACGGCACGCTGGAACGTGCGGTTCGCGATCCAGATCCGGGACGGCTCGACGCCGGACTCGATCAACGTGCGCACCGCCAGGCGGCTCATCGTGCCAGCGCCGGCGATCAGGAACCGGGCCTGCGGCGCGGACACCGCGTCGGATGCGGCGGCCAGGGCTGCGGTGACGATCGAGGGCGCGAGGCGGTCGATGCCGGTCTCGGCGTGACCGCGCTTGCCGATCCGCAGGGCCTGCTGGAACAGCGCGTTGAGTCCGGCGCTCATCGTGGACTCGGCCTGGGCCCGGTGCAGGGCCTCGCGGACCTGCCCGAGGATCTGCGTCTCGCCCAGGATCATCGAGTCCAGGCCGGCGGCCACGCGGAACAGGTGCGCCACGGCGGCCTGGTCGTAGTGGACGTAGATGTGCGGCAGCAGCGCGTCGCGGTGCAGGCCGGACTGGTCGGCCAGCAGCTGCGCGACGTCCTCGACGGAGCCGTGGAAGCGCTCGGCCTCGACGTACACCTCGACCCGGTTGCAGGTGGAGATGACGGCAGCCTCGGTGATGGCCGGGATCTCGAGAGCCTGGTGCGACAGCTTGACCGTCGCATCGGTGTCGAGGGAGACCTGCTCGAGCAGGTCCACGGGCGCGGACTTGTGGGACAGACCGACGACGAGAACACTCATGCCGCCACCCCCGTGGGGACGCAACGGTACGACGGCGACGCCATGAGGTGCCGTCGGTTCACTCGCTGAAGCTCGCTCATGAAAGCACCGCCTCCTCGGCCGGCTCCGCCTGACGGCGGTGATGCGCGTGGTAGCCCAGGATCTGCAGCTCGGCGGCGACGTCGACCTGGCGCAGGTCGACCTCGGCCGGCACCCGCAGGGCGGTGGGCGCGAAGTTCAGGATGCTCGTGATGCCCGCGGCGACGAGCGCGTCGGCCACGCTCTGGGCGGCGGCGGGCGGCGTCGCGATGATCGCCAGCGAGACCTCGCCGACCGCGATGACGTCGGCCAGCGCGTCGATCGCACGGACCTCGTGGCCACCGACGACGGTGCCGACGAGGGCGGGATCGGCGTCGACGACCGCGGCGACCTTGACGCCACGGGCCCCGAAGCCCTGGTAGGCGGCGAGCGCGGAGCCGAGGTGACCGGCGCCGACGATGACGACGGGCCAGGGCTGCGTCTGCCCGACGACGGTGGCGATGTGACCGGCCAGGAAGCGGACGTCGTAGCCGACGCCGCGGGTGCCGTAGGAGCCCAGGTGCGACAGGTCCTTGCGGACGATCGCGGAGTTGACGCCGGCTGCGGTGGCGAGGTGCTCGGACGAGCACACGTCCGTTCCGGACGCGGCGAGCTCGTCGAGGGCACGCAGATACAGCGGGAGCCGGGCGACGGTGGCGTCGGGGATCCCAGCGGGGCTGCGAAGAATGGTCACGGTGCTCCTGCGCCGCGGAATGACGGGAATTTTGGGCCGTGACGCGCCGTCAGTCTAGGAGTTTGGGAACCCTTTCACAAAATCGAGAGCGGCGGCAGCCCTCGTTCACGCGTCGTCACTGACGAGGGTCCCGACCCGCTCCGTGATGCGGTTCCACAGGAACGGAGCGAGCGATCGAGTGAACGTCGCAGTGAAATGATGACCATCGCGATAGACGTTCACGCCGCCGATCATCGAGGGGCAGACGTCGCGCAGGCAGTAGAAGTCCGTCATGTCGATGCGCTCGGCGCCCTCGGTCATCCGGGCCGCGTCACCGAAGGCGTCGCCGTACGGGAACGCGGCCTCGCGGCGCACCGCGCAGGTGTTCTCGTCCCAGCGGTCGACCCGGTTCAGGCACGTCGCCGGAGGCGACTCGTGGTCGGGATTGTCGACCACGGCGGCGACCGGAATCCCCAGCGACGTCGCGGTTTTCCACGCCTCGGACAGACCTCTGGCGCGTTCCTTCGGCGAGCCGGCGAGGTTGCGCGAGTAACCGGTGGTGACGATGAGGTCGATGTCGTCTCGGTTCTCGCGGATCCAGTCCTCGACGTTCTCGCGCCAGGCCGGGCAGGTCTGCAGAACCTCGGGCACGGCGGTGCGACCGGGTAGGTCGGTCGACCACGCGCAGCCGCCCTTGAGCTGGGTGGTGAGGGTGAGCTCGCCGATCTCGGCCAGGCGCAGGAACGCCGGCAGCATCGCGCGGGCGTGGGAGTCACCGAGCAGGACGACGTGCGGGACGCCCGTGGCGTCGCCGAACTCACACGACTTGAGCTCGGTCTCGTCGTTCACGACCCAGCACTCGCGGTGCCCGGCATAGTCGCGCCCCACGTCGGGACCGGCCGGGACGCGCAGCGTGGCCAGCTCGGGGTTGTCGCACTCCCCCGCGGGCGGCATCGAGGCCGCCCCGAAGCACTCGGGCATGTCGGCGTTGACGCGGCGCGTCAGCTCCTCGGCGCGCTGCTCCTCGGCGTCGCCGGCCTGCCAGCCGTACGTCGCCACCGCCACCACGACGGCCGCCGCGGCCAGCGAGGCCAGCCCCGTCACCGCAGGCCGGCGCAGGCCGCCCCGGGTGCCGAAGCGGACGGGGTTCTCGACGTAGCGGACGGTCAGCCACGCCAGCGCGAAGGTGCCGACGAGGATGCCCACGCGCGGGCCGAACCCCAGCTCGCGGTCGAGGATCTCGGGCAGCAGGATCAGCGGCGGCCAGTGCCACAGGTACATCGAGTACGACAGGTCGCCGGTCGTCTGCACGGGGCGCCAGGCCATCAGCGGCGTCGGCGACAGCCGGCCGCTCGGGGCACCCGCCGCGATGACGAGGATCGTCGCCAGCACCGGCGCGATGGCCGCGGTCCCGGGGAACGGGGTCCGCTCGTCGTAGGCCAGCGCGCACACCGCGATGACGCCGAAGCCCAGCCACGACGCCGCGATCGCGGTGCGGCGCGGCAGCCGGATCCGGTCGGCGGCCACCACGAGGGCGAGCACCGCACCGGCCCCGAACTGCCAGGCTCGGGCGGGCGTGGCGAAGTACGCCAGCTGCGGGTGCCGCGAGGTCAGCCACAGCGAGTACACGAAGCTCGCGAGCGTCACCGTCGCCAGGACGGCGAACACGACCGTGTGCCGCGCGCGGCCGGTGCGGCGCGCGACGACGAGTGCGGCGACGACCAGCAGCGGCCAGACCAGGTAGAACTGCTCCTCGACCGAGAGCGTCCAGTAGTGCTGGACGGCCGAGGGGATCCCGTCCGCCGCCAGGTAGTCGATCGAGTCGATCGCCAGGACCCAGTTCTCGACGTAGAGCGCCGAGCCGATGATCTCGCGGAAGTTCTGCGTCCACTGCGCCGGCGGCAGCCACACCAGCACGCCGATCGCCGTGACCAGCAGCACGACGTAGGCCGCGGGCAGCAGGCGACGCGCGCGGCGCGCCCAGAACTGCGCCAGGTCGACACGGTCCTCGCGGTCGACCTCGCGCAGCAGGTGACCCGTGATGAGGAAGCCCGAGATGACGAAGAAGACGTCGACGCCGATGTAGCCACCGCTGAGGCGACCCGGCCACAGGTGGAAGCCGACGACCGCCAGGACGGCGATCGCCCGCAGGGCCTGGATCTCGGGACGCATCGTCAGCGGGTGCGGCGCAGCCGGCTCAGCAGTCCTCCGCGCGGGGACTCCGCGGCGGCCAGGCGGGTTTCGAGCTCCTCGATGCGCGCCGTCGCGCGGGCGATGTCGCGATGCGCGGCGCGGGCGGTGTTCCAGGCCCGCAGGTCCAGGATCTCGGGCTCGCTCGAGCGCGGCCGGATCACGAGGCCGGGGCGGACCTCGACCTGCGCGACGGCGCGGTCGAAGGGAGCCTCGCCGGCCGGGAGGTCCAGCACGTGGCGCAGGCCGTGACGCTCCAGGAAGCCGGCGAACCGGGCCAGCCGCTCGGGGTGGTTGGCGATCAGCGGCTTGTAGTCGGAGGACTCGAAGAGTCGCTGCGGCGTGTGCTCGCGCGTCTGCGCCGACACGTGCGTGTGCGGGATCTCGAAGTACTCGCACAGCTCACGCGTGCGGCTGTCGTGCACGATCACGTGGGCGGGCGTCCCGGCCAGCAGCGACGTGATGTTGCCGTGGATGCGGTGTCCGACCGTGAAGTCGCGGTCGGCCATCGAGTCGATCCACGTCGGCGCATGGCAGTGGAAGACCGTGTGGTTGTCCCGGATCGCCCGGTGGAGCACTGACGACGGGTACTCCGGCGACGCAGCCTTGACCGCCGGACCACCCAGCATCGCGTCGAGGTCCCTGCGGTCCTGCGCGACGTACTCGGTCCTGGGGTGACGCTTGAAGACGTCGTTGACCCACCCGGCCGGGATGGGGACGCTGGGCGTGAGGTTCAGGCTGACCTTGGTCTGCTTGCCGAACGTCGGGACCGTGTCGCGGATGCTGAGGTCGCCTCCGCGCAGGAACATCGACGGGCAGCCGATCACGTCGACCTCCGAGAAGCCGAGCGAGTTCAGGTAGCCGGCGGTGCGCTCTCCGCGGACCCCGAGAGCCGGGCCGCGGGCCAAGATGGCGCGCATGAACCGGCGGGCGGCCTCGTCGACCTCGTCGGTCGTCTCGACGGTCCCGTCGAGCGCGAACTGACCGCCGACGCCCAGGATCGTCACCGGGACGGTGAGGCGCTCGATGGCCTGCGTCAGTGCGGTCAACTGGGGCAGGTAGTCCGGCCGGAAGGCGTTCGCGAGGGGGATGACGACGTGACGGCCCTCGTCGTTGAGGCGGTCGACGCTGCGCATCAGCGTGTTCAGGTTGTTGGTCTCGACGTCCACCCCGTCGACGGTCAGCGTCCGCTGGGCGGACGCCGCGAAGATCAGGTTGCCGGAGTTCCGGCCGAATCCCGAGCGGAAAACACCCATGGACGGAGGACGCAGCGGGTCGACGTACCGGCGGACGTAGATGCGATCGGACACGGCGTCAAGTCTCGCCGATCCGGTCAACCCGGACGTCGGCGGCCTCCGGTCGGGCTACGCGAGGGCCGAGCGCAGGCGGGCCGGGTCGACGCGCCAGAAATCGTGCTGACGGCCGTCGACGAACGTGACGGGCACCTGGTCGGTGAACCGCTGCTGCAGGTCCGGGTCGGCGTCGATGTCGACCCGGGCCCAGGAGTCGCCGGTCTCGGCGACGATCTGGGACACGACCTGCTCGGCCACCTCACACAGGTGGCAGCCCTCGCGGGAGTAGACGACGACCCGCGCGTCGTCGGCATGCGGGACGGTCACGTCAGCTCCTTGCGGGCCAGGGCGCGCAGCCGGCCCTTGGCCACCTTGCCCGTCGGCGAGTGCGGCAGCGCGGCGACGACCAGGATCCGCGACGGGACCTTGAACCGCGCGAGTCGCTGCGCGGCCAGCTCGCGCACGGCGGTCTCGACGGGGGCGGCATCGCCCTCGGGGTCCTCGGGGACGACGAACGCCACGACGGCCTCGCCGGTACGGTCGTCGGGCACGCCGATCACCGCGACGGACGCGACGCCCGGAGCCTCCGCGACCGCCTCCTCGATCTCGGAGGGGTAGACGTTGAAGCCCGAGACGGTGATCGTCTCGCGCAGTCGGTCGACCAGGACGAGGTTGCCGGCGTCGTCGAGCAGTCCGATGTCGCCGGTCCCCCACCAGCCCTCGGCGTCGGGACCGTCCTCGCCGTCGGGCCAGTAGCCCGAGAACAGGTTGTCGCCGCGGACGAAGATCTGGGCCGGGTCACCCGGGGCGGCGCGCTGGCCGAGGAAGTCGCGCAGGGCGATCTCGACCCCGGGCAGGGGGCGGCCGACGGATCCCGCCGGCGGCACGACGCCGGGCTCGCGACCGTCGCCGACGGTGGTCGTCACGACGGGCGCGGTCTCGGTGAGGCCGTAGCCCTGCTCGACGGGCTGACCGGACAGGGCGTGGAACGCCTCGGCGAGCTCGGGATCGAGGGCCGAGGCGCCCGACACGATCAGGCGGACACCGGCGAGGGCCTCGCGCAGTCCCTCCAGACCGACCCAGGCCGAGATGACCGGAGGGGCCACCGGCAGGTTCGTGATGCCGTGCTCGGCGATCTCGGAGAGGAGGCCGGACGGGTCGAACTCCTCGACCAGCACGACCGCGGCGCCCGCGCGCACCGACAGCGACAGGACGCAGTTCAGCCCGTAGACGTGGAACATCGGCAGCAGGCCCAGGACGACGTCGTCGGGCGTGATGACCGGCGGGTGGTCGATCCGCAGCAGCTGGTCGATGTCGGCGCTGAGCGCGCGGTGCGTCAGCATCACGCCGCGGGGCAGGCCTGTCGCGCCGGAGGTGAACAGCACGACGGCCAGCGACTCGGGATCGGCGGGCGCCACCGGGGTGCTGTCGACGGCGTGCTCGAGCAGGGCACCGAAGCGCAGCTCGCCCTCCTCAGGTGCGGCGCGGTGCACGACGATGAGCGACTCCCCCGTGTCCGCCTGGCGGACCTGGGTGATCGACTGGGCGTCGCCGACGACGATCTTGGGAGCGCAGGCCTCGACCATGCGCGAGATCTCACGCGGGGTGGCGCGTGGGTTGATGGGGACGGCGACCATGCCGCCGCGCAGGACGCCGTAGTAGGCGACGGCGAGGTCGATGCCGTTCGCCATCACCAGGGCGACGCGCTGGCCGGCGAGGACGCCACGGCTGAGCAGGGTCTGGGCGACGCGATCGGCCCACTGGTCGAACTCGGCCCAGGTGACGTGGCGATCGGTGCGCGGTTCGATCAGGGCGATGCCCTCGGGGTCACGACGCGCGGTCTCCCGCAGATCGTCACTGACATTGACGGCCATGGCGCCGAGTCAACCACATCCCGATGCTCGCCTTCGTGGATACAGTGACGCCATGTCTCCGCGCCACGCAGCAGATCCGCCCCGGAATCTGCAGGCGCGCTCGATCCTGGCCGGTCAGGCCGCGGCGGCCGCCGCCGAGGTCGAGCAGGCGCTGGCGCAGCCGGCCGACCCGACCGCAGCGGCGTTCTTCGACGTCGACAACACGATCATGCAGGGAGCCTCGATCTTCCTGTTGGCTCGCGGGCTGCACGAGCGGAAGTTCTTCTCGACCCGTGACATCGCCCGCGCCGCCTGGCAGCAGGCCTACTTCAAGTACGTCGGCGTCGAGGACCCCGAGCACATCAGCCAGGCGCGCAACGCGGCGCTGGAGTTCATCGCCGGTCACGAGGTCAGCGAGCTCGAGGAGATCGGCGAGGAGGTCTTCGACCAGTACATGGCGCAGAAGATCTGGCCCGGCACCCGCGCGATGACCCAGTGGCACCTCGACCGCGGCGAGCGGGTGTGGCTCATGACCGCCGCCCCCGTCGAGATCGCTCAGGTGATCGCCCGCCGGCTGGGGCTGACCGGTGGGCTCGGCACGGTCGCCGAACACGTCGACGGCGTCTACACCGGGCGCCTCGTCGGCGAGATGCTGCACGGCGAGAGCAAGGCCGTGGCCGTGCGCGCGCTGGCCGAGACCGAGGGCCTCGACCTCTCGCGCTGCCACGCCTACTCGGACTCCTTCAACGACATCCCGATGCTGTCGCTGGTCGGCCACCCGTGTGCCGTCAATCCCGATGGCGCCCTGCGGTCGCACGCCAAGGAGAACGGCTGGCTGATCCGGGACTACCGCACCGGACGCAAGGTCGCCTCGGCCGGCGCCAAGGCGGCCGCCGCGGGCGCCGCCGGCTCGGCGGCGTGGCTGATCGGACGCCAGCTGCGGCGACTGCGGTAGGTCAGTCCCGCGCGATCGGCGGTCGCCGACGGCTCTCCGGCGAGTTCAGGCGGTCGTAGTCCTGCTCCGTCAGCGACGGCAGGGGGCCCTCGACCTCGGGGGACAGCGCCTGCAGCAGCATGGCGAGGTACCGGCGGCGGACGGACTCACTCGAGACCGGGGAGTTGAGCCCCAGCACCACCATCCGCAGCAGCCAGTAGATGTCGAGCGGCTCGAGGTCGTGACGCAGGACGCCACGCTCCTGGCCGCGCCGGAGCAGCTCGACGAACGGCTCGGCCAGGTCGTCCAGGGCCTCGTCGGTCACCTGGCTGACGCCCACCTCGCCCAGCACCGGCGTGTAGCGGCTCACCACCTCGACGAAGCGCGCCGCGACGTCCAGCAGGTCGGCGTCCTCGTCCTCGGTGTCCTCGACCAAGGGCATCAGCTCGTCGGCGAAGATGCGGCCGAACGCCGCGCTCTCGAGTGCCGCCCGGTTCGGGAAGTGGCGGTAGACGGTGGCGATCCCCACGCCGGCCTCGGCCGCGATCTGGTCCATCGACGGGGTGGCGTCGTCGGCCCACAACCGCTGGATGGCGTCCACGATCCGCTCGGCGTTCGCCCGCGAGTCACGGCGTGACATACGTCTCCTACCCCTGGCTGGTTCGACTTCACCGCCCATCCTACGATGTGAGAGTCACCTATCACTTCGTGAGGAAGACCTGTGTCCACTCTTCTGTATCGCTGGGGCAAGACCGCCTTCGCGCACCCGTTCCGCTTCCTGGGCGTCTGGCTCGTCCTGCTCGTCGTCATCATCGGATCGATCGTCCTGAACGCTCCGAAGCTCAGCACCGAGGTGACGATCAACGGCGTCCCCGCCCAGAACGTGCTCGAGCAGCTCGAGGACGAGATGCCGGCCGCCGCCGGCGGAGCGGGCCAGATCGTCTACCGCGCCCCTGACGGAGCCTCCTTCTTCGACCCGCAGCTGGCCGGCGCCCTGGCGCAGTCCATGGACGGGATCTACGACGACGAGTACGTCGTGAACCCCGCGGCCCTCGCCGGATCGGAGCAGGACCAGGCCGCGGCGCAGAAGCAGGTGGCCGCCCAGGTGAAGGCCGCCGAGCAGGCGACCGCCGCCGTCCGCGCCGGCCGCACGCTGGACCAGCCCGTGCCCCTCGTGGTGCAGGACCAGCTGGTCCCCGGCGTGACGATCTCGCCGAAGGGCGACGTCGCCATGGCGCAGTTCCAGTTCACGAAGCAGACGATGGACCTGCCGACCGGCGCCATCGAGGAGACCCTCGACGCCGCTGAGGAGCCGCTGGAGGGCACCGGCATCGAGGTGCTCCCGGGCGCCTCGCTGCAGGAGATCCCCGAGGTGGTCGGCCTCGGCGAGGTCGTCGGCATCGTGGTCGCGGCCGTGGTGCTCTTCCTGGTGCTGGGGTCCGTCGTGGCCGCCGGCCTGC
The DNA here is from genome assembly GCF_024508295.1 of Aeromicrobium duanguangcaii. NCBI lineage: Bacteria > Bacillati > Actinomycetota > Actinomycetes > Propionibacteriales > Nocardioidaceae > Aeromicrobium > Aeromicrobium duanguangcaii. The sequence goes on along the minus strand of NZ_CP101990.1, from coordinate 375,098 downwards.
CGCTGGTGACCGCCCTGCTGGGCGTCGGCGTCGGCGTGGGTGGCGCGTACGCGCTCGGCCACTTCTACGAGCTCGGCTCCATGAGCGTCGTCCTGGGCCTGATGCTGGGCTTGGCCGTGGGCATCGACTACGCCCTCTTCATCGTCAACCGCCAGCGCCGTCTCATCATGCGCGAGCGGCTCAGCGCCCACGAGGCGACCGGTCGCGCGGTGGGCACGGCGGGCAGTGCCGTGTTCTTCGCCGGCACCACGGTCGTCATCGCCCTGGCGGCCCTCACCGTCATCGGCATCAGCCTGCTGACGATCATGGCGATCATCGCCGCCGCCACGGTCGCGGTCGCGGTCGCCGTCGCGTTGACCGCACTGCCCGCGCTGCTCGGCCTGGTCGGCGAGCGCATCGTGTCGGACAAGGCCCGCGCGAAGTTCGCCGAGCGCGAGTCGGCCGGTGTCGACCACGCCACGGCACGGCGCTGGGTGACCTTCCTGTCGAAGAACCGCTTCCTCGCGGCCGGCGCCGTGGTGGTCATCACGCTGCTCATGGCGATCCCCGCCACCGACATGCGTCTGGGCCTGCCGTCGGGCGAGAACTACAACTCGGGCACGGACCAGCGCGAGAGCTACGCGGCCGTCACCGACTCCTTCGGCGAGGGCCTCAACGGTCCGCTGCTGGTCGTGCTGTCGTCCCGCTCCGACGAGCCGGTCGACCAGCGCGCCGCCGGCGCGATCGTGGCCGAGCTGGGCGAGGTCAAGGACGTCGCCGCGGCGTCCCCGTCGGGCATGAGCGAGGACGGCCGCACGGTCCTGGTCTCGCTGGTCCCGAAGGGCGGCCCCACCGATCCCTCGACCGAGACCCTCGTGCACGAGCTGCGCGACCTCAAGGGCGACATCGCATCCAAGTACGACGTGAACCTGGGCATCACCGGCCAGGCCGCGATGGGCATCGACATCGCCCAGAAGATGAGCGACGTCATGCCGATCTACCTGGCGATCGTCGTGGTGCTCTCCCTGATCGTGCTGACGATCGTGTTCCGCTCGATCATCGTGCCGCTCAAGGCGACCGCCGGCTTCCTGCTGACGATCCTCGCCACGCTGGGCGCCACCACCGCCGTGTTCCAGTGGGGGTGGCTCAACAACCTCTTCGGGCTGGACTCGACCGGTCCGGTCATGGCGCTGCTGCCGATCCTCGTGACCGGCATCGCCTACGGCCTGGCGATGGACTACCAGGTGTTCCTGGTGTCGTCGATGCGCGAGTCGTGGGTGCACGGGCACGGTGGCCGCGAGTCGGTGATCGACGGCTTCACGCACTCGAGCCGCGTCGTCGTCGCGGCGGCGGTCATCATGACCGCCGTGTTCGCCGGCTTCATCTTCAACGGCGACCCGATGATCAAGCAGATCGGCTTCGCCCTGGCGATCGCGATCGCGATCGACGCGTTCCTGGTGCGCATGACGCTCGTGCCGGCGCTGATGGCCATGTTCGGTGACCGCGCGTGGCGGCTGCCGGCCTGGCTCGACCGGGCGCTGCCCGACCTCGACATCGAGGGCGATCAGCTGCTCAAGAGCCTCGGCGCGAAGGAGTAGTCCGCCGGCTGCGACGGGAAAGATGCGCGGGCGTGTAACGCCTGGGCGACCTCGTGACAGGTAGCCAGTGTCGGCAGTCCTTGGGACTGCCCCCTGGACCCCTCCGCGCCGGCGACCCCGCACCGCCGGCTCGGAGGCCCGCCTCGCAGCACGATGAGGCGCCGGGCCGGTCCGTCCAACCCCCGGGCGGGCCGGCCTCTCTCATGTCCGGCCTTCGGACTCCCCTTCAGCCGCGGGGCGCGGGGCGCACCCGGACACCCGGCACGTACCCCGAGCGGGCGAGCCGGCGGAGTCCGCGGTGACGGGCCACGCGCAGCGCGACGGCGCTGACGCCCAGGACCTCGGCAGCGGCGTGCGGGCTCCACCCGAGACCGTCGACCAGTCCCACCGCCGCCCGCTCCCGCGGCGGCAGCTGCGCCAGCACGAGGCGCACCCAGTCCTGCTGGACCACCTCGGCCCCGTGATCGGGCACCGTGTCGAGCAGGTCGCCGACATCCTCGGGACGGGTGTTGCGTCGCTGCCACGTCCGACGCGACGTCGCGCTGAGCCGCCGGGCGATCCCGAAGAGCCAGCCGCCGAAGTCGTCGCAGGAGCCCTCGAACTGGGCGATCTTCTCGGCTGCCACGGACCACGCCTGGCTGGCCACGTCCTCGGCGGCGGCGGCCGTGTCGCCCGTGGGCCGGGTCTGGAGCCACGCCACCAGCCGCCCCGCGTGGGCGCGGTAGAGCTCGCGCCAGGCCTCGGGGTCGCCCTGCTTGGCCCGGGCGACGACGGAGTCGTCAGTCATCGCCGGCGCCCCGATCGTTCCCGCCCCGACCGTCCGGTCGATCGCGATCGGTCCCGCCCCGACCGTCCGGTCGATCGCGGTCGGTCATGCCCCACTCGCCCCGGTCCTCGCGCCGCTCGTTCCGCCGGTCGCCATCGTGGTCCCACTGGCCGCGGCCTTCGAACCTCTCGTCGCGATCCTGGCGTGGTCGGGACTTCTCGGGCCCGCGGCCGCGGTCGCGCCCGCGGTCGCCCTTCACGTCGCGGCGCCACCGACCCTGGTCGCGGCGGGACTCCTCCGGCGCCGCGCGGCGCGCGTCGGGGCGCCTCTCCTCCCGTGCCATGCTCCGCGCCGGGCGATCCACGATCCGAGGGGCCTCGCGATCGGCTTCGGGGGTTGATGCGGGAAGTCGGGCGGGAAGCCGGGAGGCCACCTCGGCTCCGGGAGCCGCAGGTGCGCCGCGAGCCGGCTGGCCCACGTGGCGATCCCGCGGCGGGTCGGGCGCGACGGCGGCCGGCTTCAGCGGCGACGCCGGCAGCAGCGGGACCTCGATCGCGCCGACGGCCCACGCCCCACCTGCCGAGATCGCGCTGACGCCCAGGAAGGACGCTGCGACGATCGCGAGCCGGTGTCGTCGCGCCGCCCGCGGAGAGCCGTTCAGTCGCGCGGTCGCGGCCAGCCGCTGGACGACGTCCTCGGACGGCTCCAGGGTGGGCGCGTCGAGCCGCAGGTCGGGACGTCCGTGGGACATACCGTGCCTCCTGGCTCGATCGGTCAGATGAAGGGGTTGCCGCGCTCGACGAGCAGGTTGTAGAGCGTCTGCTGGATCGTCTCGCGCACCTGGTCGGTGACGTTGAACAGCAGCATCGGGTCGTCGGCGGACTCGGGCGGATACGCGTCGGTGCGGATCGGCTCACCGAACTCGATGATCCACTTGCTCGGCAGCGGGACGAGTCCCAGCGGGCCCAGCAGCGGGAAGAACGGCGTGATCGGGATGTACGGCACGCCCATCAGCCGGGCGAGCGACGGGATGTTGCCGATCAGCGGATAGATCTCCTCGGCTCCGACGATCGAGACCGGGATGATCGGCACCTGGGCCCGCATGGCCGACGAGACGAAGCCGCCGCGACCGAAGCGCTGCAGCTTGTACCGCTCGCTGAACGGCTTGCCGACGCCCTTGAAGCCCTCGGGCCACACGGCGGCGAGCTCGCCGGAGGTCAGCAGTCGCTCGGCGTCCTCGGCGCAGGCCAGCGTGGCGCCCATCTTGCGAGCGATCTGGCCGACGTAGGGCAGCCGGAAGACCAGGTCGGCGCCCAGGGGACGGATGGCCCGGCCGGTGTGCTTGCGGACCGCGTAGCCGGTGATGAGGCCGTCGACGGGCACGGTGCCCGAGTGGTTGGCCACGAGCAGGGCGCCGCCGTCGGCGGGGATGTTCTCGATACCGCGGACCTGCAGGCGGAACCAGCTCTCGGCCAGCGGCTCGACCAGGTGCGACAGGAGATCGACCACTTCGGGGTCGAGGCCGAACTCGTCGACCGAGTAGTCGCCCGAGAGGCGCCGACGCAGGCTGCCGGCGATGTCGCCGATCTTGGCCTGCCAGTCGGTTCCGAGCAGTCGGCGGGCGCCCTCGGCGAACGCGGCGGCGACGTCCTCGGGATCGAGGTCGGCGGTGGCCTCGTACGGGGGCGCCTGCGGGCCGGGCCCCTCGTCCTCGGGGACGGAATGCAGGTGCCGATGACGCGACGAGGAGGTCGGGTCCTCGGCGGGATCGGGGCCCACGGACTCGCGCACGCCGGACGGCTCCGCCGGCTTCGCGGCGGCCGTCTGCTTCGCGGTCTTCTTGGCGGCGGGCTTCCTCGCCGACGTGGTCTTCTTCGCGGTCGGCTTCTTCGCCGCGGTCGGCTTCTTCGCGGTCGGCTTCTTCGCCGTCGTGGTCTTCTTCGTCGCCGCAGTCTTCGCCGTGGCAGCGGCCTGGGGCGCGGCCTTCTTCGCGGTGGCGGACTTCGTGGGGGCGGACTTCTTCGCATCGGCGGTCTTCTTGGCCGCGGGCTTGCGCGCCTGTCCCGCCGCAGGCCCGGCGAGCGACCGGGCGGCGCGCGACGGGGACGTCGAGCCGTTGCCGCGACCGGCGGGACCGGACGTGCCGATCCCCTTGAGGTTGTCGTTCATCGCGTGATCCCCCATGCGTGCAACAGACCCGGGCGCGCCGATTCTGCGTACCACTCGAAGGTCTCGCGCGTCGTGTGCCGGGGACTGTAGCCGAAGATCTCACGCAGGGCGGTGGTGTCCAGCACGCGGCCGTACGTCAGCAGCCGGTGCACGCCCGGCGACACGTCCGAGCCCATGAAGTGCACCATCTGGCGCAGGACCGAGCCGAAGCCCAGCGGCGGGATGGGCAAGGTGGGCTTGCCCAGCATGCGCGCGGCCTGCGTCAGCATCAGGACACCGTCGCCGGCGACGTTGAACGTGCCGGGGTGGTCCTCGAGCGCGGCGCGCGAGATGACCTCCAGCGCGTCGTCGGGGTGCAACAGCTGCAGGCGGGCGTCGAAGCCCATCGGCACCGGCAGGACGGGGTTCGAGAAGTACGTTCCCAGGACCGTCGTGAAGTGGGGAGAGAGCCACTGCGCCATGCGCAGGGTCGTCACACTCACGTCGGGGCGCCGCCGAGCGAAGCCGCGGGTGTACCCCTCGACCTCGACGATGTCCTTGGCGAAGCCCGACTTGGTGCCGCCGCGGGCCGTCGCGGACTCGGTGAACACCGCCGGGTCGCGCGGCGACGCGCCATAGACGGCGGCGCTGCTGGCCAGGACGACCCGGCGGACCGCCTCGGCCCGCTGGCACGCCGCGAGGACCTGCATCGTGCCGATGACATTGATCTCCTTGGTGGCGCTTCCGCCACCGCGCGAGCGCATCGGCGCCAGGTCCATGTGGACCACGGTGTCGATGTCCTCGACGGCGAGAACCTTGGAGATGACCGGCGTGCGGATGTCCGCACGCACGAATTTGACTGACCCGAGATCGTCGGTGGGCAAGGTCGTGTCGACTGCTACGACCCTGACGTCACCCGCTTCAGCGATGCGCCGCGCGGCATGTGCCACGCCGGGCGTGGCCGCGCCCGTGACGAGGACGACCCCGGACATCGGTCACTTGCCCAGACGGCGACGCTGCACGCGAGTGCGCTTCAGCATCTTGCGGTGCTTCTTCTTCGACATCCGCTTACGGCGCTTCTTGATGACAGAACCCACGACTCACCTCAATCTGATCTTTCACACACAGGACAGACCAAACACTAGGCGATCGCACCCACCAGGCGCACACGCGGTGGCGTCGGCACGGCTGTCGCCCCGGCGGTCCGCCCCCCGCGAACCGCCGGACGCGTCAGCCGGCTTGGTAGAACGACTTGCTCAGCAGTTCCTCGACCGCGTGCTCGGGCACACGGAAGGAACGGCCCACGCGCACGGCCTCGAGTTCGCCGGAATGCACGAGTCGGTACACCGTCATCTTCGAGACGCGGATCTGGTCCGCGACCTCGGCAACGGTCATGAAACGGGTTCCCTCAGACATCTCCACACCATCCTCCCAGGGGCACGCGCGCTCTCCGGCTTCCCCACCGGAGAGTGAGCGCGCGTGCTTGTTGTGAAGACTAGTGGCAGATGAGTCCGGTGGGAACACATTATTTGAAACTCATCCGCGCCCGGCGTACCTTACGCCAAACCGGGCACTCTTCTGTACCGCCCGCGTACAGTGAAACACCCAGTTACACCGGGAAATTACCTCAATACGAGGGATCGAGACCATTCAGAGGAAAAGTTTCCGTGCGGGTCGCCTGGATCGAGCGATCGAGCCAGGACGCGGGGTCGTAGCCCTCTTCCCACGGGCGGTACAGGGCCCGCCGGCCGTCGGTCATCCGTGTCGGCGCGGGCTGCCCGCGCAGCTCCTCGACCGCCCGGCGCCACGCCTCCGGCGTCTCGGTCTCGGGCGGGAGCGGGTTGCCGCTGACGATCGCGAGCAGGTGGCCCCACGCCCGCGGCACGACGTCGACCACCGCGTAGCCGCCACCGCCGGTGGCCAGCCACTTCCCGTCCGTGAGCTCCTCGGCCAGGTCGCGCACGGCCAGGTACGAGGCGCGCTGGCCGTCGACGCTGAGCATGAGGTTGGTCAGCGGATCGTCCATGTGCGAGTCGCAGCCGTGCTGGCTGACGATCACCTCGGGGCCGAACTCGCGCACGATCGCCGGGACGACCGCGTGGAAGGCGCGCAGCCAGCCCGCGTCGGAGGTGCCCGGCGGCAGCGGCACGTTGACGGCCGACCCCTCGGCCCCCTCGGCGCCGACCTCGGTCGAGTAGCCGGTGCCCGGGAAGAGCGTCTTGGGCGACTCGTGCAACGAGATCGTCAGCACCCGCGGGTCGTGATAGAAGATCGCCTGCACGCCGTCGCCGTGATGGGCGTCGACGTCGATGTAGACGATCTTCTGGGCGCCGTGGTCGAGCATCCACTTGATGCCCATCGCGACGTCGTTGTAGACGCAGAACCCGCTGGCTCGGCCCGGCATGGCGTGGTGCAGGCCGCCGCTGACGTTGATCGCGCGCTTGCGCTCGCCGGTCCAGACCAGCCGCGCCGCCTCGAGGCTGGCGCCGGCGATCAGGGCGCTCGCCTCGTGCATGCCGCGGAAGACCGGGTTGTCCTCGCTGCCGAGGCCGTGCGCGGCGTCGGTGTGCGTCGGGTGCTTGCTGAGGTTCACGACGCGCTCGACGTAGTCGTGCGTGTGGACGCTCAGCAGCTCCTGCTCGGTGGCCTGGCGGGCGCCCACCACGTCGAGGCCCTCCAAGACGCCGAGCTCGTCGGCCAGCGCCATCGTGAGCTTGACCCGAATGGGCGCCATCGGGTGCGAGGGTCCGAAGTCGTACTCGGTCAGGCGTTCGTCGAACACCACGACGGCGCGCTCTTCCATGGCGTCAGCCTAGTTCCGCGGATCGGGCGGCGGCGGCACGAACGCCGGCACGGATGCCCTCGCCCACGCCCCGGTCGTCGAACGTGGTGATCGCGGCGTGCGTGGTTCCGTTCGGCGAGGTCACCCGGCGCCGCAGCTCCGCCGGCGGGTCGTCGGACCCGGCGAGCAGCTCCGCGGACCCCAGGAGCGTCTGCACGGTGAGGGTGCGGGCCGCCTCCGGGTCGAGGCCGGCATCGATCCCGGCCTCGATCATCTGCTCGGCGAGGTAGAAGACGTAGGCCGGACCCGAGCCGGACACGGCGGTCACGGCGTCCTGGCGCGACTCGTCGACGACGACCACCTCTCCGCCCGACCCGAGCAGGTCGACGACGGTGTCCAGTCGGTCGTCGGACACCCGGCTCCCCGGGGAGACCCCGAACATCCCGCGGCCGATCACGGCGGGCGTGTTGGGCATGGCGCGCACGACCGACACCGAGTCCGGCAGGGTCTCCTCGATGGTGGCCGTCCGCACGCCCGCGGCGAGCGAGACCACGGTCGCCTCGGGGTCGAGGGCGCTCGCGAGCACCGGCAGCACCGTCGCGACGTCCTGCGGCTTCACCACGAGCAGGACCACGTCGGCGCCCGCGACGGCCTCGACGTCGGCCGCCGTGGCCCGGCCCTGGGCCTCCAGCTCGGCGCGGCGTTCCGGACTGCGCTCGACCACGACGATGTCGTCGTGACCGGCACGTGCCATCGCCTCGACCAACGTGCCACCCATGACGCCGCCACCGACGACCGCGATCCTCATGGGGCTGAGCCTAGTTCCCCGGCGTGCCACAGGGACCGCGACCCGAGAATGCGTGCCGCGCGACGCTCAGCGTGCGATGCCGAGCACCGCCAGCGCCTCGTCGACCGTGTCCACGATGACGCACAGATCGTGGTCCGTGTCGCTGACGAACCCCTCGGTCACGCCGTGGGCGACGATGTCGCGCAACGGCCCGTAGTACCCCTCGACGTCGACCACGACGATCGGCTTGTCGTGGATGCCCAACTGGCGCCACGTGAGGATCTCGAAGAACTCCTCGTAGGTGCCGAGTCCGCCGGGCAGGACCACGAAGGCGTCCGACAGCTCGTGCATGAGGGCCTTGCGCTCGTGCATCGTGTCGACGACGTGCAGGTCGGGCTCGCCGGGGCGACCGCCCTCGCGCTCCAGCAGCGACTTCGGGATGACGCCGATGGCACGGCCGCCGGCGTCCTTCGCGGCCCGCGAGGCGGCGCCCATGATGCCGATCGTGCCGCCGCCGAACACCAGGTTCACCCCGGCCCCGGCCAGGGCCGCCCCGAACTCCTGCGCCGCCCGGACGTACTCGGGCCTGGCTCCGTCGCGCGCGCCACAGAAGAGACACACGGCGCGGACTGCTCTCTCGCTGCTGGGGCTCACGGTGTCAGTCTGCCGGGAACCACCGTCCCGTGCCGCGGAACCGGCGCGTGATGGCGCGCACGGCGGGCCTATCGTGTCCGCGTGCGCATCGACCCCTTCATCGTGATGATCCTCGGTCTCGCCGGGCTCGGGATCGTGCTCCCGGCCCAGGGCACCGTGCTGGAGGTCGTCTCGGTCCTGGTCCAGGTCGGGATCGTCGCGCTGTTCTTCCTCTACGGCGCTCGGCTCTCCACCGGCGAGGTCGTGCACGGCCTGAAGGTGTGGCGCGTCCACGCGGTCATCGTCGTCTCGACGTTCGTCCTGTTCCCGCTGCTGGGGCTGGCCCTGTCCCCCTTGGCGCCGGCGCTGGTCTCGCAGCAGCTGCTGGCGGCGCTGGTCTTCGTGTGCCTGGTCCCGTCCACGGTGCAGTCCTCCGTGGCGTTCACGTCCATCGCCGGCGGAGACCGGGCGATCGCGGTCGTCGCGGCGTCGGTCTCGAGCCTGCTGGGCGTGTTCCTGACCCCCCTGCTGGTGGCGCTGATGCTGGGCGGCGACGTCCACGTCGACGCCCGGGCGGTCCTGCGGATCATCGGCCTGCTGCTGCTGCCGTTCCTGGCCGGACAGGTGGCCCGCCGGTGGCTGCGCCCGTGGCTGCTGCGCCATGACGTGGGCCTGCGCCGCTTCGACCGGTCGACCGTGCTGCTCGTGGTCTACGCCGGCTTCAGCCGTGGCACCAACGCCGACGTGTGGCAGGTGCTGGACTGGACCGACGGCCTCGTCGTGGCGGCGGTCTGCGTCGCGCTCCTCGCGGTGTCCTCGGCGGTGTGCTGGTTCGCCGGCCGGCGCTTCGGGCGCGGGGCGCAGGTGGCCGTCTACTTCTGCGGCACCAACAAGTCCCTCGCCGCCGGCCTGCCGATGGCCAGCGTGCTGTTCTCGGCCGCCACGTTCCCCCTGATGATCCTGCCGCTGATGGTCTACCACCAGCTGCAGCTGATCGTGGGCTCCGTCATCGCCACGAGACTGTCGGCGGACGGTCGTAGCGTGACGCCATGACCGTCACCGTTGGCATGATCACGTGCGACACGACCGACGCCCTGGCGTTGGCCACCTGGTGGGCCGAGCAGACCGGCGGCATCATCACCGAGGAGAACGAGGGCTGGTACGTCATGGTGGCCCTCCCCACCGGTCTGGTGCTGGGCTTCCAGAAGGTGGACGACCCGACACCGGGCAAGAACCGGCTGCACCTGGACGTCGTGACCGACGACCTGGCGGCCGAGGTCGAGCGGCTGCGAGCCGCCGGCGCGGGGGTCGTCGCCGAACGCGGCGACGACAGCTTCCGCTGGGTCACGATGACCGATCCCGCGGGCAACGAGTTCTGCGTCGCACCGCGGCACTGAGCCGTCTCGAACCGGGCCGTCTCGAACCGGGCCGTCTCGAACCGGGCCGCCTCAGACGGGCGTGGGCGCCAGGTGCAGTCGCGCGAAGGCCAGCGCCTCAAGCAGGTCGGCATCGCGGTCGTCGGCCTTGCGGGTGTTGACCTCCACCACGACGTGACCGGTGAATCCCTGGTCGGCCAACCGGCCCAGGATCCGGTCGCAGCCCTGGGCGCCGCGGCCGGGGATCAGGTGCTCGTCCTTCATCGACCCCGACCCGTCGGTCAGGTGGATGTGGGCGAGCCGGTCGCCCAGGTCCTCGATGAGCTGTCCCGAGTCGATCCGGGCGGTGGCGCTGTGCGAGAAGTCGACCGTGACGTTCTTGTAGTCGAACGGCACCGGGTCCCAGCCGGGCGCGTAGGCCTGGAACTCACGCTTGCCCGAGCGCCACGGGTACATGTTCTCGACGGCGAAGGCGACGTCGTACTCGTCCTCGAGCCGGGCGATGCCCTCGACGAACCCGCGGGCGTACTCGCGCTGCCACCGGAACGGCGGGTGCACGACCACGGTGTCGGCGCCGACGTCCAGCGCCATCTCGGCACTGCGGTGCAGCTTGCCCCACGGATCGGTGCCCCAGACCCGCTGCGTCACGAGCAGGCACGGGGCGTGGATCGAGACGATCGGGATGTCGTGCGCCTGGGCCAGGGCCTTGACCGCCGTGGTGTCGGCGCTGACCTCGTCGAGGCCCACCATCACCTCGACCCCGTCGTAGCCCAGTCGGGCGGCGGCCTCGAAGCCCGCCGCCGTGCCGTCCGGATAGACCGAGGACGTCGACAGCGAGACCATCGGGTGACTCGAGCGCTGGCTCACGACACCCAGCCTAGAACGGTGCCGGTCACAGGTGGTCCAAGTACTCGATCAGGACGCCCTCGCGCAGCGCCCACGGGCAGATCTCGAGCTCCTCGATGCCGCACAGCTCCATCGCGGCCTCGGCCACCATCGCCCCCGCGCGCATCTGGTGCACCCTCGTCGCCGAGACGCCGGGCATGGCCGCGATCTCCTGGTCCGAGGCGCCGCGCAGCTGACGGCCCAGCGTCACCAGGTCGCGGTGCGCGAGCCGACGACGCACGTACGGCCCTGCCCCGTAGGGCGCGGCGCCGCACATGCGGGCCAGCGAGCGAAACGTCTTGCTCGTGGCCACGGCATGATCGAAGCCGCCCCCGCGCAGCAGGCCGCCGGCGACCGCCCCGATCTCGCGGCGCACCTCGCGGCGAAGGTCGTCGTACTCCAGTCCGCGATCGAGCCACTCGCGCGTGAGCCGGCCGGCGCCCAACGGCAGGGACACCGCGGTGTCGGGCGTCTCGTCCGAGCCCACGGCCAGCTCGAGTGAGCCGCCGCCGATGTCGAAGACCCCGAGCCGGCCCGACGACCAGCCGAACCAGCGGCGCACCGCCAGGAACGTCAGGCGGGCCTCGTCCTCGCCGGGCAGGATCTGCAGCCGGATGCCGCTCGTGCGGGCCACCCGCTCGATGACCTCCTCGGCGTTGCCCGCGTCACGCACCGCCGAGGTGGCGAACGCCAGCACCCGCTCGGCGCCCTTGTCCTCGGCCTGGGAGCCGGCCTCGACGACGTACTTGACCAGCCGATCGATGCCGTCGGCGGTCAGGTGGCCGTCGGCGTCGAGGTTCTCGGCCAGGCGCAACGGCTCGCTGAACGAGTGCGCCGGAATCGGTGGGCCGCCGCGGAAGGCGTCGACGATGAGCAGGTGGCCGGTGTTGGAGCCGATGTCGAGGACGCCGATGCGCATGAGCCACAGTCTGACACCGGGGACCCTCACCCCGCAGCGGAGCGGCGCGCGTCGTCCAACACCCCGGTGCGAGCGATCTCGCGGTAGAGCGGTGCCGCCAGCGTCCCGGCGTAGGTCGCCGAGACGTGGTTGTAGTCGCGGTAGACGTTCACGCCGCCGGTGACGGCGGGACAGACGTCCTCGCCGCAGAAGAACGGCAGAGTGTCGACGAAGTGCGCTCCGTCGACCTCGGCCACCGCCGGCTCGAAGGGATCGAAGTCGGGCACGACGTCGTCCCGCGCGACGTCGCAGCGCGCCCAGGCGTCCGGGTCGGTGGCGCTCAGGCACTCCAGGGTGGCCTCGGGCAGCCGCGGGTTGTCGCGCAGCGCCACGATCGGCACCCCGGCTCGCACGGCCGGCTCCCAGGCCTCGACCAGACCTCGGACCTGGTCGCCCTCGGAACCCTTCATCCGGCCGGAGTACGCCGTGGTGACGATGACGTCGTACTCGGCCGCGTGCTGCTCCAGCCACATCGTCAGCTTGGCTCGCCACTCGTGGCACAGCGGGCCGCGGAGGGGGTCCTTGCTGTCGCGCAAGGGCAGCGTCGACCACGCACAGCTGGCCTTGGTGGCGGCGGTGACGTCCAGGACGCCCTGCTCGGCCAGGCGCCGGAACGCCCCCAGCAGGACGCGCGCGTGCGAGTCGCCCAGGACCAGCACCCGCGGCCCCTCCCCCCCGAGGTCGCAGAGGTTCAGGTCGGCGTCGGCGGGTTGGGACCAGCAGTCGAGGTAGGCCTCGAAGTCGGATGCGGCGCGGTCCAGCGGCGGGTGCAGAACGCCCTCGAGCTCGCGGTTGCGGCAGTCGCGGCCCTCGACCTGTGCTGCGATGGTCAGCGCGCCGAAGCACTCGGGGACGTCGGCCCCCAGCAGGGCCTCGGTCCGGGCGGCGTCCGTCTCGATGGCGTCGAGTCGCTCGAATCCCGGAGCCGTCACGAGGACAGCGGCCAGGACGCAGACGCCCGCCAGAGCCGCCCAGGCGACACCGTGCCGGACGACCGACCTCACCGACGCGACCAGCGCCCACGTCAGGAGCGCCACCGCACCCACCATGACGAGCAGGCCCGCGCGGTCGCGCAGGCCGAGGTCGCGGTCCGCGGCCTCGGGCGCCAGCCACAACGCCGGCCACGCCCAGCAGAACCCGGCCCACGCGAGCCAGGCGAACCACGTGGCGACCCGTCCGCGCAGCAGCCCGCCCGGCGATGCCGAGGAGCGGGCGGTCCCCACGAGGACGGCGCCCGCCGCCACTCCGGCGAGCACCTCGAGCCTCGGTCCCGCCCCGAGCAGCGCCATCGCCCCCAGCCCGATCGCGGCGAGCCAACCCGCCGCGGCGACGATCGGACCACCCGGGAGCGTCCGCCTCGCCGCCAGCAGCGCCACGAGAACGCCGCAACCGACCGGCCAGAACCGCGCGGCGGCCAGGTCGTCGCCGCCCACGACCCACCAGCCGAAGGACGCTGCGGACAGCACCGCCACGACAACCAGGCCCGGCCGGGTGCCCCGGCGGTTGACGAGCGGCCTCAGCACCAGCAGCAGGAGCGCCGACTGCGCCAGCAGCGCGACGATCCAGAAGCCTGCGACGGGCGAGTCCCGGTCGATCGGCCCGAGGTTGACGATCCCGGTCGCGGCATCGCGCACGTCATGCAGGGGCTCGGCCCACTCGCGCAGCTCGACGAGGCGCTGGACGGCGATCCCGGTGGCGACGAGGACGAGCAGGGGCGGCACCGCGAGCCGCAGCCCGGTCGCGACGACGGCGCCGAGCGGGCGGTCGCGTTCCACCAGCAGCAACTGCGCCATGAGGGCGCCGGCAGCCACCAGCAGGACCTCCGCGCCGGCCGAGGCGCCGGGCAGCCGGCCGGGCCAGTACGCGCCCAGCACGAGCAGCACCATCGCGCCCCCCGCGATGGTGCACCAGCCCGTCGTGATCCGTCCCCAGCTCGTCACGATCGTCAACCCTAGGCGGCCATGGAGCCGTGACCTAACCTGTGTCCGTGGCTGAGGTCGACCTGGGATTCCCCCGCTCCTTCGTGGAGTTCGCGAACCCCGACGACCCCGCGGAGGTCTTCCGGTGCGACCTGACCTGGCTGACCTCCCGGTGGACCTGCATCTTCGGCGCCGGGTGCCCGGGCATCTACGCGACGGCGCCCGACTCGGGCTGCTGCACGCTGGGCGCCCACTTCAGCGACGAGGACGACCACACCCGGGTGGCCGCGTTCGTCGAGCAGCTCGACCCCACCGAGTGGGAGCTGCACGACGTCGGCCGCCGTGACGGCTGGACCGAGCGCGATGCCGACGGCGAGCTGAAGACCCGCGTGGCCGACGGCGCCTGCATCTTCCACAACTCGCGCGACTTCCCCGGCGGTTACGGCTGCGCCCTGCACGCCCATGCGCTGGCGACGGGCCTCGAGCCCCACACGACGAAGCCCGACGTGTGCTGGCAGCTGCCGCTGCGGCGCGAGTTCCGCGAGGTCGATCCCGGCGACGGGTCGACCTACACCGAGGTCAGCATCGGCGAGTACACGCGCGCCGGCTGGGGTCCGGGCGGAGCCGATCTGGACTGGTACTGCTCGTCGAACACCGACGCGCACGTCGGCGCCGACCCGGTCTACATCGGCAACCGCGCGGAGCTGACGGCGCTCATGGGCGAGGCCAGCTATCTCGAGCTGGTCGGGCACTGCGACCGGTTCGTCGCCGCGGGGCGGCCCGTGCCGCATCCTGCGGACCGATCACGACCCTGAGGTTCGAGCCGAACCGGGGACCGGCAACAATGCCCTATGCACCTCGATCATCTGTCGTTCGCCGTCGGTCCCGCCGGTCTCATGGCGACCACGAGCGAGTTGAGTGAGAAGTTCGGCACCGTGTTCCTGGCCGGGGGTGTCCACCCGCGCTTCGGCACGAACAACATGATCCTGCCGCTGAAGAACCGGCAGTACCTCGAGGTCGTCGAGGCACTCGAGCACCCCGCCTCCGACAAGGCGCCGTTCGGCCAGGCCGTCAAGGCCCGCTCCGAGCTCGGCGGCGGCTGGTTGGGCTGGTGCGTCTCGGTGGACGACATCGGACCGGTCGAGCACCGGCTCGGCCGTCACGCCGTGCCGGGCAACCGGCACCGCCCGGACGGCTACAACCTCACGTGGCAGCAGATCGGCATCCACGGCATGCGCGCCGATCCGCAACTGCCGTTCGTCATGTCCTGGGACGTGCCGCCCGAGGAGCACCCCTCGCAGATGGCCGACACGGGGATCGCCCTGACCGGGCTCGAGATCGCCGGCAGCCCCGAGCGGCTGTCCGACTGGATGGGCGAGCCCGCCGTCGGCGCCCTGGAGGACATCGAGGTCCGCTGGGTCGCCCCCAACGGCGCTCCCGGCATCCTGGCGGCCGAGTTCGACACCCCGAACGGCCCGGTCCGCATCTGAGTCCCGGCCGGTGCATGACGCGCCGGTCTGTCGGTCCCCGCGCCTAGGCTGAGGCCATGCCTCCCAAGACCCCCTCCGCCTTCGCCTGCACCGAGTGCGGCTGGACCACCGGCAAGTGGGTCGGCCGCTGCGGCGAGTGCCAGGCCTGGGGCACGGTCGACGCCGTCGGCGCCAGCTCCCGCTCCGGCCGCACGTCCGCCGCGCCGGTCTCCACTCCCGCCGTCCCGATCGCCCAGGTCGCGGCCACCGAGGCGGCCGCCGTGGGCTCGGGCATCCCCGAGCTCGACCGCGTGCTGGGCGGCGGCGTCGTCGCCGGAGCCGTGATGCTGATGGCCGGCGAGCCGGGCGTCGGCAAGTCCACCCTGCTGCTCGAGGTCGCGGCCCGCTGGGCCCGCGCCGGCCGCCGCACGCTCTACGTCTCCGGCGAGGAGTCCGCTGCTCAGGTGCGGCTGCGCGCCGAGCGCACGGGCGCCCTGGCCGACGAGCTGTTCCTCGCCGCCGAGACCGACCTCGGCGGCCTGCTCACCCACATCGACGCGGTGAAGCCCAGCCTCCTCATCGTCGACTCGGTCCAGACCATCGGCTCGTCCGCGATCGAGGGCGTGCCCGGCGGCGTCACCCAGGTGCGCGAGGTCGCGGCCACCGTCATCGGCCGGGCCAAGGCCGAGGGCATCGCCACGCTGTTGGTCGGCCACGTCACCAAGGACGGCTCGGTCGCCGGTCCGCGCGTGCTCGAGCACCTCGTCGACGTCGTGCTGCAGTTCGAGGGCGACCGCACCAGCCGCCTGCGCCTGCTGCGCGCCACCAAGAACCGCTTCGGGCCCGTCGACGAGATCGGCTGCTTCGACCTGGTCGACGCGGGCATCGTCGAGGTCCCCGACCCGACCGGCCTGTTCGTCTCGCGCCACGAGTCCCCCGTGCCGGGAACGTGCGTCACGGTGACGATGGAGGGCCGCCGCCCGCTGCTGGCCGAGGTCCAGGCGCTCGCGGTGGCCGCCACCACCCCGTCGCCGCGGCGCTCCTCCAGCGGCCTGGACTCCTCGCGCGTGGCGATGCTGCTGGCCGTGCTGAGCAAGACCGGCGTCTCGCTGGGCAACCAGGACGTCTACACCGCGTCCGTCGGCGGCGCCCGCCTGCACGAGCCGTCGGTCGACCTGGCGGTCGCGCTCGCGGTCATCTCTGCGGCCGGCGGCTCGCCGTTGCCCGGCGGACTGGTCGCGATGGGCGAGGTGGGGCTGGCCGGCGAGGTCCGGCCGGTGCGCGGCCTCGAGGCCCGTCTGCGCGAGGCGGCCCGCATCGGCTTCACCCACGCGATCGTCCCCCGCGGCACCGAGGACCTCGGACGCGTCGGGCTCAACGTGCTCCGCACGGGAGATCTCACCGCCGCGCTACGGGCACTGCCCTAGGATGATGCCGATCACGTGCGTGGCCGAAAGTGGGGATTCTCGTGGCGGTTCCGGACCTGCGGGCGACACTGGCATCCGTCGCGCCCGGAACAGCGCTGCGTGAGGGCCTCGAGCGGATCATGCGCGGGCGCACCGGCGCCCTGATCGTCATCGGTCACGACCGCGTCATCGAGTCGATCTCGACCGGCGGCTTCGCCCTCGACGTTCCGTTCACCGCCACGGGCCTGCGCGAGCTGGCCAAGATGGACGGCGCGATCATCCTGGACTCGTCGGCCTCGCGGATCATGCGCGCCGCCGTGCACCTCATGCCCGACCCGTCGATCCCCACGACCGAGTCCGGCACCCGTCACCGCACCGCCGAGCGCGTCGCCCGCCAGTCGGGCATCCCCGTCATCTCGGTGTCCGCCTCGATGACGATGATCGCGCTC
Source organism: Aeromicrobium duanguangcaii (assembly GCF_024508295.1). NCBI lineage: Bacteria > Bacillati > Actinomycetota > Actinomycetes > Propionibacteriales > Nocardioidaceae > Aeromicrobium > Aeromicrobium duanguangcaii. The sequence continues at coordinate 357,943 of NZ_CP101990.1, read as the reverse complement.
TATCTGGGCGACCAGCGCTACGTGCTCGAGGAGCCCACCACCGTCGTCAGCCGCGCCAACCAGGCCCTGCAGACGCTCGAGCGGTACCGCACGCGCCTCGACGAGGTCTCCGACGCGCTGTCGGCCCTCGAGGTCGAGGACCTCGTCACCGTCCGCGACGTCACCGCCGTCGCCCAGCGCCTCGAGATGGTGCGACGGATCTCCGACGAGATCGAGACCTACGTGCTCGAGCTCGGCTCGGACGGACGCCTGCTCTCGCTGCAGCTCAACGAGCTCGTCGGCGGTGTCGACGCCGAGCGCACGCTCGTCGTGCGCGACTACCTGCCAGCCGGCTCCGACGCCCAGGCCGAGAAGGTGCTCGACGCCCTGGCCGACCTGGAGTCCCAGGAGGTGCTCGATCTGGGCATCGTCGCCGCCGCGCTGCAGATCGGCGACGGCAACTCGCTCGACGCGTCGGTGTCGCCGCACGGCTACCGGCTGCTGGCCCGGATCCCCCGCCTCCCTCCGTCGGTCGTCGAGCGGCTGATCATGCACTTCGGCACCCTGCAGCGACTGCTGGGCGCCAGCTTGGACGACCTCCAGGCCGTGGAGGGCGTCGGCGAGCTGCGCGCCCGCGGGGTCCGCGACGGCCTGTCGCGCCTCGCCGAGTCCAGCATCCTCGAGCGCTACGTCTGACGGACTGCGGTCACGCGTCCCGGTGGTGCGCCACCGGACGTCGCTCGAGGCCTGCCTCGAGCGCTACGTCTGACGGACTGCGGTCACGCGTCTGACCGTCCGCGCCTCAGCGCGGGGCGGTGGCCGTCGAGCTCGGCTTGGGCTTCGGCTTCGGCTGCGGGGACGGCTTCTTCGTCGGCTCGGACGTCGCCTTCTTGGTGGGCTCCGCGCCGGGCTTCTTCGTCGGGGTCGGCGACGGCTTGGGCGCGGGGGTCTCCGGGGCGCGGCGGGCGAGCTTGAACGTGGCCTCGCCCGGCTCGCCGCCGTAGGTGCCGATCTTGAGCGTGTAGGTGCCCGGGGGCGCGAAGCCCTCGCTCGTGCCGCACCCGGCGCCCGAGCCCCGGCCGGTCCACTCGACCGGCGCCACGGTGCTCCAGCCCGCGGGGATGGACACGGACTGGTCGAAGAAGGCCGCGCGGCACACCGACGAGTCGTAGATGGGCGCCCGCTCGGTGTCGACCACGACCAGCAGCTCGCTGGCGCTGGGCCGGAACGTGCAGGCCGTGCCGTCGAGGGACGTCAGCATCAGGTCGATCGCCACGGGACCGCCGGCGAACTGTCCGCCGGGCACCGACGGCACGATGCGCACGTTCTCGGGCTCGCAGACGGCCTCGTCGGTCTCGATCGCCACGGCCACCTGGTCCGCGGGCGGAGTCGTCGGCGGCGCCGTGCTGGCGGTCGTGGGGGTCGGGGTGGGACTGGTCGCCTCGGCCGGGCCGGCGTCGTCACCGCGGACCAGGCCGATCAGCTGCAGGACGCCCCACACGATGGCGATGAGCACGGCCAGCACGAGCAGGCGTCGACGCCAGTACACGTCCCGTCCGACTCGTGGGTTGCTCACCGGTCCACGTTATCTGGCCGTCGCGGCGTGAAAGGATCGACGCGCCATGCCTGCGCACACTCCCCCCGTCAGCGAGCTGCACCGACGCATCCTCGACTGGTTCGACGAGCATCGCCGGGCCCTGCCGTGGCGTGACGATCCCGAGCCGTGGCGCGTCATGGTCTCGGAGTTCATGCTGCAGCAGACCCCGGTCGTCCGGGTGCTGCCGGTCTTCGAGGCCTGGCTCGAGCGGTGGCCCACGCCGGCCGCGCTCGCCGCCTCGTCGTCCGGCGACGCCGTCCGCGCCTGGGGCCGCCTCGGCTATCCCCGCCGGGCGCTGCGACTCCACGCTGCCGCGGTCGCGATCGTCGAGCGTCACGACGGCCGGGTGCCCGACTCCTACGACGAGCTGCTGCTCCTGCCCGGGGTGGGCGACTACACGGCGGCCGCGATCGCCTCGTTCGCCCATGGCCGTCGCGCGGTCGTGCTGGACACCAACGTCCGCCGGGTGTTCGCGCGCGTCGTCGAGGGCGTGCAGTACCCGGCCGCCGGCGTGGTGCGGGCTGAGCGCGACGTGGCGGCGTCCCTGCTGCCCGACGACGAGGCGACGGCGGCCCGCTGGGCCGCCGCGACGATGGAGCTGGGAGCGGTCGTGTGCACGGCCCGGTCCCCGCAGTGCGACGCGTGCCCGGTCTCGGACCTGTGCCGGTGGCGGGCGCTGGGACATCCCGAGCACGACGGCCCGCCGCGCCGTGGACAGGCGTGGCACGGCACCGACCGCCAGTGCCGCGGCCGGCTGATGGCGGTCGTCCGCGAGGCGCACGGCCCCGTCGCTCCCGAGCTGCTGGTCGCCGCGTGGTCCGAGGCGGCCCAGCGCGAGCGGTGCGTGGACTCGCTGCTCGACGACGGCCTGCTGGACCTCGACGCCGAGGGTCGCTTCATCCTGCCCGGTTGATCGCCCGCACCAGGATCTCGCGCAGGACCTCCTGCTTGCGGGCGTTGTACTCCATGACGTGCCCGCCTGCGGCCGCCGCGGCGCGTTTCGCGGACGCGTAGCGCTCCCGGTCCTGCGGGTGCGTGCGCAGCCAGTCCCGGAAGATCAGGTGGCGCTGCGGCTCGGCCGCCTCAGGGCCGAACACGTGCACGTTCGCGCGGGGGTCCGCGTGGCGGAACAGGCGATGGCCCTGCCACCACGGCTCGCGCACCGCGAGCACGAAGCCCGCGGCCTCCAGCGCCGGGACGTAGGCGGCCTCGTCGTCCGGGTCGGGCACCGTCACGTCGACGTCGACGATCGGCTTGGCGGGCAGCCCCGACACGGACGTCGACCCGACGTGCTCGATCCGCAGCGCCACGGCGCCCAGGGCTCGGCTGATCCGGCCGGCGAGGTCCGCGTACTGCTCGGCCCACCGCGGATCGTGCTCGACGATCGTCAGGTCCCGGCCGGGCCCGGCGCCCGCCACCCACGGGCTCTCGCCGGGCGGCGGGGCGTCGTCGTCGAACTCGAGCAGGCGGTCGCGGTCCACGGGCTCGACGCTACCCACCCCCGGACGCACGAAGGCCCGGGCCGATGGCCCGGGCCTTGCGTGGGTGATGCGTCAGTTGTCCTCGGAGCCGGCGCCAGCCTCGACGGCCGGCGGCACCTCGGGCAGCTCCAGATCGGCCTTCGACGTGCCGGTGAAGGTGAACTCACCGTCGACGACGTCGACCAGGATGATCTGACCGGGGCGCACCTCTCCGTAGAGGAGCTTCTCGGCCAGGACGTCCTCGACCTCGCGCTGCACCGTGCGGCGCAGCGGTCGGGCGCCGAGCACCGGATCGAAGCCGTCGGCCGACAGCTTGATCTTCGCCGCCGTGGTCAGCTCGATGTCGATGTCCTTCTCGGCCAGACGGGCCTCGAGGGAACCGACCATCATGTCGACCATCTGCAGGATCTCCTCCTGCGTCAGCGGCGGGAACACGATGACCTCGTCGACGCGGTTCAGGAACTCCGGACGGAAGTGCTGCTTGAGCTCCGTCGCGACGCGCTCCTTCATCTTCGAGTAGGTCCCCGCGACGTCGCCGGCCTGGGAGAAGCCCAGGTTGACACCCTTGGAGATCTCACGTGCACCGAGGTTGGTGGTCATGATGATCACGGCGTTCTTGAAGTTGACGACGCGACCCTGACCGTCGGTGAGGTGACCCTCCTCGAGAATCTGCAGCAGCGAGTTGAAGATGTCCGGGTGGGCCTTCTCGATCTCGTCGAACAGGACCACGCTGAAGGGCTTCCGCCGCACCTTCTCGGTGAGCTGGCCACCCTCTTCGTAGCCGACGTAGCCCGGAGGCGAACCGAACAGCCGCGAGACGGTGTGCTTCTCGCTGTACTCGCTCATGTCGAGCTGGATGAGCGCCTCGTCGTCGCCGAACAGGAAGTTCGCCAGCGCCTTGGACAGCCACGTCTTGCCGACACCCGAGGGTCCGGCGAAGATGAACGACCCACCGGGACGGCGGGGGTCCTTCAGGCCGGCACGGCCGCGGCGGATCGCCCGGGACAGGGCCTTGATGGCCTCGTCCTGACCGATGACGCGCTTGTGCAGCTCGTCCTCCATGTGCAGCAGGCGGCTGGACTCCTCCTCGCTGAGCTGGCCGACCGGGATGCCGGTCGCCTTGGCCAGGACCTCGGCGATGAGGTGCTCGTCGACGACCGCGACCTGGTCGAGGTCGCCGGACTTCCAGGCACGCTCACGCTCGTGCTTGGCGGCGATGAGCTTCTTCTCCTCGTCGCGCAGGCTGGCGGCGAGCTCGAAGTCCTGGGCGTCGATCGCGCCCTCCTTGCGGCGGCGGACGTCGGCGATCTGCTCGTCGAACTCCTTGAACTCCGGCGGCGTCGCGGCGCGACGGATGCGCAGTCGCGCGCCCGCCTCGTCGATCAGGTCGATCGCCTTGTCCGGCAGGAACCGGTCGCTGACGTAGCGGTCGGCCATCGTCGCGGCGGCGACCAGCGCGTCGTCGGTGATCGAGACGCGGTGGTGCGCCTCGTAGCGATCCCGCAGACCCTTGAGGATCTCGACGGAGTCGGCCACCGACGGCTCGTTGACCAGCACCGGCTGGAAGCGACGGTTCAGCGCCGCGTCCTTCTCGAAGTGCTTGCGGTACTCGTCGAGCGTCGTCGCGCCGATCGTCTGCAGCTCGCCACGCGCCAGCATCGGCTTGAGGATGCTGGCCGCATCGATCGCGCCCTCGGCGGCACCCGCACCCACCAGGGTGTGGATCTCGTCGATGAACAAGATGATGTCGCCGCGCGTGCGGATCTCCTTGAGCACCTTCTTGAGGCGCTCCTCGAAGTCGCCGCGGTAGCGCGAGCCGGCCACGAGGGCACCGAGGTCAAGCGTGTAGATCTGCTTGTCCTTGAGCGTCTCGGGCACGTCGCCACGGACGATGTCCTGCGCCAGCGACTCGACGACGGCGGTCTTGCCGACGCCGGGCTCGCCCACGAGGACCGGGTTGTTCTTGGTGCGGCGGCTGAGCGTCTGCATGACGCGCTCGGCCTCGTCGTCCCGGCCGATGACCGGGTCGAGCTTGCCCTCGCGGGCCGCCTGGGTCAGGTTGCGACCGAACTGGTCCAGCACGGCGCTGGACGCCGCGGCGGGCGCCTCGGACGCAGCACCGGAGGCCTCGGCCTCCTTGCCCTGGAACCCGCTGACCAGCTGGATGACCTGCTGGCGGACGCGGTTGAGATCGGCGCCCAGCTTCACGAGGACCTGGGCGGCGACGCCCTCGCCCTCGCGGATCAGGCCGAGCAGGATGTGCTCGGTGCCGATGTAGGTGTGACCCAGCTGCAGCGCCTCGCGCAGGCTGAGCTCGAGCACCTTCTTGGCTCGTGGGGTGAATGGAATGTGGCCGCTGGGTGCCTGCTGGCCCTGGCCGATGATGTCCTCGACCTGGCCGCGGACGGCCTCGAGTGAGATGTCGAGGCTCTCCAGAGCCTTGGCAGCAACGCCCTCACCCTCGTGGATGAGGCCCAGCAGGATGTGCTCGGTGCCGATGTAGTTGTGGCTGAGCATGCGCGCTTCTTCCTGCGCGAGCACCACGACTCGTCGGGCCCGGTCGGTGAATCTCTCGAACATGTCGTCCCCTCTGCTGGACTGGTCTTTTCAGCATAGACGGCTCCACGTGACCCGCCTCGCCATGTCCAGATGCTTAACTCAACCGTCACAGCCTGCCAGGGCTTCCGTTGTTCGCTGTGGGCGGAATGGCGGGGACGCTCAGCGCATCAGCGCCTCACGATTCTGGGGTGCGACCGCTTTCGCCGCGTCCGTCGCCGGCTTGCCGACCAGCACCGTCCTCACCGATCTGGGTGCGGCCCACGGGCACGACGCGGCCGCTGGGCCGGACCAGCCAGAGATGAGGCTCCGTGCACGTGGATGGAGTCGCCCTCGAAGCGGATGTCGGTCATGTCGGTGGTCCAATCGGGAAGGGTGGGTCGTCTTCGGGGAGAACCACCCTGAGCCGGTTGATACCGCCGGGCCGCGCCGCTCAGTCGGAGGAGGAGCCGGACGTGCCGCTCTCCAGGATCGAGACGATCGAGTAGAGCGTGAAGCAGATCGCGCCGAGCCCGGTGAGGACGCGCGCCGCGACGAACACGTTCGAATCCGTCACCGCCGCCTGGAAGACGAACGCCGCCAGGAACAGGCACGACAGGGCGGTCACGACCGGTATGAGGGGCACCCGGTTGGCCAGCGCGAAGGTGCGCCGCCACACCAGGGCCAGCAGTCCCACCTTGCTCAGGATGCTGAAGCACACCAGGCCCAGACCGATCATCACGAAGCCGGGCGTCCGGTAGTAGGGCTCCCGGTCCAGGACGAGCAGCACGATCCCCCACACCGAGCTGAGCGAGCCCATCGCGATCACGAGCCATGGCCACGCCGTCCGGTCGCGCGCCCCGTACTGGTCCTGGATCTGGCGCACGATGCTCACGACCAGACCGATCAGGCTGGTGCACACCATCGCGATGCCGGCCAGGACGTGACCGACCGTGAACCGTGACGGGGTGACCGTCTGGGTGAGGTTCACGATCGAGAGGCCCCAGGCGATCAGGGCCAGGACGACCGGGACGGCACACAGCACCGCGGCCGCCGCGCTCGGGAAGGCCCCGTCCGGCGGAGCGCCGCCGGCGGCCCGGGCGGAGTTGGCCGGGATCAGCGAGAACTTCGTGGAGGCGGTGGCGACCGTGGCGACGCAGGCGCTGATCAGGCCCAGACCGAGCACGACGTGGCCCGAGACGTAGTCCGGGTCGGCGCCCTGGGAGCTGGCGCCGGAGAACACCGAGATGCCATAGCCGGCCGCCACGGCGGCGCTGGCGTAGCCGAGCACGGGGTAGAGCACGCGATCGACCGCGTTGAATCGGCCGATCAGCTGGCGGATGATCGTGGCCGCGGTGCAGAACAGGCAGACGCAGATCGCCGCGAGGAAGGTGACGACCCGGCCGGCGACGAGATTGCCCGGCTGGTCGCCCGCGTTCCACACGTACGTGCCCAGGCCGACGCACACCGCCGCCATCGCCAGCGGGATCACCCGGAACAGGACGCTGATCCAGTAGTTCACGAAGCGCACCACCTCACGGTCGGCAGGGCGCTCGGGGACGTCCCGGGCCCAGCGCTGCCCTTTCAGGATGTGGGGCTCCTGCGCTGCCGGCAACGCGAGCCCTCGCGGAGCACGTCGGTCCCCCCGACCTAAGTTGGATGTCATGACTCTCGACATCCGCGCCACGGTCCAGCAGCTTCTTCCCGGGATCCGTCGCGATCTCGAGGACCTCGTCCGCATCGAGTCGGTCAGCGCCGATCCCGCCCGCGCCGCGGAGGTCCAGCGCAGCGCCGAGGCCGTGGCCGCGCTGCTGCGCGCCGAGAGCTTCGACGACGTCGAGATCGTCAGCGCTCGTGAGGACGGCGGCGCTCCCGCGGTCATCGGCCACAAGGCGGGCCCGGCCGGGGCGCCCACCGTGCTGCTCTACGCGCACCATGACGTCCAGCCCGAGAACGACCATGCCGAGTGGGACTCCGCGCCCTTCGAGCCGACCGAGCGCGGCGACCGGCTCTACGCGCGCGGCGCCGCGGACGACAAGGCCGGCATCGCCGCGCACCTGGGCGCCCTGCGGGTGTTCGGTGACGACCTGCCCGTGAGCGTCACGATGTTCATCGAGGGCGAGGAGGAGGTCGGCTCCGACACCCTGCCCGAGCTGCTGCGCCGCCACCACGACCGCCTGGCCGCCGACGTCATCGTGATCGCCGACTCCGGCAACTGGGACATCGGCGTGCCCGCGCTGACCACGAGTCTGCGCGGGCTGGTGCGCGCGGACATCGAGGTCCGCACCCTGACCCACGCCGTCCACTCGGGGATGTGGGGCGGCCTCGTGCCCGACGCGCTCATCACCCTCAGCCGGCTCATCGCCTCGTTCCACGACGAGGCGGGCAACCTGCTGATCGAGGGCCTGCACAGCGGGCCGGCAGCCGACGTCGACTACCCCGAGGAGCGCCTGCGCGCCGAGTCGGGCGCCAACCCGGGCATGGAGTGGATGGGCTCGGGCTCGGCCGTCGAGCGGCTCTGGACCAAGCCGGCTCTCGCGATCACCGGGCTGGACGCGCCGCAGGTCGAGGGCGCCAGCAACACCCTGGTTCCCTCGGCCCGCGCGAAGGTGTCGCTGCGCATCGCGCCGGGCGACACCGCCGCCAACGCCGTGGAGTGCCTGCGCCGCCACTGCGAGCAGCACGTCCCGTGGGGCGCCGAGCTGACGTTCACCGTGGTCGACACCGGCGAGGCGACCGCCATCGACGCCACCGGACCGGCGTACGACGCGGCGCGTGAGGCCTTCACCGAGGCGTGGGACGGGACCGCCCCGGTCGACATGGGCGTCGGCGGGTCGATCCCGTTCATCGCCGAGTTCCTCGAGACGTTCCCCGACGCCAGCGTCCTGGTCACGGGGGTCGAGGATCCCGACACCCGCGCCCACGGCGCCAACGAGGGGCTGCACCTGGCCGAGTTCGAGCGCGTGGTGCTCGCCGAGGCGCTGCTGCTGCGCAATCTCGGATCTCAGGACGCCATCACGGAGTAGCCACCGGGACCCGGAACCGGCGTCTCGTCGACCTTCGTCATCGTGTTGATGCTGACGTGGGGCCACTTGATCCGGCCGGGGCCGCCGTCGAACCGGGGGAAGAAGTCCAGCTGGACGACCTGCACGTACTGCAGCCGCAGGTCGGTGCCGCCGTCCTCGCGCCGGACCTCCTGGATCCAGAAGGTCGACTTCATCTCCGAGGCGTTCGCCTGACGGACGATGAAAGGGATGTTCGAGATCCCTCCGGTGGACACGGTGCTGTCGAACTCGAGCTTGGTCGTCCGGATGATGTCGACCCCCTCGTTCGCCACCTCCAGCAGGGCGGTCGGGTCCGTCGGGTCGAACAGGCTCCGGAACGGGTTGTCGTGGAAGCGCCGGTAGGGAGCCAGGTAGGGGTTGGCCTCGATGTCCTGGTCGACGCCGAGCGGTAGGGCGTTGACCGGCGGGACGGTCGGGGGTCCGTCCTCGACCACGGCGGTCCCCAGCCCCAGCACCGAGTCACCGTGCGGGATCGTGGCGAGCCGGGCGATGTCGACACTGTCCTCGTTCAGCGGGTCGGACATGTTCAGGAACAGACCCGGCTCGTGATGGATCGCGCCGCCGGGCTGCCCCGCCAGGCCAGACGACGGGAAGTCCTCGCCGACCAACTGGTTGATGCCCTGCTCGTAGTCCAGCGCGACCAGCAACTGGTCCGCGTTCGGCGTCACGCCGTCCGCGACCGGCCCGATGCCGCGGTTCGGCACCGCCTTGTCGACGAGGCTGAAGATCAGCCGCTCGTTGTACTGGTGCAGCAGCAGCCGGTACGCCGGCCGGAACGTCGCGCCCTCGGGCGGCCCGAACGGCAGGGCGATCATGTTCCAGCCGCGGCCGGGCAGGTGGGGCTCGTTGGCCCACACGCCGGGCAGCAGCGCGAAGGGGCCGAGATCCTCGTCGCCGGTGACGGCCGCGGTGACGCTGCGCTCCTGCGACTGCAGCGAGCGGAGTTGTTCGGACATGGTTCTCATGACGCACCTCGGGGTGTCGAAGGACTCCGCCTCCGACGCCCCGAGGACGCCCCTGCGGACTGTCGTCGATGACGAGATCAGCCGCAGATCCGGTGATACCTACTCGCGGCGCTGCACCGGGAAGAGGATGGCCTCGCGGATGCCGATGCCCTGCAGCAGCATCACCAAGCGGTCGACGCCCAGGCCGATACCGCCGGCCGGCGGCATGCCGAACTCCAGCGCCCGCAGGAAGTCCTCGTCGACGTCCATCGCCTCGGGATCGCCGGCGGCGGCCAGGCGCGCCTGCTCCTCGAGCCGCTCGCGCTGGATCACCGGGTCGTTGAGCTCGGAGTACGCCGGCGCCAGCTCGACGCCGTTGATGATGAGGTCCCACGCCTCGACCAGGCCCGGCGTGCTGCGGTGCTTCTTGGCCAGCGGCCGCACGGCCTCGGGGTAGTCGCACACGAACGTCGGCTGGATCAGGGTGTGCTCGACGAGCTTCTCGAACAGCTCCAGCACGACCTCGCCGGCGCCCCAGCCGTCCTGCAGCGCCACGTCGTGGCGGTCGGCCAGCTCGCGCAGGTGCTGCTCGGAGGTCTCGATGTCGACGGTCTCGCCGACAGCCTCGCCGACCAGCTCGTGGATCGTGGCGCGACGCCACGGGGCCTCGAGGTCGATCGACGAGCCGTCACGGCCCGTCACGACGGTCTTGCCGACGGCGCGCGCGGCATCGACGACCAGGTCCTGCACGAGCGTGGCCATCGTGTCGTAGGAGCCGTACGCCTCGTACGCCTCGAGCATCATGAACTCGGGGTTGTGCGTGTTGTCGACGCCCTCGTTGCGGAAGGTCTTGCCGATCTCGTAGACCTTGTCGATGCCGCCGACCAGCGAGCGCTTGAGGTGCAGCTCGAGGGCGATGCGCAGCAGCTGCGGCTCGTCGAACGCGTTCAGGTGCGTGTGGAACGGACGCGCCGCGGCGCCGCCGTTGGTGTGCTGCAGGACGGGCGTCTCGACCTCGATGAACCCGTGGCGGTCCAGCGTGGCGCGCAGCGACTTCAGCACCGCCGCCTTGACCCGCACGTTCTGGCGAGCCTCCTCGCGGACGATGAGGTCGAGGTAGCGCATCCGGGTGCGGGCCTCGTCGGACAGCGGCTTGTGCTCGACCGGCATCGGGCGCAGCGTCTTGGCGGCCAGCTGCCAGCTCGTGGCCATGACCGACAGCTCGCCGCGGCGGCTGGTGATGACCTCGCCGGTGACAGCCAGGTGGTCGCCCAGGTCGACGAGCGACTTGAACTGCGCCAGCGACTCCTCGCCGACCTCGGCCAGCGACAGCATGGCCTGGATCTCGGTGCCGTCGCCCTCGCGCAGGCGGACGAAGCAGAGCTTGCCGGTGTTGCGCAGGAAGATGACGCGGCCGGTGATCGAGACGACCTGGCCGGTGTGGGCGTCGGGGCCCAGCTGCTCGGGATCGTTGGCGTCGACGATCTCGCGAATCGTGTGCGTGCGCTCGACCAGCAGGGGGTACGGATCGACGCCGGCGTCCAGCATCCGCTGGCGCTTCTCCCGGCGCACCCGCATCTGCTCGGGCAGGTCGTCCTCGGGAAGTTCAGGCGTCTGGGTCACGAGGCCCGAGTCTAGTTGCACCCCACCGACGCCCGGTGGGGACCGTGCTCAGCCCTCCTCGGCCAGGCGCGGCATGACGCGGCGCTCGGGACGGACGCCCCACTTGTCCGCGTAGAAGGCGCGCATGACGTCCATGTCGGCCTTGACGTCGCCGGTCAGGCGGATCGTGGGACCGAGGCCGGCGGTCATGGTCTTGCTGTCGCAGTACCCCAGCGTCACGGGCAGGTCGCCCTCCATCGCGATGCGGTAGAAGCCGGACTTCCAGCGCTCGACGCCGCCGCGGGTGCCCTCCGGGGTGATGACGACCTGGAAGTCGTCACCGGCCTTGGCACGCGCGATGAGGTCGTCGACCACGCCCACGGGGTTCTTGCGGTCGACCGCGATGCCACCCAGGGCGCGCATGAACGGGCCGGCCGGGCCGCGGAAGAGCTCCTTCTTGCCCAGGAAGTACGGCCGGAAGCCGCACTTCCACGCGATGGCCAGCATGAGCACGAAGTCCCAGTTGGAGGTGTGCGGTCCCGCGAGCAGGATGCCCGAGCCCTTCGGCGCCGGCTCGGAACGGAAGTTCCACCGGCTGACGGACCAGAACACGTCGGCGATCAGGCGCAAGATCCTCATGCCGGGAGGCTAGCGCGCGGGGCGGAGCTCAGTCGGCGCGGTCCGCCCGGCCGAGCGCCGCGGCGATCCGGGCGAGCGCGATGCGGCCCACGCTCTCGGCGGCGCCGGCCACCTCTGACTCGTCGGTTGGAATTGGGCGGACACACAGGTGGCGTTTACCTGACGGTCAGGTTCGCGAGCCATCGTGGATGGCATGAGTGATGACCTGCGGATCTACGGCCACCGTGGCCAGAGCGCCACGCATCCGGAGAACACCGTCCCGGCCCTGCGTGAGGCCGTGCGGCTGGGCGCCCATGGCGTCGAGTTCGACGTCCAGCCCACGGCCGACGGCTCGATCGTGCTGATGCACGACCGGTCCCCGATGCGCACCACGAACCTGCGCGACGTGCATCGTTCCAAGGTGGGCCTCTCGGTCCAGCGGTTCACGCTGGGCGAGATGGCCCGCCTGGACGCCGGCAGCTGGAAGTCGCCGACGTTCGCCGGAACCCCGGTGCCGACGCTGCGCGACGTGGTGAAGGCCTTCCGTGACACCGACGTGCGGTTCGCCGTCGAGCTCAAGCCGGCGCCCGTCGACCCGCGCGCCTACGTCCGTGCGGTGCTCGACGAGCTCGGCGGCCGCGCCGACGTGACGCTGATGAGCTTCGACCGCTCGCTCGCGGAGGCGGCCCTGCCCGTCCACCCACTGGTGGGCCTCGTGTCGCGGCGCCAGCCGGCGACTCAGGACCTCGGTCGGTACGACGAGTTCCACGTGAACGCCCGCCGCGTCGACGCCAAGCTCGTCGAGCGGGTCCACCGCGCCGGCGGCAAGGTGACCGCCTGGACGGTCGACGACCAGCGCCAGATCGAGCGTCTGCGCGCGATGGGCGTGGACGCCGTCACGACGAACGACGTCGCGGCCGCCCTGCCCGCCCTCGTCTGACTCCCCGCCGCTCCCGAGATTTGCTCCTGTTCCTACCTTTCAACCCGATTGAAAGGTGGAAATCAGAGCAAATCTCGAGGTGGGGCGAGTCAGCGGTTGCGGGCGGCGACGAGGCGCAGGCCCTCGAGCGTGAGCTTGGGGTTGCGGGCCGTGATGGTCTCGCACTCGCTCAGGACGACGGCGGCGTGACTGCCGGTCGCGATGACCGAGACGTGCTCGGGATCCTCGCCCAGCGAGTCGATCATCCGCTCGACGATGGCGTCGATGAGGCCCGCGAAGCCGAAGACCGTGCCGGACTGCAGCGCCTCGACCGTGTTCTTGCCGATCACGTCGCGCGGCGTCGTGATCTCGACGCTGCGCAGCTGGGCGCTGCGCCGGGCCAGAGCCTCCAGCGAGACCTCGACGCCCGGTGCGATCGCCCCTCCGAGGTACCGGCCCTCGGCGTCGATGGCGTCGACGACCGTGGCCGTGCCGGTCAGGTCGACGACGATCGCCGGACCGCCGTAGAGCTCCTGGGCCGCCAGCGCGTTAACGACGCGGTCGGTGCCGACCTCGCGCGGGTTGTCGGTGTGGATCGGCACGCCGGTCTTGACCCCCGGCCCGACGACCCACACGGGCACGTCGGCGTAGTACCGGCGGTAGGCCTTCCGCAGGGCCACCAGCAGGGCCGGCACGGTGCAGCACATGGCGATCTCGTCGATCTCGGGCAGACCGGCCCGACGGACGAAGCCGTCGACGACCAAGAACCACTCGTCGGACGTGCGGCGCTCGTCCGAGGCCACCACGAAGTCGGCGACCAGCTCGTCGCCGTCGAACAGCCCGATGGCGGTCTCGGCGTTCCCGGCGTCGATCGCCAGCAGGGTCACACGGTCACCAGGTCGCCCCGCTTGAGCCCGGAGTCCGCCGGGACCTCGGCGGCGTCGTGACCCAGCGTGACGATGCGGTTGTCGGCGTCGACGAACACGACGCTGGGCTGCAGCTCACGGGCCTCGGCGTCGCCGACCTGGGCGTACGCGATCAGGATGACGATGTCGTCGGGGTGCACGAGGTGCGCGGCGGCGCCGTTGATGCCGATGATCCCCGAGCCGCGGGGCCCGGCGATCGTGTAGGTCTCGAGGCGGGCGCCGTTCGTGACGTCGACGATGTGCACGAGCTCACCGGGCAGGATGTCGGACGCGTCGAGCAGGTCCTCGTCGACGGTCACCGAGCCGACGTAGTGCAGGTCGGCCTGGGTCACCGTGGCGCGGTGGATCTTGGACTTCATCATGGTGCGCAGCATCGGGGTCACTTCCCTTGGTTCTTCGCGGTCCCGAGCGGGATCGCACAGTTGTCGAGCAGGCGCGGCTGGCCCACTCGAGCGGCCACCAGCAGCCGCGCCTCCCGGCCGGGCTCCGCCGGTCCGAGGTCGGGGCTGGTGAGCACGAGGTAGTCCGGGTCGATGCCGGCGTCGGCCAGCACCTTCTCGGCGGCATGGAGGACGGCCTCGGGGCCGTCAGGACCGGCGGCGGCGCCGGCGCGCAGCGCGGCCGAGATGGCAGCGGCACGCTCGCGGTCGGACGCGGTCAGGTAGCGGTTGCGCGAGCTCATCGCGAGGCCATCGTCCTCGCGGACGGTGGGGCAGCCGACGACCTCGACGCCCAGGCACAGCTCGCGCGCCATGAGGCGGATCAGGCTCAGCTGCTGGTAGTCCTTCTCGCCGAACACGGCGACGTCGGGACGCACGAGGCCGAACAGCTTGGCGACGACGGTGAGGACCCCGCGGAAGTGGGTGGGCCGCTGGGCCCCCTCGAGCATGGTCGCGCGCGGGCCCGGGTCGACGGTGATGATGTCGTCGAGCCCGTGCGGGTACATCTGCTCGACGGTCGGCGCGAAGACGACGTCGACGCCTTCCGCGTCGCAGCGCTCGAGATCGGCCTCGAAGGTGCGCGGGTACGCGTCGAGGTCCTCGCCCGGGGCGAACTGCGTGGGGTTGACGAAGATCGAGACCACGAGGGTGTCGGCCAGCGGACGCGCGTGGCGCATCAGGCTGGCGTGGCCGTCGTGGAGGGCGCCCATCGTGGGGACGAGCGCGACGGTGCCGGCACCGGCTGTGGCGGCGCGGAGCTCGGCGGTGGTGCGGACGACGGTGGGCATCAGCGGACCTTCTCGCGGATGACGGCGGTGCGGACCGCGTCGGCCGTGTCGGTGTCGATCCGGCCGGTGGACTCGGCCCGGTCGGCGGTGGCGGTGGCCAGCGCCGCGTACGTGCGCCGCACGGACGGATCGTTCAGCTGCGCGACGTGCGCGCGGACGGTGTCGACGTCGCCGCGGGCGACGGGGCCGGTCAGCGCGGCGTCGCCGTAGGCCAGCGTGTTGTCGAGCGCGGCCGTCAGCAGCGGGCGCAGCACGGCGGCCGGGTCCTCGGCGCCGATCTGGCGCAGCAGGTCCATCGCCTGCGTCACGATCGTGGTCAGGTGATTGGCGCCGTGCGCCAGCGAGGCGTGATAGGTCGCGCGGTCGGCCTCGTCGACCCACATGACCGAGCCGTCGAGGGCCGCCACGAGGGTCTCGGCGACGTCGCGGACGCCGGGCTCGGCGGTGACGCCGAAGACGCACGCGCGCTCGAGGTCGACCTCGGTGCCGGTGAAGGTCATCGCCGGGTGCAGGGCCATCGTGCGGGCGCCGGCGCGGACGAAGGGCGCCAGGACGGCCAGCCCGTGACGGCCGCTGGTGTGCGCGACCAGCTGGCCGGGGCCCACGTGGGGCGCCAGCTCGGCGGCGACGTCGGCCAGCAGGTCGTCCGGGACGGCCAGGATGACGATCTCGGCGCGCTCGACGACCTCGGCGGGCTCGAGCACGGGGACGTCGGTGAGCAGCGTCTGCACGCGCAGCTGCGAGGCAGCCGAGCGTCCGCTGACGCCGACGAGGTGGTGGCCGGCTCGCTGGAGCCGGGCGGCGAGGACAGCACCGACACGGCCGGCGCCGACCACACCCACGCTGGGGTGCGACATGTGTGTTGCCTTTCGTTCCAGTCCCGAGTGGGTACCAGACAAAGTGACGCCGTCACTGTACCCCGGCGACACTGACCGCCACCATCGGGTGTGACCGGCGACATGTCGCCCTGCGTACCCGGGGCTCTGCCACACTGACGGCATGGCTCGGATCCTGATCCGCGCGGGCAAGGACCCGTTCACGGCAGTCGTACCCGAGACGACGCTGACGCAGGACGTCTTCAACTCCAACAGCGGCAACTACCTCTTCCAGCACTCCGTGTGGAAGGCGCTCGACGTCGCGCCCCACGAGCTGGTCGCCAACTCGACCCTCAGTGAGCGCCGGGCGGCATCGCCCGACGACGCGGCGCGCATCAACGAGGAGTTCGACCACTTCGTCATCCCGATGGCGAACTCCTTCCGGCCCGACTTCGCCGACAAGCTCGAGAACCTGACCCGCCTGATCGAGCAGCTGACGATCCCCACGACGGTGATCGGCATCGGCGCCCAGGCGCCGGCCGACCGATCCTTCGACGCCCTGGCCGACGTACGGGACGTGACGCAGCGGTTCGTCACCGCAGTCCTGGACCGCTCCGCTTCCATCGGCGTCCGCGGCGAGTTCACCCGCGACTTCCTCGTCCACCTCGGGTTCCCGGCCGACTCGGTGGACGTGATCGGGTGCCCGTCGCTGTTCCTGCACGGTCCCGACCACCAGGTGCACCGCAAGGTCGAGTCGCTCGGAGCGGACTCGGCGCTGGGCCTCAACCTGACCCCCGAGGTGCCGGGCATCGGTGCCTTCGCGACCGAGCAGGCCGCGCGCCACCCGAACCTGACCTACGTCGGGCAGGACCAGCACGACCTGCGCCTGCTGCTGTGGGGTGTCACGCACCCGCACGTGACCGACCCGCTCGTGCCCGCGCACCTGCGGCACCCGCTGTACCAGCAGGACCGGATGCGGCTCTTCGTCGACACCTGGACCTGGTACGACTTCCTCGCCCAGCAGGAGTTCGTCTACGGCACGCGGTTCCACGGCAACGTCGCCGCACTGCTGGCCGGCACGCCGGCGATGATGCTGGCACACGACTCGCGCACGCTCGAGCTGGCGGAGTACCACCGGATGCCCCACCGGCTGCAGCCTCACTTCGACTCGCCGATCAGCGTCGAGGAGCTGTATGAGGCCACCGACCTCACCGCCTTCAACGCCGCGATGCCCGAGCGGTTCTCGCGCTACGCCGCGTTCCTCGAGCGCAACGGCCTCGAGCACCGCTGGCAGCCCGGCCGCGACGCGACGCAGTTCGACACCCGCCTGGCCGAGGCCTCGTTCCCGCCCGCGGTGCACACGCTGGCGGCACCCGACCTGTCCGAGGTCGCCTCACGCCTGGAGTGGCTGCGGCACGCGTCGGTGATCGACCTGACCCGCCACCCCCAGCGCTACGAGTACCCGTTCAACACCCCGACCTACCAGGGCGCGGGGACCCGGCACGCCCGCCTCGGCGACCAGCGCGATGCCAAGCTCAAGCGGCAGCAGGAGCGGATCGACGACCTCACCGCGCGGCTCGTCCGGCTCGAGACGATGACCCTGCGCGGCTTCCTCGCCCGGGTCGCCCGCAAGGCGCGCTCGCTCCTCCGCCGCGGCTGACCCGCCGCCCTCAGGAGCAGTAGAAGCCGCCCTGCGGGCACCGGTTCACGACGGAGAACCGCCCCGACACCGATCGTCCAGTGGTCAGTCCGGTCGCGGTGACCGTCTTGGGCCCCCACGTGATCCCGACGTCGAAGGTCTTGACGTAGACGCCCTTCGCGTCGGCTCGGGCGCCCTCGGCGGAGATGCGCAGGCCGAGGTACCGCACCTCGACCTTCTCGCCGGGTCGCAGGTTGCGGACGGTGATCCGCTGGTCGTCGGACGCGCGCACCGAGGACTCGCGCAGGCTCAACGTCAGCGCCTTCGCCCGAGGCTTGACCTTCACGACCTTGATCCGTCGCGTGCCCGTGCGGTCCGTCAGCGAACCGGAGACCCGGACGAGTCGCTTGCCGGCCTTGGTCGAGGCAGGCACGCGCACCGTGCGCTTGACCCTGCCGGCCGACGACGCCTTGCCCGACGCGACCTTCTTGCCGCCGATGCGGACGGTGTAGACCTCGCGAGGAGCCAGGCCCGAGGTCGAGACGGAGAACGTGCGCCCCGCCTTCACGCTCGCGCGGGCCTTCAGCTTCAGCTTCTTCGGCGGGAGGGCGACCTGGATGGCGACCTGCGCGGTCGTCGTTCCCGCGGCGTTCGTCGCCGACAGGACGTACGTCTGCGTGCCGGCGCGTGCGGGCTTGACGGTCTCGTTCCCCGAAGCCGCCTTCGTCCCGGACCAGGCGCCGGAGGCCTTCAGCGTGACGGCGTCGTCACTCGTCCACGACAAGGTGGTCGACTTCCCCTGGCGCAGGCGCTTCGCCGTCGGGGTGAGCGTCAGGCTCGGCGCCCTGTTCGTCACCACGGGCGCGGAGGCGAACGAGGTGTTCGAGGCGTCGACGTAACCGGCGCGTACCGCGGTGACGGTGACGGTGATCGGCAGGCCCTGCTGCGCCTTCTGGACCGTGAAGGTGCGCGATGTGGCGCCCGTGATCGCGTCGCCGCCGGCGAACCACTGGTACGTCATCGAGTCCGGCTCCGGTGTGGGCGATCCGTGCCCCGCCGTGAGCTCCTCGCCCACCTTGAGCACGCCGGAGACCGTGGCGCTCGGCGCGGTCGCGAAGACGGCCTTGGCGACGTCGTCCGTGGCCACGGAGGTCCTGCTCACCGGGTCGTGGTCGTTCTTGGTCGCGCGGGCCGTCACCGTGATCGGCAGGCCCACATCGGCCGGCTGCACCGTGTAGGTGGGACCGCTGACGCCGGTGGTCTCCCCGTCGACGTGCCACGTCAGGGTGACCGCGGCGTCGGAGGGACTGACGGAACCCGGCGTCGCGGTCAGCACCTCGTCGACGCGCGCCTCGCCGGAGATGGTCGGCGCGTCCAGCGTGATGATGCCGCCAGTGACCACCTCGCTCTCGCCGCTCGAGATCGTGATCGACCGGTAGCCCGTCCGCGTGCGCGTTTCGCGGTAGGAGATGACCGAGGACACGTCGTCGTTCGTCAGGACATAGGTCGTCCCCGTCGCCCCCGGGATCGGGGTCTCGCCGCGCCACCACTGACCTGAGACCGAGGTGGAGGCCGGGGTCGTGCCCACCGTGGACATGGCGGTCAGCGTCTGGCCCACCTTGGCCGTGCCGGTGATCGCGAGACCTCCGGTCACGACGAACGAGCCCGTCACCGACCAGCTGCGCACGGCAGGGGTCGGGTCGCGCTGGCCTCCCTCGTCGACCGCCCGGACCGAGAACGTGTGGTTGCCGCCGTTCAGCCCGGAGTAGGCCGCCGGGCTGGCGCACGCCGCGAAGGCCGCGCCGTCCAGGCTGCACTCGTACGACGCCACGTCGGAGTCAGGGCTGTCGAACGTGAACGATGCGGTCATCGGGTTGTCCACCGAGCCCTCGACCGGGCCCTCGGTGATGCGCGTGTCCGGGACCGGGTCCGGCTCCACGACGGACTGGGTGACAGTCGTCGAGGCGCTCGGCACGAAGCTCTCGTCTCCGTTGTAGGTGGCGGTGAGCGAGTGCACACCCTTCGCCAGGGCAGCTGTCGTCAGGGTCGCGGTCCCGTTCACGAGCGAGGAGGTGCCCAGCGTGGTCGCGCCGTCCGTGAAGGTCACGGTTCCCGTCGCGTTCGTCGGCTGCACCGACGCCTTGAGCGTCACAGTCTGGCCCGGCGCCGACGGGTTCGGGGAGACGGTCAGAGCCGTGGTGCTGCCGGCGAAGTACGTGAGCACGATGTCGTTGCCGGTACCGCCGATGTAGCTGATGCGGAACTTGCCGCCCGCACCACCGGTCGGCGTCACGAGGGCACCCTCGGGCAGATCCTTGAAGGTTCCGGTGATCGCGGTCGCGCCCGCCACCGCGATGATCGTGAGCTCGGCCCCGGGGGACGGGGCGTAACCGCCGCCGATCGCGGCGGTCAGCGTGGCGCCGGCGAGTTGGACGTCCCGCGCGATGTGGAGGCGGGAGTGCCCGGTCGAACCGTTGCCCTCGGCCGGACCGTTGAGCTGGGCGTGGAACGTCGAGCTCGAGTCCAGCGTCAGGGAAGCGGCATCGGAGCTGAACGGTGACGACGAGTAGCCGGCAGTGACGGTGCCGCCGGAAGACGTCACGTCGCCGAGGTTTCCGCCCGCGCCCGAGACGGTCGCTCCGGCCCGGACGGCCACAGGACCGCCCACGGTGCCCTCGGTCGCGAGTGTGCCCGCAGCGACGACCGTCCCTCCGGTGTGCGACGCCGTGGCCAGGACGTCCAGGATGCCGGCGCCGGCCTTGGTCAGGCGCGCGGATCCCCCGCTCTGGCCCAGGGTCGAGGGGATGAGCAGGAAGGTGCCGGCCGCGCCGCCGATGGTGCTGTCGCCCGTCATGGTGACCCCCTGGACGACGTTGTTGCCCGTGCCGTTGTCCAGCGCACCCGCGCCGCCGACGCCGTCGCCGGCGATGCGGATCGGCTCGCTGGTGTTGATCGTGTCGCGAACCTCGAGAGTGGCGCCGGCCGAGACCTCGGTCCCGTTATCGGTGGACCAGGCGCCCAGGGCTGAACTGTTCGCGATCGCCAAGGTGCCGGCGTCCACCCGGGTGACCCCGGCGTAGGAGTTCGCCGCCGACAGCGTCAGGGTGCCCGTACCGCTCTTCGTGAAGCCCGAGGCACCGGTCAGCGTGCCCGAGAGGGCGAGCGTGGCCGCCCCCGCGACGGACGTGACCGGCTCGGATGCCGACAGGCGAAGCGGAGCGCTGATGGTCGAGGTTCCGCTGAAATCCGCGGCCACTCCCGTCGGGACGAGCGAGGCGCCACTGATGGCATAACCGCTGTCCTGAACCGTGATCGTGCCGAAGGCTGTCCCGGCGGCGAAGTCGTTGACGCTGGTGTGCCGCGCCGAGTCCGAGATGTCGGGGAAGACGAGGTTCGCTCCCGCGCTCGGCACGATGTCCCAGTTGCCTGCGGTCGACCACTTGCTGTCGGCGCCGAGACCCGTCCACGTGCTGGTGTCCGAAACGGCAGTGGCCGGCGCGATGGAGAGGCCACTGAAGGCCACCGCCGCTGCTGCTGTCAGGAGGGCAAGACGAGATCCGCGCAGACGCACTGAGGACTCCTTCGGGGGCCAGACCGGTGGCGTCCACACTGCTCCCCATCGGACGGTGGGCCCGCTCAGGCCCGCGTCTGGCGCTCCACACTATCGGAACCAGAGTGACTCGAGTGGCGATTTCACCGCATCGGTACTCGACCGCCCCACCGTGCCGCCGCCGCACGCCTGGGGCCTCTGCGATACTCGCTCGTGGACGTGGCGGACCGTCCGGAGTCCTCCGGACGCCGGTCCCGACGTCCCGGGCCTCTAGCTCAATTGGCAGAGCAGCGGACTTTTAATCCGCGGGTTGTGGGTTCGAGTCCCACGGGGCCCACCGGTCAGGACGCGGGATCCTCGCGCAGGCGCACGATCGCCTTGCCGGTGTTCGCGCCGGTGAGCAGGCCGGCGAACGCCTCGGGCATGGCGTCGAGGCCGTTCCAGGTGGTCTCGCGGTAGGCGAGGTCGCCGTCGCGGAGCCACTGGCCGACCTTCGCCTCGAACTGGGGTCGCAGGTCCTCGTGGTCGCCGACGATGAAGCCGCGCATCGTGAGTCGCTTGCCCACCGCCTTGAACATGTTGCGCGGGCCGCTGGCGTTCGGGTCGTTGTACCCCGAGATCGAGCCGCACAGCGCCATCCGGCCGCGCTCGTTGATGTGCTCGAGCGCCGCCTCCAGGTGGTCGCCGCCCACGTTGTCGAAGTACACGTCGAAGCCGTCGGGGAACGCGGCGCCGACCTGGCCCATCACGTCACCGTCGCGGTAGTTGATCGCGGCGTCGAACTTCAGCTCGTCGACCAGCAGGGCGACCTTCTCGGCCGAGCCGGCACTGCCGACCACGCGGTCGGCGCCGCCGAGGCGCGCGAACTGGCCCACGAGGCTGCCCACGGCGCCGGCGGCCGCCGACACGAAGACGGAGTCGCCGGGTTGGAAGGCTGCGACGTCGAACAGGCCGGCGTAGGCGGTCATGCCCGGCATGCCGAGCACGCCCAGGAAGTACGAGGACGGCAGGCCGTTCAACTCGATCCTCTTGGCGTACTTGTCCGCGAGGACGGCGTGCTCGCGCCAACCCAGGCCGTGGCTCACGACGGTGCCCACGGGCAGCGCCTCCGACCGCGACTCGACGACCACGCCCACGGCGCCGCCGTCGAGCGCGTGGTCGAGCTTGAACGGCGGGACGTACGACTTCACGTCGTTCATCCGCGGCCGCATGTACGGGTCGACCGTCAGGACGATGTTCTCGACGAGCACGTCACCCTCGCGCAGGTTGCGCAGCTCCCGCTCGACGAACCGGTAGGTCTCCGGTCCCGGCAGGCCGGTGGGTCGCTGGGCCAGATGGATCTCACGGGTCGTGGTGGTCATGCTCGTCCTCACAGTCGGGGGTCGCCGCCGCGCGGCGATGGTCCGGGCCTGCGTCGCCTCGGTTGGCCCGGCTCCGGCCATCGTAGGGACCGGGGCTTCAGTCGGCCCAGGACCAGCTCTTCAGCACATGGTCGATGGCCGCCTGGCGATCGGCGTCGGGGGCGGTCCGGCTGAACGAGAAGGTCAGCACGTACGTCTCGTCCTCGCCGGCGATGTAGAACTGCTCGATCTCGTAGACGGCGTCGTTCATCGACATGCCCGCCGAGAGGTGGGCGGTCTCGCGTCCCGCGACCTTCGTCCGGTCGTGGACCTTCACGTCCGAGGCGCCGATGGACGTCAGCTCGTTCTTGCCCGAGGCCTCGGCCTGCGACGCCTTCATGGCGCCCGCGGGCGAGAGCAGGACGTTGAGGTTGTCGCTGAAACCGTCGTCGTCGCCGAGGTCCACGACGAGGCTGTCGAGCTGCACGCCCGGCACCTCCTGCGGCGGATCGCCCCAGCCCTCGGGAGCACGGAAGGTGTACCCGGTGCCGCTGACCTCCTGGCCCTTCGTGACCGCGGGGGCCGCGCTCGAGTCGGACGAGGACGAGGACGAGGACGAGGACGAGGAATCCGTGTCGTCGCCACCTCCGCAACCCGCCGCGAGAGCCGCCACAACAATCACAGGAATCACTTTGCGCATCACTGGTCCCACGGTAGGGCGGGGTCGGCGCTTCCGCTCGTCGAGCGAAGCTCGTCCGACGCACGCGTGGTGATGGACACCACGTCTCACCGGCCGAAAAGACGAGTCTCACCCTTCGGTCGTGCCCCCTCGCCGTGGGACACTGACCGCACCATGTCGGCCGAACACAGCACCGGGACCGGTCCCGCCACCGAGCACGCGCGCGGCGTCGCCCATCTGCTGCGGCACGCCCAGCAGGTGGCATCCGAGCTGGAGGCCTCCGCGGCAGCCGAGGCCGAGCGGATGACCACCGAGGCGCGTCGGCTCCAGGCCGAGGCGCGGTTGCTGTACGACGACGCTCGCCAAGTGCGCGACGCGGCCGAGGCGCAGCTCTCCATGGTCACCGAGCAGCTCGCGCGCGCCTCCGAGGACGCCGCCACGATCGTCGCCGACGCCGGCGAGCAGGCCACGTTCCTGGTCCGCGACGCCGAGGAGCGGCGCGAGAGTGCTGAGCAGGAGGCGCAGTCCGTCCTGACGGACGCTCGCGAGCGCGCCGACGCCATCTTGACCGAGTCCGCCGTCGAGGCCGGCCGCCTGCTGGCTGATGCCCGCGAGAAGGCCGACGAGGTCACCCACGGGGCCGAGCGGCGCGCCGTCGAGCTCGTCGCGACCGCCGAGGGCGACGCCGAGCGACGGACCGCCGAGTCCGAGGAGTACGTCGAGCGGATCGTGCTCGAGGCCGAGCAGCACACCCTCGAGATCACGCAGGCCGCCAATCGCAACGCCGAGATGGTCGTGGAGTCCGCGATCGACGAGGCCGACCGAGCACGCGTCGAGTCCGAGCAACTGCTCGCCCGCGCCCGCGACGAGGCCGCCTCCCGGGTGGCCGACGCCAAGGCCGAGTCCGAGCGGACGATCGCGACCGCCCGTGCCGAGCTCGACGAGACCCGCGCCACGATCGACCTGCTGCTGAGCAACGGACAGCTCGAGACCGAGCGGATGCGGCAGCAGAGCCACCGCGAGGCCGCCGCGCTGCTGCACCGCACCCGGGTCTCGGTCGTCGAGATCATCGGGCGGGCCCGCACCCGCCTGTCCGCCCAGCTCGCCGCCGCCGAGGCCTCCGCCGCCGACCTGGCCGGAGCGGCCGACGACGTGCTGTCGGACGCCCAGGAGCGCGCCGAGCGCATCCTGGTCGAGGCCGGCCAGGAGGCCACCCGGGTTCGCGCCCAGGCTCAGGCGATGGCCGACGCCACCGAGGAGAGGGCCACGCGGCGACTCGCCGAGGCCGAGTCCGGCGCGCGACTGCTGCGCGAGCGGGTCAGCGACGAGGTCCTCACCGCCCAGCGCCAGGCGCTGCGCGAGAGCAAGGAGCGCCGCGACGAGGCCACGCGCCTGCTCGACGAGGCGCGTGAGCACGCGGCCCAGCTCAAGCAGGAGGCCCGCGACCTGCTCGACCGGGCCCGCGCCGAGGCCGACGACGTCCTGGTCGCCCGCGACCGGGCCGCCGACGAGCTGAATCGACTTTCCGACGTGATCACCGTGCTCTCGGCCGGCGACATCGACCGCCCCCGCAATGAGGAGAACCCATCCGCATGACCGAGTCCCACGCCGACTTCCGCATCGTCCTGCGGGGCTTCGATCCCGCCCAGGTCCAGACCCGCCTGAGCCAACTGGAGGAGGAGATCGAGCGGCTGCGTCGCGAGGACGCCGACGCGCCCGTCGTCGCCGCCGCCGAGGTCCCGGACGAGCCCGCGTCCTTCGAGCACCTGGGCGAGCGCATGATCCAGATCCTCTCCCTGGCCCGCGACGAGGCCGCCGAGCTGCGCGCCTCGGCCGAGGCCGAGCTCGAGGCCGCCCGCACGTCCACCCGGGACGAGCTCCGTCGCCTGCGCGAGGAGGCCGAGGTGCACGCCGAGGCGACGCGCGCCGATGCCGAGGCGGACGCCGCCCGAGCGCTGCAGGAGGCCCGCGCCACCGCGGCCGACCTGATCGACGCCACCGAGCGCGAGGTCGCCACCAAGCGCCAGGAGGCCGAGGTCCTGGTCGAGCAGCAGCGCGCCAAGGCCGCAGCGGCCAACGCCGACTTCGAGATCGCGATGGCCCAGCGCCGTGAGGCCGCCGAGCAGTCCTTCCACGAGGCCGAGATCGAGCACCGCGCCAAGCTCGAGGAGCTCGAGCGCCGCGTCACCGAGCAGCAGTCCGCCGCCGCGGCCGAGCGGGCGGACGCCGAGCGCGAGGCACGCCGGATCCTGGAGGACGCCCAGGCCCGGGCCACGACGCTGGTCAACGACGCGAAGTCCACGGCCGATCGCATCCGCGCCGAGTCCGAGCGCGAGGTGGCGGCCGCCATGCAGCGCCGCGACAGCATCAACGACCAGCTGGCCAATCTGCGCCAGATGTTGAGCAGCCTGACGGGATCCCCGGCACGCTCCGAGGAGACATCTTCCCGCTCTTCGTGACACGCTGGACAGAGGCTGGCGCGCCGTGCACCGACCTTGTCCACTCTGAAACAATGGTCACACCATGAGCTCCTCGACTTCCTCCTTCAAGACCGTTCTCCGTGGTTACGACCCGGCCGAGGTCGACGCCCACATCGCCACCTTGAAAGAGCACGCGAAGGGCCTGCGCAACCAGATCACCGAGGTCGAGGACAAGCTCGCCTCGGTGACCGAGCCGAACTTCTCCCACCTGGGCGACCGGGTCGGCCAGATCCTGACGCTCGCCGAGGAGGAGTCGGCCGAGCTGCGCAAGAAGACGGCCAAGGAGATCGACCGGCAGCGCACCGACGCCGCCGACGCGGTTCGCAAGATGCGCAAGGAGGCCGACGCCTACTCCGCCGCCACGCGCACGGAGGCCGACGAGTACGCCCAGGCGACCCGCGACGAGGCCGACGGGTACGCGCTGACCACGCGCACCGAGGCCGACGAGTACGCCCGGATCACCCGTGAGGCCGCCGACCAGGAGGCCGCCCGCGTGGTCAGCGAGGCCGCCGAGAAGGCCGCTGCGGTGACGGGGGCCGCCCAGGCCGAGCTCGACCGGATCACCGCCGAGCAGCAGCGCGTCCTGGCCGAGCACGAGCAGGAGATGGCCGGCTGGCGGGCCAAGGCCGAGGCCGAGCGCGCCGAGGCGGCGCGCCTCGACCGCGAGCAGGCCGACGAGGCACACCGCCAGGCCACCGCGATCGTCGCCGAGGCTCAGCAGGAGGCCGAGCGGATCCGCGTCGAGGCCGAGCGCGAGGTCGCCGAGATCGAGCGCCGCAGCGAGAGCATCAACGCCCAGCTCACGAACGTCCGTCGCGCCCTGGCGCACCTGACCGGCGAGGACGCGGAGGAGCCCCAGGACTCCCTGTTCGAGGTCACGAACGACCAGTCCTGACCCCTCAGGCATCCGGCGGCCCGCTCCCTTCGGGGGCGGGCCGTTCGCATCTGCGGAACATCCTGTCCTTTCGGCCCCGCGTGAGTCATGATTTCCACCATGCGTCACATTCGTCACATCGGTCTCACCTTGGCGGTGGGTCTCGTCGTGACGGGGCTGATCGGCGGAGCCGTCGTCGTGGCCCAGGAGCGCGCGTCCGCCCCGGCTCCTGCCGAGCGCACCTCCGTGGTCCAGCCCGCCGCGGCGAAGAAGCCCGCCCTGCGACTGTCGGCGACCCCGAGATCGGTCACCCGAGACGCCGCCGTGACCTTCCGGATCCGCACCTCCACGAAGCACCCGCGGCCCGTGCGCCTGCAGCGCTGGGACCCCGCCCGCAAGGTCTGGCGCACCGTGGCCAAGCGCACCGTTCGGGCCACCACGACGATCCGGCTGAAGCCGGCCGTCGGCACGTTCTCGTACCGGGCGCAGGCGCCGCGGGTCCGGCACAAGACCGGCGGCACGTCGCACACGCACCCCGCGGCGAAGTCCACCACGGTCAAGGTGACCGCCCGCGACGTGCCGCGCACCGTGCCCTCGCGCCCGGCGACGCTCACGGCCGATGAGAAGGCACTGCTCGCGGACGTGCGTGCGGCTCGAACGACGTACGCACGCGCCGATGTCCGCAGCGCTCGCGACCTCGGCGCCGAGGCCTGCCTGACGGCCTACGCTCGCGACCACTCGCGGTGGATGGCCACGACGAAGCGCGCCGTGGACCCCGGAGCCACAGCGCACCGCGCAGCCACACGCGCCCTGCCCGCGGCCTCGTGCCCGGGCCGGACCGTCCAGGCGGTGACGCACGCGATCGGCGTCGCCGGCACCACCGCCGCCGCGGTGGACCTCGCCGTCGACGCGTGGCTCGCCTCGCCCTACGGCGAGACCGGACGCCTGTTGTCCGCCTGCCACCGGGCGCCGGCGTTCGAGTACGGCGTCGCGACGCTCGCGTCCGGCGGCACGCGGTACCTGACGGTGCTCGTCTCGTCGGACACCTCGGCCACGACCAAGTCGGGGGCCTGCTGATGCCCGCCGTCCCCGGGACCCAGCCGCGCCTGTCCGAGACGGCGCAACACCTCGTCCGTCGCTTCACCTACGGGTACAACCGCCGGCTCGAGGCCGACGTCCTGCGGCACACCAGCGTCGATGCCTGGCTCGAGACCCAGGTGAAGGCGGGCCCCGACCCCGACGCCGACGCGGTCCTGAACTGGTTCCCCCGGCTCAAGGACTCCCCCGCCACGGCCTGGGAGAACAACAAGGCCGAGCGGTACGGCGGCTGGCAGTACGGCGACGACCTGGTGAAGTACTCCCTGGCCCGGCGCGTGGTCGCCACGAACCAGGTGCACGAGATGATGGTCGACTTCTGGTCGAACCTGCTGCACATCCCGGTCGGGGAGGGGTCCAGCTTCCCGTGGCGCATGCACTACGACACCCACGCCATCCGGCCGCACGCCCTCGGGACCTACCGCGCGCTGCTGCGGGCCGCGGTCACGCATCCGGCGATGTCGGGCTACCTGTCCAACCACCGCAACACGAAGACGCAGATCAACGAGAACCTGGGCCGCGAGCTGCTCGAGCTCTACACCGTCGGGCGGACCGCCGGGTACACCGAGGACGACGTCAAGGGCTCGGCTCGGCTGCTGACCGGGTTCACCGTGGGCGTCAACAAGGACTTCGCCGCCGGGTACGACCCGACCAAGCACCACGTCGGGCCCGTGACCGTCATGGGCCGGACCTTCACGAACGCGGCGGCCGACGGGCGCGCCGAGCTGAACGCCTACCTCGACTGGCTCGCGATGCGGCCCGAGACGGCGGCGCGCATCGCGCGGAGGCTGTGCGTGCGGTTCATCCGCGACGACCCGCCGCAGAGCTCGGTCGACGCCGTGACCAGGACCTACCTGTCCTCGGGAAGTGACATCACCGCGTGCCTGCGCACCCTCGTGCGCGACCCCGGCTTCCTGGCCTCGAAGTTCCAGAAGGCGCGGACCCCCGCCGAGGACGTGCTGGCCACGCAACGCGCATGCGACATCGTGCCGACGGGCGCCGGCCCGGACAGCCACGTGAACTCGTTCAGCTGGCTGTGCAGCTGGATCGGCCAGGCTCCCTTCCAGTGGCCGCGTCCCGACGGCTCCCCCGAGCAGTCCGACACGTACCTCTCCCCCGCGCGGCTGCTGCGCGGGTGGACCGCCCGGTCCTGGATGGCGAACGCCAACGGCGAGGTCAAGAAGGGCACGCGTCCCCTGCCGCGCGACCTCGTCCCGCCGGTGTGGCCCCTCGCGCTCGAGGATCTGGTGCACCACCAGGCCGTCATGATGACCGGCCGCCGCGCCACCACGGAGACCGTCAACGGCGTCGCCACGCTGATGGCCAAGGCTCCGTCCCATGTCTTCAAGGCCGAGTGGGAGCGCAACGAGGGCCACATGACCTGGATGCTGACCCTCGTCCGCACCGCGATCCTGAGCGCCCCGGAGGCGATGCTGCGATGACCGACGGACACGACGCGTCCTGCGCCGACTACGGGGTGAGCCGGCGCAACCTGCTGAAGTCGGCCGGTGTGCTCGCCATGGCAGGCGTGACCACCTCGATGTTCGGCGACGTGCTGGCCTCGACCGCGTACGGCGCCACGAACGGCAACATCCTCATCGTGCTGTCGCTGCGCGGCGGCGCGGACGGCATGTCGATGATGGTCCCCCACGCCGAGCCGGCCTACTACGCGGCCCGGCCGAACATCAACGTGAAGAAGGCCCAGCTGATGGGCGCCGACGACACCTTCGGACTGCACCCGTCGTTCAAGCCGCTCGAGGAGCTGTGGAACAGCGGCAGGATGGCTGCCATCCACGCCGTCGGGCTGCCCACGCCGAACCGCTCACACTTCGAGGCGATGGAGCTGGTCGAGGACGCCGACCCCGGATCGTCCGAGCGCATCGGCTGGCTGAACCGCGTCATCGGCTGCTTCACCTCCAACGACGTGTTCGACGGGATCCAGGTCGGCTCCACCGTCATGCCCACGTCGCTGATCGGCCCCGAGCCGTCCTTCGCGACCTCGGACTTCAGCTCGCTGTCGGCCCCGTGGGCCGACAACGTGGACCTCGGCCCGCGGCTGCGGTCCATGCTCGCGACCATGTACCGCGACGCCGGCACCGTGATCGGCCGCGCGGGGCAGGAGGCGCTCGCCCTCGACCGGCGCGCCGGCGCGATCGCCGACGAGGAGAAGAAGGGTCCGCAGCACGGCGCGGTCTACCCGCAGCACAACGAGCTCGGCAAGGCGCTGGCCAGCTCGGCGGCGCTGATCCGCGCCGGGGTGGGCGTGCGCGCCATCGCGGTCGACTTCGGCGGCTGGGACCACCACGTCGACATCTCGTGGCGGATCAGCAGCCAGATCGAGCAGATGTCGAAGTGCATCGCGGCGTTCCTGACCGATCTGGGCACCCACGCCTCACGCGTGACCATCGTGACGCTCAGCGAGTTCGGCCGCCGGCTGGGCCAGAACGGCGCCGCCGGGCTCGACCACGGCTACGGCAACGCCGTCTTCGCCTTCGGCGCGGGCGTCAAGGGCGGGTACTACGCGAACTGGCCGACGCTGTCGGCCGGCAAGCAGGTCGACGGCGACCTGGCCGTGACCATCGACTACCGCAGCGTGCTGGCCGAGATCCTGGAGACGCGCTTCCCCGAGGTGGGCGTCGGCACCGTCTTCCCGGGGCTGACGCGGTCGTCGCTGGGCTTCATGTCGCCCTACTGAGCCTCAGCGCGGGAAGGCGCGCACGCGGCGGCCGCGCAACTCGTTCGGCATGATCGCGATGTGCACGGCGTTGCCCTCGCTGCCGGCCCACGAGTTCGGCAGGCGGCCCCCGAAGCTCTCGAGCAGCTCCTTGGTGGCGCGGGCCGCGGATCCGCGCACCACCACGCTCCACCCGGTCTGGTACGTGTCGTCGTGGTGGTCGGCCTCGAGGACGAAGCGACGCTCGACGATGCTGGCCAGTCCCGCGTTCTCGCTCGTCCGGATGAGGATGACCCCGTCGGCGTAGGCGTAGTTCACCGGCAGGAGCTCCAGCTGGTCCTCCCCCTCGAAGGCGACCCGCGCGAAACGACCGACCTGCAGCAGCTCGAGGCACTCCTCGTAGTCCAACTCCTGGATCGTCCCGATACTCATGGATCCATTGTGCACACACGACCCGCGTTACGGTGTGGCCATGAATCCGCTCCGCAGCCCCTGGCTCGCCGCCTTCGGCGTGGCCGTCGTGGCCCATCTGGCATTGGTACTGGCTCAGGCACAACCGTGGGAGAGCATCTCCAAGTGCCTCATCGCGCCGTTGCTGATCGCCTGGGTGATCGAGCAGGGCGGCCCCCGGATCATCGCGGCGGCACTGTTCTTCTGCCTGCTCGGCGACCTCTTCCTCGAGCTCGACGGCTTCTTCATCGCGGGCATGGCGGCGTTCGCGATCGCCCATGTGTGCTTCGTGACCTTCTTCGTGCGCCATGGCGCCCTGGCCTCCTTGGGCCGCAGGCTCTGGATCCCCGCGGCCCTGGCCGTCGCGGCCGTCCTGCTGCTGACCTGGGTCTGGGCGGGCTTGGAGTCCGGCCTGCGGATTCCGGTCCTGGTCTACGCACTGCTGCTGTCGACCACGGCCGCCACCGCGCTCGCTGTCGACCTCCGCGCCGGTCTCGGCGCGCTGCTGTTCCTGTTCAGTGACGGACTGATCGCCGCCAGCATCGCCGAGCGAGTCCCCGAGGACGCGGTCGCCGGCGGATTCGTCGTGATGCTCACCTACACGGCGGCACTGTTCCTGCTGGCGACGTCGACGGTGCGACTCGGCTCCGGCTGGGTCGCGGCGACCCGCCCCGCAGATGACGGATCCGTCCCGGAGCAGGTCCGATGAGCGCCGTCGAGGTCGGCGACCTCACCTTCGACGTCGACATCCTGGGACCGCAGGACGGGACGCCCGTCGTTCTGCTGCACGGGTGGCCGCAGGACCGTCGCTCGTGGCGGGAGGTCGCGGAGCAGCTCGCCGCCGAGGGCCTGCGCGTGATCGTCCCCGACCAGCGCGGGTACAGCCCCGGAGCCCGCCCCGAGGGTGTCGAGAACTACGGCTCCGACCTGCTCGCGCAGGACGTCGTGGACGTCGCCGAGGCGCTCGGTCACGACCGCTTCCACCTGGTCGGCCACGACTGGGGCGCGGCCGTCTCGTGGGTGGTCGCCACCCGGCACGCCGACCGCGTGCTCAGCCTGACGGCCGTCTCCGTCCCGCACCTGGCCGCGTACAACGAGGCGCTCTCGACCGATCCGGACCAGCAGCAGCGTGGCGCGTACATCGGCCTGCTGCGCCGCCCCGGCAAGGCCGAGGAGGTCCTGCTGGAGGGCGACGGGGAGCGGCTGCGCGCCATGTACGGCGGCGCGGTGGCACCCGCCGACGAGTCGGCCTACGTCGACCGGTTCACCCAGCCGGGCGCGCTGACGGCCACCCTGAACTGGTACCGGGCCATGGGACCGGAGCTGTCCACGACTCCCGACGTCACCGTTCCGACGACGTTCGTGTGGGGCGCGTCCGACCAGGCGCTCGGCCGCTACGGCGCCGAGCGCTGCGGCGACCACGTCACGGCGGACTACCGCTTCGTCGAGGTCGACGGGGGTCACTGGCTGCCCGACACCCACCCCGACCTGGTCGCCACGGAGGTGCTCGCCCGTGTGCTCGGTCGGTAGGCGCCGCCGCCCGGCCGCCGGAGCGGGCATGATGGATCTCATGACCGAGCGCGCAGGACGGCCGGCCGAGCCCGGCGATCTCGTCGATCTGGCCCATATCGTCACGGCGTACTACACGCTGAAGCCCGACCCGCACGTCGTCGAGCAGCGCGTCGCCTTCGGCACCAGCGGGCACCGTGGGTCGAGCCTCGCCACGGCCTTCAACGAGGACCACATCGCCGCGACGACCCAGGCGATCTGCGAGTACCGGGCCCAGCAGGGCTTCGACGGGCCGCTGTTCATCGGACGCGACACGCACGCGCTGTCCGAGCCCGCCTGGGCGACCGCGCTGGAGGTGCTGGTCGCCAACGACGTCGACGTCCTGGTGGACGACCGTGACGGCTACACGCCCACGCCGGCCGTGTCCCACGCGATCCTGCGGGCCAACCGGGGCAAGCGCACCGGGCTGGCCGACGGGATCGTCGTGACCCCTTCGCACAATCCGCCCGCGGACGGCGGCTTCAAGTACAACCCGCCCCATGGCGGTCCCGCCGACAGCGACGCCACCTCGGTCATCGCCGCGCGCGCGAACGAGCTGATCGCCGGCGGCCTGACCGACGTCCGACGGGTGCCGTTCTCGCGGGCTCGCGCCGCCTGCCGGCCCTATGACTTCCTCGGCACCTACGTCGACGACCTGCCGCACGTGGTGGACCTCGAGGCGATCGCCGCCAGCGGCGTCCGGATCGGCGCCGACCCGCTGGGCGGCGCCAGCGTCGCCTACTGGGAGGCCATCGGCGAGCGCCACGGCCTGGACCTGACCGTGGTCAACCCCGTCGTCGACGGGACCTTCCGGTTCATGACGCTGGACTGGGACGGCAAGATCCGGATGGACTGCTCGTCGCCCGACGCGATGGCCTCGCTGATCGCCCAGCGCGAGCGCTTCGACGTGTCCACCGGCAACGACGCCGACTCCGACCGGCACGGCATCGTCACGCCCGACGCCGGCCTGATGAACCCCAACCACTACCTGGCGGTCGCCATCGAGCACCTGTTCGGCGGAGCCCGGCCCGGCTGGCCCGGCCGCGCGCAGATCGGCAAGACGCTGGTGTCCTCCTCGATGGTCGACCGGGTCGCCGCCGAGCTGGGCCGTCCCCTCGTCGAGGTGCCCGTCGGCTTCAAGTGGTTCGTCCCGGGCCTGGTCGACGGCTCGCTCGGGTTCGGCGGCGAGGAGTCGGCCGGGGCCTCGTTCCTGCGCCGCGACGGCAGCGTCTGGACCACGGACAAGGACGGCATCATCCTGGCCCTGCTGGCCTCGGAGATCATCGCGACGACCGGCAGCACGCCCAGCGTCCTGTACCGCCGTCTGGTCGAGCGCCACGGCGATCCTGCCTACGCCCGGATCGACGCCCCCGCCGACCGCGCCCAGAAGGCACGGCTGGCCAGCCTCAGCAGCGACGACGTCGAGGCGACGGAGCTGGCGGGCGAGCCGATCACGGCGGTCCTGACCGAGGC
Organism: Aeromicrobium duanguangcaii; assembly: GCF_024508295.1. Lineage (NCBI taxonomy): Bacteria > Bacillati > Actinomycetota > Actinomycetes > Propionibacteriales > Nocardioidaceae > Aeromicrobium > Aeromicrobium duanguangcaii. The sequence goes on along the minus strand of NZ_CP101990.1, from coordinate 324,432 downwards.
GCCCGGCAACGGCGCCGCGATCGGCGGCGTGAAGGTGACCACGGAGTCGGCGTGGTTCGCGGCTCGACCGTCGGGCACCGAGGACGTCTACAAGATCTACGCCGAGTCGTTCCGCGGCCCCGAGCACCTCGCCGAGGTGCAGGCCGCGGCGAAGTCGGTCGTGGACACCGCCCTGGCCGACGCCTGAGTCAGGCGAACGGCCAGTTCTGGTCCGGGATCGTCAGGCCCCGGCCGAGCTCGTGCGCCCGGCGGTTCCACTCCATCGTCCGCGCGGCGATCCAGTAGCGCTGCTGCGCCATCAGCATCGTCAGGCTCGAGGCGACGACCTTCGGGTACGTCTGGCCCATCGCGACCGCGAGCTCACGCGCCGCGCGGGCGTCGTGGGCGGCGTCGTGCGCCTTGTCCAGCCGGACGCCGTAGTGCGCGGCGACGTCGCCCAGCCGGCGCTGGCCGCTGCGCTCGCGGTCGACGCCCCAGTCGATGACGAACGGGTCGACGACGAGCAGGCGGTCCCAGTCGGGCTCGTCCAGATCGTGGCGGACCGCCTCGGCCCGCAGCAGCGTCAGGTCGAACGAGGCGTTGTAGACGACCAGGCCGACGCGGCGCTGGACCAGGTCGTGCAGCCAGGCGAGCACCGGGCGCAGGGCCTGGGCCGACATCGGCGACGACGCCAGGTCCTTCTCGGTGATGCCGTGGATGTCGGCCGAGGACTCGGGGATCGGCACGCCCGGGTTGACCATGCCCATCAGGTCGCCGCCCACGTCGGACAGCGCCGCGAAGCTCAGGATCCGGTCGCGGTGCGGGTCGACGCCGGTGGTCTCGAAGTCGAGCGAGGCCAGCGGCTGGCGGTACCAGACGTACGGGTCCTCGCGGGGCGGAAGGACGTTCTTGGCGCGCCGTCCCGAACCGGAGCGGGCCGGTTCAGACGTGGTGGGGCGGGCGGACGCGTCAGGCATGGGGTGGATCCTCTCGGTGCAACTCGTTCGACTCGGCCGTCCCCGCGGGCGGGGCGTCCCTCTCAGCCAGTTCACTTCGCAGTCGTGAGACCTGCTTCTTGCGTCGCCTGGACTCGAAGGTCAGGACGAGCAGCGCCAGGGCGGCGGCCACACCGGCCACGCCGCCGAACAGCGAGGACCACTGGAAACCTGGGGCGTCGTTGACCAGCTTGATCCAGCCGGCGTCGGACGCGCTGTTCTGCCCGAGGCTGATCGACAGGGTCAACCAGTTCGGGGCGGCCAGCACCAGCGCCAGGACGACGACGGTGATCTTCCACGGCCACTTCAGGAACGGTCGCCGCGCCTGCCACGCGACGAGCACCGGGAGGAAGCTGAAGACGAATCCGTAGAACAGGCCCCAGAACACGCCGGCGGTCATCCGACCGTCGACCTGATCGGCCACCCGTCGCGACCACCAGCGAGGCAACGCCGCGGCGAGCACGCTGTAGACGATCAGGGCGACCACGACGAGGGCGAGCACGACGACGATGCGCCGCACCCAGATTTCGGCCCCGGTCCGAGTCCCGGGGCCCTGCGATGGCTGACCAGCGTCCTGAGACTTCGAGGGGTCGGCCATGCGCCCCATTCTGGCACTCCTGCCGGACAGTTCACAGGGGGCTACCCGGTAGGGTTGGGCCGAACCCATGGTCTTCCTCGTCGCCCTGCACTTTCTCGTCGCAGGGGCGGCCCCTGCCCTCGTCCGCATGCTGGATAGACGGGCCTTCCTGGTCCTCGCGCTGGTCCCAGCAGCCTCATTCGTCTGGCTCCTCGGTCCCGTCGCCCGGGCCACCGACGGCGATCCGACGTACGAGCACCTGACCTGGATCCCGCAGATCGGGCTCAACCTCGACCTGGGCGTGAACGCGCTCAGCGGCATCGTGGCGCTGCTCGTGACCGGGGTCGGCGCCCTCGTGCTCGTGTACTGCACCTGGTACTTCCGCCCGAACGACCCCGAGATCTGGCGCTTCTCCGGCGTCCTCACGGCCTTCGCCGGCGCGATGCTCGGCCTGGTCCTGTCCGACAACGTCTACCTGCTCTACATCTTCTGGGAGCTCACGACGATCCTGTCGTTCCTGCTGATCGGCCACAATCCCGAGCGGCGCGCCAACCGGCGAGCGGCCATGAACGCCCTCATCGTCACGACGTTCGGCGGTCTGGCCATGCTCGTGGGCCTCGTGGGCCTGCACCTGCTGAGCGGGACCCCGCGCCTGAGCGAGCTGCTGGCCGATCCGCCGGCCGCCGGCCCCGCCGTGACGACCTTCGTCGCGCTGATCCTGGTGGGCGCCCTGTCCAAGTCGGCGCTCGTGCCCTTCCACTTCTGGCTGCCCGGCGCGATGGCCGCGCCGACGCCCGTGAGCGCCTACCTGCACGCAGCGGCCATGGTGAAGGCCGGCGTCTACCTCGTGGCCCTGCTGGCGCCCGTCTTCGCCGACACCCCCGGCTGGCGCCCCGTGCTGGTGTCCCTGGGCATCGCCACGATGATCCTGGGCGGCCTGCGGGCCCTGCGCCAGTACGACATCAAGCTGCTGCTGGCCTACGGCACGGTCAGCCAGCTCGGCTTCCTCGTCGCCGTCGCCGGCGCCGGCACCCGCTCGGCCGCCTTCGCCGCGCTGGCGCTGCTGTGCGCCCACGGCCTGTTCAAGTCGGCCCTGTTCCTGGTCGTCGGCATCATCGACCGGTCGGTGGGGACCCGCGACCTGCGGGACCTGTCCGGTCTGCGTGCCGCACGGCCGGCCCTGTTCGTCATCACGATCGTGGCCGCCGCCTCCATGGCCGGCCTGCCGGTCATGTTCGGGTTCACCGCCAAGGAGGCCGCGCTGGCCGCCTTCGTCGACCTCGGCAAGGACCTCGGTCATCCCGGCTGGGGCATGGCCGCGCTCGTGGGCATCGTCGTGGGCTCGATCCTGACCGTCGCCTACTCGGCGCGCTTCGTCTGGGGAGCGTTCGCCGACAAGGCCGGTGTCGAGCCCTGCCACCCCCGTGCCTTCTCGGCCGGATTCACCGTCGTGCCCGGCATCCTGGCCGCGGCGAGCCTGGTGGCCGGCTTCGCCGGTCCCGCCCTGACCCCGCGGATCGCCACCTACGCCGACCAGTTCCCCGAGGGCGCCCACCACGCGATGCTCACCCTCTGGCACGGCTTCACCCCCGCGCTGGGACTCTCGGCGATCGCGGTCGTCGCCGGCCTGGCGCTGTTCGTGTGGCGCCGGCCCGTCGCCGCGACACAGCACGCGATCGTCGACCGGCTGCCGATGCCCGACGCCGAGCGCTCCTACCAGGCCGTCATGCGCGGCGTGGACCGTCTCGCGGTCGAGATCACCGGTCGCACCCAGCGCGGTTCGCTGCCGGTCTACCTGGGCATCATCCTGGTCACCCTGGTCGTCGTCCCGGGCACCGCGCTCATCCGCGCGTGGGAGACGCCCGACGTGCGCATCGCCGACAACCCGCTGCAGATCGTCACGGGCCTGATCATGGCCGCGGCCGCGATCCTGACCGTGCGCTCGCGCCGCCGCCTGCGCGCCGTGCTGCTGCTGGGCGTGACGGGCTACGGCACGTCGATCCTGTTCGTCGCCCACGGGGCGCCCGACCTGGCGCTGACCCAGGTGCTGGTCGAGACCTTCCTGCTGGTCACGTTCGTGCTGGTGCTGCGCCGCCTCCCCCCGTTCTTCAGCGACCGCCCGTTCAACATCGCCCGCTGGTGGCGGGTCGGCGTCGGCACGGCCGTCGGTCTGACGGTCTCGGGCTTCGCCTTCGTGGCCACCAACGCCCGCACGGCCACGCCGATCTCGGCCGGCTGGGCCGAGCCCGCCTACGAGTACGGCGGCGGCAAGAACATCGTCAATGTGGCCCTGGTCGACATCCGCGCCTGGGACACGATCGGTGAGCTGAGCGTCCTGGTGGTCGCCGCGACCGGCATCGCCAGCCTGATCTTCCTGCTGACCGACCGGTCGATGCGCCAGATCCGGCCGCGCCGGGTCGTCGCGCCCGACTCCAACGCCTGGCTCGCGGCGAACCTGCACGACCAGCGGCGCTCGATCGTCTTCGAGATCGTGACCCGCCTGATCTTCCACACCGTCATCGTCTTCTCGATCTACCTGATGATCTCGGGCCACAACTCCCCCGGCGGCGGCTTCGCCGGCGGCCTCATCGCCGGACTGGCGCTGATGGTCCGCTACCTGGCCGGCGGGCGCGAGGAGCTCGACAACGCCGCTCCGGTCGACGCCGGCTTCGTGCTCGGCCTCGGCCTGGCGGTCGCGGCCCTCTCGGGCCTGCTGCCGACCCTGCTCGGCGGCGGTGTGCTGCAGAGCGCGATCGTCGACGTGCAGATCCCCGTGCTCGGCGAGCTGCACCTGGTGACCTCGGTGTTCTTCGACATCGGTGTCTACCTCGTGGTCGTCGGGCTCGCGCTCGACGTGCTGCGCAGCCTCGGCAGCGGCATCGACGCCCAGATCGAGGAAGAGGACGAGGAGGCCGACGAGGCCGCCCAGAGCACGAGCGAGGTGACGTCGTGACCGCGAACCTGATGCTGATCGCCGTGGTCGGGGTGATGGTCGGCTCCGGCGTGACCCTCGTGCTCGAGCGGAGCCTGACCCGCATCCTGGTGGGCTTCGTGCTCATCGGCAACGGCCTCAACGTGCTGTTCCTCGTCGTCTCCGGCCCCGCCGGCGCGGCGCCGATCCTGGGCCTGTCGGGCGACCCGATGGCCGACCCCTTGCCCCAGGCCATGGCGCTGACGGCGATCGTCATCACGCTGGGCACCACCGGCTTCGGACTGGCCCTGGCCTACCGCGCCTGGCAGCTGACCGGCACCGACGACGTCCAGGACGACCTCGAGGACGACCTGATCCGCCGCCGCGCCGAGCGCGACGAGGTCTCGGTCACCTTCGACGAGGTCGACGACACCGAGCTTCCCGATGAGGGCTACGCCGGCGACTCGTCGCTCGCGCCCGAGGACGAGGTGCCCGCATGACGAGCCTGCTGGGCCAGCTGGTCCTCGCCCCCGTGATCCTGCCGCTGCTCGGCGCGGGACTCTGTCTGGCGTTCGGTCGCTCCGCCGCGGCCCAGCGGCTGATCAGCATCATCACCCTCATGGCGGTCGTGGCCTCGGCCAGCGTGCTGCTGTTCCGCGCCGACCAGTACGGTCCCCAGGCGTTCAACGTCGGCGGGTGGCCCGCCGAGATCGGCATCAGCCTGGTCGCCGACCGGCTGAGCTCGCTGCTGCTGCTGATCTCGACGATCGTCACGCTGTGCGTGCTGCTGTACTCGATCGGTCAGGGCATCGTCGAGTTCGGCCGCGACGCTCCGCTGTCGGTCTTCTACCCCACGTTCCTGGTTCTGAGCGCGGGCGTCTCCAACGCCTTCCTCTCGGCCGACCTGTTCAACCTGTTCGTCGGCTTCGAGATCCTGCTGGCCTCCTCGTACGTGCTCATCACGCTGGGCGGCACCGAGGCACGGGTGCGCTCGGGAACGATCTACATCATCGTCAGCCTCGCGTCGTCGGCGCTGTTCCTGATCGCGGTCGCGTCGGTCTACGCCGCGACGGGCACGGTCAACTTCGCCCAGCTGGCCCTGCGCCTGCCCGAGCTGTCCGACCCGGTGGCCACGATGCTGCAGCTGCTGCTGTTGCTGACCTTCGCGGTGAAGGCCGCAGTCTTCCCGCTCTCGGCCTGGCTCCCCGACTCCTACCCCACCGCGCCTGCGCCCGTCACGGCCGTGTTCGCGGGCCTGCTGACCAAGGTCGGCATCTACGCGATGCTGCGCACGCAGACCCTGCTGTTCCCCACGCACGAGCTGCGCACCCTGCTGATGTGGGCGGCGATCCTGACGATGGTGGTCGGCATCATGGGCGCCGTCGCGCAGTCCGACATCAAGCGTGTGCTGTCCTTCACGCTCGTCAGCCACATCGGCTACATGCTGTTCGGCATCGCGATCGCCAGCGAGCTGGGCATCGCCGGCGCGATCTTCTACATCGTCCACCACATCACCGTCCAGACCACCCTGTTCCTGGTGGCGGGGCTGGTCGAGTACCGCTCCGGCACGACCAACCTCGACCGGCTCGGCGGGCTCGCGCGCAAGGCCCCGGTGCTGGCCGTCATGTTCTTCGTCCCGGCCATGAACCTGGCGGGCATCCCGCCGTTCTCGGGATTCCTGGGCAAGCTCGCGCTGATCGAGGCCGGCGTCGACGCGGGCGACTGGCTGGTCCTGGTCGGTGTCGGCGCCGCCGTCGCGACGAGCCTGCTGACGCTCTACGCGGTGGCCAAGATCTGGAACCGCGCCTTCTGGCAGCCGCTGGAGGACCCCGAGGACGACACCCCCGTCCCGTTCGACCCGCTCGTGCTCGGTGGCTCGCTGCACGGCCGCAGCAGCATCTCGACGGCCACGCAGCGCGAGACCACGTGGAAGGACGACACCGAGGGTGTGCGCCTCCCCGCGCGGATGGCCATGCCCACGATCGCCCTGGGCCTGGTGACCGTCGCGCTCACCGTCTTCGCCGCGCCGATGTTCGCGGTGGCCGAGCGCGCCGCCGACGAGCTGCACGAGCGCACCCCGTACATCGAGGCGGTGCTCGGCGATGGCTGATCGGGTGCGCGGGCTGCGCGTGTGGCACGTCCCGGTGATCGGGTGGCTGACGATCGTCTGGCTGCTGCTGTGGGGTGAGGTGACCCCCATCAACCTCGCCGGCGGAGTGCTCGTCAGCGCGATCACGGTCATGGTCTTCCCCTTCCCGCGCGTGTCGGTCGACGGCGAGCTCCGCCCGTGGGCCACGCTCGTCCTGCTCAGCCGCTTCATCGCCGACCTGGCCCTGGCGAGCTTCAACGTCGCGTGGCTCGCGATCCGCCCGGCGACGCCGCCGCCCAGCGCGGTGCTGCAGATCGACCTGGTCAGCGGCTCCGAGCTGCGCCAGACCCTGACGGGCGAGCTGATCTCGCTGGTCCCGGGCTCGCTGCTGATCGAGCTCGACTCCGAGGGCCGGCGCATGTGGCTGCACGTCCTGGACGCCGGCACCCCCGAGCGCGTCCGTGCCGCACGGGACAAGGCGCGGATGCAGGAACACCGGCTGCTCAAGGCCATCGGCACCGACGCCGAGGTCCGCGAGAGCGAACGACGACTCCGGGAGGATGCCTCATGACCGTCGTGGCCATCATCTGCGCGGTCCTGCTCGGTCTGACCGGGCTGCTGTGCCTGGTCCGCATCGTGCGCGGCCCCACCATGCTCGACCGGACCGTCGCGGCCGACGTCTTCACGGCCGCCTGCGTCGGCGCCATCGGCGTCGAGGCCGCGGTCGGGCGGCACGGCACCACGCTTCCGATCCTGGTCGCGCTGGCCCTGGTCGCCTTCCTCGGCTCGGTCAGCATCGCCCGCTACGCGGCCTCGCAGGCGGCGGGAGGCCCGACATGAGCTGGGGCGAGTTCGTGGACGTCGTGGCCGGGATCCTGCTGGTCCTGGGCGCGGGATTCGCGTTCGTCGCCGCGGTCGGCGTCGTGCGGTTCCCGGACGTGCTCACCCGCATGCACGCGGCCACGAAGCCGCAGACGTTCGGCCTGTTGCTGATCCTGGCCGGACTCGCACTGCGCATCGACAGCCTGAGCGACCTCACCCTGGTCGCCGTCGTCGCGCTGTTCCAGCTGATGACGGCGCCGGTCTCGGCGCACATGGTCGCGCGCGCCACCTTCCGCACCGGCCAGGTCGACCGCGAGGCCCTCGTCGTCGACGAGGGCGACTGAGCCTCAGTCGGCCAGGTCGACGACCACGGGCGCGTGGTCGCTGGCGCCCTTGCCCTTGCGCTCCTCGCGGTCGATCCACGCCCCGGTGACGCGCTCGGCGAGCGCCGGGGAGCCGAGCACGAAGTCGATGCGCATGCCCTTCTTCTTCGGGAAGCTCAGCTGCGTGTAGTCCCAGTACGTGTAGACGCCCGGACCCGGCGTGTGCGGCCGGACGACGTCGGCGAAGCCCGCGTCGACGACGGCCTGGAACGCGGCGCGCTCCGGCGCCGAGACGTGGGTCTTGCCCTCGAAGACGGCCATGTCCCAGACGTCGTCGTCCTGCGGCGCGATGTTCCAGTCGCCGGTCAGCGCGATCGGCGTCTCGGGGTCCTTCGCGAGCCACTGCTCGGCCGAGTCGCGCAGGCGCGCCAGCCACTCGAGCTTGTACTGGTAGTGCCCGTGCTCGAGATCGCGCCCGTTGGGCACGTAGAGGCTCCACATCCGGACGCCGCCGCAGGTCGCCCCGATCGCGCGCGGCTCGAGCACGTCCTCGAACATCGGCTGATCGACGCCGAACGAGCGCTCGACGTCCTCCAGGCCGACGCGCGACAGGATCGCGACACCGTTCCACTGGTTGATCCCGGCGTGCGCGTACTCATATCCCAGGTCCGCGAGCTTCGCGGCGGGGAACTGGTCCTCGCGGCACTTCGTCTCCTGGATCGCCAGGACGTCGACGTCGTTGCGCTCGAGCCAGGAGGCCACCCGGTCGACCCGGCTGCGGATGGAGTTGACGTTCCACGTCGCAATGCGCATCAGAAGTCGACTCGCAGGGGGTAGTCGGCATCGCCGTCGGCAGAGGTGTTCACGCCCAGGACGTGGTGCAACTGGATCTCATTTCGTTCGAAGGCCAGGCGGGACCCGGCCATGTACAGGCCCCAGACCTTGGCACGGCCGAGGGAGACCTCGTCCAGCGCCTCGTCCCAGTGGTCCACCAGATTCTGACACCAGCCTGCCAGTGTCATCCCATAGTGCTCCCGCAGGTCCTCCAGGTGGCGCACCTCGAAGCCGGCGTCCTGCATCGCGACGACGATCGTGCCCACGCCCGTGAGCTCGCCGTCGGGGAAGACGTACCGGTCGATGAACTGCCCGGCCGAGGCCCGGCCCTTGTTGTCAGGGCGCGTGATGCAGTGGTTGAGCATGCGCCCACCGACCTTGACCCTGCTCCGGGCGAAGGCGAAGTAGTCCCCGTAGTTGCGGACCCCGATGTGCTCGGTCAGGCCGATCGAGCTGATCGCGTCGAACCCGGTCTCGCTCACGTCGCGGTAGTCGCTGAATCGGACCTCGGCCAGGTCGGACAGGCCCTCGCGCTCGATCTCGGCCTGGGCCCACTGCGCCTGCTGCTGCGAGAGGGTGACCCCGATGCCGCGCACGCCGTAGTGCCGCGCCGCGTGTCGGACCATGCCGCCCCAGCCGCAGCCCATGTCGAGCAGGCGGTCGCCGGGCTTGAGGTCGAGCTTGCGGCACACGAGGTCGTACTTCTCGGCCTGCGCCTCCTCCAAGGTGGCGTCCGGCTTGGGGAACACGGCGCACGTGTAGGTCATCGACGGGCCCAGCACCAGCTCGTAGAAGCGGTTGGAGACGTCGTAGTGGTGCTGGATCACGTCGGCGTCGCGGCCCTTGGTGTGCCGCAGGCCCTCCAGAGCGCGTCGCCACCGGGGCGCGTGCTCCTCGGCCGGCGGCGCGGGCGGCTTGAGGTTGCCGAAGCCCAGGCTCCGGACGATCTGCACCATCTCGGTGGCCGGGGGCACCCGGAACCGCAGCCGGCTCATGACGACCTTCATCAGCTCGTAGGGGTCGCCGGGATGGACGCCCTCGATCTGCAGGTCGCCGGAGACGTATGCCCGGGCGAACCCGAGGTCGCCCGGGGCGGTCATGAGGTACGACAGGCCGCGCTCGTTGAGCAGGCGCAGGCGGACGGGCGAGTCCTCCGGGCCCAGCACGCTGCCGTCGAAGGCCTCGAGGCGGACGGGGACCTCGTCGCGCAGGAGCCGGTCCAGCGCTTCGCCGATCGTCAACCGAGTCTCGGGAACGATGCTCATGAGTTCCTCACCACCTTGTCGTAGAGGGTTTTCAACCGCGAGTCGGGGTCGTACGTGGACCGGACCCGGTCCAACCCCGCGGTGTCGTAGAGGGCGCCGAACGTCTCGCGGTCGTAGAACGCCTCGGAGTAGAGGGACTTGTGTCCGCCCAAGCGGTGGACCTCGGTCTCGACCTTGCGGTTCACCGCGCCGGGCTCGGAGCCGGCCGGGACCACGACCGTGCCCCAGAAGCCGACGTTGACGTAGACGTCGCCGGGCGTCAGCGGGTAGGTCGGCCAGGCACGGCGCGTCCGCAGCGGGCACAGCCACACCGGACGCATGCCCACCTCGCGGTCGAACCAGGTGAGGAAGTCCTCCAGCCGGTCCAGGGGCACCTCGATGTCCTGGATGACCCGCTCACGCGCCGGGATGTGCTTGATGCGGTCGAGGACGCGGCTGACGCCGACCTTGCCGTCGAGGGCGACGAGCCGGTGGTAGACGTCGCTGCGGCGCCACCGCCTGGGCCACACGCGGCGCACGGCCGGGTTCTGGGCGCCGAACGCGCCCGAGCACCAGAACCAGTCGGTGTCCCAGCGCCACAGGTAGTCGTGGATCGTCAGCACGTCCTCATGGCGCTGCTGGATCGAGCGGTAGTAGACGTCCTGGCCGGTGTAGTCGCTGGTCGGCAGGTCGGTGTCGGTGAAGTGCGCCAGGGTCAGGTAGATCTCGTCGGGGCTAAACGCGGTGCCGTCCACGGCGTCCACCGGCACACCGTCCCAGCTGCCGGCGTCGGCGATCTCGGCCAGCGCCTTCGTGACGTCGGCGGCCCCGGCGAAGCGCACGTGACGCAGCCGGACCTGACGGGGCGCGGGCTGCAGCTCGATCCGGAGCCGGACGGCGTACCCGAGGCTGCCGTAGGAGTTGGGGAACGCGGCGAACAGCTCGGCGTGCTCGTTGTCGGGCGTGGCGGTGACGATCTCACCCGAGCCCGTCAGCACGTCCATCTCGAGCACCGCCTCGTGCGGCAACCCCAGCCGCAGCGACGTGGACTCGATGCCCAGGCCGGTGACCGCGCCGCCCAACGTGATCGTGCGCAACTGCGGCACGACGCTGGGGATCAGGCCGTGGGCGAGAGTCTCGTCGACCAGCCGCTCGTAGGTGCACATCCCCTGGACGTCGGCGGTGCGGGCGACCGGGTCGATCGCGATGACGCCGTCCAGACCCGAGACGTCGAGCCCGGGACCCGCCGCCGGGCTGCGGGGACGGAAGAGGTTCGAGGTCTTCTTGGCCAGCCGGACCGGCTGCCCCGGACCGATGGCGTCCCAGGACGTGCGAAGGGCGGCCACGGCGCCTTCGTGCTGTGTCCACCCCTGCATACTTCGCAGGCTAAACCCGAAATCACCTGAACAGCCACACGAAGACTTCGCCGTCCCGTCCCGTGAGCCGGAGCCGATCGGGTCCGGTGACGTGCATCTCGTCCCCGGCGCCGAGCGTCGTGTCGTCGATCGAGACGGGTCCACGGGTCACGTGCAGGAGCGCTCCGTGCTCCACCTCGAGCTCGACGGACGCGTCGGGTCCAGGGCGCGCCACGAGCAGCCGGGCGTCGGCGTGGACCGGCACGGTCTCGTGCAGGCCGGGCCCGTCGGGGACCGCCGCCTGGGCGTACTCGGGCTCGTCCCAGTTCGTGCTGCGGAGCATCATCTGCACGAATCGCAGCGGTTCCACGTCGCTGCCGTTGCGCTCGGCGTGGGTGACGCCCGCGCCGGCGCTGAGGCGCTGTGCGACGCCCGGGCGGACCTCGCCGCAGTGACCGGTGGAGTCCTCGTGGCCGAGCACGCCGTCGAGGACCCACGTGACGATCTCGGCGTCGGCGTGGTGGTGCTCGTCGTACCCCGCCCCCGGCGCGATGCGCTCCTCGTTGATCGCGATCACCGGCCCGAAGCCCACGTTGTCGGGGTCGTAGTGCCGCCCGTACGAGAAGGAGTGGAACGTCTCGGTGCCGCTCGCGACGGTGTGAAATCTGTCTGCCGCGCGGCGCAGAACGCGTGACTCAGGCATAGCCCAGTTCGTGCAGGCGGGCGTCGTCGATCCCGAAGAAGTGGGCGATCTCGTGTACGACCGTGATGCGAACCTCCTCGACCACGTCCTCCTCGGTGTCGCAGATCGCGAGGGTGGGATTGCGGTAGACGAAGATGCGGTCGGGGACGACGCCGGCGTACGTGGAGTCGCGCTCGGTGAGCGGGATCCCGTCGTAGAGCCCCAGCAGGTGCGGGTCCTCCGGCGGGGCGTCGTCCTCAATGAACAGCACCACGTTGTCGAGTCGATCGGCCAGCTCGGCGGGGACGTCGGCCAGGGCGGCGGTCACCAGCTCCTCGAACCGGTCCGGGTCGACGTCGATCACGTCATGAGTCTAGGGGCGGCCCCACCGCGCGAGCGTGTGCCGAGCGTCGGTGCGCCGTGCCCTATGCTGGACGGGTTGTCCGGCCCCCTTCGTCTAGCGGCCTAGGACGCCGCCCTTTCAAGGCGGTAGCGCGGGTTCGAATCCCGTAGGGGGTACCACCGGCACCGCCCCGTCCCCGACCAGAACCCTGCTCTCACCCATGCCCCAGCCGATCGTCCCGTCCGTGTCCGACCTGGCGGAGCAGCAGCCCCGTCTGCACTGGGCAGCCCTGCTCTTCACCGTGGTCACCATGCTCAGCGCTGTGGTCGTGGGGATCACGGCGTCGGACCACTTCACCCGGGTCACGATGGCCGCTGCGGTGATGGGCTGTGTTCTGCTGTGGCAGGCGCTGCGGGACCCGCTGGTGATGACCGGTCTGACGACCGTGATCCTGGGGGCCGTCGCCGGCTGGGGCCTGAACTTCTACGACCGCATCTGGTGGTACGACGACTTCGCGCACTTCACCTTCTCGCTGGTCAGCACCCTGGCGATCGCCCGGTTGCTGCTGCACCGGTTCCGGGCCGAGCCGGCGTTCCTGCTGCCGATCGTCCTGTGGCTGACCTGGCTGGGCATCGGCTCCCTGTGGGAGATCGGCGAGTGGACCTCGGACCAACTGCAGTCCACGCACCACTCCCGCGGCTACGCCGACACGATGGCCGACATGATCCTCAACTCTTCCGGCTCGGGCATCGCGGCGTGGGTCTATTGGCGCTGGCTGCGCACCCCCGCCGACCTGCAGCGCCAGTCGTAGCGCTCGCCGCCGGGCCTCGCCGTCAGTAGGTTGGCGGTGAGCCCGGACGACGGAGGATGACATGAGCTTCGAGGCCCACGGCGGAACGCGCGGCGGCAGGTCCACCGGCGGTCCCCTCGTCCGACTGGCGAACAAGTTCATGGCACGGCGTGCCCGGCGCTCGGCGTCGGCGTCCCTGGGACCGATGAAGATCGCGGTCCTCACGACGGTCGGCGCCAAGAGCGGTCAGCCCCGCGAGAACCCCGTCGGCTGGTTCCCCGGCACGGACGGATCCTGGCTGATCGTCGCCTCCGCCAACGGCGCGAAGAACAACCCCGCGTGGTTCCACAACATCGCCGCCCACCCCGACGAGATCACCCTCGAGATCGGCCCGCGCAAGATCCCGGTTCGCGCCGAGCAGCTGCACGGCGCCGAGCGCGAGGCCGCGCTCCGGTCGATCGTCGAGTCCGCGCCGCAGTTCGGCGGCTACACCGAGAAGACCGACCGCGTCATCCCCGTCATCCGCCTGACGGAGCGCACCGACGCGCCCTGATCCCCCGGCGTTCCGAGGCGCGATCCGGGAATGACCCGCGATCTCGTGGGTACGACTCCCGCAAGCCGCCACGGAGGTCGTCATGGGAATCGAGCACCTGGAGCCCGGGATCGTCCGGATCGAGGACGCCGACACGAACTGCTACCTGATCGAGCTGGGCGACCTGCTCATGTTCGTCGACGCCGGGTTCCCCCGGACCTGGCGCTATGCGCAGGAGGCGCTCGCCGCCCTCGGCCGCACGCCGGACGAGGTGACCGACGTCGTCCTGACCCACGCCCACTTCGACCACCTGGGCTTCGCCGCCAAGGCGCGGCGCGAGTCCGGCGCCCGCGTCTGGGTGCACCCCGGCGATCACCGCATCGCCGCGCATCCGTACCGCTACCGTCCCGGCCGGCCCCGTCTGTTCTACCCGCTGCGGTACCCCGCGGCCGCGCCGATCCTGGCCCGGATGGTGAGGGCGGGGGCCCTGCGGGTCGAGGGCGTCGAACAGGTGGATTCCCTCGGCGTCGGGTCCAGTCCCGACGGCATCACGGTCGTCCCCACCGCCGGTCACACGGACGGGCACTGCGTCCTGCACATCCCCGCGCTGGACGTGGTCCTGACCGGCGACGCACTGGTGACGCTCGATCCGTACACGGGCCGCCGCGGCCCGCGGATCGTCGCCCGCGCGGGCACCAAGGACGCTGTGCAGGCTCGCCGCTCGCTGGAGCGGATCGCGGCGACCGACGCCAGCCTCGTCCTCCCGGGCCACGGTGAGCCGTGGACGCAGGGGGCGGCGAGCGCCGTCGCGTCGGCTCGCCGCAGCGAGGTGGCCTGAGTCCGCCGCACTAGGCTCGAGGCGTGTCCGCCGGCCGATTCGCACCTTCCCCGTCCGGTGACCTGCACCTGGGGAACCTGCGCACCGCGATCCTCGCCTGGCTGTTCGCGCGGGCGAGCAATCGGCGCTTCCTGGTTCGGGTCGAGGACCTCGACCGGCAGCGGTCACGACCCGAGTTCGAGCGCAGCCAGCTGGACGACCTCGCGGCCCTCGGGCTGACGTGGGACCCGCCCGTCGTCCGCCAGTCCGACCGTGACGACCTCTTCGCCGCCGCACTGGCTCGCCTGACGGACGCCGGGCTGACCTTCGAGTGCTTCTGCACGCGTCGTGAGATCGCCGACGCCGTGCGGGCCCCGCACGCTCCCCCGGGCTCCTACCCGGGCACCTGCCGGGACCTGACCGAGTCCGAGCGGGCGGCCCGGCGCGCCGAGCGCCCTCCGGCGATCAGGCTCCGCGCCGAGGCCGACGAGTGGACGGTCCGCGACGAGCTGCGCGGCGAGATCACGGGCCACGTCGACGACCTCGTGCTGCGGCGCGGGGACGGCGCCCACGCCTACAACCTCGCGGTGGTCGTGGACGACGGCGATCAGGGTGTCGACCAGGTCGTGCGGGGCGCCGACCTCCTGGACGCCGCTCCGGCCCAGGCGTACCTCGCTCACACGCTGGGCCTGCCCGCCGCGACCTACGCGCACGTCCCGCTGGCTCTCACCGCCGACGGCCGGCGGCTGGCCAAGCGCGACGGAGCGGTGACCCTGCGCGACCTCACCCCCGCCCAGGCGTGGGATCTCATCGGTGCGTCGCTGGGCGTCGGCGCGCGCTCCCCCGAGGCCCTGCTCAGCGAGCTCGACCCTTGGGAAATCAGCCTGGATCCGTGGATCGTCACGCCATGACCCACCCCGTTTTGGAGTCTCCCGAAGGCGTCAGGTAGTCTTGCGGTCGCGGTTGATCCGCACAGCATGAGGCCCCGTGGCGCAGTTGGTTAGCGCGCCGCCCTGTCACGGCGGAGGTCGCGGGTTCGAGTCCCGTCGGGGTCGCCAGTGCTGAAACCCCGCCCCTCAGGGGGCGGGGTTTCGTCGTCTCACGGGGCCGTCGTCACGCCTCGGGGAAGCCGAACGCCTCCTGCTCCTGGGCCCGGAAACGGCGCTTGGACACGGCGTTGATGATCCGCAGCGGCGGACCCGCCAGCGTCAGGACCCGATGCTCCGCCTCGGCCGGCAGACCCTTGAGCGCCCACGGCACGGACCACCGGGCCTCGGCCAGCGTCTGCTTCGTGCGAAAGCGCGTCCGCTCCAGCTCGTGCCACTCGTCCCCGCCCACGTACCGCTGCAGGATCTCGATGGCCGCGCTCTCCTCGTGACCGAGGTGGTGACCCAGGACGGTCCCGAGCTCACCGAGGGTGTCGCGCAGCAGGTCGTACGCGCGGTCGTCCTCGCCGGCCGAAAGGCGCTCGAACGCCGCCGAGGCCGCGGCCAGCAACGGGTCGAGGACGGCGTGCTCGGCCTCCATCTCGTGCAGCACCCGCTCGGCCTCGGTGTCGCCGGCCGCACGCACGCGCTCGAGCAGCAGCGGCCAGAGGATCTCGTCCTCCTTCGTGTGGTGCTGGTGCAGCTCGTGCGTGAACAGCTGCCAGCGGCTCCCGAGCCGGGACCAGCGAGCACGGTCGCCCGGCGGCGTCGCCGCCGCGGCCCGGGCGAAGTCCTGCACGTCGCGGCGGAACGCGTGGTGCAGGACGTACATCATGGTCATGTCGGCCGGTCCGGGCGGCGAGGCGGCCTGACCGGGCAACAGCAGGGGCGTGGGGGACATCGTTCCTTCTCTCTCTCGATACGCAGGTTCGCGGGCGGCCCGACGCGCACCTGAGTGCGCCGCGGGCGGCTCACGTGCCACGAGGCGTCCGCGACCGCCCTGATACCGGCCGATTGCGGCCCGCGCCGACCGGTGCGGTAGGGTGAACGTCGCTCGTCAGAGCACGGCCAGGTAGCTCAGTTGGTACGAGCGTCCGCCTGAAAAGCGGAAGGTCGCCGGTTCGACCCCGGCCCTGGCCACCACCTGAGATCCCCGGCTCCGTGCCGGGGATTCTCGCTTTCCCGGGCACTTTTCGCCCACGCTCATTTCGCCAAGTGGTTGGCACCCCGGCAACCCACACCTACGCTGGAGCGATGTCCGCCGTCGCTCCGATCGCCCGCCGTCTGGCCCTGGTGCTCGGCCTCCTGCTCGTCGCCTCGCTGATGGCGTCGCCGGCTCACGCGGCGGACCCGCGGTCGCCCCAGCGGTTCACCGGGTACGCCTTCGACACGTGCGTCTCGCCGTCCGACCAGGTCATGGACGCCTGGAACCTCACGTCGCCCTACGCGGTCGTCGGCATCTACACCTCGGGCAACTCGCGCTACTGCGACGACTCGAAGCAGCCGCACCTCAGCCCCGCCTGGGTCAAGCGCCAGGCGAACCGCGGCTGGCTGTTCCTGCCGATCCACGTCGGCTACCAGGCCCCGTGCTTCGACTCGAAGTCGACGAAGCGGCACATGTCGTACGACGTCGCCACGGCCCGCAAGCAGGCCCGCGCCGACGCAGACGAGGCCACGCGCCGCGCTTCGCAGTTCGGTTTCGCCAAGGGGAACGCGGTCTACCTCGACATCGAGTGGTACGACCGCGCCAACCGTCGGTGCGACGCGGCCGTCCTGACGTTCATCGACGCGTTCGTCGCGCGGTCCCACAAGCGCGGCTACAAGGTCGGCCTCTACTCCAGCGGCTCGGCCGCGATCGCGGCGGTCGACGAGGCACGCCATGCGAAGCGCAAGGGCTTCGACTTCCCCGACCAGATGTGGTTCGCCTGGACCAACAAGCGGGCGAACACCAACGGCGGCCCGTACCTGTCGAACTCGTTCTGGAAGCGCGACCGCGTGCACCAGTACCACAACAACGTGGCGGTCTCCTACGGCGGACATCGCGTCACGATCGACAAGAACGTCCTGGCGCTGGGCGGCGGATCGCGCGCCAAGAAGGAGCAGAAGGTCTGCAAGATGTCGCCGACCCTGAAGCGCTACCGCTCGCTCAAGGCGGGCTCGCGCGGCAAGGACGTCAAGCTCCTGCAGTGCCTCCTGCGGCGCGCCGGCCACAAGGCGACCATCACCGGCCGCTGGAACGCCCGCACGACCAAGGCCGTCAACTCGTACCGCACGAGCCTGGGGTGGCCGCGCAATGGCGCCGCGACGCGACCCCTCTGGACTGCCCTGCTGTCTCGCGGCAAGACCCCCATCGCCCTCAAGCGCGGCAAGGTCGGTGAGCCCGTCCACCGGCTGCAGCGGTCGCTGCGCGCCTCGGGCCAGAAGGTGAACGTCACGGGGATCTACGACGCGCGCACGTCCACGGCCGTCCGCGCCTACCGCAAGAAGATGCGCCTGCCCGGCTACCAGACCGCCGATGCCCGCGTGTGGGCCGCGCTGCAGGCGGGCCGTCGCTGAGTCTCAGCTGCGCTGACGGGTCAGCAGCAGGGCTCCGCCCAAGCCGATCAGCATCGCACCGCCGGTGCGTCGCACCGCGACGAGCCGGGCCGGTGAGCTGACGAACCACTCCCGCGCCGAGCCGGCCGCGAGCGCCCACCCCGAGTCGGACACCACGGCGATCGCCAGGAAGACGACCCCGAGGACGAGCATCTGGACCGCCACCGCGCCTGCCTCAAGATCGACGAACTGCGGCAGCACCGCGACGAAGAAGACCATCGTCTTGGGATTGGTGACACCGACTCCGAAGCCCTCCGCGAGGGCGCGCCACGGCGATACCCCCGGGGCCGCGGCGCCGTCGGCCAGCGCGCCCTCGTCACGCCCACTACGCAACCCCTTGATCCCGAGCCACATGAGGTACCCCGCACCGGCGATCTTCAGGGCGGTGAACGCGGCGGCCGAGTCGGCCACGAGCGCGCCGAGCCCAGCGCGACCGCGCCGACGATCGGCAGCCCGCCCAAGCCGTTGCCCAGCACGCTGAGGATCCCCGCGCGTCGCCCGTGCGCCAGCGACCGCCCGACGACGAACAGCACGCTGGGACCCGGGACGACGATGAGGACCAACGAGGTCAGCGCGAAGGCGAACAGGGTCTCGAGCGTCGGCACGGAGGAACAGTAGAACGTCATGCCGGGAACGACGAACGGCCCACCCGCCGTGCGGGTGGGCCGTTCGTCGTCAGGTGACGATCAGTGCATCATCGCCGGGGGCTGATCCTTGTCATCGAGCAGGCGCGCCGGCTCCTTCTTGCGGGGCAGGAACGCGACGGGGATGAGCGTCACGACGAGCACCGCGAAGGCGACCCAGTACGACTGCGCGAACGCGTGGGCCAGGTCGCTGAACCCGTCCTGCAGCTGGGCCGGCGTGACACCGAGCATCTGGACCAGCTGGCCGCCCTGGTCGGTGTGCGACTGCGAGGCCAGCTGCGCCGGGGTGAGGCCGCCGTCGACGTTCGGGATCTTGTCCGAGCCGGGGATGACGGAGCCACGCTGCATGCCGTTGGTCAGCACGACCGAGATCACGGCGATGCCCGAGGCGCTGGCGACCTGCTGGACGACGTTGAGCAACGTCGAGCCGCGAGCCACCTCGTGCGACGTCAGCGTCTTGAGCGCGGACGTGAAGATCGGCATCATCGTGCCGCCCATGCCCAGCCCCATGACGAACAGCCACCCGATGATGTGCCAGTACGGCGTGCCCGGATCGGTGCTCTGGGCGAGCCCGAGCATGCCGACCAGGATGCCCAGGAAGCCGAACGGGACGATGCGGCCGACCGGGATGCGGTCGACGAGCGCGCCGGCGATCGGCATGGTCAGCATCGCGCCGATGCCCTGCGGGGCCACCAGCAGGCCGGCCATGAGGACCGACTCGCCGCGGACCTGCTGGAAGTACGTGGGCACCAACAGCAGCGCACCGAAGAACGCGCTGGCGAACAGGAACATCACGATCAGCGAAACGCGCAGATTGCGGTTGCCCAGCAGGCGCAGGTCGAGCAGCGGGTGCTTCGGCTTGAACGACCACACGACGAACGCGGCGATCAGCGCCAGGCCGATGACGGCCGGGACGATCACCTTGGCGGCCAGGGCCGTGCCCTCGCCGGGGATCGACGAGATGCCGTAGAGCAGCAGTGCCAGACCTGGCGACATCAGCAGCAGGCCGACCCGGTCGAGCGACTCGCTCGGCTCGGGTGCGTCCTTGGGCAGCACGCGGGACGCGTAGACCAGGCCGACGATGCCGATCGGCACGTTGATGAGGAACACCCAGTGCCACGACGCGGAGTCGATCAGGACGCCACCGAGGATCGGCCCCATGATCGGGCCGAGCAGCATCGGGATGCCCAGGATGGCCATGAGGCGGCCCATCCGGTGCGGGCCGGCGGCGCGGGTCAGGATCGTCATGCCGAGCGGCATCAGCATGCCGCCGCCGAGCCCCTGCAGGACGCGGAAGCCGATGAGGGCCTCGATGTTCCACGCGGTCGCGCACAGCACCGAGCCGAGCGTGAACAGGCCGATGGCCGCCATGTAGAGGCGCTTGGTGCCGAACCGGTCGGCGGCCCAGCCGGTGAGCGGGATGACCGCCGCCAGCGCGAGCATGTAGGCGGTCGCCGTCCACGCCACGGTGGCGTACTTCAGCGGCTCGTCGGTGGAGGACAGCTCGGTCTGGAACGTCGGCAGGGCGACGTTGACGACCGTGACGTCCAGGATGGACATGATCGCGCCGAGCACGACCACGCCGGCGATCTTCAGGATGTCCGCGGTGATCCGGTCGTCGTCGACCGCGGCTCCTTCGGGCGGGCTAGTTGACATCGGAGACTTCTTCCTTCAGTGGCTTGAGGGCCTCGACGAGCGCGAGGCATTGTTCGGGCTCGAGGGCGTCGAGCAGCGTGCGCACGGCGTCCTCCTTGGACTTGAGGTGGCTCTGGGCCAGACTCCGTCCGAGTGCGGAGACGGCGACGAGCTTGACCCGTCGGTCCTCGGGGTTCTCGGTGCGCACGACGAGCTTCTTGCGCACCAGCTGCTCGATGTTGCGTCCGACAGCGGCGGCGGACAGACCCACCGCGCCGGCCAGGTCGCCGATGGCGGCGGGACCGTCGTGGTGAGCGAGCGTGAAGACCACTCTGGCCTGCGTGAACGACAGTTTCAGCTTCGCGACGGCCTCGAGGGACTCGCCCTCGGCCGTGGTGAAGACCCGGCCGAGGAACTCTCGGACGGCATCGAAGGCGCAGGCGTGGGGGGAGGTGGTCATGACGCGCAAAACACTAACGCGAATGCAACTATTGCGAGGGTGTGACCTTCGTGACGTTCATTACGCCCCGGAGGGGAAAGGACCTCATGGCCCTGCAGTAGAATCGATGGAGTGCCCACACGCTCTGATCTGCGCAATGTAGCCATCGTCGCCCACGTCGACCACGGCAAGACCACTCTCGTCGACGCGATGCTTCAACAGCAGGGCGCCTACTCCGACCACCAGGAAGTGACCGACCGGGTCATGGACTCCGGTGACCTGGAACGCGAGAAGGGCATCACCATTCTCGCGAAGAACACGGCGGTCAAGTACTCCGGACCGGGTTCTGAGGACGTCCCCGGCAAGGTCGTGACGATCAACATCATCGACACCCCCGGCCACGCCGACTTCGGTGGCGAGGTCGAGCGCGGCCTGTCGATGGTCGACGCCGTCGTGCTGCTGGTCGACGCCTCCGAGGGCCCGCTGCCCCAGACGCGCTTCGTGCTGCGCAAGGCCCTGGCCGCCAAGATGCCCGTCATCCTCGTGGTCAACAAGGTCGACCGCCCCGACGCCCGCATCGCCGAGGTCGTCGACGAGACGTACGACCTGTTCATGGACCTGCTGCCCGAGGACGCCGCCGACGACGCGCTGGACTTCCCCGTCGTCTACGCCTCCGGCAAGGCCGGCGTCGCCTCGCTGGAGCGTCCCGAGGACGGCACCCTGCCCCAGGGCGACAACCTGATCCCGCTGTTCCAGACGATCATGGAGCACGTCCCCGCCCCCGAGTACACCGAGGGCGCGCCGCTGCAGGCGCACGTCACCAACCTCGACTCCTCCCCCTTCCTGGGCCGTCTGGCCCTCGTCCGCGTCGAGGAGGGCGAGCTCAAGAAGGGCCAGCAGGTCGCGTGGATGAAGCGCGACGGCTCGGTCGAGCGCGTCAAGATCACCGAGCTGCTGATCACCGAGGCCCTCGATCGCAAGCCCGGCGAGTCCGCGGGCCCCGGTGACATCGTCGCCATCGCCGGCATCAGCGACATCAACATCGGCGAGACGCTGGCCGACCCCGAGAACCCGGTCGCGCTGCCGCTCATCCACGTCGACGAGCCCGCGATCTCGATGACCATCGGCACCAACACGTCGCCGCTGGCCGGCCGCGAGAAGGGCACGAAGGTCACCGCCCGCCTGGTCAAGGACCGCCTCGAGTCCGAGCTGATCGGCAACGTCTCGATCAAGGTGCTCCCGACCGAGCGTCCCGACGCGTGGGAGGTCCAGGGCCGCGGTGAGCTCGCGCTGGCGATCCTCGTCGAGCAGATGCGTCGCGAGGGCTACGAGCTGACCGTCGGCAAGCCGCAGGTCGTCACGCGAGAGATCAACGGCAAGGTCCACGAGCCGGTCGAGCGCCTGACGATCGACGCCCCCGAGGAGTACCTCGGCGGCATCACCCAGCTGCTGGCCGTCCGCAAGGGCCGCATGGAGCAGATGGTCAACCACGGCACCGGCTGGGTCCGCATGGAGTTCCTGGTCCCGGCCCGCGGCCTGATCGGCTTCCGGACCGAGTTCCTCACCGACACCCGCGGCACGGGCATCGCCCACCACATCTCCGAGGGCTACGAGCCCTGGTTCGGCGAGATCTCGACGCGTCCCTCGGGCTCGCTCGTGGCCGACCGCGCCGGCGCCGTGACGTCGTTCGCCATGACCAACCTGCAGGAGCGCGGCACGCTGTTCGTCGAGCCCGGTACCGAGGTCTACGAGGGCATGATCGTCGGCGAGAACTCCCGTGATGACGACATGGACGTCAACATCACCAAGGAGAAGAAGCAGTCGAACGTGCGCTCCTCGACCGCCGACAACTTCGAGAAGGTCATCCCGCCGAAGAAGCTGTCGCTCGAGCAGTGCCTGGAGTTCTGCCGCGAGGACGAGTGCGTCGAGGTCACCCCGAACCACGCGCGCATCCGCAAGGTCATCCTCGACGCCGGCGAGCGCAACCGCACCGCCCGCAAGCGCAAGTGAGCTGACCCGGCTCCACCCGAACCCCTCTCCGGCTCCGGCCGGGGAGGGGTTCGTCGTTGTCGGAGGTCGTCGACCTGTGCGTCTTGCCCATAGTGTGTGACACACACTATGGTGTGACACATGGACGACTTGACCCAGCAGCACACTCAGGAGCTGCGCCGCGGCACGGTGGTGCTCGCGTCGCTGCTGAGCCTGCGCGAGCCCGGCTACGGCTACGGCCTGCTCGAGTCGTTGGCCGAGGCGGGCATCACCGTCGACGGCAACACGCTCTATCCCCTGCTCCGTCGACTCGAGAAGCAGGGCCTGCTCACCAGCGAGTGGAACACCGACGAGGCCAGGCCTCGCAAGTTCTACCGCACCAGCGCCGAGGGCGAGCGCCTCATCGAGGCACTCCTGGCCGACTGGCACGAGCTCGACACCGCCCTGGGGCGACTGACCGACGGAGGAGACCGATGACCACCACCTTGACTGACCGCTACGTCCACGCGGCGACCCGCTGGCTGCCCGGCCGCACCCGCACCGAGGTGGAGGCCGAGCTGCGCGAGCGGATCGCCGACACCGTCGCCGCCCGGGGCGAGACCCCCGAGGCCGAGCGTGAGGTGCTCGAGGCGCTCGGCGACCCCCTGCGCGTCGCGGCCGACTACACCGGGCGCGAGCCGGCGCTCATCGGTCCGCGGTTCTTCTTCCCGTGGCTGCGCCTGACCGTCGTCCTGCTGTGCGTCGTGGGCCCTGTCGTGGGGGCGATCGTGGCGACCGTGGCGGCGTTCGAGGGTGAGGACATCGGCTCGATCATCACCGGCGGGCTCGGGGCGTTGGTGCAGACGAGCATGCAGATCGCCTTCTGGACCACCGTGGTGTTCGCCGTCCTGGACTGGAGCGGCTCACGCGTTCCCGACACGCAGTGGTCGGTCGACCGCCTGCCGGAGCCTCAGCAGAACACCGGGAGCCTCGGCGAGCTGATCGCGACCCTGGTCTTCCTGCCGCTGTCCGCCGTCCTCATCGTCTGGCAGCACGTCCGGCCGCCGTCGATCGACGGGGAGCGCCTGCCGCTGGCCGATCCGGATCTGTGGTCCTGGTACCTGCCGTTGCTCCTGGCGGTGCTGGCGCTCGAGGTCGGCCACGCCCTCTGGATCCACCGCGCGGGCTGGACCGGCGTGACCGCGACGGCGAACCTCGCCCTGTCCCTGCTCTTCGCGATCCCCACCATCGTGCTGCTGCTGGACGGCTCGCTGGTCAACCCCGAGCTGGTCGCCCACCTCGACTGGGACAGCGAGATCGTCCGCCAGGTCTCGAAGGGCAGCGCCTTCGTGATCGCCCTGGTGAGCCTGTGGGAGATCCTGGACGGCTACCGGAAGGCGTACACGGCGACGCGGGTGCCGGTGGCGGCTCAGTAACCCGAGCCGCGGGTCTGCGCGAGGTAGACGAGCGCCGCCACGGTGCCCAGCAGGGGCAGGATGCCCAGCGGGTTCTGGAAGACGACGTCGACCAGGATCGAGACCGGCAGGATCACCAGCCAGATGTTCTTGGGCAGGGTCCCGGCCATCTCGAAGTCATAGGGCTTGCGCCGCACGCAGTCGACCAGGGCGAAGACCTTGGTCGCCAGCAGCAGCCACCAGATCACCGGGGTCACGAGAGCCATGGGGGGAAGAATACGGTGGGCACCGCCCGAGAGTGGTGCCCACCGCTGATTCCGTGCGAAACGAGCGTCAGGACGAGGCCTTCTTCGCCGGCGACTTCTTGGCGGTCGTCGTCTTCGAGGCGGTCGACTTCGCCGTGCCGCCGGCCTGGGCCGGGGCCTTCTTGGCCGTCGTGGAGGCCTTCTTCGCGGGCGCCTTCTTGGCCGTGGCCTTCTTCGCGGCGGAGGCCTTCTTGGCCGGGGCCTTCGCGCCGTTCGTCGACTTCGCCGCGGTCTTCTTCGCCGTCGTGGTGCTCTTGGCCGTGCTCGTCTTGGCGGTGCCGGACTTCGGCGTGCTCGACTTCGCGGTGCTCGACTTCGGCGTGCTCGACTTCGCGGTGCTCGACTTCGCGGTGCTGGACTTGTTCGTCGACGGCGCGGTGGCCGCGCGGGTCCGGGCCGAGTTGGCGAACGACGCCGCGGCCGCTCCGGCGGTGCCGGTGGCGTCCTCGACGGCCTCGGCGGCCTTGCCGGTGAGCTCCTCGGCCTTGGCGGTCAGCTCGTCGATGATCTCCTCGGCCTTGTCCTTGAGGTCGCCGACCAGGTCGTCGGCCTTCTCGCGGAAGTCGTCGACCGTGGCCTTGAGGTCGTCGACGGTGACGTCGTCGACCCTGCCGCGCAGCTCGGTGACGACGGCCTCCGCCCGCGTGGCGAAGTCCTCGGCGGCCTTCCGGACGTCGTCGACGCGCAGGCCCTTGGCGAGGTCGACCAGGTCGTCGGCCTTCTTCGCCAGGTCGGAGTAGGTGGCGGTGACCGATCCGAGCGCGGTCTGCGCCAGGGTCTCGGCCTTCTTCTGCAGGCCACTGACGTCGAACCCCTTGACGGTGTTCGGCAGGGCGCGGATGTCGTCGAGTACGGACTTGATCTGGGCGTTGATGGTGTCGGTGATGCTCATGGTTTCTCCTCGAGGTCTGCGGTTCCGACGAATGAGCGGTAGATGTCCCGCAAAGCCGTCTTCTGGCGCGTGGTCAACCGCGGATCGCGGTCGATGGCGTCCTCCACCAAGTACGCCCCCGACTGCTCGGCATCGAGGATGCCGGCGCGGACGTAGAGCGACTCGGCCGAGATCCTCAGTGCCTTCGCGATCTGCTGCAGCACCTCGGCGGACGGTTTGCGCAGGCCACGCTCGATCTGGCTGAGGTACGGATTCGAGACGTCCGCGAGCTCGGCCAGCTGTCGCAATGACATCTGCGCCTGGGTTCGCTGGTCACGCAGGTACTCCCCGAGCGACCCCATGGCCGACCCGACAGCATCTGGCATGTTCAACTTCCCCATGCCCTTCAGCGTGCTTGCAATAGTTAGCAAACGCAAGCAACTGTGATGCATCGGACATGTCGGCCCTCAACAGCGCCGAACCGGGTTAACCTGTGGGCGCCGTAGGTGCCCTCGGGCGGCCCCCTCCCCTTCCCCCAGCCCGACTCCATGCCTTCCTCCCTGCTCCGCCGCGCCCTCGTGACGCTCGCCCTGACCAGCACCGTCCTGGTCGCCCCCGCCACCGCCGCCGAGGCCGCCCCCGCGAAGCCCGCGAAGGTCACCAAGGTCTCCGCGAAGACCACGACGACGACCCTGACGATCCGCTGGAAGCGGCCGAAGCGCGCGAAGTCGTTCTCGGTGTGCGTCAAGACCGCGCCGAAGTCGAAGCGGTGCGTGCGCAACGTCCGCACCCGCAAGACCTCCGTGACCTTCCGCAAGCTGAAGCCCAACTCCGGGCACGATTTCTACTACCGGGTGCGCTCGTACCGCGGCAAGAAGTACTCCGCCGCGACCAACTGGAAGCGCGCGAACCTGCGCGTCGGCAAGGGAACGGCGAACAGCGTCGTCGGCGGCAGCGGCGATCGGCTGGCCTACCGCTGGTCGCGCAGCACCAGCGCGACGACCTACCAGCTGCAGCTGGCGACCGACCGGCGCTTCACCACCGGCGTCCACACGGTGGGCCGCAAGAACCCGGCCGCCACCGTCACCGGACTCAACGGCGGCATGACCTACTACGCCCGGGCCCGCGGCGTGAACGGCACCGTGAAGGGAGCCTGGGGTCCGGTCTCGAAGACCCGGCTCGCGCCGAAGCCCGTGCGCGCCACGGTAGCCACCTACAACCTGTGCGGTGAGGACAAGTGCCGCTCCGCCGACAGCCCCGCGTGGTTCCTGCGGTACGTCCCGAAGTGGTCCGTGCGCAAGCCGCTCGCCGCCGCCGTCGTGCGGTCGGCCGACCCCGACATCATCGTGACCCAGGAGTCGGCGACGAAGACGGCGTTCCACACCGCACTGCCCGGATTCACCCGCGGCGCGTACAAGAGCGCCAAGACGATCTACTTCCGGTCCTCGCGCTTCTCCGCGCTCGACGGCGGCTGGATGACCCTGGACTCCGAGACCAAGCGATACGCGACGTGGAACCTGCTGCGCGACCGCCAGGCCGGCACCGCGTTCATCGTCGTCGACGCCCACCTCGAGCCGCAGAAGGGTAAGGCCCGTGACGATCGTCGCCGGAAGCAGACCGCCCGCCTCATCTCGAGGATCTCGGCGCTGAACCCCCACGGCCTGCCCGTGGTCTGGGGCGGCGACTGGAACTCCAACGCGTCGAACGCCAACCAGTCCAACTACCCGGGCGGGTACGACGCCCCCCGCCGCGAGTTCGAGCGCCACGGCGTGGTCGACGCGCTGACCCTCACGACCAACACGATCAACGCCGAGCTCAACAGCGCCAACGCGGGCGTCCCGACGCCCAAGGCGAACGGTCACCACGTCGACGGGATCTACGTCCCGCTCAAGGGAGTCCAGGTGGAGTCGTGGCTCATGCCGGCGAACTTCGTCGAGACGCCCGAGGGCCGCCAGTACGCCACTCCGTTCCCGTCGGACCACAATCCCGTCGTGACGAAACTGGTGCTCGCGACCCCGTAGGATGCGGGCATGCCCGGTCTTTTGCGCTCCTCGTGCCTGGTCGGCGTGGGGATCGCACTGATCGGCGGGGCCGCCCTGATGGCCAGCACCACGGACTCCCAGGGGCACGGCCCGGTGGCCCGGATGGTCGGGATCGAGCGCCCCTACCTCAAGGTGCTGTCCGTCGATGTCGCCCCGAGCGAGGTCTCCCTGGCCTGGTCGGGCAACGCGAGCCAGTACCGCGTCCTGCTGGGCGACGACCTCGCCAAGCCCGCGCGCACGATCGTCACGACCGAGCCGATGGCCAGGCTGCGCGTCCCGCAGGCGGCCGACCCCAGGGGTCGCGTCAACTACCGCGTCGAGTCGGTCCAGGACGGCGCCACCGAGCTCGCGGTCGAGGGCACCGTGACCCTGCTGCCCGAGGTGCCGCCCCGGCCCAAGGTCAAGCGGACCGCCCCCGAGGGCGCCGTCGTGAAGTGGAAGCCGGCCGACTACGCCACGACCTACGACGTGGCGGTCTCGACGTCGAAGAAAGAACTGCCGAAGAAGGTCAAGCGACTGACCCAGGGCGGCACGGCGTTCGCCACGGACTCGCTGAAGCCCGAGCGCACGTACTGGGTCCGCGTCCGCGCGGTGGGCGACGCCGGAGTCAGCCGGTTCAGCCCTCCGATCAAGGTCACCACTCCCCCGGCCGGCTCCGAGTTCTCGATCGGGTCGTGGAACATCTGCTCCGAGGCCTGCTCGGGCTTCGGCGGCCGCGTCGGCGGCCAGGCCGCCCAGGTGCACGCGTCCGGCGTCGACATCCTGGCCCTGCAGGAGGCCGGGGGCGAGCGCGTCGGCCCCACCACGCGTGCGGCGTTCAGCGGCGGTCCGAAGAACCTGGTCCCGGCGCAGGGCGGCGGCAACTCGCGCTACCTGTTCTACTCGCCGGAGAAGTTCACCCAGCTCGACGGCGGACGCTGGTCGCTGGGGCACGGCCGGTGGGCGACGTGGGCCCGGCTCGAGGACAAGCTGACCGAGCGGCCGTTCATCGTCGTGAGCGTGCACCTGCTGAGCGGCCACAAGAAGAACGGCGAGCGGGCGTCCGAGATGCGCAGCCTGATGGGTGCCCTCGCCGGCATCAACACGCAGGACGATCCGGTGGTGCTGGCCGGCGACTTCAACTCCGGCACGCATCGCAGCGGCGACACCGTCGGGCCGATCGTGCGGTCGTCGGGGTACAGCGACACCGTCGAGGTCGCCGACGAGACGCAGAACGCCCAGGTCAACACCGGCAGCCGCCGCGGCGACCAGGCGATCATGTCCCACGACCACGTCGACCACATCTACGCGTCGAGCGACTGGAAGGTCCCCGCCTGGCGCCAGTGGGCCAATCTCTCAGGCACCACCTACGTCGGCACGTGGCTCTCGGACCACAACATGATCGCGGCCACGGTCGTCCTCGAGCGCGACGAGAAGGACGCCGTCACGGCCCCCAGCGAGGTCGTCAAGGTGCCGGCGAAGGCCCGCAAGGACGTCGCGCCCGGCACCGTCTCCTGACTCGTCGTCGCCTCCCTCCTGCGGGAAGGATGTGACGCACGTGACAAACACGCATTAGGGTCGAGACCATGCGTCTTCGCCTGCTGGCCTGTGCCCTGATCGCCGTGCTCACCGCGGCCACCCTGGGCACCCCTGCGGTCGCGGCGCCCAAGAAGCCCGGCAAGGTCGGTCTGGTGTCGGTCACCGCCACCGCGACCTACACGTCCGCCGGCAAGAAGTACGCCCGGATCTCCGTGTCGTGGCCCCGCGCCTCGCGGGCCACCCGCTACCAGGTGTTCGTCGGCAACTCCAAGGCCCACGTCGCGAAGCAGAAGAAGCCCCGCACGACGGTCCGCTCGCCGAAGGCGACGATCAAGAAGCTCAAGCGCAACAAGGTCTACTGGGTCCAGGTCCGGGCGCTCAACGGCAAGCGCGCCGGCAGCCGCTCGGCGCGGATCGCCCGCATGACGCCAGCCGCCTCGGCCAGCCTCAACACATCGCGACACCCCGCCTACCGCCTGATGAGCTACAACGTCTGCTCGAACGCCTGCAGCCGCTGGAGCACCCGGATGCCGCTGGTCGTCCGCGAGGTGCAGCGCCTCAAGCCCGACGTGCTGGCGCTCCAGGAGGCCAGCCGATGGCGCGGGGCCGTGATCCCCGGGTACACCGAGACGCTCGGCGGCAAGGACAACCGGATCTTCTACCGCACCGCGGCCTTCGACCAGGTCGAGCAGACGCTGGGCCCCGAGCAGCAGTCCACCGAGTGCCCCCTGGCGCTCGACGAGGACAACAAGCTCGTCCTCGGCGACGACGGCAAGCCCGTGCGCGCCGACCCGTGCGTCCTGCCGGTGGACGGCATCGCCGACCCGCCGGGCAAGCAGGCCCCGTGGGCCGCGCTGCGACACCGGGCCAGCGGCCAGACGGTCGTGTTCGTGGCCGTCCACCTCCAGGTCGACGACAAGCGGTCGATGGCCGGCTACCGCGCCACCCAGGCCACCGACATCTTCTCCGCGCTGGGAGCGCAGCTCGCGTGGTGGGGCCGGAACGTTCGCAGCATGCCGGTCGTCGTGCTCGGCGACTTCAACACGAACCGCAGCCGGGCCGGAAACAACCGGCTCGAGAGCGTCATGCACGCCAACGGCTTCTACGACGCGTACGAGCAGGCCCGCTCCCTGAGCCGCCAGCACTTCAACACGGCGAACCCGCGGTGGCTGACCAAGCCCGTCGTGGGCGTGACGTGGGGCGACCACGTCGACAAGGTCTGGGTCCGCCCCGGCCGCAGCCGCGTCGTCTCCTGGGCGAACGCCGGACGGATGTCCGGCGGCCGCTTCGTCGCCCCACTGCCGTCAGACCACCATCCGCTGCTGGTGCGCGCGCAGGTGTCCTGAGGCCGCGCGGTTTACCACGGTCCCGTGGTAAACCAGCGCCTCCCCAGGGAAGTTTCCCTGGGGAGGCGACAAAGTCCCATGGGACCGTGGTAAACCGTCAGTCCTTCTTGTGCCGGGGCTTCTTCGCGCCGGCCGAGTCGTGCTCGGGCTTGCCCTTGGAGTACGACCCCGAGCCCTTCGAGTAGGTCTTGCCGGCCGGCTTGGAGTAGCTCTTCTTGCGCTCGCCGCCGGGACGACCCGAGTCGGGCGCGATGTCGATCTTCTTGCCCGAGATCCGCGTGTTGGCCAGCAGGTCGAACACCTCATCCGGCAGGTCGGCCGGGAGCTCGACGAGCGTGTGTTCGACACCGATGGTGATCTTGCCGAAGTCCGAGCGCTTCAGTCCGCCCTCGTTCGCGAGCGCGCCGACGACCATCGACGGCCGGATCTTGTGGCGCTTGCCCACGGCGAGCCGGTAGGTCGCCATGCCGTCGGAAGACGGGCGCTCGGTGCGCTCACGCTTCTCGCGCGGCTCCCGCGGCTCGCGCTTCTCCTGCGGCGGGTCGGGGCGCAGGAAGAACGCCTTGTCGTCCTGGCTCATGACGGCCAGCGCGGCGGCGATGTCGGTCATGTCGACGTCATGCTGCTGCGCGTACTGCTCGACGAGGCCCTTGTAGACCTCGAACTCCGGGTCGCCCATCGCCGTGGTGATCGAGGCGGCGAACCGGTCGGCGCGCTTGGCGTTGACCTCGTCGGGGGTCGGCACGGCCATCTGCTCGACCGGCCGACCCGAGACTCGCTCGAGGGACTTGAGCATGCCGCGCTCGCGCGGGGTGACGAACACGATCGCATCGCCCGAACGACCGGCGCGGCCGGTCCGGCCGATGCGGTGCACGTACGCCTCGGGGTCGTGCGGGATGTCGTAGTTGACCACGTGGGTGATCCGGTCGACGTCGAGTCCGCGGGCTGCCACGTCGGTGGCGACGACGATGTCGACGACACCGCTCTTGAGCTGGCCGACGGTGCGCTCACGCTGGGCCTGGGCGAGGTCGCCGTTGAGTGCCGCCACGGTGTAGCCGCGGCTGCGCAGCTTCTCGGCGAGCTCCTCGGTGGCCGACTTCGTGCGGACGAAGATCAGCATGGCGTCGCCCTGCTCGACCTCGAGCACGCGCGTCAGGGCGTCGAGCTTGTTGTGGTGCGAGACCGGCATCCAGCGCTGGCGCACGTTCGTCGTGCTGCGCGTGGCCTGCGGGGTCGAGATGTCCTGCGGGTCGTGCAAGTACTTCTTCGCGAGTCGGCGGATGCCCGGGGGCATCGTGGCCGAGAACAGCGCGACCTGCTTGTACTCCGGGGTGTCGGCCAAGATCCGCTCGACGTCCTCGGCGAAGCCCATGTTGAGCATCTCGTCGGCCTCGTCCAGGACGAGCATCTCGAGGGCCGAGAGGTCGAGCGAGCCGCGCTCGAGGTGGTCGATCACGCGACCGGGGGTGCCGACGACGACCTGGGCGCCGCGCTTGAGCCCGGACAGCTGGGCGCCGTAGCTCTGGCCGCCGTAGACCGGCAGGACCTTCAGTCCGGTGCCGGAGGAGTAGCTCTGGATGGCCTCGCTGACCTGCAGGGCCAGCTCGCGGGTGGGCGCCAGCACGAGGGCCTGGGTGTGCGAGGAGCGCGGGTCCAGGCGCTGGACCATGGGCAGCGCGAACGCGGCGGTCTTGCCGGTGCCGGTCTGGGCCAGCCCGACCACGTCACCGCCCTGGAGCAGGGCGGGGATCGCCTGGGCCTGGATGGGGCTGGGCGTCTCGTAGCCGAGGGCGCGCACGACCTGGACGAGGGATTCGTCCAGGCCGAGGTCGTCGAACGAGGGGATTTCGGAGGGGGCTTCGGTCATCACATGTTCAATCCGGCCCGCACGTGCAGGCCTGCGTCGGGGTCGACGATCGGCTCCTGCGCGGCGGCTACGCCGTCGGCCAGGAGCGTCGCATCGACCGGGGTGTTGCGCTTGAGAAGAGCCAGGCCGATCGGCCCGAGCTCGTGGTGCCGGGCGGCGCTGCCGACCTGTCCGACGACCTTGTCGCCGAGCAGGACGTCCGCGCCGTGCGGGGGCAGGTGGTCGACGGAGCCGTCGAGGTGCAGCAGGGTCAGCCGGCGCGGGGGACGGCCGAGGTTGTGCACCCGGGCGACCGTCTCCTGTCCGCGGTAGCAGCCCTTGTCGAGGTGTACGGCGGACCCGAGCAGGCCCACCTCGTTGGGAATCGTGCGCTCGTCGGTGTCCAGTCCGAACCGGGGGCGGCCCGCGGCGATGCGCAGCGCCTCCCAGGCGTAGACGCCGACGGGGGTGCCCGCGACGGCGTCGAGGTCCTCGACGAACTCGGTGGCGAGGCCACCGGCGTAGCGGCCGACGACGAACCGGCCGTCGACGGCGGCGACCTCGACGCGGGACATGAAGCGCATCCGGTCGAGGAAGTCGATGAGTGCGGCGCCGGCGCCGGGCTCGGTGTGGGCCCAGAACGTCTCGCCGTCGTCGAGGCCGCTGAAGTCGTGCTCGATACGGCCCTGCGGCGAGAGCAGCAGGACGTCGGTCCAGCGGCCGACGGCCAGGCCCTCGAGGTACTGCGTCGTCAGCGAGTGCAGCCAGGTGAGGCGGTCCGGGCCGGTGATGCGCAGGACGTCACGGTGCGAGAGGTCGACGAAGCCGTCGCCGGACAGCAGGGTGCGCTGCTCGGCGGCGAAGGACGACCCGTAGTGCGCCGCGACGCCGGCGTCGTGCCCTTCGGCCTCGACGGCGCCCGGTCGGCTCAGCAGCGGGCTAGACACGCTCGAGCTTCCCCCACAGGTGCGACTGCATGGGCTGGCCCTCGGCGGCCATGTCGTAGGCGTACATCAGCGCGCCCTCGACCAGCCCGTACATGCGCTGACCTGCGGTGTACTCCTTCGCGCTCACCGTGCGGGCGACGACGTCGGTCGCCAGCGTGATGCGGGCCCCATCGGTCTCGCCGTACCAGATCTCGGCGTAGCCGGTGGGGTGCGCGAGCACGAGCTCGACCTTGCCCTCGCCGGACGGACGCAGGAAACCGGTCTCGAGCGCGCCGGGGCGCACCCGCTCGCCCTCGTCGTCGGTGATCCAGGCGCGGCTGAAGTAGTGCAGGAACGGCCGTCCGTCGTGCGCGAAGACCACGTCCTGCTCGTAGCTGAAGGCGTCGATCGTCGGGTAGTCGCCGCGGCCGTTGCCGTGCCACGTCCCGAGGAGCCACGCCACCGGCATCAGATCAGGGTGGAGGTCACTGGGGATCTGGAAGGCCATGGGTTCCATGCTATCGGCCGGTCACGAAGTCGCCGATACGCTCCTGCCATGCGTGCGGTGGTGCAACGGGTCAGCCGGGCCGAGGTCCGGGTCGAGGACGAGGTCGTGGGCCGGTTGGACGGCCCCGGACTGGTCGTCCTGCTGGGTGTGACGCATGAGGACTCCCCCGACGACGCCGACCGTCTCGCGGCCAAGATCGTGCGGCTGCGGATCATGGCCGGCGAGCAGTCGGTCGACGAGATCGGCGGCGGCGTCCTGGCGATCAGCCAGTTCACGCTGTACGCCGACACCCGCAAGGGCCGACGACCCTCCTGGGGAGCAGCCGCCCCCGGGCCCGTCGCCGAGCCGCTCTACGAGCGGTTCTGCGCCGCCGTCGAGGCCGGCGGGGTTCCGGTGGAGCGTGGCGTGTTCGGGGCCGACATGGCCGTCGAGCTGGTCAACGACGGCCCCGTGACGATCGTGCTGGATTCCTGAAGGGATCTCTCAGCATGGCCCGTCATACTGGGGAGGTTGTCGACGACGAGGAGAGACGAGGAGAACAGTGGTGAGTGACGCACCCGAGGCGGTCCGGAAACCCGGATCGCGTGCGTCGAACCGTCGCTCGTTCCGCCAGCGCCACCCTGCCATCGTCTGGTCCGTCGTGCTGATCGTGCTGCTGCCGCTGGTCGGCGGCGCCGCCTATGCCTGGAACCTCAAGCGCAAGCTGGACGACGTCGAGACCGTCAAGCTCAACCCGAAGAGCGCCCCGGACCCCGACGAGGGCCGGGCCCTCAACGTCCTGCTGCTCGGCTCGGACAAGGGCGAGCCCAAGAAGGGCCAGCCCAAGAACACGACGATCGCCGAGGACGCCGCCTCCGGCGACTGGCCCGTCGGCAAGTACCGCAGCGACACCCTGATGATCGTCCACATCCCGGCTGACCGGAAGAAGGTCTACCTGGTCTCGCTGCCGCGCGACTCGTTCGTCCCGATCTACGACACCGAGGGCAAGACGACCCACTCCGAGAAGCTGAACGCCGCTTTCTCCATGGGCGGCCCGGTCGCCACGATCAACACGGTCGAGAAGCTCACGGGCCTGAAGATGGACCACCTCGCGATCATCGACTGGGCGGGCTTCAAGGATCTCTCGTCCGCCGTCGGCGGTGTCGAGGTCACGATCCCTCGCTCGTTCTACGACCCGCAGCAGAAGATCCAGTGGAACGCGGGCAAGCAGACGCTCGAGGGCAAGAAGGCGCTCGACTACGTGCGCACGCGCTACGGACTGGCCGGCGGTGACTTCGACCGCATCAAGCGCCAGCAGAACTTCATGCGCGCGCTGATGGGCAAGATGCTCAGCTCGGGCGTGACGACCAACCCGAACAAGCTGACCAAGACGGTGTCGGCGCTGACCGACAACCTCACGGTCGACGAGGGCTGGTCCGGCACGGCGATGGCCAAGCTGGCCCTGTCGCTGCGCGGCATCACCACCGACGACGTCACCTTCATGACCGCGCCGGTCCAGGGCACCCAGACCGATCCCACCTACGGCAGCGTCGTGATCCTGCAGCCGGACAAGCTGGCCGAGCTGTTCACGGCGCTGGGCGACGACCGCATGGGCCGCTACCTCAAGAAGTACCCCGACGACGTCCTGCCAGACGCCGAAGACGTCTCCTGAGCCTCAGCGGGCGCGGCGGTTCCACTCGATCGCCGGGCACGTGTCCATCACCATCGGCACGCCGGCGGCGATCGTCCGCTCGAACGCGGCCTCGTCGATGACCCCGAGCTGGAACCACACGGCCTTCGCGCCGATCTCGACCGCCTGGTCGGCGAACGGGCCGGCCTGGTCCGGGCGGCGGAACACGTCGACGACGTCGATCGGGAACGGCACGTCGGCGAGACTCGCGTAGCCCTGCTCCCCCAGCACGACGGGAGCGTCGGGATGGATGGGGACGATGCGCTTGCCGCGGCGCTGCAGCAGCTCGGCGATCGAGTACGCGGTGCGCGAGGTGTTGGTCGACAACCCCACGATGGCCCACGTCTCGAGGTCGTCCAGCATCAGGGACACGGCTTCGGGATCCTGCCAGTCGGTCATGGCCCGAACGTATCCCGACGCGCCCGGATTCGCCGCCGGACGCCGTGGCTCCGGGCGTCCGTATCCTGAGTCCGTGACGACCGTCCTGACCTACGGAACCTTCGACCTGTTCCACATCGGCCATCTGCGCCTGCTGGAGCGTCTGTCCTCCATGGGGGACCGGCTGATCGTCGGCGTCTCCACCGACGAGTTCAACTCTGGCAAGGGCAAGAGCACCGTGGTGCCCTACGCCGATCGCGCCGAGATCGTCGGCGCGATCAAGGGCGTCGACCTCGTCCTGCCGGAGGAGTCGTGGGAGCAGAAGCGTCGTGACATCGTCGAGCACCAGGTCGACCTGTTCGTGATGGGCGACGACTGGGCGGGCAAGTTCGACGACCTGTCCGACCTGTGCCGGGTCGAGTACCTGCCGCGCACCAAGGGCATCTCGACCACGGGCCTCAAGGAGATGCTGCGGGTCCTGGACCCGGGCCACATCGAGGAGATGCAGGAGGCACTCGGCGTCCTCTCGCGGCTGCTCGACCACTACCGCGATCTCAGCTGACGCCGCGCCCTCCCGAGGGACGGCCGGGTTCGTCGTCGACAGGACGTAGCCGCCCATCGTGGTGATTTGCTCCGCTTCCTACCTTTCAAGCGGGTTGAAAGGTAGGACTAGGAGCAAATCTCGGGATGGGGGGCGGGTCAGATGCCGTAGCGGAACTCGACGGCCATCCAGCCGAAGATCCCGAAGCCCAGCGCGCACCACAGGACCCCCGCCCCGGCCAGCAGGGCGCCCCGACGCACGCGGCCCGGACGGTCGGACGCTGCCCACTGCACGCCGCGCACGACGAACGGCAGCAGCAGGAACAGGACGGGCATCAGCAGCAGTCGCGGGCGGGCGTGCATGATCCCGTTCGAGCCCAGGACGCTCCCGGCGACCAGCACGGCCGTCAGCCAGACCGGCCACGGCAGCCATCCCCGCAGGAGCGGCCACAACGACGCCACGCACAGGACGACCGCGAAGACGATCACCCAGGTGGACAGGACGTAGGCGACGGCGTCGTGGTCGCCCGTCTCGCGGAGGACCGGGTGCTCACGGACCCAGGCCAGCGTCCCCGCGCCGAAGTCGAACTCGGAGTTCCATCCGCGCTTCTGCGCGGCGAAGTACCCGCCGATGTCGGCGACCTGGCGGTTCGCCCAGGCCAGGTAGGCGCCGATGCCGAGGCTCCCGACAGCCGGGGCGGCCACGGCCGCGAAGGGGAAGTCGATCCGCCGCCGGGACCACTTCCACAGCTCGACGACGGCCACGGCGCACAGCGTCAGCAGCAGGGCGATGACGGTGAGCCGGGTCAGCCCGGCGAACAGCGTCAGCACGCCGGCAGCGAGGAAGCGCCGCCGCAGCACCATCACCAGCGCCCACACCACGAGCGCGCTGAACAACGCCTCGGAATAGGGCATCCAGTAGATGAAGGCCATCGGCGCGCCGAAGGCCAGGACGCAGACCGCGACCGCCAGCGCCACCCGGGCCCGGACAGACAGGTCCTGCTGCGTCGGCCGACCCGGCGCCGTGCGCCGGCGCTGCCAGATGTCGACGGCCAGCTGGGCGATGCCCCAGGCGAACACCAGCGAGGCCACCGCGGACACCACGAGCGCCCCGGCGAAGGTCGCGTGCTCGCCGCCGAGGACGGCCCACGGCGCCGAGACGATCCTGACCAGGACCGGGTAGCCGGGGAAGAACGCCACGGACTGCCACTCCAACTCCTCGGGGTCCGGCGACACCGAGAACCCGAAGTAGCCGAGCTCGGCGATCTTGGTCATCCACCCCGCGTCCCACCGGATCATGACCTCGTGGAGGGTCTTGTCGCGGAACCCGGCCCAGGCGTCGAGCGCCACGACCTGGATCAGGCCCAGGGTCGCGGCCGTGACGACCGCCGCGAGCGGGACGGCGGCGAGTGACGACCCGCGGGCTCGCGGCGGGTCCGGCGGGGGTGGGGACTCGTGCGTGCCGTCAGCGAGCGCCAGCGCCATGGTCGTCCCCCTGCTCGTTCCGGAGCGCTACGCGGCACGCGTCCTCGGCGCCCGAGCGGCACGTCCGATGACGATACGACCGAACCTGCAGCGGCGGGAAGGGGATCGTCACCGTGGGTTGCGAGGCGCGATCACCGCGCGCCGCGGGGACGAGAAGAGGCCGGGACCCCAGTGGGTCCCGGCCTCTGGTCTCGTCTCAGGTCAGATCGCGACCGCGACGTCCGCGACCGAGCCCTTGGCGGCCACGACCTGCGAGTCGACGACCTCGGCGCGCGGCGCGAGCGTGCGCAGCGTCCAGGTGCCCGGGGCGGCGAAGAACCGGAACTGACCGGTGGCCGACGTCGGGACCTCGGCGGTGAACTCGCCGTTGCGATCGAGCAGGCGCACGTAGGCGTTGCCGACCGGCTGCTCGTCACGCAGGACGACGCCCTGGATGACGGCCTGGTTCGTCACGTCGACGCCCTCCAGGCTCGGTCCTCCCTTGATCGCTCCGCACATGTCAGGCCTCCCCCGGCTCATCGCCGACCGCGACCGGCACGCCGCGCAGCGAGCCGTACTCGCTCCACGAGCCGTCGTAGTTCTTGACGTTCGGGTAGCCCAGGATCTCGCTCAGGACGAACCACGTGTGCGAGCTGCGCTCGCCGATGCGGCAGTACGCGATCGTGTCCTTGCCCTCGTCGAGGCCGGCGTCGGCGTAGAGGGCCTTGAGGTCCTCGTCCTTCTTGAAGGTGCCGTCGTCGTTCGCGGCCTTGCTCCACGGCACGTTGCCGGCGGTGGGGATGTGGCCACCGATCTGCGCGGCCTCCTGCGGCAGGTGCGCCGGGGCGAGCAGGCGACCGGCGAACTCGTCGGGGCTGCGGACGTCGATGAGGTTCTGGGTGCCGATGGCCGCCACGACCTCGTCGCGGTAGGCGCGGATGTCCTCGTCGGGCTCCTGCGCCGTGTAGGTGGTGGCCTCGCGGGTGACCGGGTCCGCGGTGAGCTCGCGGCTGTCGAGCTCCCACTTCTTGCGGCCGCCGTCGAGCAGGCGCAGGTTCTGGTGGCCGTAGTACTTCAGGTACCAGTACGCGTAGGCGGCGAACCAGTTGTTGTTGCCGCCGTAGAAGACGACCGTGTCGTCGGTGGACACGCCCTTCTCGCTCAGCAGCTTCTCGAGGCGGTCCTTGCTGATGAAGTCGTGCCGGACGCCGTCCTGCAGGTCCTTCTTCCAGTCCAGCTTGATCGCGCCGGGGATGTGGCCCTTGTCGTAGGCCTCGGCGTCCTCGTCGACCTCGATGAGGACGACGCTCGGATCGTTCAGGTGGTCCTCGACCCAGTCAGCGGTGACGAGTGCGGTCTCGCGGCTCATGGTGTTCCTTTTCCTCTGCGAAGTGATGGTGGTGACGGTTGGCTCGGGCGATCAGGCCAGGGTTCTGGCGAGGCGACGGGTGGTCAGGTAGAGCTCGCAGCCCAGGCAGAAGCCCGTGGTGGCGTTGAGCAGGGCGGCGACGAACGCGAAGCCCACGGCGACGAGTCCGACGGTGGTGGCACCGGTCAGCAGGGCGACCAGTCCGACCAGGGCGAAGGTGAGTCCGACGGCCTGGGCGAAGCGCGGCGGCCGCGCGTCCTCCGTGCGATCCGGGGCGCCGACCCGCGGACGGACGACGGTGCGGAACAGCCAGGACCACGGCGACGCCGACAGCGAGACGAACACGCCGAGGGCGAAGACCACCGTCTGGACGGCCAGGACGATCTCGCGCGCCGGCGACGGCAGGACGAGGGCCAGGGCCAGGACGACGGCGGTCAGCGCGGCGCCGAAGCGCAGGGCACGCGGGTCGACCACGGAATCGTGGGACATGAGGGTTCTCCGAACAGGAGTGAGGGCTGACGATGCGAACGAGGGCGAGAAGGTCAGCGCATACGACACAGCGCCGAGCGCGTGCGGCAGTTGTCCACCGCGCGTCGTCGGGTCAGGTGTGTCGTGAACATGCCGCCAGACTAGGGCCCTCGACGGACCGGACCTGCGCTAAATCTCACTTCATGAGACTAGCGTCCGCATGTCGAGACGCTCAGGCGACGGGGCCCTCTAGTTCGAGAGCGCGCGGTCGAGCGCGACCAGCACCTGATCGCGCGTGGGAGCGCCCGAGGCGCGCTCCACGACCCGGCCCTGCGCGTCGAGCACCAGCACCGTGGGCGTGCGCAACACGTTCATCCGTCGCACCAGATCCAACTGCGCCTCGGCGTCGATCTCGACGGCGGCCACACCGGGCACCAGCGACGTCACCTGGGAGAGCACCTGCCGCGTGGCGCGGCACGGCGCGCAGAACGCACTCGAGAACTGGACGAGCGTGGCCCGCTGCCCCAGCGGCGCCCCGAGGTCGTCGGGATCGAGCCGCTCGCCGTCCTGCGGGTCGGCGGCCGGGGCGGCGAATCGACCGTTCTTCCAGCGCATGATCAGCGCGGCCGCCCCGGCGACCATCACTGCGGCCACCAGCACCTGGACCCCGGTCATCTCGTCTCCTCCTGGCCGTCTCGGCCGTGTGACCTCACTGTGACGTGTTTCGCATTCTGTGCCACCGTCGTCACAGCCCCGTCACATGAAGTATGGTCGACGCAGCAATGAGGCTTCGATGAACGCGGTTCGTTCATCGGGGCCTCGACGTGTATAGGAGGCCAGTCACGTGTCCCACCTGCTGCTGCTGACGAAGAGCACCCAGTCCTCGGTCGAGGTGCTGCCGTCACTCGCCCTGCTGCCCCACCACGTCAAGATTCTCCCCGCGGAGGCCAGCGCGCTCATCGAAGCGCCGACGTGTGACGCCGTGCTGGTGGACGGGCGGCACGACCTGGCGCAGGTGCGCAGCCTGACCCGCGTGATCCGCACGACCGGCATCGAGTGCCCCCTCATCCTCATCCTCACCGAGGGCGGCCTGACCGTCGCCGCCGCCGACTGGGGCATGGACGACGTCATCCTCACCACCGCCGGCCCCGCCGAACTCGAGGCCCGCCTGCGCCTGGCGATGGGCCGCGTCGCCGCCGACGGCGACAAGAGCGATGACGACACCCACATCATCAGCGCCAGCGGCCTCGTGGTCGACGACGTCACCTACACCGCCAAGCTCGACGGCCGGGTCCTGGACCTGACCTTCAAGGAGTTCGAGCTGCTGAAGTTCCTGGCCCAGCACCCGGGCCGCGTCTTCACCCGCCAGCAGCTGCTGCAGGAGGTGTGGGGCTACGACTACTTCGGCGGCACCCGCACGGTCGACGTGCACGTGCGTCGCCTGCGCGCCAAGCTCGGCCCCGAGAACGAGACGCTGATCGGCACGGTGCGCAACGTCGGCTACCGCTTCGTCTCGCGTCGTGAGCCCGGCGACCGTGCGGCCGAGCGCTCCGTCGAGCGTCAGGCCGACGCCCGCCAGCAGGTCAGCGGCCGGGCCTGATCACCCAGCCGGTCAGCCCAGCGTGGGGATGAGCTCCTCGAGGTAGGCCACGGTGTCCTGCCATCCCTCGACCGCGTGGCACGGCACGCCCAGCGCCAGCACGGGGTAGTCGTTGCCGTCCGGGTCGAGCCGGTCGCCCACGAACAGCATGTCGTCGAGGCTGATCCCCGTGGCGTCCGCGAGCTGCTTCATCCCGTAGGCCTTGTCGATCCCGCGGTGGGTGATGTCGACGGACGTCGACCCGCCCGAGCGCACCTCCAGGTCCGGCAGTTGGGCGGCGACGGCGTCGCGCAGGGCGCTCTTCTTCGTGCCGTCGGGATCCCAGGCGGTCTTGGCCTCGATGGGGGCCTGCTGTCCGAGCGCCGAGAAGGTGATCTGCGAGCCGCGGTCCTCCAGGATGTCGCCCCACGTCTGCGACTCCCACAGCCCGAGCCGCCTGGCCTCCTGCTCGACGGCCGCCAGGGCGCGGTCGCGCTCGTCCTGCGTCAGGGCGTGGGCGTAGACCGTGACGATCTCGTCGCCGCGGAGCCGGTAGTACTGCGTGCCGCAGGTCGGCAGCAGGTGGATCCGCTCCTTCACCTCGTCGGAGGCGGGCGGCAGCTGCTCGACGATCTGGGTGCGGAACTGCGTCAGCTGACCGCCCGAGATGACCGCGACCTGGACCCGCTCGGCCAACTGCACGAGCAGCTCGCCGATCGGCTCGGGGATCGGGCACTTGGACGGCGCGAGCGTGTCGTCGAGATCGAATGCGACGAGTTGGGGTCCGGACACGCGAGGGAGTCTACTGTTGGGGGCATGCGCCGTCTGCACAACATGACCCAGGCGTACGACTGGGGCTCGACCAGCGAGATTCCGCGCTTTCTGGGGCGCACGGGGTCGGGCGAGCCCGTCGCCGAGATGTGGCTCGGCACCCATCCCCTGGCTCCCTCGCAGGTCGAGACGCCCGAGGGGCTCCGGCCGCTGGCCGAGGTCGCCGGCGAGGTCCCGTTCATGCTCAAGATCCTCGCGGCCGAGCAGCCGCTGTCGATCCAGGTGCATCCCGGCGCCGCCGAGGCCCACGAGGGATTCGAGCGCGAGGAGGCCGCCGGCGTCCCGCTCGACTCGCCGCAGCGGGTCTTCAAGGACCGCAACCACAAGCCCGAGATGGTCTACGCGCTGAGCACCTTCGACACGCTCGTGGGCTTCCGTCCGACCGCCGAGATCCTGCGGGTCTTCTCGCAGCTGGACACGCCCACGATCAACGCCGCCTCCGCGACGCTGCGCGCCAAGACCGGCTTCAAGGGCATCGTCCGCGTGCTCGAGAATCTGCTGATCGCACCCCCGCCGGCCACCGAGATCGCCCAGCTCGTGGTCCAGTGCAAGGCACTGGTCCACGACGGCGTCGACATCAAGCGCGCCTACAGCACCGCCGCGATGATCGCCCGCCACCATCCCGGTGACGTCGGCATCGTGGTGTCCCTGCTGCTCAACCGCTTCACGCTGCAGCCCGGCGAGGCGATGTTCCTGGGCACGGGCGTCATCCACGCCCATCTCTCGGGCCTGTGCCTGGAGGCCATGGCGAACTCCGACAACGTGCTGCGGGCGGGCCTGACCCGCAAGGCGCTCGACCCCGACGGGCTGATCCGCTGCCTCGAAGCCGGCATGGCGCGCGTCGCACGCGTCGAGCCGGGCTACCCGTCCTTCTCGACCGAGGTCTACCACCCGGCCGTGGACGAGTTCGCGCTCGCCGTCACGCAGGTCTCCCCCGCCGATCCCGACGGCGTCTCGCTGATCTCGGCCGCCCACTCGATCGTCATGTGCATCGGCGGCGGTGTCCAGGTGCTCAACGCGCAGGGCCAGAAGATCTCGTTGAGCCGTGGCGAGACCATCTACACCGACGCCGAGGACGGCGACCTGACGGTGGTGGGAACGGGCGAGGTCGCCCAGATCTACCTCCCGGGCCCGAACACCCCGGACTCCGAGCTCAAGGACCTCGTCGGCCACCGGCCGGTCCGCGCCATCCCCTGATCGGACCGCGGGCGATGGATGTTCGATTCGTGGCAGGTGTCACCGTCATCACGAGCGACCCGGCACACGACCAGCGGCTCTTCGCCGAGACCCTCGGGCTGCCGTTGCGGCCTCCCGTCACCGACCCGGACTCGGAGTACGTCTACTCCGAGGAGGTGGCGGGCACCAAGCACTTCGGCGTCTGGCCCCTGCGCGAGGCCGCCCGGGCCTGTTTCGGCCAGGACACCTGGCCCGACACCCACCGGGTTCCGCAGGCCACCATCGAGTTCGAGGTCGACGACGTCGAGAGCGCGGCCCGCGAGCTGACCGATCGCGGCTACCGACTGGTGCACGAGGCGCGCACCGAGCCCTGGCAGCAGGTCGTGGCCCGCTTCCAGTCGGCCGACGGCCTCCTGATCGGCGTCTGCTTCACACCGTGGATGCACGACGACCCAGCGGCGCCCTGACCTGACCGTCAGAGCAGGTCGTCGCGCCCGGCGTCCTTGAGCAGCGCGACGACGTCCTTGACCCGCTGCGACTGAGCCAGGTCGAGCACCAGGACCGCGTCGTCCGTCTGCACGACCGCGACGTTGCGCAGCCCGAGGACGGCGATCTGCACGCCCTCGCGGCCGCGCGCCACGCCGTCGGCGTCGACCCACAGCACGTCGGGCGAGGAGCCCAGCGGAGCGATGGAGGCGAAGTCGCCCAGGTCGTCCCAGCCGAAGGTCGCCGGCACGACCGCCATGCCGCCCTCGGCCGCCACCGGCTCGGCGACGGCGTGGTCGATCGCGATCTTCGTCAGCGTGGGCCACGTGCGGCCCAGCTCGGCCACGAACGCCGGCGTCCCCCAGGCAGCAGCGATCGCGCGCAGCCCGGCCGCGAGCTCGGGCTGGAAGCGGGCCAGCGAGTCCAGCAGGACGGAGGCGCGGGCCACGAACATCCCGGCGTTCCAGACGTGGTCGCCGGACGCCAGGTAGCCGCGGGCGGTCTCCTCGTCGGGCTTCTCGACGAAGCTGCGCACCGCGCGGGCCGAGTCGAAGCCGTCGAGCGCCTCACCCGAGGCGATGTAGCCGAACGCCGTCGAGGGCTCGGTCGGCTCGATCCCGATCGTGACGATGTAGCCGTCCTCGGCCACGGCGATCGCCTCGCGCACGGCCTCGACGAAGCGGTCGGGGTCCGGGATGCGGTGGTCGGCGGCGAACGAGCCCACGATCGCGTCCGGATCGGCCCGCTCGATGATCGCGGCGGCCAGGCCGATGGCGGGCATCGAGTCGCGCGGGGACGGCTCGAGCAGCAGGTTGACCAGCTCGGGCAGCTGCTCGGCGATGGCGCTGCCGTGGTCGGCGCCCGAGACGACGTGGATGCGCTCGGTGCCCGTCAGGGGCAGCATCCGGTCCCAGGTCTGCTGGATCAGCGTCCGGCCGGTCCCCTCGAGGT
The DNA here is from genome assembly GCF_024508295.1 of Aeromicrobium duanguangcaii. Lineage (NCBI taxonomy): Bacteria > Bacillati > Actinomycetota > Actinomycetes > Propionibacteriales > Nocardioidaceae > Aeromicrobium > Aeromicrobium duanguangcaii. Next base: position 280,244 of record NZ_CP101990.1, on the reverse strand, counting down.
CGAGCAGGAACTTCGGCCGGGCCCGGCGCGACAGCGGCCACAGGCGCGTGCCCGCCCCACCGGCGGGGATGATCGCGTGGAAGGAGGACACGGCGGTCACTGTAGTGGTCCGGCGGACGCCACGGAATCGATGCCGACGGCCGGGCACCGCCATACTGGGTGCCGTGTCCCGCCTGACCGCACGTGAGCTGATCGATCTCGTCCTCGACCCCGGATCGTGGGAGTCGTGGGACGAGCCGGTCGACCACCACGTCCACCCCGAGCCCTATCGCACCGACCTGCTGGCCGCGGCCGAGCGCGCCGGCACCGACGAGTCGGTCATCACCGGCCGGGCGCTCATGCGCGGCCGGCCGGTCGCCGTGCTGGTCAACGAGTTCCGGTTCCTGGCCGGATCGATCGGGCAGGTCGCCGCCGACCGGATCGTCCGCGCGGTGCGCCGCGCGACCGCCGAGGGCATCCCCGTGCTCGCCACGACCGCCTCGGGCGGCACGCGCATGCAGGAGGGCACGCCCGCCTTCGTCCGCATGGTCGACATCTCGCGCGCACTGATGGACCACAAGGCCGCCGGACTGCCGTACCTGGTCTACCTGCGCCACCCCACGACCGGCGGCGTCTTCGCTTCGTGGGGATCGCTGGGGCACGTCACGATCGCCGAGCCCGGCGCCCTCGTCGGATTCCTCGGCCCGAAGGTCTACGAGCTGCTCAACGGCACGCCGTTCCCGCCCGGCATCCAGACCTCGGACAACCTCGCCAACCGCGGGATCATCGACGCCGTCGTCATGCCCGAGGAGCTGCCCTCGATGGTCGACACCGCGCTGTCGATCCTCATCGACCCGCCCACCGCCTCGAGCCGGTCGCGCCGCCCCGCGGCCACCGAGCGCCGGCACGACACGTGGGACTCGGTCCTGCTGACCCGCACCCCCGACCGGCCGGGCGTCCGCGAGGTCCTGCGCTGGGGCACGGACGTCATCATCCGCCTGCAAGGCACCGAGCGCGGCGAGCGCGACGCGGCGATGATCGTCGCGCTGGCCCGGATCGACGGCGAGCCGTGCGTCGTGATCGGCCAGGACCGCACCACCCAGAGCCGGATCAAGCCGATGGGCCCGGCCGCGCTGCGCGAGGCACGGCGCGGGATGCGCCTGGCGAACGAGCTGGGGCTGCCGCTGGTCTCCTTCATCGACACCCCCGGCGCCGAGCTGTCGCCCGAGGCCGAGCAGGGCGCGATCGCCGGCGAGATCGCCCGCTGCATCAGCTCGATGTCGACGATGCGGGTTCCCTCGGTCTCGGTCCTGCTGGGACAGGGCTGCGGCGGCGGCGCACTGGCGCTGCTGCCGGCCACCCGCACGATCGCGGCCGAGAACTCGTGGCTGTCGCCCCTGCCGCCCGAGGGCGCCAGCGCGATCGTCTTCGGCGACGTCGACCACGCGGCGCAATTGGCGACGGAGCAGCGCATCAGCGCCTTCGACCTGCACGCGTCGGGCGCCGTCCACCACCTCGTGCCCGAGCCCGACGACGACGATCCGGAGTCGTTCGCGCGCGCGATGGCGGCCGAGGTCGCCCACCAGCTTCGAGCCCTCAGGGAGCACGCATGAGCCTCACCGACCTGGCCGCTCTGGCCCGCAACGCCGACGGCGTGGCGCCGTTCAACGAGGCGACGACGATCGCGCTGCGCGACGGCAGCCCGCTGCGGCTCGAGCGCTACGACGAGGTCGTCGGAGCCGTCGCCGTCGGTGACGCCCCCGTCGAGTTCGTGGTCCACCCGCGGTACCGCCGCCAGGGGCGCGGCCGCGCCCTCGTGGACGATCTCGTCGAGCGCGGCGAGACCCGCTTCTGGGCCCACGGCGACCTGCCCGGCGCGCAGGCGCTGGCGGCGGCCGCCGGGCTGCGGGCCGCGCGGACCCTGCTCGTCCTGTCCACCACCGACCGCTCCGTGCCCGAGGTCCCGGTCCCGGACAGCGTGACGCTGCGGTCCTTCACCGAGGCGGACGCCGACGCGATCGTGGCGGTGAACGCCCGCGCGTTCGCCCACCATCCCGAGCAGGGCGCCATGGACCGGGCCGACTTCGACCGGCGTCGGTCCGAGTCCTGGTTCGACCCGGCAGGGCTCTTCGTCGCCGAGCGCGCCGGAGAGGTCGTCGGCTTCCACTGGACGAAGGTCGAGGACGGCGTCGGCGAGGTCTACGTCGTCGGAGTCGATCCCTCGGCGCACGGCGGCGGGCTCGGCAAGGCGCTGACCGCCATCGGTCTGCGACACCTCTGGGACAGCGGCGTCGGCGAGATCGACCTCTACGTCGAGGGCGACAACGACCCGGCCCTCGCGGTGTACCGCCGGCTCGGCTTCACCGAGAAGGCCCGCGACGTCCTCTACTCGGCCGACTGACTCAGACGAGCCCGCGCTGCAGCTCGGCCGCCAGCCGGCGGACGGCGGCCGGAGCCGCGGTGCCGTAGCCGACCATGGTGGCGAAGCCGTGGATCAGCCGCTCCTCACGGACCGCCGTCACGCGCACCCCCGCCGCCCGGAGCGCCTCGGCGTACGCCTCGCCCTCGTCGCGCAGCGGATCGAAGCCCGCCGTCACCACGTGCGCGGGCGGCAGGTCCTCGAGGCTGCCCTTGATCGGCGAGATGCGCGGGTCGGACCGATCCTCGCCGCGGACGAGGTAGGCGTTGTCGAACTCGTCCATCAGGGCGTCGGTGAGGAAGAAGCCCTCGGCGAACTCGCGACGACTCTGGGTGACGCTCGTGAAGTCCGTGACGGGGTAGACCAGCAGCTGGAAGCGCGGGGACGGGCCGTCGGTGCGCACCATCTCCTGGGCGACGACGGTCGCGAGGTTGCCGCCCGCACTGTCGCCACCGATGGCGATCCGGTCGGGGTCGATCGCCAGCCCGGAGGCGTTGCGCGAGATCCACGTCCACGCCTCGACGCAGTCGTCGACGGCGGCCGGGAACGGGTGCTCGGGCGCGAGGCGGTAGTCGACCGCGACCACGCGCACCATGGCGTGCTCGGCCAGGAACCGGCACAGCGAGTCGTGGCTCTCGAGGTCGCCCAGGGTGAAGCCGCCGCCGTGGAACCACACGAGCGCCGGGGACGGCCCTCGCAGTTCGCGCGGCGTGTAGAAGCGCATCCGGATCGGACCGCCGGCCCCGGCGATCTGGCGTTCCGTGACGGCGCCGATCGGCTGGTCGCCGCCCACGAGCCGATCAGCCCGGGCCAGGTCGCGGCGCTGGCGACTGATGGGGGTCGCGGCGGGATCGGGGTTCTCGAGCCGCATCAGCGTCAGCATCGCCTGCATGTCGGGATGCAGGGTGAGCTCCTGGCGCCGGATCGGGGCACCGAAGACGATTCTCTTGAGCGGGAGAGGAGCGGCTCCCACCGCGGCCACAGCAGCACGTCGGACCCGCCTGGAGACGCTCATGGGGGCGAAGGTAGCAGCCCTCTGTGTCGCATCGGCCACGTAATCGGCGCGTTCAGCAGGCGATTCGGTCCGCGATACCGCATCATGAAAGCCAGTTCGCCCCGTCTTGCAGGCGAACGAGAGGAACGCCGATGAGCCACGCGAAAGCCATCAAGGTCGAACCGAGCGAGCCCGGGCCGGATCTGGGCGCGCCCCTGGGCGAGACGCCCGTCGCCCGGCCGGGCTTCCGCCGCTCCATGATCCTGCTCGTCGTGCTCTCGATCCCGCTGTGGGCGGCGATCATCGGCGGTGTCTCCCTGGTCGTCCGGGCGCTCGGCTGAGTTCACGCGTTATTCACCGGACCGTGGCATCGTGAGTTCATGGAGTCCACGGACCTGACGGTCCCCGAACCGCTTGCCGCGTCGCCCGACGAATTCGACGTCGACCCGCCCTACGACGCGACGGACGGGTCCCTGCCCGACGACCGGTTCCTCGATCGCGAGCTGTCCTGGATCGCGTTCAACGCCCGCGTCCTGGAGCTCGCCGAGATCGAGTCGCTGCCGCTGTTGGAGCGCACCCGGTTCCTGGCGATCTTCGGCAGCAACCTCGACGAGTTCTTCATGGTCCGGATCGCCGGCCTCAAGCGACGCATCGCGGCCGGGGTCGCCGTGCCGTCGGCCAGCGGGCTGAATCCGCGCGACGTCCTGGCCTCCAGCCTGCAGGCCAGCCGGGTCCTGACCGAACGGCAGTCGAATCTGCTGCACGAGGTCTTCCTGCCGGCGCTGGCCGACCAGCGCATCCACCTGTTGCGCTGGTCGGGGCTCACCGACGAGGAGAAGGACCGGGTCACGGCCTTCTACCACCAGCGCGTCTTCCCCGTCCTGACCCCGCTGGCCGTCGACCCGGCCCACCCGTTCCCCTACATCTCGGGGCTGTCGCTCAACATCGCCCTGGTGATGCGCAACCCCCGCACGGGCAAGCAGCACTTCGCGCGGGTCAAGGTGCCGCCCGTCATCCAACGGTGGGTCGAGGCCTCGGACGGTCGGTTCGTCGCCCTGGAGGACGTCATCGCGGCCAACCTCGACAGCCTCTTCCCCGGCATGGAGATCATCGACCACCACACGTTCCGGGTGACCCGCAACGAGGACCTGGAGGTCGAGGAGGACGACGCCGAGAACCTCCTCAAGGCGCTCGAGAAGGAACTGCTGCGGCGCCGGTTCGGTCCGCCGGTGCGCCTCGAGGTCGACGAGGAGATGTCCGACTCCGTGCTGGAGCTGCTGGTCGGCGAGCTGGGCGTGTCCGACGACGAGGTGTTCCGCCTGCGCGGCCCCCTGGACCTGACCAGCCTCAACGAGATCGCCGACCTCGACCGACCCGCCCTGAAGTTCCCGCCGTTCGTCCCCGGCACGCACGAGCACCTCGCCGAGGTCGAGACGGCCAGCCCGGCCGACATGTTCAGCGCCCTGCGCAAGCGCGACGTCCTCGTGCACCACCCGTACGACTCGTTCGCCACGAGCGTGCAGCGGTTCATCGAGCAGGCGGCCGCCGATCCGCACGTCCTGGCGATCAAGCAGACGCTCTATCGCACCTCGGGCGACTCGCCGATCATCGACTCGCTCATCGACGCGGCCCGCGCCGGCAAGCAGGTCCTGGTGCTCGTCGAGATCAAGGCGCGCTTCGACGAGCAGGCCAACATCCGCTGGGCCCGCAAGCTCGAGCGTGCGGGCTGCCACGTCGTCTACGGACTGGTGGGGCTCAAGACGCACTGCAAACTGGCCCTGGTGATCCGCGACGAGCCCGACGGCCTGCGCCGCTACGCCCACATCGGCACCGGCAATTACAACCCCAAGACCGCGCGCCTCTACGAGGACCTCGGCCTGCTGACGTCGAACCCCGAGATCACCCACGACCTGACCGAGCTGTTCAACAGCCTCTCGGGCTTCGCGCTGACCAGTGACTACGACTCGCTGCTCGTGGCTCCGCGACTGCTGCGATCGGGGCTGCTCGACCGGATCGACCGCGAGATCGCACGACACCGCGAGGGCCGGCCCGCCCGCATCGCCTTCAAGCTCAACTCCCTGGTCGACGAGGCGATCATCGACAAGCTCTACGAGGCGTCGCGCGCCGGCGTCGAGGTCGACCTGATCATCCGCGGCATCTGCGCGCTGCGACCCGGGGTGCCCGGGCTGTCCGAGCGGATCCGCGTGCGCAGCGTCCTGGGCCGCTTCCTCGAGCACAGCCGGGTCTTCGCGTTCGGCGCCGACGACGAGCGCGAGGTCTGGATCGGCTCCTCGGACCTGATGCACCGCAACCTCGACCGGCGCATCGAGGTCCTCGTGAAGGTCCCGTCGCCCGAGCACGTCCAGCAGCTCTTCGACCTGCTGGCGCTGATGGCGTCCGACGCGACGCTGTCGTGGCACCTGGGCCCGGACGGCGCCTGGACCCGCGTCGACGGGGCCGATGTCCAGGAGATTCTCATCGATCGGGCGCGCGCGCGGCGCGCGCGGGCCTGAGAGCGGACCCATGGCGAGCAAGATCATCCCCGCCGCCGGCGGCATCGTGTGGCGCAAGGCCGGCCCGGACGGCATCGAGGTCCTGCTGGTGCACCGGCCCGACTACGACGACTGGACCTTCCCGAAGGGCAAGGCGGACCCGGACGAGCCGCTGCCCGTCACGGCCGTCCGTGAGATCGCCGAGGAGACCGGGTACCGGGTGCGCCTGGTCCACCCCCTGCCCGAGATCACCTACCGGGTCCGCGGCGGCATCAAGCAGGTCTCGTGGTGGGTCGCCCGCCCGCTCGACGACCACAGCGACTTCCGGCCCAACCAGGAGGTCGACGAGGTCCGCTGGTTCGCGCCGCGGGCGGCGCGCAAGCGGCTGACGTACTCCCACGACCGGCGCCTGCTGGAGTCCTTCGAGGACCTCGTCGCGTTGAAGGCCCACAAGGCCCGCACCCTGATCGTCCTGCGGCATGCGAAGGCCGTCCCCCGGGCCGAGTTCGTCGGCGGTGACGCCGACCGTCCGCTGGCCTCCGCCGGCCACGACCGGGCGAAGGAGCTCGTCCCCCTGCTGACGGCCTTCGGCGTGCGACGCGTCGTCAGCTCACCCGCCACCCGCACGGTCCAGACGGTCGATCCCTACGTGGCCGCCACCGGCGAGCTGCTCGAGGTCGACGACCGGCTGGCCGAGAGCGCATCCGAGGCCAAGGTCGACCGGGCGGTCGAGGCGCTGCTCGGCACCAAGCGGCCCACGGTCGCCTGCACGCACCGCCCGACCCTGCCGGCCGTGTACGCCTCACTGGGCATCAGCGGTCCGGTGCTGCCGGCCGGACGCGGCCTGGTCGTGCACCACCGCAAGGGCCAGGTCCTGGCCTCCGAGCTGATCTGACCCACCGGCCCTAGGCTGGGCGGCCGGGAACCGCGACCGGTCCCCGATCCGCTGCTGAGGGAGTCCCCCATGACCTTCGTCTTCGCCGCCGTCTCGGCCTTCGCCGCGGGCGTGCTGTTCCGTTCCGACGACTGGCCGCAGCGCGATCACGAGCGCGGCTGGCGGCTGATCCTGCGCTTCCTCGCCCTGTCCGTGATGGTCACGGCGGCGATCGGGGCCTCGTCCCTCTTCGGGGCCGAGGGATCGCGCCGTGCCGTGGCGATCGCCGCGGGCGTGCTGTGGCTGCCGCCCCTGCTGGTGACCCTCGTGTTCGCGCGCACGGGAGCCCGCAGCACCGCCGGATCGGGCCGCGGCGACGCCTGAGGCCGCAGCACCTCCGGCGCCACCGCCGGACATTCCCCGACGATTCACCTTCCGTTCACTCTCGTCGCAGCGCCGATACACCTGCGATTCCTACGGTGACGGTGACCGAGGCACTCCGCCCCGTGTCGCTTGTTCGCAGAGAGGGAACACCCGTGAACCGCAAGTCCATGCGCACCCTGGCCGCCACGGCAGCCAGCGCCACGTTGTTGTTCGGCCTGGCCGCCTGTGGGGCCGCCAACGAGACCGCCTCCGCGGACGACGCGACCGCCGGCTCGCTCAGCGGCACGCTCAACGGCGGAGGCGCCAGCTCGCAGGAGTCCGCCGTCGGCGCGTGGAGGCAGGGCTTCCAGACCGCGCACCCGGACGTCACCGTCAACTACGACCCCGTCGGCTCGGGCGGCGGCCGCGAGCAGTTCATCGCCGGCGGCCTGTCCTTCGCGGGCTCCGACGCCTACCTCGAGGATGACGAGCTCACTGCCGCGACCGATCGGTGCGGCTCCGACGTCGTCTCCGTCCCCGTCTACGTCAGCCCCATCGCCGTCATCTACAACCTCGACGGCGTCAAGGACTTGAAGCTCGACGCGGCGACCATCGGCGCGATCTTCGAGCGCAAGGTCACGCAGTGGGACGATCCGGCGATCGCCGAGCTCAACCCCGACGCCGACCTGCCCGACACCAAGATCACGACGGTGCACCGCGCCGACGACTCGGGCACGACCAAGAACTTCACCGACTACCTGACCGAGGCGTCGGGCGGCTCGTGGAGCGGCGGCGTGGTCGAGACGTGGCCCCTCAAGGGCGGCGAGGCGGCCGACGGCACCTCGGGCGTCGTCTCGGCGGTCAAGGCCGGCAGCGGCACGATCGGCTACGCGGACGCCAGCCAGGCCGGCGACCTCGGCCGGGTCCAGGTGAAGGTCGGCGACGAGTACGTCGGCCCGACCGAGCAGGCCGCGGCCAAGGTCCTGGACACCGCCGAGGCGGAGCCGGGCCGCGCCGCGACCGACATCGCGCTGAAGATCGACCGCACGACCGACGCCGCCGGGGTCTACCCCGTCGTCCTGGTCTCCTACCAGATCGCGTGCCAGAAGTACGAGGACGCGAAGGAGGCCGAGCTGGTCAAGTCCTGGCTGACCTACGTCGCCTCGCCCGAGGGCCAGCAGGCCAGTGAGAAGGCGGCCGGCTCGGCCCCCCTGTCGGAGAGCTTCTCCGCCAAGGTCCAGACCGCCATCGACACGATCGGCTGACGCCTTCGATCCGGCCGAGGGCGCACGCTCTCGGCCGGGTCATGGGCTCCAGCCCACCATCCGAGCAAGGAAGGGCTCCACGTGAGCAGCACGACCGAACCACGACCGCGCACCACGCCGCCGCAGCGTCCGGGCGACCGGGTCTTCGCCGGCCTGTCCCGCGGCGCCGCCCTGCTGATCCTGGCAACCCTGGCCGGGGTCGCGATCTTCCTGGCCATCCGTGGCCTGCCGGGCATCACGGCGTCGCCGGACGAGGTCAAGTACGGCACATCATTCCTGCCCTACGTCGGTCCCCTGGTCTTCGGCACGCTCTGGGCCGCCGCGCTGGCACTGCTCCTGGCGACGCCCGTCGCCATCGGCGTCGCGCTGTTCATCAGCCACTACGCGCCGCGGCGCCTCGCCCAGCCGATCGGCTACGTGATCGACCTGCTCGCCGCCGTCCCGAGCGTCGTCTACGGCGCTTGGGGCATGGTGACGCTGGCCGGCGCGATGCAGCCGGTCTACGCCTGGCTGGAGGAGAACCTCGGCTTCATTCCTCTGTTCGCCGGACCGGCGTCCGCCACGGGCCGCACGATCCTGACGGCCGCCCTCGTGCTGGCGATCATGGTCCTGCCGATCATGACCGCGATCTGCCGCGAGATCTTCCTGCAGACCCCGCGCCTGCACGAGGAGGCGGCGCTGGCCCTGGGCGCCACGCGCTGGGAGATGACGACGATGGCGGTCCTGCCGTACGCCCGGTCCGGCATCGTCTCGGCCGCCATGCTCGCCCTGGGTCGCGCCCTCGGCGAGACCATGGCGGTGGCGATGGTCCTGTCGGCCTCGGGCGTGGTCACCTTCAACCTGATCAGCTCGACGAACCCCTCGACGATCGCGGCCAACATCGCGCACAGCTTCAAGGAGGCCAGCGGCCTCACCGTCAACGGCCTGATCGCGACCGGCCTGGTGCTGTTCGTGATCACGTTCGCCGTCAACTTCGCGGCGCGGGCCATCGTGAACCGCCGCAAGGACTTCTCCGGAGCCAACTGATGACGACGACCCTGACCCGCCCCGCCGCCACCGACCTCGGCTCCGACCTGCGCGGCCGCCGCCTCCCCACGTGGGGGCCGCACGTCGTGTGGGCCCTCGCCGCCGCCACGGCGCTGGCCGGATTCCTCACCCCGCTCGGAGCCGTCCGCGGCATCCTGCTCGCCTGGTGCGTCGCCGCGCTCGTGCCCGTGTGGTCGATGCTCGTGGAGGGACGCCGCAAGGCCACCGACCGCCTGGTCACGCATCTGGTCGCGAGCGCCTTCGTGCTGGCCCTCATCCCGCTGGTCAGCATCCTGATCACGGTGGTCGGCAAGGGCAGCAGCGCGCTCTCGGCCGAGTTCTTCAGCTACTCGATGCGCAACGTCGTCGGCGAGGGCGGCGGGATCTACCACGGGATCGTCGGCACGCTGCTGATCACCGGCGCCGCCGCCGTGATCTCGGTGCCGATCGGGCTCTTCACCGCGATCTACCTGATCGAGTACGGCGACGACAGCCGGCTCGCGGCGTCGATCCGGTTCCTCGTCGACGTCATGACGGGCATCCCGTCGATCGTCGCGGGCCTGTTCGCCTACTCACTGTTCGTGCTCTTCTTCGGCGAGGGCGTGCGGCTCGGGGTGGGGGGCTCGGTGGCACTGTCGGTGCTGATGATCCCCGTGGTCGTCCGCTCGTGCGAGGAGATGCTCAAGCTGGTCCCGAACGAGCTGCGCGAGGCCTCGTACGCCCTGGGCGTGCCCAAGTGGCGCACGGTCGTCAAGGTCGTCCTGCCGACCGCCCTGGCCGGCATCGTCACCGGCATCACGCTGGCGATCGCCCGCGTCATCGGCGAGACCGCCCCGCTGCTGATCATCGCCGGCATGACCGACTCGGTGAACTTCAACCTCTTCGACGGCCGCATGCAGACGCTGCCGGTCTTCACCTACTCGGCGCTGATGAACCCCGGCGTCCCGGCCGAGCCGAGCATCGAACGCGCCTGGGGCGCGGCGCTCGTGCTGCTGCTGATCGTCATGGCGCTCAACCTCGTCGCGCGCCTCGTCTCCCACTTCTTCTCGCCGCAGGGCGAGCGCTGACCTCCCGGAAGGACCCCACCATGGCCAAGAGCATCGACGTCACCGACCTGAACATCTACTACTCGGACTTCCTCGCCGTACAGGACGTCAACATCACCATCCCCGCTCGCGCCGTGACGGCCTTCATCGGCCCGTCGGGCTGCGGCAAGTCGACCTTCCTGCGCTCGCTCAACCGCATGCACGAGGTCATCCGCGGCGCCCACGTCGAGGGGAAGGTGCTGGTCGACGGCGAGGACCTCTACGCGCCCGAAATGGACCCGGTGAATGTCCGCCGCAAGATCGGCATGGTGTTCCAGCGTCCGAACCCGTTCCCCACGATGTCGATCTCGGACAACGTCCTGGCGGGCCAGCGGTTGAACAGCAAGCGGATGAAGAAGTCCGAGGCCGACGACATCGTCGAGCGGTCGCTGCGTCGCGCGGGCCTGTGGGCCGAGGTGAAGGACCGCCTGGACCGTCCCGGCTCGGGGCTCTCGGGCGGCCAGCAGCAGCGCCTGTGCATCGCCCGCGCCATCGCGGTCGAGCCGGAGGTGCTGCTGATGGACGAGCCGTGCTCGGCCCTGGACCCGATCTCGACCAGCGTCATCGAGGACCTGATCCATGAGCTGAAGACGGACTACACGATCGTGATCGTCACCCACAACATGCAGCAGGCGGCGCGGGTGTCGGACCAGACGGCGTTCTTCAACCTGGCCGGTGTGGGCCAGCCGGGCCGCCTGGTCGAGCTGGGGCCGACGGACAAGATGTTCGCCAACCCCGACGACCCCGCGACCGAGGCCTACATCCAGGGCCGCTTCGGCTGATCCGTCAGCCGCAGGAGCGCTTCGCTCCCCGCCATGGCGAGGAGCGAAGCGACGAGGGGGCCGGGCCGGCGGAGCTCTGCGGAGCCGGGAGTGAGCGCGAGCGAAGCGAGCGCGCTCGGCCCATCAGGGGAGGAACGGACGCGCCACGAAGTAGAACGCGGCGGCGACCGCGGCGGCCGCGGGCATCGTCACGATCCAGGCCACGACGATGTTCTTCGCGACGCCCCAGCGCACGGCGCTGAAGCGCTGGGTGGCGCCCGCGCCCATGATCGCCGAGGTGATCGTGTGCGTCGTGGAGACCGGCGCGTGGAGGCCGATCGCCATGACGTACAGGACGCTGGCGGCCGTGGCCTCGGCGGCGAAGCCCTTCGGCGGGTCGAGCTCGATGATGCGACGACCCAGCGTGCGCATGATCCGGAAGCCGCCGGAGTACGTGCCCGCCGCGATCGCGGTGGCGGAGGCGACGATCACCCACAGCGGGATGTCATCGCCGGTGTTCAGGCCGCCCGCGGTCAGCGCCAGGACGATGATGCCCATCGTCTTCTGGGCGTCCTGCAGGCCGTGGCCCAGGGCCATGCCGGCAGCCGAGACCGTCTGGGCCAGGCGGAATCCGCGGTTGACCCGGGCGGGCTTGGCCCGCCGGAAGATCCACATGATCGCGGTCATGAAGCCGAACGCCAGGAAGAAGCCGAGCGCCGGGCTCAGCACCATCGGGATGGCGACCTTGTCGACCAGCGTGTTCCAGTGGACGACCGTCGTCGACGCGACGCCCGCACCCACGATTCCGCCGATCAGCGCGTGCGACGAGGAGGAGGGGATGCCGAAGTACCAGGTGATGAGGTTCCACGCGATCGCGCCGACCAGCGCGGCCAGCACGATCGTCAGCGCATGGGCCCGGTCCGCATCGGCCACGCTCGTGACGCCGTCGATGTCGATGATCCCCTGGATCGTCTTGGCGACCTCGACACCCAGCCAGGCTCCGACGAAGTTCAGAACGGCGGCCATCGCCAGCGCCACGCGAGGCGTGAGCGCGCGGGTGGACACGGAGGTGGCGATCGCGTTGGCGGCGTCGTGGAAGCCGTTCGTGTAGTCGAACACGAGGGCGATCACGACGACCGTGATCACCATGACGGTGACGAGGTCCACTCAGGACTCCTTGACCGCGATCTGCTCCACCGTGTTGGCCACCGATTCGAGGGCGTCGATCGCCTGCTCCACAGCCTCCACGATGTCCTTGAGCTTCAGCACCTGCATCGCCTTGTAGTTGCCGTCGAACAGGTCGGCGAGCATGCGGCGGTGGTTGCGGTCGCCCTCGTTCTCGAGGCGGTTGATCTCGATCCAGAAGTCCTGGAGGTCCTTCATCGTGCGCAGCCGGGGCATGGCCTCGGCGGTGAGGTTCGCGGCGCTCTGCAGCACCTGGATCTGGGCGGCCATGGCCTCGGGGAACTCGGTCACGCCATAGAGGGCCGTGCTGTCCACGACCTCCTCCATGTAGTCCATGACGTCGTCCAGGCCACTGGCCAGGGCGTAGATGTCCTCACGGTCGAACGGCGTGATGAACGTGCTGTTCACCAGCTTGATGATCGCGTGGGTGGTGTCGTCGGCCGCGTGCTCGGCGTCGTTCATCTGAGCAGCGAGGGCGGTCTTGTCGGTTTCGGGGTCCAGGATCCGAGCGACGATGGCCGCCCCCGACACCAGATGGTTGGCCGACTCGGTGAACAGGTCGTAGAACGTGGACTCGACCGGTCGAATGCGAAAACGCACGCGGGGGCTCCTCGGGAGGATGTTGGGCAGACTCTCTCATGGTAGGCGCTCTGCGGAAGTCGCCGTCAACCGAGGCGGTCAGGCGTGCGGATCGATGCCCAGCAGCCCGTCGATCTCGGCCTGACTGAGAGGGGCGGCGGCACCCGATGCGGCGATCATGAGGCGGGAGGTCAGCTCGATCTCGGCCAGCGCGGCGTCGTCGCGCAGCCGGTCGTCGAGCGGCTCGCTCACGCGTTCGCCGGGAGGGTACAAGGCCACATACCGAGAGTACGCGGACGAGTCCACCTGTCGAAGCGTCGCGACAAAAACAGTCCGTTGGAACTATGCCCGGTGGCCGGTGCCGGCCTCAATCGACCCACACGCGCGCGTTCCGGAACATCCGCAGCCACGGGCTCTCCGCAGCAGGATCCCCCGTCGTCCACGACATCTGGGCGTTCCGCTGCACGCGCTCGGCGTGCGGCATGATCGCCGTGAATCGACCGTCCGGGGTCGTCACCGCCGTGAGCCCGTCGGGCGACCCGTTCGGGTTGGCGGGGTACTGCGTGGCGACCCGGCCCTGCACGTCGACGAATCGCGCCGCGCGGTGCACCGCGTCGGCATCGCCGCGCACCGAGAAGTTCGCGAACCCCTCGCCGTGCGCGACCGCGATCGGCACCTTCGACCCGGCCATGCCGGAGAAGAAGATCGAGGGCGAGTCGAGGACCTCGACCAGCGCGAGGCGGGCCTCGTACTGCTCGGAGACGTTGCGGGTGAACCGCGGCCACGCGTCGGCACCGGGGATGAGGTCCGCGAGGGCCGCGAACATCTGGCAGCCGTTGCAGATGCCGATGCCGAACGTGTCGGGTCGGGAGAAGAACCCGGAGAACGCGTCGGTCAGGGCCGGGTTGAACAGCACCGACCGAGCCCAGCCCTCGCCGGCGCCCAGGGTGTCGCCGTAGGAGAACCCGCCGCAGGCGGCGAGGCCGACGACGTCGGACAGGTCGAACCGCCCGGACTGCAGATCGGTCATGTGCACGTCGTACGTGTCGAACCCGGCCCGGTCGAAGCCGAACGCGGTCTCGACGTGGGAGTTGACGCCCTGCTCGCGCAGGATCGCCACCTTCGGCCGCGCCCGACCGACCAGGTACGGGGCGGACACGTCGTCCGTGGGGTCGAACGTGGTCTCGACGGTCAGCAGGGGCTCCGGCGCGCCGATCGCGGCGTGCTCGGCGTCGGCGCACTCGGGGTTGTCGCGCAGCCGCGAGATGCGCCAGGAGACCTCGTCCCACGTCTGCGCCAGCTCGGTCAGCGACTCCTCGAGACCGAGGCCGGGGACGCGGACGAGCCGGTCGGTCGTCGACGTGCCCACGCGGCGCGTCAGCTCACCCAGGCCGTGACGCGCGAGCAGCTCCGTCGCCTCGTCGGCGCGGGCAGCCGGAACGGCCAGGATCGCGCCGAGTTCCTCGGTGAACAGCTCGGCGAGGTCGGCGACGTCGAGATCGACTCCGACACCGCCGGCGAACGCCATCTCGCAGACGGCCGCCCACAGGCCACCGTCGGAGCGATCGTGGTACGCCTGCAGCAGTCCGGCCTCGCGCAGCGCGTTGACGCCGTCGACGAGGGACACGAGGCGGGCGGGATCGTCCAGGTCGGGCACGCGGCCGCCGAACTCGCCGCGGACCTGCGCCAGCATCGACCCGCCGAGGCGGTTGCGGCCCGCGCCCAGGTCGACCAGCAGCAGCGCCGCGTCGGCCGGCAGCTCGGGCGTGGCCGTGCCACGCACGTCGGGCAGCGCGGCGAACGCGGTGACGACGAGCGAGACGGGCGCCGTGACCTGCTTGTCCTCACCGGACTCGTCGGTCCAGCGGGTGCGCATCGACAGGGAGTCCTTGCCGACGGGCACCGAGATGCCCAGGGCCGGGCACAGCTCCATCGCGACGGCGTGGACCGTGTCGTAGAGGGCGGCGTCCTCGCCGTCCTCGCCGCACGCGGCCATCCAGTTGCACGAGAGCTTGACGCCCGGCAGGTGGATCGGCGCGGCGAGCAGGTTGGTGATCGCCTCGCCCACCGCCATCCGGCCCGACGCCGGCCCGTCGACCGCCGCGAGCGGGGTGCGCTCGCCACTGGCCATGGCCTCGCCGCCGAAGCCGACGTGGTCGGCGAGCGTCACGGCGACGTCGGCGACCGGGACCTGCCACGGCCCGACCATCTGGTCGCGGTGCGTGAGGCCACCGACCGTGCGGTCGGCGATGGTGATCAGGAAGCGCTTCGAGGCGACCGAGGGGTGCCGCAGGACCGCGTGGGCGGCCTCGCGCACGTCGATGTCCGCGAGGTCGAGCTCGGCCGTGGAGCGCTCGACGCGGGTGGCGTCACGCGTCATCTTCGGCGGCTTGCCCAGCAGCACCTCCAGCGGCATGTCGACGGGCGACTCGTCCGCCGGATCGGCAGCCGTCAGCACCAGCTGGGCGTCGTCGCGGGCCACGCCGACCACCGCGAAGGGGCAGCGCTCACGCTCGGCCAGGGCCGCGAACCGCTCGAGGGACTCCGGCGCGATCGCCAGGACGTAGCGCTCCTGGCTCTCGTTGCACCAGATCTCCTTGGGGGCCAGACCGGTCTCGAGGACGGGCACCGCCGCCAGGTCGAACGTCGCGCCGACACCTGCGTCGTCGACCAGCTCGGGGAAGGCGTTCGAGAGCCCGCCGGCGCCCACGTCGTGGATCGACAGGATCGGGTTGTCCTCGCCCAGCGACCAGCAGTGGTTGATGACCTCCTGCGCCCGACGCTCGATCTCGGGGTTGCCGCGCTGGACCGAGTCGAAGTCCAGCTCGGCGGCGTTGGCGCCGGCCGCCTTCGAGGAGGCGGCGCTGCCACCCATGCCGATGCGCATGCCGGGGCCGCCGAGCTGCACCAGCAGCGTGCCTCCGGTGAACGCGATCTTCTCGGTCATCTCGGCGCTGATCGACCCGAGGCCGCCCGCGCTCATGATCGGCTTGTGATAGCCGCGGCGGACGCCGTCGACGGTCTGCTCGTAGACGCGGAAGAAGCCGCCCAGGCCGGGCCGGCCGAACTCGTTGTTGAAGGCGGCGGCGCCGATCGGGCCCTCGGTCATGATGTCGAGCGGGCTGGCGATGTGCTCGGGCCGGCCGTACTGCTCGGTCTCCCACGGCTCGTCCGTGCCTGGCAGGTGCAGGTTCGAGACGACGAAGCCGGTCAGGCCGGCCTTGGGCTGCGAGCCGCGGCCCGTCGCGCCCTCGTCGCGGATCTCGCCGCCCGCTCCCGTCGCGGCGCCCGGGTAGGGCGAGATGGCGGTGGGGTGGTTGTGCGTCTCGACCTTCATCAGCACGTGGATCTCGTCCTCGCGCGCCGTGTAGCGGCTGGGGACGTCGGCCGACTCGGGCAGCCAGCGCGTCGCCGAGCCGCCCTGCATGATCGAGGCGTTGTCCTTGTACGCGACGACGGTGCCGTGACCGGCGACCTGCTCGGTGTGCCGGATCATCGCGAACAGCGAGCGGTCCTGCGGCTCGCCGTCGACGACGAAGTCCGCGTTGAAGATCTTGTGGCGGCAGTGCTCGGAGTTCGCCTGCGCGAACATCATCAGCTCGACGTCGGTGGGGTTGCGGTCCAGGTCGGTGAAGGACTCGACGAGGTAGTCGATCTCGTCGTCCGACAGCGCCAGGCCGAACTCGGTGTTCGCCTGCTCCAGTGCCGCCCGGCCGCCGCCGAGGACGTCGATGCGCTGCATCGGCTCGGCCTCGCGCTCGTCGAACAGGTCCGCCGCCGCCTCACGCGACGTCAGCGCCGTCTCGGTCATCCGGTCGTGCAGCACGTCGGCGCAGGCCGCCAGCTGCTCGGGCGTCGGCTCGGCGCCCGTCAGCGTGTACTCCGTGACGCGCTCGACGCGGCGCACGTCGATGCCGCAGTTGTGCACGATGTCGGTGGCCTTGCTCGACCACGGCGAGATCGTGCCCAGTCGCGGGCCGACGACGACGAGGGTGCCCTCGGGTCCGTCCTGGGCGGGATCGCCGTAGTCGAGCAGCCGCGTGAGGGTCTCGACGACGTCCTCCGCCAAGGGCTTCTCACTGGCGATCCAGTGGACGTGACGGGCGCGGACGCCGGTCAGCCCGGGGGCCAGCTCCTGGAGGCGGGACAGCAGGGCACGGGCTCGGAAGGGCGAGAGAGCGTTGCCGCCCTCGACCACGGTGAGTTCGACGTCGCGCGACACGCGGCCCAGCCTAGTGGCCGCACGAACCGGCCAGGACGGGCGTCGTACGACTCTTGCGCGCTCGCAGCTCCGGTGTGATGGTCGATTCATGACAGCCGCCGCCATCGAGGTCAGGCAGCTCGTGGTCGAGCGCGGCGGCCGGACGGTGCTGGACGGACTCGACCTGACCATTCCCCGCGGCAGGATCACCGGGCTGCTGGGGCCGAGCGGGTGCGGCAAGTCCACGCTGATCCGCTCCCTGGTGGGGGTCCAGATCGTGAAGTCCGGCACGGTCGACGTGCTGGGCGAGCCGGGCGGCTCGGCCGTCAACCGCCGTCGCGTCGGCTACGTCACCCAGGGCAGCTCGGTCTACGACGACCTCACCGTGGCCCAGAACCTGGCCTACTTCGCCGCGATCTACGGAGTGGAGCAGGAGCGCGTCGACGAGGTCCTGCGATCGGTCGACCTCGCCGACCGGAGGGACCAGCTGACCCGCAGCCTCTCCGGTGGCCAGCGCGCCCGCGTCTCCCTGGCCGCCGCGCTGCTGGCGTCGCCCGACGTGTACCTGCTCGACGAGCCGACCGTCGGGCTCGACCCCGTCCTGCGCCGCGACCTGTGGCGGCTGTTCACCGACCTGGCGTCCGCGGGCGCCACCCTGCTCGTGTCGAGTCACGTCATGGACGAGGCGGACCGCTGCGACGAGGTCCTGCTGATGCGCGAGGGACGGCTCATCGCCCAGGACACGCCCGCCGGACTGCGCGCGGCCACGGGCACGCAGGACATCGAGTCGGCGTTCCTGGCCCTCGCGACGGGCGGCGGGCGATGACCGGGACCCTGGCGACCACGAAGCGCGTGCTGTGGCAGCTGCGCCACGACCCGCGCAGCGTCGTGATGCTGCTGATCCTCCCGGCGATCCTGCTGTTGCTGTTCCGCTACGTCTTCGACAACCAGCCCCGGGTCTTCGAGCGGGTCGGTCCCCAGATGCTGGCGCTGTTCCCGTTCATCCTGATGTTCCTCATCACCAGCGTCACGATGGTCCGCGAGCGGATGTCGGGCACCCTCGAGCGACTGCTGACGACGCCGTTGCGGCGCGGTGAGCTGATCGGCGGCTACGCGCTGGCGTTCAGCCTGGTCGCGCTGGTGCAGTCGGTGATCAGCCTCGCGGTCGGGCAGTGGGCGCTGGATCTCGGCCTCGACCGCCCGTGGGAGGGCTTGGTCTTCGCGATCCTCGGATCGATCGTGGGCACGGCGCTCGGGCTGCTGGCGTCGGCGTTCGCCCGCACGGAGTTCCAGGCGGTCCAGTTCATGCCGCTGGTGATCATCCCGCAGATCCTGGTGTGCGGACTCCTGGTGCCCGTCGACCGCATGCCCGACGTACTGCGGTGGCTGTCGGTGGTGATGCCGCTGACCTATTCGACGGACGCCTTCACCTCGCTGGCCGACGGGCAGACCGCCGACGAGCGCGTCACGGACCTGCTGGTCCTCATCGGGTTCGCCATCGGCTCCGTCGCCCTGGCCTCGCTGACGCTGCGCCGCCGGACGCCCTGACTCAGCGGGCGGCGAGGGCGATCGCCAGCAGCAGGCAGCTCACGAACGACACCGGCACGACCCAGAGGGCCGCGAAGAACAGCGTGATCGTCGTGCCGATCTTCGGCGGGAAGAACCACTTCGCCCGGGGCAGGTCGTTCGCTCCCTGCAGGACTCCCGGACCGACGCCCAGCCCACGCCACAGGCCCTTGAGTCGCGAGAACACCCGGGCGCCGCCACCGGTGCCGGCCAGCTGGCCCAGCGCCAGTCGCGCCTCTCCGACGTCGTCGCTCAGGGCCACGGCGATGCCCAGCTCGGTCGCGAACTCCTCCTCGTCCTGCACGGCCGTGAGGATCCGGTTGCGCCGGAAGCCGAAGGCCGCCGAGATCGCGCCACCCAGGACGGCCAGCACGCCGGCGACCACCTTCAGCCACGTGTCGTCTGCGGCCACGGAGATGACCGCCAGCCCGGCGATGAACGGCCACGCCAGCACGAGGACGACCAGCGTCGGCCAGCGCAGCACGCGGACCGCGAGCGTCAGGACCCGGGCGGCGTGATTCGCCACCTCGACCGTGTGGCCGTCCACGCGGCCGGCCATGGAGCCCACCGCGGCGTTGACCCGACGTCCCGTGTTTCCGATGCCCATGGCTCCAGCCTAGGCGGACGTCGATGGGGGCCGTGGACCTCAGGACCATCCCCTGTACCCCGGAGTTACCGTTCGGAGTTAGAGTGTGCGGTAACTCACAGTTCGCTGTGCTACGTTACCGCGCAGCCAGTTCTCGTCCGCCGGAGTTCGACCTCGGCGGGCACCGTCCGAAAGGTGTCCATCGTGACCCGCTCTTCCCTCGTAGCGCGCCGCGTCGCGCTCCCCATCACCGCCGCCCTCGTCGGCGGAACGCTCGCCACGGTGGGCCTCGCGTCCTCCGCTCACGCCGCCGACGTCGCGCTCTCCAAGAGCTTCAAGTACACCTGCAAGGTGACGGCTGGCGACGCTCCGCCACTGAATCTCGGCACCCACGTGCTCGACGTGGCCATCTCGACCACCGTCCCCACCACCGTCTACCCGGGCCAGACGATTCCCAAGCGTGCCGTCAAGATCACGCTGACGATGCCCGAGTTGCTCCGCGACTCGACGGTCGGCCTGCTCAGTGGCACGGCCGCCTGGGGCGGCTCCACCGACGCTGCCATGACCCTCACGACCGCTGGCAAGACGTCTGCCATCCGGATTCCGAACCTCGCCGCGCCCAGGACGGCCATCCCGCAGGCGGTCAACCAGCCGTGGAACATCCCGGCTTCGGGCACCGTCCCGGCCATCAAGGCCCCGGCGTACACCGCTGGCTCCGTCGCGCTGGGCGTGCCGGCGAGCTTCACCATCGCGGCCTCGATCTACACCGAGCCCGACGAGATGCCCGCCGAGACCATCCCGTCCAAGCTGACGTGTGTCGGCCCCGCCGACCGCGCCCTGGGCTCGATCCGCGTGGTCAAGGCGCCGAACGTCGCCCCGAAGGCGCCCAAGACCGTCAAGGTCGTGACCAAGAAGAACAAGGCCAAGAAGTTCGTCATCAAGGCCACGGACGCCAACCGCGACCGCCTGACCTACAAGGTCGGCAAGGTCAACAAGAAGGCCGGCAAGGTCAGCGGCAAGGGCCCGAAGTTCACGTTCAAGCCCAAGAAGAACTTCAAGGGCAAGACCGCGTTCTACGTGTCCGTCCGTGACGGCAAGGGCGGCACCGCCCGCGTGAAGGTCATGGTCACCGTCAAGAAGAAGTGACACCGGCTCGACCCTGAGGAAGGGGGCGAGGGCTTCGGCCCTCGCCCCCTTCGTCTATTTCAGGAACTTCGAGGTGGTGCGGTCCTTGAGCAGGACACCGCCGGTCTGGCAGGTCGGGCAGTACTGCAGGGAGGAGTCCGCGAAGACGACCTCGGCGATCGTGCCGCCGCACACGTCGCAGGTCTCCCCCGCGCGCCCGTGCACCCGCATCCGCTCGCGCTTGGCGTCCTTGAGGTCCGACGCGGGCTTGCCGTCGGCCGCCGCGACCGCCTCGGTCAGCACCGAGGTGACGGCCGACTCGAGCCGGCCGATCTCGTCCTCGTCGAGCTTCTCGGCGATCGCGAACGGCGACAGCCGGGCGGCGTGCAGGATCTCGTCGCTGTAGGCGTTGCCGATGCCGGCGATGATCGACTGGTCGCGCAGCAGCCGCTTGACCTGCATCCGGCGCTGCAGCAGCGGGCGCAGGTCGAAGCCGGGCTCCAAGGGATCGGGGCCGAGCCGCTCGATGCCCGGGACCTCCTGCGGATCGCGCACGGCGTAGACGGCCAGTCCTTTGCGGGTGCCCGCCTCGGTCAGGTCGAAGCCCTCGTGCGGTCCGTCGCCCCGGTCGACGCGCAGCCGCAGGGCGAGGGGCCCGCCCATCTTGATCCGCTTGTCGCCGAAGTGGTCGCTCCAGCGCAACCACCCGGCCTTCGCGAGATGGATCACCAGGTGCAGGCCGTCCACGTCGATGTCGATGAACTTGCCGTGCCGGCGCACGGCCGAGACGGTCAGGCCCGCGAACGCCGACACCGGCGGATCGTAGGTCTTGAGCACCGCGAAGGAGGCGGGCTCGATGTCGGCGACGACGGCTCCGTCGAGCTTCTCGCCCAGCCAGCGCACCAGCGCCTCGACCTCGGGCATCTCAGGCATGGCGCCAGCCTAGGAGTCTCAGCCCACGAACGTCAGCCACAGCAGGACCAGATTCAGCGCCACGATCGCGCCGCCCGCCAGCACGGCCAGCGCCGTGGTGGCCCGGCGGTTGACGTACTCGCCCATCACCGCGCGCGAGGACGTCAGCCACACCAGCGGCACGACGGCGAACGGGATGCCCATCGACAGGACGACCTGCGACACGACGAGGGCCCGGGTCGGGTCGATCCCCAGCAGCAGGATCGCCAGCGCCGGGATGAGCGTGATCATCCGCCGCGTCAACGGCGAGAGCGACCACGACGTGAGGCTGCGCATGACCTCGGCGCCGGCCGCGCTGCCGACGGACGTCGACGAGATGCCCGAGCCCAGCAGCGCCACCGCGAACAACAGGGCGACGCCCGCGCCGATCTCACTGCCGATCAGCTCGTACGCGCCGGCGATCGTGTCCGTGCCGGGCATGCCCTGCAGGTTCGCCGCCGCCATGAGCAGCAGCCCCAGGTTCAGGACGCCGGCCAGGATCAGCGCCAGGACCACGTCGGTGCGGGTGGCGGCCAGCAGCTCGCGCACGGACGAGTCCTCGCCCCGACGACCCAGGCGGCCCGCCGTCAGGCTGGAGTGCAGGTAGACCGCGTGCGGCATCACCGTGGCGCCGACGATGCCCGACGCCAGAAGCACGCTCTCGGCGCCGTCGAAGCGCGGCACCAGACCGCCGGCCACGCCCGAGACCGAGGGCGGACCCACGACGAGTCCGGCCAGGAAGCCGACCGCGATCAGCAGCAGGAACCCCACGATCAGCCGCTCGAGAGCGCCCTGCCCGCGTCGGTCGCCGATCGTCAGCACGAGCATCGCGACCACGGCCGTCAGCACCGCGCCCACCGGCAGCGGCAGGTCGAACAGCAGGTGGAACGCGATCGCGCCGCCGATGACCTCGGCCAGATCGGTGGCGATCGCGATGCCCTCGGCCTGCAGCCAGTACAGGAACCGCGTGCGGGTCGAGACGCGCCCGCCCACCTGGGCCGCGAGCGACCGGCGCGTCACCAGTCCCAGCTTGGCCGAGAGGTACTGCAGCAGCACCGCCATGAGGTTGGCCAGGACGATGACCCAGACGAGCGTGTAGCCGAACTGCGCCCCGGCGGTGAGGTTCGTCGCGACGTTGCCGGGATCGACGTACGCGACGGCAGCGATGAACGCCGGCCCCAACAGCGTGAGCCGGCGTCGCAGGGCGTGGGTCACTCGGCGCGCAGGTCCTGGTACTCGGGGTGCTTCTCGATGAAGTGCTTGACGTAGGTGCAGTGCGCCTGGACCTTCTTGCCGCGCGAGCGGACGTCGTCGAGCGCGTAGCCGACGAGCTTGCCGCCCAGGCCCTGGCCCTCGAAGCGCTCGTCGATCACGGTGTGCGGGAAGACGACGACGTCGCCCTCGTCCCGCGCCACGGTGTGGCCGGCGACCTCGCCGTCGACCGCGATCTCGTACTGCTGCTCGGGCTCGTTGTACGTGATGTCGACCGTCATGGGACGACCTTGCCACACCACGCCACCGGCGGCCGGGGGCGTGCCTGCGCGTGGACCCGGCGGAGGGTCAGGACGGAGTGGACTCGACGCGCTCGTACGTGACCTCGGACAGGCCGTGGCGCACGAGCGACTCGCGGGCCGAGTCGCCGAAGCGCAGCCGCTTGGTGTGCTCGAGGTTGTCCTCGATCAGCACGCGGTTGGTGCGGATGAGGTCGGCCACCACGCCGAGCATCACGCACAGCATCGCCATCGTCAGCAGCAGCACGCCCAGCAACAGGGACTGCAGGTGGCCGCCCTGCTCGTCCTGGGTCCACAGCACCGCGTAGCGCACGAACGGGATCAGCCCGAGCACGCCGAAGATCAGCGTGAGCCAGCTGAAGATCACGTACGGCTTGTACATGATGAACGACCGGGTGATCGCCATCGCGGACTTGGCGATGTGCTCGGGCGTCGTCTTGAACAGGCGCGACTCGCGCGTCTTGGGGTTCGTGACGATCGGCAGGCTGGCGATCTTCAGGTTCTTGTTGCCCGCCTGGATGATCGTCTCCATGCAGTAGCTGAACCGCGTGATGGTGTTCAGCAGGATCAGGCTCTCGCGCGAGTAGGCGCGGAACCCGCTGGCGGCGTCGGGCAGCTTCGTGCCGGCCGCCCGGTTCACGACGGAGCTGCCGACCTTCTGCAGCTGCTTCTTCGCCCAGGAGAAGTGCTCGACGAGGTGGACCTGGCGGTCGGCGATGACGATGTCCGCCTGGCCCGCGATGATCGGCTGGACGAGATCGGTGATCCGGTCCTGCGGGTACTGGTTGTCGCCGTCGGTGTTCACCACGATGTCGGCGCCCAGCTCCAGCGCGCGGATGACGCCGTCGTGGAACGAGCGGCCGAGGCCCTGGTTCCGGACGTGGTGGACGAACTCCGTGACTCCGTGCTCGCGCGCGACCTCGACGGTGCGGTCACTGCACCCGTCGTCGATCACCAGGACGACGATCTCGTCGATGCCGGGGATCTGACGCGGGATCGAGGCCAGCACCAGAGGAAGCGTCTCCTCCTCGTTCAGGCACGGGATCTGAACAACTAGTTTCACGGTTTCCTCAGGATCGGGGACGGGCGCTCAGGAGCCATCGTACGGCGCGCGGAGTCAGGCGGGCTTGCGAGCGGAGGCGACCATGCCGATGCCGCGGTCGGGGCGGAGCCGCTGCAGGAGGATGAACGGGCGCACCAGGACCGCGACCACGAGGCCCACGATCCGGTTCGGCGGCTGGAACGTCCGGCCACTGGCGTAGGTCAGGTCCTCCATCGAGGCGTCGCGGCGCTCGAGCTTGCGGGCGTCGATCCGGTTGCGGACGGCCTCGAGGGCGTAGCCCAGGGGCCAGCCGTAGACCGTCGTCCGGACGTCGACCAGTCCGGCGGCCTCGAGCTGCGCGCGCAGCTGCTGCGGCTCGTACCGGCGGAAGTGTCCGGCGTTCGTGTCCATCGGGCCGAACCGGCTCTGGAACGCGGGCACCGACATCACCAGGTGCCCGCCGGGCCGGATGGACGCCACCCAGTCCTTGAGGGCCTGGTTGTCGTCCTCGAGGTGCTCGAGCACCTCGAAGGCGCACACCACGTCGAAGGTCGCGTCCGCGGGCACGTCGGCGTGAACGCCGTGGAGCACGGTGCCGCCGACGGGACGGATCCGGGAGTCGGCCACCGCGAAGGAGCTGTCGTCGGGCTCGACGGCCAGGTACTCGCTGTGCTGCGCCAGCCGAGCGCCGATGGCGCCCTGTCCGCAGCCGACCTCGAGCACGGTGCGCGGCGCGATCCGCTCGAAGACCCGCCGGACCACGTCGTAACGCAGCCAGGCTCGGATCGCCAACGGCGGCAGTCCCTCGACACTTGCCTTCGACACGCTCACTCCTCCTCGATCGGATCCACTGGACCGATCTGTCTCATCATCGGTCGCACGGCTTCCGCCGCGGTGAAATCTCGGGCGGCCCGAGTCTGCATGCGCTCGCGCAGGTCCGCCACCCGGCTACGGTCCGCGGCCAGCTCGCGCAGCACGTCCGCGAGGGCCTTCGCATCGCCCGGGGGGACGTACTTCGCGTCGTCGCCCAGCACCCCGCGCTGGGCCGTGGTGTCGGAGGTGACGATCGCGCAGCCGGCCGCAGCCCCCTGGAACACCTTCGTGGGCACGACCTCGAGGGCCTTGGCCGTGGTGCCGAAGATGCCCAGGCACACGTCCTGCGAGGCGACGAGGTCGATCAGGTCTGCGGGCTCGAGCCACTCGATCCACCGCACCCGGTCGCCGGCGATCCGGCGGGCCTCGTCCCAGTCCTGGCCGCGACCCACCAGCGTGATCTCGACCCGGTCGTCGGGCTCGAGCAGCGCTGCGGCCTGCGCGATGGTGGTGGCGCCCTGGAGCGGGGTGAAGAGGCCGAAGAAGACGACGCGCAGGTTCGCGTCGGGATCGGAGTGCTGCGCGGACGAGCCCGCGGCGAACCACTCGTCGGAGGCGCCCACGGGACAGACGACGATGTTGCTGCGACCGCTCTCGGTCAGGACCGCGGCGCGCTCGGCCGTGTCGACCACGACGACGTCCGCGCAGGCCAGCGCCAGCCGGTCGATGGCGGTCATCACCCGCCCGCGCAGCGATCCGCGCGCGGCCAGGCCCCGGTCGAGAACCGTGCCGGACGCCGACACGAGGTGGTCCAGGATGATCGGGACGCGGCCGAAGACCAAGCGCGCGAGCACGACGTCGAAGTGACCCAGGTAGCCCACGAGCACCGCGTCGGGCCGGCCACGTCGCCTCTCCCTCAGGCCGAGGCGGGCCAGCGAGGCCCAGCGGCTCAGCAGGCGCAGGCCGAAACCGGGCAGCCGCCAGGGCTGGCGCACCAGCGCCACGCGCTCGGCGGTGGAGTAGCCCAGGGGGCGGTTGAGCTCGACCACGTCCTGGTCCCAGGCGCGCAGTCCCGCGATCAGGACCGCGACGCGGGGGTGGACAGCGGCGTCGTAGGTTCCGAAAGCCACGATGCGCACGCCCGTCACTGTAGCCGCTGGGCCCGCTCCGCTCTCGCGAGCGGTTGCTAACCTCAGCACGTGGATGCGCAGCCGGTGGGCCCTGCCCCGACGGGCCAGAAGCGCACCACGGCTCGTACGTGGGCGAAGCGACTGGCCCTGCTGGTGATGCTGGCCCTGGCCGCCGTGGCCATCACCCGCAACTACCAGGCGATCGCCGACGACCTCGAGCGCATCCCGCCGTGGACCATCGCCGGGGCCGCTGTCTTCGCCGTCCTGGGCATGGTCGCGTCCCTGCAGGTCTGGCGCGAGCTCCTCTCCGGGTTGGGGTCGCCGCTGCGGCTGCGGCCCTCGGCCCACATCTTCTTCGTGAGCCAGCTGGGCAAGTACGTGCCCGGCAGCCTGTGGTCGATCGTGGCCCAGATGGAGATGGGCCGCGAGCACAAGGTGCCGCGCCGCTCGGCCGCCGTGCTGGGCGTGCTGGCCCTGGTGATCTCCGGCGTCGCCGGCATCACCGTGGCGGTGGCGCTGATGCCGTGGGTCAGCGACGACCTGCGTCACCGGTTCTGGTGGCTCGTCCTCGTCCTGCCCGTGCTGTACGTGCTGATCCACCCGCGACTGCTCGACCTCGTCCTGGGCCGGCTGCTGCGCCTCGCTCGGCGTGAGCCCCTCCCGGCCACGATCGGCTGGAGCTCGCTGCTCAAGGCCACGGCGTGGCAGTGCCTGACCTGGCTGCTGCTGGGCCTGCAGGTGTGGCTCATCGTGATCGGCCTCGACGGCGACCCCACCGAGACCCTCGCCCCCTCGATCGTCGGCTACGCCCTGGCGTACACGCTGGGCATGGCGGCGTTCTTCCTCCCGGCCGGCGCCGGTGTCCGCGACGCCGTCCTCGTGCTGGCTCTGGCCGGATCGATGCCGACGTCGAGCGCGCTCGTCGTCGCGCTCGTCGTCCGCTGCCTCTCGACCCTGGTCGACCTACTCCTCGCGGGCGTCCAGCTGGTCATCCACCGCGCGTCCGCCTGAGCGCTTCCGGCGCCACAGCAGCGGCACCACGAAGAGGCCGGCAGTGATCGCCACCGCTCCCCCGGTGATGACCAGACCCTGGGACACGCCCGGAGCCCGGTACTCCAGCTCCACGGTGTGCCGTCCCTCGGGGACCGGCACCGCCGCGAACGCGTGGTTGGCCGGGAGCAGGTCGACCTGCTCGCCGTCCACCGTCGCCACCCAGCCCTCGCGGGCGATGGAGTCGGCCACCACGAGGTAGCCGTCGCCGGTGGCGTCGACCTCGACCTCGATCGATCCGGCATCGTCGCGGACCGGGTCGACGCGGGCGCTCGACCCGTCGGCCACGAACGGCCCGGGCTCGTCGAGCAGGACCTCGTCGGACGCGATCCCCTTCTTCAGCAGGTCGAGGCGCTCGGGAGCGGACTCCACGACGCGGCTCTCACCGGCCCAGCGGATCCTCGGCAGGGAGGTCAGCCGCTCGTAGACCACCGACCCGGCGTCGGTGTGCACGAGTCGCAGGCCGTCGTCGCGCGGGCGGACGGCCTCGCACCACAGACCGTCGTCCGTCGCGGCCAGCTCGACCGGCTGCTTCGTTCCGGTGAACCACACCTCGACCTCGGCGTCGCCGGAGGACGGCAGGTCCTCGCCGGCCAGCCCGATGCGGATCGGGCCCTTCGGGATCGTCCCGGCGAAGGCGCGGACGCCCTCGATCACCTGGTCGCCCGCCGTGACCCGCACGTGGGCCTGAACCCGGTCCGTCTCCTCGAGCGGGATCGCCCGCGTGGCCTCCACGGAGAGGCCGCGCAGCCCGCCCGCCGGCAGCCGGCAGGTGGCGCGCTCACCGTCGTCGAGGGTCACGGCGCCGGACGGTCGTCCGGACGGGTAGGCGAGCTCGCCGACCACCTGACTGGGCCGGACGGCCCAGTACTTCACCGAGAACTGGTCCAGCAGCGGGTTGTCGCCGATCTCGCGCGTGGGGAGGTCGGAGAAGCGGGAGTAGGTGCGGGTGATCTCGGTGTCCGGCGCGACCGTGTTGAGCAGTTCCTTCCAGGCCGGCGCGGTGAACTCGTGACCGACCGGCGTCCGCAGCTTGTAGTAGTCCGACGTCGCCGGGTATCCCCACATGGCGCCGCTGGCGTAGCGCTCCTCGCCGATGTTCGCCTGGAGGAACTCGTGCGCCTCGCTGACGGGATACAGGTGACTGCGGTCGCTCAGCGGCCAGACGTGCCGCGCGAACATCGTGGCCTGGACGACGACCATGATGACCACGGCGACCGGGACGATCCGTCGCACCTTCGCACTCATCAGGCCCGCGGACAGCACCACGATTCCCGCGATGACCCAGATCGCCGGCAGGACGAGCTCGGCGGCGACCTCGGACGCGGTGCCCGCGTCGAGGCTGACTGCCACGACCCGCCACGCCACGTAGACCGCTCCGAGCGCCAGGAAGGCGCCCAGCGCGATGCGGGCGGCCAGCGGGAGCCGCCGGCCGACCGGCGCGGTGGGGCCCTCGTCGGCGGCAGCCACCAGCCGGTCGAGCCCGAAGGCGGCGACCAGCGCCACCAGGAAGCCGACGATCGAGGCCGCCCGGCCGATCTTGTTCGTGTCGAACCCCGGCAGCGTCTGCAGCAGCTCGAGCGGCGCGCCGCCGAACCACGTCAGCCAGACCCAGGTGACCAGCAGGACGGACATGAGGCCCACGACACCCGGACGGATCCGGGCGGACCGGCCCATGACGAGAACGACCAGCAGCAGGAGCACGGCCCCGGCCCCGACGTAGGCGATGCCCTCGATCGGGTTGACGCTGCCCCAGCGCTCGTTCTCGACGCACGTGCCCCACGCGCCGGGGGCCACGCTCGTCACGAGCAGCTCGGTCGGCGTCGCGTCCCGGGCCTCCCGTCCGGCCAGGACGTTCCCCAGGCTCATGACGAACGGCAGGATCTGGACCGCGGACAGGGCCACGCCCAGCAGGACGCCGCCGGCCGCGCCGGCCCAGGCCACGACGGTCGCGCGGGTGCCCTCCTGGCGCCAGCCCAGCACGAGCACGTAGACCGCGCCCGTCGTCAGCGCGAACAGCGTCACGGCCGGGAAGCCGCCGAGCAGCATGCTCGCCACGACCAGGCCGACCCACGCCACGTCGCGGGCGCGGCGCTCGACCACGACCCGGTCGAGAGCCCAGAACAGCAGCGGGATGAACACGGCCACCCGCGTGTGCGGCCAGTTCGTCCACATCAGCATGAAGCCGCTGGTGAAGAACACGAAGGCGGCGAGCAGGGCCGCGCTGCGGCGCACGCCCCAGCGGCCCAGCAGGGCCACCATCCCCACCACGACGATGAGCAGCTCGGTGAGCTTCACCCACGCGGGGGCGAGGTGGCTCGGCAGCACCCAGAACGGCCACGTGACGGGGCTCAGGACCGTGTGGTTCGGCAGGGACGCCATGGGCGCGCCGCCGACCTCGTAGGGCGTCCAGGTGGGCCACACCCCGGCGCGGGCCGACTCGACGGTGTTCACGATCGCGGGGTACAGCGCGTCGAACGTGTCGCCACGGCACCACATCGCGCCGGCGGGCACGGCTCCGGTCGCGGTCCAGGGCCAGTACGCCTGGAGCAGGTCCACGTCGAGGAAGACGCCGAAGCCGAACAGAGCCGGGCCGAACGTCAGGGCGACGAGCGCGACGATGCCGACCACCATGGCGACGCGCGTGGCTCGCTCGACCGGGGCAACCCCGTCCCGCTGGCGCGACGGCGTCTTCGTCATGTGTGCTCCCCAGCCCTACTCGGTTGACATCGGTGCCCCGCGACGGGGATTCGGCGCTCTCCCCCAGCAGTTATGATGACGGGGCCGAGACAACAGGGGGACACGCGGGTGGATTCACAGGTGGCCGGGGGCCCAGAACTGCGGGCCGAACTCGAGGGGTGTCGTCGCGAACTGGCCGCCGCGCGTGAAGCGCACGAGTCCTGCGCCGAGCGCGCCGCGGCCGCCGACCGGGCCGAGGCCCAGGCGCTCGAGATCTCGCGCACGCTCGACGCCCAGCTGACCCGGTCCGAGCGGGTCGCGTCCGGGCCCAAGGGGTGGCTCAAGCGTCGCGTCCTCCCGAACGCGGCCACGCCCCAGGAGCTGGCCGACGCCCAGGAGCTGCGGGCCTCCTCCCTCTTCGACGGCGCCTGGTACCTGCGCGCCTATCCCGACGTCGTGTCCACCGGGCTGAGCCCGGCCCTGCACTACCTGCGACACGGCGCCGCCGAGGGCAAGGACCCGGGCCCGGAGTTCAGCACCAAGCGCTACCTCGCGAAGCATCCGCTGGTGGCGCAGCGCCGGGCGAACCCGCTCCTCAACCACCTGCGCACCCACCAGTGAGCGCCGACGCCCTGGTCGCGCTGGAGCTGATGCCCGACCACGAGCGGCTGGAAGCCGAGATGGCCGCGGTCGCTCCGCTCTTCGACGAGGCGTACTACGCCCAGACCCTGCCGACCCTGCCGACCCTGCCCGACACCGTCACCGACCTGCTCGAGCACTTCTGCACCACGGGGTGGAAGCAGCTGCGCAAGCCGAACGCCGAGTTCGACGTCTGGTGGTACTGGGCCAACCACCTCGACCCGGCCGACGACTCGCTCAACCCCCTCGTCCACTACGCCCTCGCCGGACGCGCGGTGGGCCTCTCGACCCGGCCGCGCACCACCGCCAGTGGGCCCGGCGCGGTCCTGCCCACCGACCGTCCGGTGCGCCGCGCCTGCCTGTTCGCCGGCTTCGACGCCCAGGGAGTCGTCGACGAGGCGGCCATGATCCTGCTGCGCGAGCTGGCCCGGTTCAGCGACGTGTACTGCCTGTACGACAGCTACCTGCCCGAGACCGAGTTGGCGAAGCTGCGCGAGGTCGCGCGGGACGCCTGGTCCGTCCGCCACGGCGCCTACGACTTCGGCTCGTACTCGATGCTCGCCCGCGACCTCGTCGGCTGGGAGGCCCTCGAGGACTACGACGAGGTCCTGTTCGTCAACGACTCGTCCTTCCTCGTCCGTCCGCTGGACGAGGTGTTCGAGCGGATGGATGCCCAGGCGTGCGACTGGTGGGGTCTGCAGGCCACGAAGGGCATCGCGATGACGCGCGACGTCCCCGAGAACGCGTTCCCCGATCCGATCCCGCTCGACACCGTCCGCGACGAGCTCCTCGACCAGTACGAGGACTCGGTCACCTACGACTTCCTCGTGGGCTCGTACTTCCTGGCGTTCCGCCGCCCCGTGCTCGACAACGCGATCTTCCGCCGGCTGATCGACAGCGTCACCGCGCAGCCCTCGAAGCGCCTGATCATCCAGAAGTACGAGATCGGCCTGACCCACCTGCTCATCGGCCACGGGCACCGCTTCTCGACGTTCGTCCCGTACCTCTACCCCTTCCACCCGGTCTTCACCCCGTGGGCGTTCCGGCTCATCGACGAGGGCTTCCCGGTGCTGAAGCGGTTCCTGATCTACCAGAACCACTACGACGTGCCCGGGCTCGTGCACTGGAAGGAGCGACTCCTCGAGGTGGCGCCCGAGGCTCCGGTCGAGGTGCTCGAGGAGAGCCTGCTCCGCACGGCCCCCGCCGACCGGCTGGCCCGCAGCTTCGCGATCGAGCGCGGCGACGACGGCGAGGTCGTCGTCCCGACGCCGATGACCCCGCGCGAGTTCAAGAAGGCCGACACCGCCGCGCCGCGGCGGCCCGACCGCTGGGTGTTCGTCGTCGACCCCGCCACGGGGATGCTGCCGGACAACAGCCGCGCGATCTTCGATCTGGTCCGCGACGACCCCGCCATCACCAAGATCGTCCTCTCCCGCTCGGTCCGCCTCGAGCCGGCGGGACGCAACGTGGTCTGCCTGCCCGAGCGCAGCCCCGCCGGGCGTGAGGCCCTGCTCGGCGCCGGCGTCATCTTCGTGAAGGAGCAGCCGTTCCGCACCCTCGGCCTCGGCAGCCTGGCCGAGCGACATGTCGTCGTCGCCGTGCGCGAGGGCCTGTCGATGGTCGCCACCTCGCGGATGATGACCCCCTCGCCGCGTCCTGACATCTCCCGCCCCGACGACACCGGGCCGCTGGAGATGCTGCACGAGATCCCGCGTCCGAAGGTCACCGGCGTGCTGGCCGCGTCGGCCGTCGACCGTGGTGTCGCGCTCGCGGCCCACTGGCCCGCCCGCTTCGCCGACGCCTGGCTGACCGGCATCCCCGCCCACGACCACCTCGTCGCCGAGCTGCCCCCGCCCGAGGTCGCCGCCCAGGAACAGGGCGTCCGCGATCTCCTCGGCGGGCGCCGCCTCGTCCTGCTGGCCACCTCGCACCGTTCCTCTCTCAGCTCGGCGAAGCCGTACCCCTACTCCCGGCGCGAGATCGACGCTCTCGTCGCGTGGGCGCGGGCGAACGACGCCGTGTGGGGCGTCCGCGATCCGCGGGGCGACCTCGAGCGCGCCTACCTGCGCCGCTTCGGCGAAGCCGCCCTCGACCTCTCGGCGATCGGCTTCCCCAGCACCCAGGCGGTGCTGCGCGCCACCGACGTCCTCGTCACCGACCACGACGGCATCGGGCTCGACTTCATGGTGACCGGCCGGCCCGTCGTCAGCTTCGCGCACGACCTCGACCAGGTCGCCGACTCGCTGCTGTTCGACCTCGAGCACCTCTTCCCCGGTCCGGTCTGCCGCGACTTCGACTCCCTCGTCGAGGCGCTCGCCCCCACCCTCGATGCCACCGAGCCGTCGCGCCGGTACCTGCGCACGCGCGACCTGCTGATCGACCGCGTCGACGACCAGAACACCGCCCGCGCCGTCGAGCGCGTGCGTCTCGAGCTCGAAGGAGGTGTCGCGTGACGCTCGACGAGTTCGTCATCGCCTGGTCCGCCTTCGCGGCGCGCTGGGACGACGCACGGGGCGAGTCGCCCGAGGCCGCCCAGTCGCTGCTCGACGACGTGCTCGCGTCGGGGCTGTCACCGGCCCCCGAGTCCGCGGCGCCCGCCCCGGACCCGGTCGTGCTCGAGTGCGAGGTCGCCCTGATCAAGCGCGCCAAGGCGTTCGACGTGAAGGCCTACAAGCGGGCCCAGGTCCTGGTGCGCGCCGCCCAGACCGGACCGTTCAGGCACTTCTGCAGCATCGGCTGGAAGAACCTGGTCAACCCCCGGATCGACTTCGACCTGTGGTGGTACTGGAACGAGCACCTCGACCCGACGCGCGAGGACATCAACCCGCTCATCCACCACCTGCTCGTGGGACGGCACCAGGACCTGCCCACGCTCCCGCCGGTCGATGACGTCCGGCCCCCCACGAGCCTCGGAGCCGACGACACGATCCGTCGAGCCTGCCTGTTCGTGGGGTACGACCCCGACGGCATCGTCGACGACCACGTCGTCGCCTACGTCACCGAGCTGTCGCGCCACGCCGACGTGTACTACCTGGCCGACTCCACGATGGCGCCCGGCGAGCTGGAGAAGCTCGCCGGCGTGACGCGTGGTGCCTGGTCGATCCGCCACGGCCGCTACGACTTCGGCTCGTGGTCGATGCTCGCGCAGGACCTCGTCGGCTGGGACACCCTCGCGACGTACGACGAGGTCGTGTTCGCCAACGACAGCGCCTACCTGCTGCGCCCCCTCGACGACGTGTTCGCCCAGATGGTCGCCACCGCCGCCGACTGGTGGGGACTGCACGCCACCAAGCGCCCCTACTCCCGCGACAACGGCGACGACGTCCCGCTGCCGCTGGCGGAGGCGAAGCAGCGCTGGCGCGTCCCCAACGAGATCGACCCCGTCGACCACCTGCACCTGAGCTCGTACTTCCTGGTCTTCCGGCGCCCGGTCATCGCCGACCCGGGGTTCCGGGCGCGGCTGGACTCGGTCCGGCGACAGACCTCGAAGTCGCTCGTCATCCTCAAGTACGAGGTCGGCCTGAGCCGGTACCTGCTGACCCGGGGCTTCGACTTCGCCACGATCGTCGACGGGCTGTACCCCTACCTGCCGGCCTACACGACCGACTACTGGGACGTCCTGGCCCAGGGTTTCCCGCTGCTGAAGCGCAACCTGATCTCCGAGAACCCGCGGCGCATGCCGGACCTCGACACCTGGAAGGAGCGCGTCCTGGCCTTGGTGCCGGGCGCCGACGTCGAGTCCTTCGAGCGCAACCTGCTGCGGATGAGCGCGGACGACAAGCTCCGGCACAGCCTGTCGATCACGACGCGCCCCGACGGGACCGTGGACTACCACGAGCCGTGGTCCTGGGCGCGGTTCCGCACCGAGGACCGCTGGGCGCCCAAGTTCGACCACTGGTGGGCGTTCCCGGTCTGCGCGTACGACCACACCCTCTCGGGCAACGAGCGCGCCCTGTTCGACGAGATCGCCGACGACCCGTCGATCAAGAAGATCATCCTGACCCGCTCCCGCCGGATCGACCTGCCCGGCGAGAACGTCGTGACGGTGCCGCTGATGAGCCGCGAGGGCCAGTACCACCTGGCCCGGGCGCGCCAGATCTTCGTCAAGCACGGGCCGCGGATCAACGCCCACTGGCCGCTCTCCCCGATCACCCACAACTTCGTCAACACCTGGCACGGCATCCCGCTCAAGCGATTCGGCTCGGCCATGATCGACCCACCCCCCGAGCTGAAGAGGGCCGAGGGCCGCGAGCACGTGGCCTGCCGCGCCGTGGTGACGTCGAGCCGGATGGACTCCCTCACCATGAGGTCGGCGTTCTGGCCGCTCGCCTACACCGACATGTGGCCCACCGGGCTGCCGCGCAACGACTACATCCGGTGCGAGCCCGAGCGGCTCCCGCCCGACCTGGCCGACGCCGGCCGTCGCCTCGAGTCCGACCTCGACGGCCGCCGCCTCGTGCTGTTCCTGCCGACCTTCAAGGACGCGCAGGACGAGGCCTACTACCGCTTCAGTCCCGAGGAGCTGGCCTGGCTGCAGGACTGGATGTACCGCAACGACGCGGTGCTCGGCGTGCGCGAGCACATGGCCGACTCCGCCAAGACGTACTGGCACCAGCTGGCGCCGCTGGGGGCGATCGACGTGTCGAGCCGGCGGTACCCGGACCTGGAGGTCCTCTACCGCAGCGCGGCCGCCCTCGTCAGCGACTACTCCAGCTGTCTCGTCGACTTCATGCTGACCGGACGCCCCGTGGCCAGCTTCGCCTACGACCTGGATCGGTACTCCCAGCAGGAACGCGGCCTGTTCTATGATCTCCACCAGGTTCTTCCCGGCCCGGTCTGCGAGACCTTCGACGACCTGGCCGAGGCGCTCGACGGCTTCTTCGATCCCCTGTCACCGGAGCAGGAGGAGGACTACGCCTGGCGGCGTCGGCTCTTCTTCGATCACGTCGACGACCGGGCCGCCGCGCGCGTCGTGGCCCGCGTGAAGTCCCTGTACGGCAGCTGATCCCCCGTACGACTGTCGAACAGAGAGTTGAGCCGCAGATGAGCCACTACGCCGTCGAGATCGACCCGACCAACCTGAACACGAGCCACGGGCAGGTCATCGACCTGCTCGGCGACGCGCACCGGGTCCTGGACGTGGGCTGCTGGGCCGGCGACCTGGGCCGGCTGCTGATCGAGCGTGGGTGCCGCGTCAGCGGGTTCGAGCTCGATCCCACTGCGGCTGCGATCGCCGCGGAGCACCTGGAGTCGGTCGTCGTCGGCGACCTCGACTCGGCTCCGCTCAGCGGGCACTTCGAGGCCGGATCGTTCGACGCGATCATCTTCGCCGACGTGCTCGAGCACATCATGGATCCGGTGGGCGTCCTGGCTGACAGCGTGCGCCTGCTGGCTCCCGGCGGCCGGATCGTCATCTCGATCCCGAACGTCACGCACGGGTCGCTCCGGCTCGCCCTGCTGCAGGGACGCTGGCGCACCACGGACACCGGGCTGCTCGATCGCACCCACATCCGGTTCTTCTCCCGCGACAGCCTGCTGCAGATGGTCGCCGACGCGGGGCTGGTGACCACCGAGCTCCGCGGGACCACCGCGGACCCGCTGGGGGTGGAGGTCGACGTCGATCCCGGCGACCTGCCGCCGGGCGTGCTGGCCTGGGTGCGGACCCGGCCCGACGCGTTGGTCTACCAGTTCCAGCTCGCCGTCCGTCCCGCGCGCGAGGGCGAGGTGCCCACCGAGCCCGAGCTGGTCGTCGGCAAGGACCCGCGCTGGGTGCGGCCCGGCCCCTCGGCCGAGGGATTCATGACGGCCGCCTGGCGCGCCGAACTGGTCGAGCGGGACCGCGTCATCGGCCTCGAGAGCACGGCCGAGACGGCCACCGCGGAGGCACGGCGCCTGCGGGGAGTCGAGAAGAGGCTGCGCAGTCGCGTCGCCGAGCTCGAGCAGGCGGCGCAGCAGGAGCCCGCTCCCAGCACGGTCCGCCGGACGGCAGGACGCGTCCGTCGCCGGCTGCGCCGACGCTGAGACCGACCGTCAGCGCACGTTGTTGGAGTAGCGCTCGCGGACGACCTTGCGCGAGCCCCAGCGCTGCTCGAGCCGCGAGAACTCCCACGGACGCACGGTGTTGTCGCGGCTGACGGACTCGAAGTGCCAGAGCTGGACGTCGTGCAGCCACACCGAGCGCAGGCCGGCGCGGGCGATCTTCAGGCCGAAGTCGACGTCGTTGAAGTTCATCGGGAACCGCTCGCTGAAGCCACCGACCTCCTCGAACACCTCGCGCCGGACGGCCACGCAGGCCCCGGTGAGCACCGTCACCTCGCGGTTGATCTGCAGCTCACCGCGCTCGCCGAGGGCGTCCGCGGAGGCCCGGCGGTACGGGTCGGAGAGGTGGCCGCTGCCGAAGCGGACGCCGCCGTGCTGGACGGTGCCGTCCTCGAAGAAGAGCTTGCCGCCCGTCGCCCCGACGCCCGGCTCGCGCAGGGGCGCAATGAGGTCCTCGATCACCGCGTCGCTGCGCGCGGCCATGTCGTCGTTGAGGAAGACCAGGACGTCACCGGCGGCGTAGGCGGCGCCGACGTTGCACTTGGCGCTGAAGTTGAACTTCTCGGTGAAGACGACCAGACGGATGCGCAGGCCGTGGCTCTCGCGCAGCGCGCGCAACTCCTCGAGCACCTCCTCGGGCGTGGGCGGGTCGTAGACGATCACGAACTCGAGGTCCTCGTGACGCGAGTGCTCGGCCACCGTGCGCACCGTCTCGGTCACCAGGTTGCGGCGCGTGCCCCAGATCTCCTTCGCCGTGCCGATCGTCGGGATGATGACGGAGGTGGTCGTCGTGACGTCGGGGCGTCGGTCGATCTGCAGCAGCCCGGGCGTCTTCGAGGGGGCCACCGTCGCCGCGATCCCCACGCGATCGAGATGCTCTTGCACAGCGGTGACCGCGTCGGCGTCCTCGTGGGGAGCGCCGCCGTTGCGGCGGTACAGGACCCGCCGGACGTGCTGCACGTCGCCGCCGCGCTCGGTGACCCGCAGCAGGGCATCGAGCGCGGCGGCGGAGCCGGCGTCGGGCCGGAAGCCTCCCGCCTCGACGAGCGTGCTGCGACGCAGGACGCAGAGCCATCCGACGTAGGCGTGGTGCCGCAACCGCTCGGGCGACCAGTCCGGCTTGTAGTACGCCTGACGGCCGGGGCCGTCGGCCTCGGGCTCGTCGTGATCGGTGTAGACCACGTCGAGGTCGTCGCCCGCCGCGTCGATCGTCTTGGACACGAACTCCAGCGCCCGGCGCGTCAGCGTGTCACCGAGGTCGAGCAGACCGACGAAGTCCCCCGACGCGGCAGCCAGGCCGGCGGCCAGGCCCCCGGCGAGCTCG
This sequence comes from Aeromicrobium duanguangcaii, assembly GCF_024508295.1. NCBI lineage: Bacteria > Bacillati > Actinomycetota > Actinomycetes > Propionibacteriales > Nocardioidaceae > Aeromicrobium > Aeromicrobium duanguangcaii. The sequence continues at coordinate 242,566 of NZ_CP101990.1, read as the reverse complement.
TCGCCGTCGGACTCCAGCACGATGATCCGGGGCTCGCCCGCGGCCGCGTCACGCAGCGCGTCGCGCACCTGGCTCGACGCCGACGGGGCGAGCGCCACGACCCACTCCCAGCCGGGCAGGCTCTGCTCCGCCACGGATGCCGCCGTGACGGCGAAGGCCTCAGGGCCGGCATCCGTGACGCGCGTCAGAAGGGAGAACCTCGGCGCCGTCATGCCCTCGTCTGCGTCCACGACGCGAGCCTACTGAAGCGCCGCGGACTCACGCGACGTCAGTGGATCTCGCGCTTGAGGATCTTGCCCGTCGCCGTCATCGGCAGCTCCTCGCGGAACTCCACGATGCGCGGGTACTTGTACTGGGCGAACTGGCCCTTGGCCCACTCGCGCAGCTCGGCCTCGGTCGTGGCGTCGTCGGGGTTCTTGACGACGACGGCCTTGATCTCCTCGCCGTGGGACTCGTGCGGGATGCCGATGACCGCGACCAGCGAGACCGCCGGGTGCGTCATCAGCACCTCCTCGAGCTCGCGCGGGTACACGTTGTAGCCGCCGCGGATGATCATGTCCTTGCTGCGATCGACGATGTAGAAGTAGTCGTCGTCGTCCTTGCGGGCGAGGTCGCCGGTGCGGAACCACTCGCCCTGGATCGCCTCGGCCGTGGCCGCGGGCCGGTTGTAGTAGCCCTTCATGATGCCGTGGCCCTTGATGGCGATCTCGCCGATGGCCTCGGGGTCGTGCGGCAGATCGCTCCAGTCGTCGTTGATCAGCTTCAGCTCGACGCCCTCGACGGCCCGGCCGATCGAGCCGACGCGCACGGCCTCGCCGCGCACGCCGAACGAGGCGACCGGCGACGTCTCGGAGAGGCCGTAGCCCTCCTGGATGACGATGCCGAACTTCTCCTCGAACTGACGGTGGATGTCGGCCGGCAGGGCCGCACCGCCGGACGCCGCGACCCGCATGTTCTTGGCGATCGCCTCGACGTCGACGCCGCCGTCGGACGCCGCCAGCGCCTGCAGCAGGCCCCAGTACATCGTGGGCACGCCGGCGAAGAAGGTGATCTTCTCCTTGAGCAGCAGCGACAGCGCGGCCTCGGGCTCGAAGCGCGGCAGGTAGACGATCGTGCCGCCGTACAGGACGGCACTGTTCTGGATCACGGTCTGGCCGAAGATGTGGAACAGCGGCAGCACGGCCAGGTAGGTGTCGGGGTCGTTCTCGTCGGCGCCGAAGAGCGAGACGCCGAGCTTCGCGTTGGCCAGCAGGTTGCGGTGCATGAGCTCGGCGCCCTTGGGCTGGCCCGTGGTGCCGGACGTGTAGAGGATGACGGCGGTGTCGTCGTCCTCGCGCTCGACCGTGGTGAACTGCGGCGACTGCGCGGCCACGAGCGGCCCGTAGTACTCCGGCGGCTCCATCGGCTCGGGCGCGGCGGAGTCGAGCTTGATCAGGAAGAAGTCCTTGCAGGCCTCGACCTCGTTGAAGCCGGCCCAGGCGCGGTCGCCGATCGGCAGGTCGGGGGTGCCCTCGAACGCGAAGAAGGCCACCGCGTCGGAGTCGTCGAGGTGGTAGGCGACCTCACGCTCGGACAGCAGGACGTTGAGCGGCACGACCGTGGCGCCAGCCTTGAGGATGCCGAAGTAGACGATCGTGAAGTAGGGCAGGTTCGGGATCGACATCGCGACCTTGTCGCCCGGCTTGATTCCGCGGGCGACGAGCAGGTTCGCCACCTGGTTGGCGGCCCCATTGAGCTGCGCGTAGTTCAGGCGAGTGTCGCCGAAGACGATCGCGGTGCGCTCAGGGTACTTGGCGGTCGTGTCGTCGAGGATGGCGGCGAGGTTGGTCACGGTGCCTTCTTTCCGGGGGTGTGGCCTGCGTTACACCAGCACTGTAACGAAGGACACCACCGTATGAGGACCAAGGCCCCCGCGTCACCAGGTCAGGCCGGTGAGCCGCTCGTAGGCCTCGATGTACCGGTCGCGCGTGCGCTCGACGATCTCGTCGGGCAGCCGCGGCGGCGGCGTGTCCGAGGCACGGTCCCAGCCGGACTCCGGCGACGTCAGCCAGTCGCGGACGAACTGCTTGTCGTAGCTGGGCTGGGCCTGACCCGGCTGGTACCGGTCGGCGGGCCAGAACCGGGACGAGTCGGGCGTCAGCACCTCGTCGGCGAGCACGATCGTGCCGTCGGGACGGGCGCCGAACTCGAGCTTGGTGTCGGCCAGGATGATGCCGCGCTCACGGGCGATCTCCTCCGCGCGGCCGTAGACCGCCAGCGTGAGGTCGCGCAGCCGCTCGGCCATCGGGGCTCCGACGGTCTCGACGACCGCCTCGAAGGAGACGTTCTCGTCGTGCTCGCCCAGCTCGGCCTTCGTCGCGGGGGTGAAGATCGGCGCGTCCAGGCGCGAGCCGTCGACGAGTCCGTCGGGCAGCGGGATGCCGCACACGGCCCCCGTCTCGCGGTAGTCGGCCAGGCCCGACCCGGTCAGGTAGCCGCGGGCGACGCACTCGACGGGGAACATGTCGAGCCGCTCGACGATCAGGGCGCGGCCGGCGACCTCGGCCGGCACGTCGGTGCTGATCACGTGGTGCGGGACCAGATCGGCGAGCTGGTCGAACCACCACAGGCTCATCCGCGTGAGGATCTCGCCCTTGTCGGGGATGCCCGGCTCGAGGATGAAGTCGTAGGCACTGACCCGGTCGGACGCCACCATCAACAGGGCGTCGCCGTACGTGTACAGGTCGCGGACCTTGCCCGAGTGCAGGTGGGTGGCTCCGGGGATCTCCAGCGGCATGGGAACAGGCTAGTGGGCCCCCTCCCCGGCCGTATCCATGGCAGGCTGTGCCGGTGCCATCGACGAGGACCATGACCGCGACGCTGCTGACGGCGGCCCTCGTCGTCTACTCCGCCCAGGGGATGCTCGTTCCTGTCCTCGCCCCCGTGACCCGCGTGGTCGGCCTGGGCGAGGTCGACCTCGGCGCCGTCATGACGCTCTCGGCGGCGATGCTCGTGCTGACCGGGCCGTGGTGGGGCCGCCAGGTGGATCGGCACGGGGTCCACGCCGTGCTCGTGCGCGGTCTCGTCCTGGCCACGCTCGGCGCCGTGGGCTTCGCCGTCATGGTCCAGATCGCCGCCCACGAGGACCTGCCGCGCTGGCTCGTCCTGTCGGTCTTCGCGCTGACCCGCGGCATCCTCTACGGCCTGGGCTTCGCCGCGGTCCCGGTGGCGGGCCTGACCTACCTGGCCTCGGCCAGCCAAGGCGCGATCGCCCGGACGAAGGCCATGGGCGCCTTCGGCGCGATGCAGGGCATCTCGCTGGTCGTCGGACCGGCGCTGGGCGGACTCCTCGCGATCGGCGGCCTGCTGCTGCCCGTCCACGTGGCGCCGGTGCTCGTCTCGGCCACGCTCGTGGCCGTCTGGCTGCTGCCGCGGCCCGAGCGGCAGGAGCGCCCGCACGGCGAGCGGCTCGGCTGGCGCGACCCCCGGGTGCTGCCCTACCTGGTCGCCGGCGCGTCCCTCTTCCTCGGCCTGGCTCTCGTCGAGATCATCATGGGCTTCCTGGTCCAGGACCGGCTCGGCCTGTCGAACTCCGCCACGGCCCAGGTCGTGGCGCTGGCCGGCGTCCTGATCGGCATCGGCTTCGCCCTGACCCAGGCCTTCCTCGCGCCGCGGATCCCCGGCGGGCCGCGCGGGCTGCTGGTCGCCGGCAGCCTGGTCGCCGCCACCGGGTACGGCGGTGCGATCTTCGCGCCCAACCTCGCGACGCTGCTGCCGTCGATGGTCGTCGTCGCGGTGGGCCTCGGCCTGGCACTGCCGGGCTACAACGCGGGCGCGACGCTGGCGGTCGAGCCCTCGGAGCACGCCGCGGTCGCCGGCCAGCTCGCGGCCACCGTGGGCATGACCTATGTCGCCGGTCCGATCCTGGGCGCCGGGCTCTACGCGTTGCATCCGCTCGCGCCGATCATCGGCGCTGCGCTGCTCTCGGTCGCGGCGGCGATTCTCGCCGCAAGGCGCGTGACGCAACCGGTCTGAGGTGCCACCCTGAGTCATGGGCATCGTTCACCCGACCTCCGAGCTGACCCCGAGCAAGGCCGATCTGCTGGCGGACTGGCTGCCCCGGCAGTCCTGGTGGCCGCCCGGCGCCGAGGTGCGCCCCTTCGAGGCGAACTTCCGCCTCGACGACCCGGCCGGTGACGTGGGCATCGAGACCTTCCTGCTGCCCGTTCCCGGCGGCGTCGCGCAGGTCCCCGTGACCTACCGCTCGGCGCCCCTCGACGACGGCGTCCTCGTGGGCGAGCTCGAGCACTCGGTCCTGGGCCACCGCTGGGTCTACGACGGGCCCAGCGACCCGGTCTACGTCGCCGAGACCACTGCCGTGATCCGGCACGCGGGCACCGAGGTCGACCTCGTCGACAGCGAGGGCCACGCGCTGGCGCGCCGGCGCACGACCGCGGCGGTGCGCGGATCCGGCGACGGCACCGGCGAGCTGCACGTCGTCCGGCTGGTCCCCGGGACCGTGCCCGAGGACGTCACGGGCACGCTGAGCGCCACGTGGCTCGGCCAGCCCGAGCCCGCCGTCCTGGCCTGGCTCGGCTGACCTCCCCCTCCGAATTTTGCTCCGCATCCGACCTTTCAGAGGCTCTGAAAGGTCGGATGCGGAGCAAATCTCGGGCTAGAGGATGTCGCCGGGGCTGTAGGTGGCAGCCTCCGGGTGGCGCTTGAGCACGGCCCCGATCTGGCCGACGACGGCGGCGACCTGGGACGCCGCAGCGCCCGTGAAGGACAGCGGCTCGGCGACGAGCCGGCGCAGGTCGTCGGCGGTCAGTCCCAGGCGCTCGTCGGCGGCGAGGCGGTCGAGCAGGTCGTTCTCGGCCGTGCCCTTCTCGCGCATCTCGAGGGCGACGCCGACCGCGTGCTCCTTGATGGCCTCGTGGGCGGTCTCGCGACCGACGCCGTGACGAACGGCGGCCATCAGGACCTTGGTCGTGGCCAGGAACGGCAGGTAACGGTCCAGCTCGCGCTGGATCACGGCGGGGAAGACGCCGAACTCGTCCAGGACGGTCAGGAACGTCTCGAACAGGCCGTCGGCGGCGTAGAAGGCGTCGGGCAGCGCGACCCGGCGCACGACCGAGCACGACACGTCGCCCTCGTTCCACTGGTCGCCGGACAGCTCGCCCACCATCGAGGCGTAGCCGCGCAGCACGACCGCGAGACCGTTGACCCGCTCGCACGAGCGGGTGTTCATCTTGTGCGGCATGGCGGAGGAGCCCACCTGGCCGGGCTTGAAGCCCTCGGTGACCAGCTCGTTGCCGGCCATGAGGCGGATCGTCAGGGCCAGGCTCGACGGCGCGGCCACCAACTGCACGAGCGAGCTGACGGCGTCGAAGTCCAGCGACCGCGGGTAGACCTGACCGACGCTGGTGAAGGTGCGCTCGAACCCCAGGTGCGCCGCGACGCGCTGTTCGAGATCGGCGAGCTTGGACTCGTCGCCGCCGAGCAGGTCGAGCATGTCCTGACCCGTGCCCACCGGACCCTTGATCCCGCGCAGCGGGTAGCGGGAGATCAGCTGGTCGACGCGCTCGATCCCGACGAGCAGCTCGTCGGCGGTCGTGGCGAAACGCTTGCCCAGGGTCGTGGCCTGCGCGGCGACGTTGTGGCTGCGACCGGCCATCACGAGCTCGGCGTGCTCGGCGGCGAGGCGGCCCAGCCGTGCGAGGGCGGCGACCGCGCGGTCGCGCAGCAGCACGAGCGAGGCGCGCACCTGCAGCTGCTCGACGTTCTCGGTCAGGTCGCGCGAGGTCATGCCCTTGTGGATGTGCTCGCTGCCGGCCAGGTCCGCGAACTCCTCGATGCGGGCCTTCACGTCGTGGCGGGTGATCCGCTCGCGGGCCGCGATCGAGTCCAGGTCGACCTGGTCGACGACGGCCTCGTGGGCCTCGATCACGCCGTCCGGGGTCTCGATGCCGAGATCGCGCTGTGCCTTGAGCACGGCGATCCACAGCTGACGCTCGAGGACGATCTTGTGTTCGGGCGACCAGATCCGAGCCAGCTCGGCGGACGCGTAACGGGAGGCCAGGACGTTCGGGGTGGTCACGGGCCCCATTGTCGCAGGACCGGCGAGGACGGCGGGACGGCGTTCGACCAGCGAGCGGTCAGGCGGCCCCGTACGGATCGAGGACGACCCGCCCCTCGTCGTCGAGAACGCGGCCCTGACGCTTGACGCTGCGCACCACGGTGGCCCGGTCGGCGACCCGCCACCCCGGGACGATCGCGGCGGCCCGCAACTCGAGGTCGTAGTTCTCGTCCAGCGCGGCGAACCGCGCCACCAGGGCGAGGTTCGCCGGTCCGACGACCGCGGCGCAGCGCACGACTCGCGACTCGGCGCCGATGACGTGACCGGCGGTGAGCGGGTCGTCCGTGCAGACCTCGAGCATCACGGCGCGCCCGGCGCCTCCGGCCGAGGCCACGACGTCGCACCCCAGCCGGAGCGCACCGGAGTTGAGCACGCGCTCGAGCAGGCGCCGTGCCGTCGGCTCGGGCCTGTCGAGGCGGCGGCCGATGTCGGCCACGCTCATGCGCGGGTCCTCCATCAGGATCTGGGTGATCTTCTCGAGCGTCTCAGGGTCGGGCGGGGTCGCCGGGCCCGTCCGCGGCCGCTCCAGACCGCTCTTCTGCTCGTCGGTCAGGACGTCGAGCTGCCACTGCCCGTCCTCGCGGTGCACCTCGGCCAGGAAGAACATCCGGGTGCGGAGGATGTCGGGGTCGGATCCCACGAGCTCATCCACCATCTGGCGCATCGCGGCGATCCCGCGACCGATGACGACGATGGCCAGGTCATCGTCGCCGGCCAGCAGGTCGACGGAGTAGACCCCGCGCACCGCGGCGACCCGCTCGGCCACGCGGACCTCGGTGCCGGGACGACACCGCACCTTCAGCAGGACGCCGTCGCGGTCGGGAGCCAACTGCTCCGCGCTGGGCCGGACGACGAACCACGCCAGCCGCTCCTCGACGAGCCGGTCCCACCGTCGTGCCGCCGTGGCGGGATCGACGCCGATCGTGCGTGCGATCGCGCTCCACGGCGCCCGCGGGGCGACCTGGAGCGCGTGGACCAGGGCGAGATCGATCTCCGGGAGCTCCGGCAGGCACTGCGCCGATGCGTACATGCGTCGGACGATATCGCTCCTGCGGATCACCGCTCGCCCGCGTCCACGCAACGGCGCCGTCAGCGCGGGACGTCGCGGGCGATGTCGCTGCGGTGGTGAGCGCCGCGGATCGAGATGAGTCCGACCCCCGCGTAGGCGCGTTCGCGCGCCTCCTGAAGGTCGGCGCCGACCGCCGTGACCGACAGGACCCGGCCGCCCGCCGTCACGAGATTGCCGTCCTCGTCCATCTTCGTTCCGGCATGGATCACGTCGACGCCCTCGAGCGCGTCGGCCTCCTCGACCCCCTCGATCCGGTCGCCCGTGACGGGCGCCTCGGGGTAGCCCTCGGACGCGATGACCACCGTCACGGCGGCTCCGTCGTGCCACTGGGGCAGGCCGACCTCGGCGAGCGTCTGGGTCGCCGCGCCGTACAGCAGCGCCGCGAGCGAGGTCTTCAGCAGCGACAGCAGCGCCTGGGTCTCGGGGTCGCCGAAGCGCGCGTTGAACTCGACCACTCTGGTGCCGCGACCGGTGAGGGCCAGACCGGCGTAGAGCAGGCCCTGGAAGGGTGTGCCGCGCGCGGCCATCTCCTGGACCGTCGGCACGAGGACCCGCCGGGACACCTCGGCCACGAGACCCTCGGGCGCCCAGTCCAGCGGCGTGTAGGCGCCCATGCCGCCGGTGTTGGGGCCCTCGTCGTCGTCGAGTGCGCGCTTGAAGTCCTGGGCGGGCTGCAGCGGCAGCACCGTCGAGCCGTCGGTGATCGCGAACAGCGAGACCTCGGGGCCGTCGAGGTACTCCTCGATCACGACACGGTCGCAGGAGACGCCGTGGTCGAAGGCGACCTGACGGTCCTCGGTGACGACGACACCCTTGCCCGCGGCCAGGGCATCGTCCTTCACGACGTAGGGCGCCCCGAACGCGTCGAGCGCGTCGGCGACCTGCTCGGGCGTCTCGCACACCCGCGCGAGCGCCGTGGGGACGTCGGCCGCGGCCATGATCTGCTTGGCGAAGGCCTTCGACCCCTCGAGCTGGGCGGCCTCGGCACTCGGGCCGAAGCAGGCGATGCCGACCTCGCGGACGGCGTCGGCGACGCCGGCCACGAGCGGGGCCTCCGGGCCCACGACGACGAGGTCCGCGCCGATTCGCGAGGCGAGGTCGGCGACGGCCGCTCCGTCGAGCGGGTCGACGGGGTGCAGCGAGGCGACTTTCGCCATGCCGGGGTTGCCCGGCGCCGCGTGCACCTCGGTGACCTGGGAGTCGCGGGACAGGGCCAGGGCCAGGGCGTGCTCACGGCCGCCGGTGCCGATGACGAGAACCTTCACGCGCCGAGCCTAGCGAGGGGCGTCCGTCTCCTGTCCATCCGCGGCCGCACTCTGGCGCGCGGTCACGGCGAGAGCGCTCCACGGCTGCGGCTCGTCGACCCCGGTCAGGAAGGACCCCCACGTCAGCGGGACGTCCTGCGGGAGGCTCAGCTCGTCGAACGCGCGGCTCCAGCCGCCCAGCAGGCGGGCGTCGTACCGGCCCGACGCCAGCAGGAAGGACGTGATGGCCGAGATGGTGGCGCGACGGCCGTCGTCCGCGTCGCGCAAGAGCTCGGCCAGGTCGGCGCCGAAGGCCTCCGCGTCGAACTCGGGCCACGAGACCGCCGCGTACAGGCCGTCGCGGAGCAGGTCGGGCAGGCGGTCCCAGCCGGCCACGTCCTCGCGGGACGGCTCCGACACCGTGGTGGCCAGCACCATCACGACGCCCCGTGCCCCCACCCCGGCGAAGAACTCGGCCATGACCTCGGGGCGTGTGCGCTGGCGCTCCAGGACGCGCAGGACCCGCGTCAGCTCGGCGGAGTCCTGACGGCTCGGCTGCTCGGTCGCGAGCGATTCGGTCATCGGCGGCTCGTCCCTTTCGTCCCGCTGCGGTGCGTCCGGGGACGCGTGGAGGTCGGTCATGCGTCGTCAGTCCCAGAAGCTGATGGTGTCCCAGGCCTTCGAGGCCGTCTCACTGATCTCGTCCCAGTGGTCGACCACCTCGGCGCCGGCCCACACCAGGCCGCTGCCGACGGCCAGGGCGCCGGTGAAGGGGTTCGGCGCGACGAGGAAAGCCGTCGTCGAGGCGCTGAAGGCCGTCTCGGCCACGTCGGCGACGTACCCGGCTCCCTCGCGCTCGAAGGCGTCGATCGGGTTGCCCTGCTGGACGAGGTTCGCCACGCCGGCGCCCGTGCTGACGACACCACCGACGATGCCCAGGCCGCGCAGGGCGCCCAGGCCGCTGGTCCGGAAGCTCGACGGGCTGCCCCATCCCGCGTTGCGCAGGGGTGACCCGGGCGTGTTCACCCACTTCGGCGGCTTGAGCAGGCTGGTGGGCGGCGCCAGGTGGCGTGGACCGTTCAGCATCCAGCGCGCCCAGTCGCCGGCCCGCCCGGACTGCTGCGCGAGCTTCGTGAGCATCGCGCGTCCCACGAGACCGGTCTGGAAGACCGGCGCGACGCCGCGCGACATCTTCGTCATCTTGCCCAGCGCCGTGGCCAGGGAGATCAGGGGGAAGTCGTCGTCGTTGCCGAAGATGTTGCCGAACTCGGCGCCCAGGTACTCGCCGAGCATGTCGTTGAGCTGCTCCTGGATGCCGGCGAGCGACATCGACACCCTGCCCTCGCCCGACGAGTCCAGCAGCACCGCCACGTCGGCCAGTCCGTAGAGCATCGTGGCCTGCTCCTCGAGCCACGTCGCCTTGTTCTCGATGCCGTCGAGGCTGGGCAGCGCGACGGGACTGGCGCTGCGCGCCGACGCCGCGTTGGTGCGGATCTTCTGGGCGAGCTCCTCGGCGCGCGTGGCGGCGGCGGTGAGCAGTTCGTAGTCGAGTTCGACGGTCATGGGGGACGTGCGTTCCTCTCCCGAGCGGAGGACGGTGGGATGGGCGGAGCGGGTCAGTCGTCGGACGCGGCGGTGCGGCCCGTGACGACGTCGCCGAGCGCCGCGAGGACGGCCTCCAGGTCGAGCGGCACGAGCGTGACGTCGACCGGCTCGGCGCCCTCGCGCGGCGGGTGGTCGACCCGGTACCAGCCCTGGCTGCCCGCGTCGACGATCGTGACGCCTGCGTCGATGCCGCGCTGCGCCCAGTTGCCGTTGGCGCGCCACGCCAGCCGCCAGTTCTCGATGATCGCGTCGAGGGCCGCGTCGCCGGTGGGCTCGACACCGCGCGCCGAGACGGCGTCGTCGAGCACGGTCGTGTCGGTGGTGACGACCTGGCGGTCGCCGGCGACCTCGCGATGGAAGATCCCCAGCCACTGACGCAGCTGGTCGCGCAGCAGGCCGAACTCGGTGGCCGTCACGACGACCGCTCCCTCGGCATCCGGGGCACTGGTGGTGGCGCGCCCGTCCGGCAGCCAGCCGATGAACATCGGCGACAGGGTCGATCCGTCGAAGCGCTCGACGACCACGGACCGCGCCGGAGCCACGGCGACCTCGACCAGGCCGGCGGCCGTGGGGTTGAGGCCGGCAGACCCGACGAGTCCTGCCTGACGCAGCCGGGCGGGCACGTCGCCAGGCGCGGTCGTGCCGGCGTGCACCTGCGCGAGCAGCAGCAGATCGTCGTAGCCGACCGTCAGTTGCAGGAAGGTCTCGTCGAGGTGAGGCACAGCAGCTCCAGTCTTGGCGGTGTCGTCGTTCACGGGGGTCACCACGGGGTGACCTTGTCCCAGGCCTTCGAGGCCTTCTTGCTGATGGCGGACGTCTTCTCGGTGATGTCGTCCCAATTGTCCACGACCTCGGCGCCGGCCCAGACCAGTCCGCTGCCCACGGCGGCTGCGCCGGTGGCGGGGTTGGGCGCGATCAGGAAGGCCGTGGACGAGGCACTGAACGCGGTCTCGGCGACGTCGGCGACATACCCGGCGCCCCCGCGCTTGAACGCCTTGTCGGGGCGGCCCTGCTGGTAGAGGTTGACGCCGCCGTTGACCGTGGCGAGGCCACCGCCGAGGACTCCTGCGCCCCGCATCAACGCGAGGCCGCCGCGGGGCACCCCCTTGGCCAGCGGGTCGGCCCAACCGCCCGTGGGAAGCGGGATCTTTCCGCCGACGCGCGCCGGAGGCGCGAGCAGGGACTTCGGCAGGCCCTGGTGCCTGCCGCCGCCACTGACCATGAAGTCGGCGATGCGGGAGCTGAACGGCCCGCCGTTCCTCATCTGCTGCAGCAGTCGCTGGCCGACGAAGCCGGTCTGGAAGACCGGGGCGACCCCTTGGCTGATCCCCCGCAGGTTGTACAGACCCATCCCGACCTCGATCCACGGGAAGTCGGTGTTGTCGCCGAGGCCGTAGTTGCTGTTGAACTTCGCCGTGAGGTACGAGCCCAGGACCTCCTCGAGGACGGCGCCGACCTCTTCGAGCGGCAGGTCGACCTGTCCGGACTCGTCGAGCAGGAGGGCCGTGTCGGCCAGGCCGGTCAGGACCTTGACCTGTTCCTCGAGCCAGTCGGCCTTCTTCTCGATGCCGTCGAGGCTGGGCAGGTGGACCGGGCTCGCCTGCCGTGCCGCGGCGGCGTTCGTGCGGATCCGGGACGCCAGCGCCTCGGCGCGCGTGGCGGCCAGGGTGAGCTTCTCGTGATCGAGTTCGACGGTCATCGGTGCGTCTCCCTCATCGCGAACCAGAACGCCACGTGCTCGGGGCGGGTGCCTCGGGCCACCCGCGGCGGAACGACCCCGAAACGACCCGGCAGCGAGAAGTGCCAGGTGACGTCGTCCCACGGGGCTCCCCACCGCCGCGTGGACACCAGGGTCCCGGAGTCGGCCCTCAACGTCAGGAACACGGGCAACGCGCGCAGGGTGAGGCGCATCCCCGGCAGGACGAAGGACGGGTCACCGCTGACCTGCCGCACGGCGCGGCGGAAGAAGATCCCGAGCGGACTCTTCGGCGCGTTCGTGACGACGGCCACCTGCTGACCATCGAGCTCGACCGGAACCCCCTCGCGGAAGGGGACGGGCATGGGGTGCTTGCGCCGTACGTCGGCCGGGCGGCGGTCCGTCAGGTCCAGCACGACCCTCGACTCGCCCACGGTCGCCTCGACCGAGTTCACCCGGACCACCACGTGCACCGGTCCCCACCAGCTCCGGCTGAATCGGCTCCACTCGTACCGGACTCTGTCGCTCAACGTCGTCTCCCCCGGGCGCTCATCGGCAGGTCTCCCCGTCGCGAGCCACCGAGGGGCGTGACCCCCGAGCCACCCGCGATGGGACCACACCCTAGCGATACTCCGACAGTCGGCGCAGGCGAAGCGGTCGCGGGGAGCAGCGCTGGCACGTCAGACCGCGAGGGCCTCCTTGACCGCGAGCCACAGGGCGATGTGCTCGGGCCGGGCCTCGCGGGCCACCTTCGGGGGGACGAGGTCGTGCTCGCGCACGATCGACCACTCGGTCACGGCCATGTTCAGCGGCGAGGCCCACCGCCGGGAGGCGACGAGGCTCCCCGCGCCGCTGCGCAGGGTCAGCATGAGCGGGAGCGCGCGATGGGTGAACGCCAGGCCCGGCAGCACGAACCGGTCGTCACCGGTCACCGCGAGCTGCTGCCGTCGCGCCAGACCGGTGCGACCGCCGGACGAGGTCGTGACGGTCGCGACCTGCTCACCGTTCCACGTGACGGGAACGCCGTCGGCGAAGACGCTGCGGTACGGGGCGGCCTGCCGCTCGGCGGCGGGACGACGGTCGGTCAGATCGATGCCGACGACGACGTCGCCGAGCTGGACCTCGATCGCGTTCCGGCGCCTCACCAGGTGGGCGGGCCCCCACCGGGACCACCGGTGGGCACGCCACTCGTACTGGACGTCCTTCACATCGTCTTCCCCCATGACGGCGCCGGACCTCAGAGCAGGTCGTGCAGGACGATCGTCTGCTCGCGGTCCGGGCCGACACCGACGGTGCTGATCCGGGCGCCGCTGATCGCCTCGACGGCCCGGACGTACGCCTGGGCGTTGGCCGGCAGGTCCGAGAACTCACGGGCGCCGCTGATGTCCTCGGTCCAGCCCGGGAAGTACTCGTAGATCGGCTTCGCGTGGTGGAAGCCGGTCTGGGTCATCGGCATCTCGTCGACCCGCTCGCCGTCGACGTCGTAGGCGACGCAGACCGGGATCCGGTCCCAGCCCGTCAGGACGTCGAGCTTGGTCAGGACGAAGTCGGTGACGCCGTTGATCCGGGCCGCGTACCGGGCGACCGGCGCGTCGTACCAGCCGCAGCGCCGCGGGCGGCCGGTCGTGGTGCCGAACTCGCCGCCGTTGATGCGCAGGCGCTCGCCGTCCTCGTCGAAGAGCTCGGTCGGGAACGGGCCCTCACCGACGCGCGTGGCGTAGGCCTTGACGATGCCGATGACGCGCGTGACGCGCGTGGGCGGGATGCCGGAGCCGGTGCAGGCGCCGCCGGTGGTGGCCGACGAGCTGGTCACGAACGGGTAGGTGCCGTGGTCGACGTCGAGCAGCGTGGCCTGGCCGGCCTCCAGCAGGACGGTCTTGTCGGCCTTGAGCGCCTGCTCCAGCACCAGCGTCGTGTCCGCGACCATCGGGCGGAGCCGGTCGACGTGGCTGAGCAGCGACTCGACGATCTCGTCGACGTCGACCGCGCGGCGGTTGTAGATCTTGGTGAGGATCTGGTTCTTGAGGTCGAGGGCGCCCTCGACCTTGGCGCGCAGGATCTTCTCGTCGAACAGGTCCTGGATGCGGATGCCCAGCCGGTTCATCTTGTCGGCGTAGGTCGGGCCGATGCCGCGGCCGGTGGTGCCGATCTTGCGGCTGCCCAGGAAGCGCTCGTTGACCTTGTCCAAGGTGCGGTTGTAGTCGGCGATCACGTGCGCGTTGGCGCTGACCAGCAGCCGCGAGGTGTCGATGCCCCGCGCGTTCAGCCCGTCGATCTCCTGGAACAGGACGTCGAGGTCGATCACGACGCCGTTGCCGATGACGGGGACGCAGCCGGGCGAGAGGATGCCGCTGGGCAGCAGGTGCAGCGCGTACTTCTCGTCGCCGATGACCACCGTGTGGCCGGCGTTGTTGCCGCCGTTGAACTTCACGACGTAGTCGACGCGACTGCCCAAGAGGTCGGTCGCCTTGCCCTTGCCCTCGTCACCCCACTGAGCTCCGACGATCACGACTGCGGGCATGCGTTGCCACTCCTCCACCAGACGGAAAGCCCCGCAATGGGGGCTCTTGCGCACCAATCCTACCGAGGATGCAGCACGCGGGGGGTGGCTGTGGGGCCACGGGAGCGTTCCGCGCCCGAATATCGGGCATCTGCACCACTTTCACCCGAGTGATCGACGTCACGCCGAAGTGCAGTAGCCTGCGTGCCACACATCATGTAACTGTGAGTTGCATCCCCCCGGCACCATCCGGCGGCCAAAGGAGAGCCCATGCATCCCCACCGTCTGACACTCGTCCCCCCGGGCGATGTCCACCTGTGGGTGCCGCGGTCCTCGACCATGCGCGCCTTCGCGACGACCGCGCCCGATCCCCGCCCCGTCACCCCCGACCAGGAGCGCCGCCTCCAGGTCGCGAGCGTGCCGCGCCGGCCCGAGGACGAGGTCAACCCGTGGATCGGCATGCGCGCCACGCTGCACGGCGCCGACTTCGTCTCCTTCGCCGGCACGCTGCGCCGGTTCTGCGCCCGCCACGAGAGCCTGCGCTGCATGTTCGTGCGCCGCGACGACGACACCTTCGAGCGTCGCATCGTCGAGCCCGAGCTGATCGGCTTCCAGCCGCGCCACCTCGGCCACTACGCCGACCGCGGCGAGGCCTTCGACGTGATCATGGCCGAGCTGGACGACCGGACCGGCCCGCTGTCGTGGCCGGCCGCCACGGTTTTGACCGTCACCGAGGAGAACGGCGACATCACGGTCTTCGCCGCCTTCGACCACGTGACCTTCGACGGCTACAGCGCCTACCTGACGATCGGCGAGCTGAAGCAGCACCTCGAGGCCGAGCTGAACCATGCCCCGCTGCCCGCGCCCGTCGGCAGCTACGTCGACTTCGCGGTCGAGCAGCGCGCCGTCCAAGGCTCGATCACCGCCGAGAGCCCTGCCCTCGAGCCGTGGCGGCGAGCCGCCGACGCGACCGGCAACCTGCCCGGGCTGCCCCGCGCCACCGGCGTGCGCCGCGGCGACGAGCTGCGCCACCGGCTGCGGTTCCCCACCTTCGCCGGGCCCAAGCTCAGCGAGGCCTTCCGGCTGTGGTGCGACCAGCAGCGCGCGCCCCAGCCGCTGGCGTACACCGCGGTGCTGCTGCGCGCGATGGTCGCCGAGGAGGACGACGACCGGATCACGGTCCTGATGTCCACGCACAACCGCAACCGCCCCGAATGGCACAAGGCGATCGGCTGGTTCTCCGGGGTCGTTCCGATCACCGTCGACCTCGGTCCCGAGCTGCCCCTGACCGAGGCCATCGCGCGCTGCGCCAAGGCGTGGATGTTCGGCAAGACCGCCGAGACCGTCCCCCTCCCCCTGGCCAACCGGCTCCTGGGCACCTCGATGCGTCCGGCCACCGTCCTGTCGTTCATGGACTCGCGCCACGTCCCGGGCCGCGAGGATTGGGAGGAGATGGACTCGACCGTCTTCCTCGGCGAGGTCGAGCCCAGCGACGAGATGCACATCTACATCAACGCCATGCCCTACGGCACCGAGCTGGCTCACCGCGCGCCCGACACCCCGCCGTGCACCGAGTGGCTCGACCGCGTGATGGGCCGCATGCGCGACCAGATGGTCGCGGTGACGCGCCAGGTGAACGACCCCATGGAGGCACTGGCATGAGGATGGCTCGGATCGAGGAGCTCGAGACGATCGACGGCGAGGTCTTCCTGCTGCGTCCGTCCGAGGAGTCCCGAGCCGCCCTGGCCGAGGCGCCGGCCAACGGCCAGCGACCGTCCTACATGCAGGACCAGCACGTCCGTCTTCGCCGCGCGATGGAACGGGTGGGCTCGGCCGACGCCAACTGGCTCGGCCTGTGCTTCGACGTGCCCGGCACGCTCGACGTCGACGCCCTCGAGCGCGCCGTCACCCGGTGGCTGCGCCGCCACGAGGTCATGTGGGGCACCTTCCGCGACGACCCGAGCAACCCCGACGGCGAGATGACGCGTCACGCGATCGACCCGGAGGACCTGAGCGTCTCGGTGACGCCGCTCGGGGCCCACACGGGCGACGGGGTCAACCAGGTTATCCTCAAGCACTTCACCGACGCCGTCGATCCGATCGACAACTTCGGCTACGCGATCGCCGGGGTGTCCGGCGCCGATCGCTCGACGATCTTCTGCGGCCTCGACCACTGCTACGGCGACGGGTTCAGTGTCCTGCTGGCGTACATGGAGCTGTCCCAGCTCTACGCCGCCGAGACCGGACGCCCGCACACCGAGCTGCCGCCGACCCTGGGCTACATGACGTACGCCCAGCAGGAGCTCGCCGACGCCCAGCAGTACGACATCGAGCACCCGGCCATGCAGTTCTGGGCCGACTACGCGATGGACGGCGCCGGCGAGAAGGACGGCTTCCCGATGGACCTGGGGATCGCCGAGGGCGAGCGGTTCTGGCTCGTGCCGATGGACTACGACATCCTCACCGGCGAGGAGTGCGAGCGGCTCGAGGAGATCGCCACGCAGGAGGGCGCCACGTTCCCCTCGGTCATCTATGCGTCCTTCGCGATGGCCGCGCGCGACCTGGTCGGCAAGAGCGCCTATCGCTTCCTCAACCCCGTCGCGACCCGCAACACCCCCGAGACCCTGACGACGATGGGCTGGATGGTCAACGTCCTGCCGATCCACATCCCGGTCGCCCCCGGCGACGGCCTGTTCGAGATCGCCCGCGGCGTGCGCCAGAAGTTCCGCGACGCCCGCGTGTGCGAGCCCGTCCCCGCCCTGCGCGTCGTGGAGGTCATCCGCGAGGTCTTCGGCTTCTCCCCCGACGACACGAGCCGCCCCGCGATCGTGTCCTACCTGGACGGCCGGATGATCCCCGGTCAGGAGAAGTGGGCGGCCGACCGCTTCTACGGCACGACCGGTCAGGGCTACGACGACAACGTCAACGTGTGGATCAACCGCACGCCCACCGATCTGTACGTCATGTGCAGCGTTCCGCAGACGCCGACGGCGATCGAGAACGTGGATCGGTTCTTCACGCACGCCTCGAACATCCTGCGCCAGACACTGAACCGGTAGCGTCGAGCCGTGAACTCATGGCTCGCGGTCAGCAACGCCGGTGCAGGCTCGTCCGACGAGACCGTGATCGAGGAGGCGCTCGGCGCCCTGCGGCACGCCGCTGACGTCGAGCACGTCGCCACGCAGGACCCCGACCATCTCGCCCGGACGCTCGCGGAGCATCCCGACGCGGACCTCGTCGTCGCCATGGGCGGCGACGGCAGCCTGCATGCCGTCGTCCAGGCCCTGCACGATGCCGGCCGGCTGCCGGACACGGCGGTGGGACTCGTGCCGCTGGGCACGGGCAACGACTTCGCCCGCACGCTCGAGTTGGACGAGGACCCGGTGTCGGCTGCCCGCGACCTCGCCGCCGGCGTCGAGCGCGACATCGACCTCATCGTCGACGACCACGACATCGTCGTCGTCAACGCCGCCCACGTGGGGATCGGCGCCGAGGCCGCCGCCCGTGCCGAGCCGGTCAAGTGGGCGCTCGGTCCCCTGGCCTACGTGCTGGGCGCGCTCTCGACCCTCTTCACCCGCAGCGC
The DNA here is from genome assembly GCF_024508295.1 of Aeromicrobium duanguangcaii. Taxonomy (NCBI): domain Bacteria; kingdom Bacillati; phylum Actinomycetota; class Actinomycetes; order Propionibacteriales; family Nocardioidaceae; genus Aeromicrobium; species Aeromicrobium duanguangcaii. Next base: position 224,754 of record NZ_CP101990.1, on the reverse strand, counting down.
GGACGTGCACGTGACCATCGACGACCGCACGCTCAGCGGGCACATCGCGCAAGTGGCGGTGGGCAACGGCCGGTTCGTCGGCGGCGGCGGCGAACTGCTGCCGCACGCGGTCATCGACGACGGACTGATGGACGTGGCCGTGGCGTTCGCCGCCCGGGTGCCGCAGCGCATCGCCTACGCACTGCACCTGCGCCGCGGGACGCACCCGGACGCCGACTTCGTCCACTACACCCGGGCGACGTCGGTCAAGGTGGTCGGCGACGCCGTCCGGTGCACCACCGACGGCGAGCTCACCGAGATGCGCACCGAGCACGCGTGGAACGTGACGCCCGGCGGCCTGCGCATGCGCCTGCCGAAGACCGGCGCGTCCGCCTGAGTCAGCCGACGAGCGCCTCGTAGCCCTCGCGGCTGGACTCGCGCAGGAACTCGCGGCAGCGGTGCGCCTCGGCGTCGTCGCCCAGGCGCTCGCTCGCGGTGGCCAGCACGGCCAGCGAGTGCAGGAACCCGCGGTTCGCCTCGTGCGACCACGGGACCGGGCCGAAGCCCTTCCACCCGTTGCGGCGCAGCGAGTCCAGCGACCGGTGGTAGGCCGTCCGCGCGAACGCGTACCCCTCGAGATCGCGTCCCTGCGCGAGAGCGGCCTCGGACAGTCGGGCCCAGGCGGCGACCGAGTCGGGATGGCGCTCGGCCACCTCGTCGGGCCCGGCGCCCTCGGCCAGCAGGGCGGCACCGGGGTCCTCCGGCAGCAGGGTCTCGGGCGGCTCTCCCAGCAGGTTGGTCATGCTGGCGAGCCTAGACGCGACCGCCCAGCCTCACCTCTGGTGGGTGTGGGCGATGTAGACGTCGCACGGGGCGTGGGCGGCGACGTCGCGGGCGATGCTGCCCAGGATCCGCGACAGGCCCTGCACCCGCTTGTTGCCCACGACGATCACGTCGGCGGCGAGCTCCTCGGCGGCCTTGACCAGGGCATCGGCGGGGTTGCCCTCGGCCGGCGCGTAGGTCATCTCGAGGCCGGGGAAGTTCTTGCGCAGGTCGGTGAACACGTCCTCCGCGACGCCCTTGGCGGTCAGCTCCGTGGTGACCAGGACCTCGGCCTTCCCGTGGGTGATCCGCTCGGCCTCGAAGCTGCCGTAGGCCGACAGGATGTGCAGCCGGGCACCCAGGCCGGACGCCAGGACAGCGGCCGTGTGGGCGGCGGCGGCCGCGGTCTGGGAGTTGTCGACGCCGGTCACGACGATCTTGGCCATGATTCCCCTTCCGGCCGGGCGCGGGACGTCCGGCTTCCACCCGGAGCGTAGTGGTCCCGGGGGTCCCTGCGGTCGGGGTTGGAGCGGGATCCCACCCCCCGGACGGCGACCCCGGCGCGGACATGCGAACGGCGGGGACGATCGACTCGTCCCCGCCGTTTCGTGTGGTGCTGGTGCGTCAGTGCGTGCCGGCGCTGCGCAGGTTCAGGCACGCCTCGACGACGCGCGCGGCCATGCCGGACTCGCCGGCCTTGCCCCAGGCGCGCGGGTCGTACGCCTTCTTGTTGCCGACCTCGCCGTCGACCTTGAGGACGCCGTCGTAGTTCTGGAACATGTGGCCGACGATCGGGCGCGTGAACGCGTACTGGGTGTCGGTGTCGACGTTCATCTTGACGACGCCGTAGTCGACGGCGGCGCTGATCTCCTCGGGCAGCGAGCCCGATCCGCCGTGGAAGACGAAGTCGAACGGGCGCTCCTTGCCGAACTTCGCGGCGACGGCGTCCTGGGCGGCCTTGAGGACCTCGGGACGCAGCTTGACGTTGCCGGGCTTGTAGACGCCGTGCACGTTGCCGAACGTCAGCGCCGTCAGGTAGCGGCCGTTCTCGCCCAGGCCGAGCGCCTCGGCGGTCGCGATGGCGTCCTCGGGCGACGTGTAGAGCTTCTCGTTGATCTCGGCCTCGACACCGTCCTCCTCGCCGCCGACGACGCCGATCTCGACCTCGAGGATCACGTTCGCGGCGTGCGCCTTGGCCAGCAGCTCCTGCGCGATCTCGAGGTTCTCGCCCAGCGGCACGGCCGAGCCGTCCCACATGTGCGACTGGAAGTACGGCAGTCCGCCGCTCTTCACGCGCTCGGTCGACGCCTCGAGCAGCGGACGGACGAATCCGTCGAGCTTGTCCTTGGGGCAGTGGTCGGTGTGCAGGGCCACATTGATCGGGTACTTCTTGGCGACCTCCTGCGCGAACGCGGCGAAGGCCAGCGAGCCGGAGACCATGTTCTTGATGGTGGGGCCGGAGAAGTAGTCGGCTCCGCCGGTGGAGACCTGGATGATCCCGTCGCTGCCGGCCTCGGCGAAACCGGCCAGGGCGGCGTTCAGCGTCTGTGACGACGAGACGTTGATCGCGGGATAGGCGAAGGAGTTGTTCTTCGCCTTGTCGAGCATCTCGGCGTAGACCTCGGGAGTGGCGACGGGCATGGGTCCTCCTGTGTGGAAAGTCTCGTTCCCGTCAGTATTCCACCGATGTCAGGTCGGCATGCTCACGGATCCAGGCGTGCATCGTGATCGCGGCCGCGGCACCGGCGTTGATCGAGCGCGTGGAGCCGAACTGGGCAATCGCCACCATCGACTCACAGGCCTCAGCAGCCTCAGAAGTCAGGCCCGGACCCTCCTGCCCGAACAGCAGGACGGCGTCGCGCGGCAGGGTCGTGGTCTCCAGTGGCACGGCCCCGGGCAGGTTGTCCACGCCGACGACGGCGAGCCCGGCCTCGCGGGCCCAGGCGGCGAAGGACTCGACGTCCTCGTGGTGATGCACGTGGACGTAGCGGTCGGTGACCATGGCGCCGCGCCGGTTCCAGCGGCGCTTGCCGATGATGTGGACTCCCCCGACGTTGAAGGCGTTCGCGGTGCGCACGATCGACCCGATGTTGAAGTCGTGCTGCCAGTTCTCGATCGCGACGTGCAGGCGGTGCCGGTGCTGGTCGAGGTCGGCGACGATCGCCTCGACCGTCCAGTAGCGGTAGCGGTCGACGACGTTGCGGGTGTCGCCCTCGCGCAGCAGCTCCGGGTCGAAGCGCGGGTCCTCGGGCCACGGGCCCTGCCACGGACCGACGGTCACGCCACTCCGTACTGCTCGCGGTACGCGCGGACGGCCGGGAGGTGCTCGGCGAAGCGCCCGGTCTCCTGCAGGTACTCGATGATGTCGTCGAAGGTGACGATCGACGTGACGGCGATCCCGTGGTCGCGCTCGACCTCCTGGATGGCCGACAGCTCGCCGGTGCCGCGCTCGCGTCGATCGACCGCGACCACGACGCCCGCGACCGTGGCGTCGAGGCCGTCGACCAGCGCGATCACCTCACGGATGGCGGTGCCGGCCGTGATGACGTCGTCCACGACCAGCAGGCGCCCGCGCGGCTCGGCGCCGACGAAGAGGCCGCCCTCACCGTGGTCCTTGGCCTCCTTGCGGTTGAAGCACCACGGGACGTCACGGTCGTGGGCGTCCGCCAGCTGCACCGCCGTGGCGGCGGCCAGGGGGATGCCCTTGTAGGCGGGGCCCAGGAGCACGTCGAACTCGAGTCCGGCGGCAGCGATGGCGTCGGCGTAGAACCCGCCGAGCGCGGACAGCCGCGAGCCGGTGTCGAACGATCCGGCGTTGAAGAAGTAGGGGGACGTGCGCCCGGACTTCAACGTGAACTCGCCGAAGCGCAGGACGTCGTGCTCGAGGGCGAACTCGATGAAGCGGCGCTGGTAGTCGTGCACGCGCACAGCCTAGGACGACCGCGTGGGCCCACCGCCTCAGGCGTCCTTGGGGGTGGTCTTCTCCAGCTCGCCGATGACCACGTTCCGGTCGTCGGTGCGGAACAGCTCCGAGCAGGTCACGAGGGTGACCAGGGCCTTCGTCGGCTTCTCGCCGGCGGCGTCCGGATCGGGGACGGGCCACAGCGGCCACGACGTGGTGAACGGGACGCGGGTCTCGTCACCGTCCTGCAGCAGCCGGTACGTGTAGACGTGGGTCCGCGTCTCGATCTCGATCTCGTCCCCGGCGCGCAGGTCCAGGAACTTGCGGAACGGCTCGCCGTGGGTGATCCGGTGGCCCGAGAGGACGATGTTGCCGACCTCGCCCGGCAGGGCGCTGTCGGTGTTGCGCCCGACTCCCTTGGACAGCGTCGCGTCATCCTCGCCGTCGAGGATCGGCACCTCGAAGTCCTGGCCGAAGCGCGGCACGCGCAGCAGTCCGCGGCCGTCGATCTTCTTCTCGTCGGCCTGGGCGGGCTTCTTCCACTCCTCGACGATCTCGTCGCGGATCTTCTCGTGCTGGCGCTGCGACACGATGTTCGTGCCGAAGTACTGCCAGCCGACCCACCCCAGGACGCCGAGACCGGCCAGCACGAGGACGAGCCCCACGACCAGCAGGAGGCGGGACCCGCGGGGGCGCGTGGAGGTACCGGACATGACTCCATTGTCCGGTCGCTGTCCAACCCTGCACGGAAGTTGAAAATGTGACGTTCATCTTGCTCATTTCACTTCGGCCCCACCAGCGCGCATGTATGATGGACATGCAGGTTCGAGGAGCTCTTCAGAGCCGTCGAGTCTGCCGTCGGCCCGCCGTTTCACCCCCCGAGAACGGCGGGCCGACCTTTTATTTTCTGCCTCCGTCACGGCGCCGCTCCGGCGCTCGCCGTTATCGTCGAGGCGTGAAACAGCACAGCGCCCGGCTCGACGGCCTCGGGGTCACGATCTTCGCCGAGATGGCGCAGCTGGCGACCTCCACCGGCGCGATCAACCTGGGTCAGGGCTTCCCCGACCAGGACGGGCCGGACGTCATCAAGGAGGCCGCTCGCCGAGCGATCGCCGAGGGCCACAACCAGTACCCGCCCGGGATGGGCATCCCCGCCCTGCGCGAGGCGATCGCGCGACATCAGCACCGCTTCCACGGCATCGACGTCGACCCCGGGCGCGAGGTCGTCGTCACGACCGGAGCGACCGAGGCCATCGCCGCCGCCGTGCTGGGCCTGGTCGATCCCGGCGACGACGTCCTGGTGCTCGAGCCCTACTACGACTCCTACCGGGCCGTCATCCAGATGGCTGGCGCACGGCACCGCGCCGTCACCCTGCGTGCCCCGGACTTCCGGTTGCCCGTCGACGAGCTGCGCGCCGCCGTCACGCCGCGCACCACCGCGATCGTGCTGAACACCCCGCACAACCCGACCGGCGCGGTCCTGACCGCCGACGAGCTGGCGGCCATCGCCGAGGTCGCGATCGAGCACGACCTCGTGGTGATCAGCGACGAGGTCTACGAGCACCTGACCTTCGACGTGCCCCACGTGCCGATCGCGACCCTGCCGGGGATGGCCGAGCGGACCCTGACGATCAGCAGCGCCGGCAAGACCTTCTCGTTCACCGGCTGGAAGGTGGGCTGGGCCACCGGGCCGGCCCACCTCGTCTCCGCGCTGTTCGGCGCGAAGCAGTTCCTGAGCTACACCTCCGGCGCGCCCTTCCAGCACGCGGTGGCGCAGGCGCTGGACCTGCCGGACTCGTTCTTCTCGTCCTTCACCGCGGACCTGCAGCGCCGCCGCGACCTGCTGTGCGCGGGCCTGGAGTCCGCCGGCTTCGAGGTCTTCGTGCCCGACGGCACCTACTTCGCCACGACCGACGTCGCTGCGCTGGGCTTCACCGACGGGCTGGAGTTCTGCCGCTCCCTGCCGGGCCTGGCCGGCGTCGTGGCGATCCCCCACCAGGTGTTCTTCGACGACCGGCCGGACGGCTCGAACCCGGGACGGACGCTGGTCCGCTGGGCGTTCTGCAAGCGCGACACCGTCCTCGAGGAGGCCGCCGAGCGGTTGCGCGGGCTCAGACGCCTCACCTGACACTGCTGCAACTCACGTTTGCAGGTGTCACGGGTCACACCCTAGAGTCCTCGGAAGCGAACATCCGGAGGGGGACTCCCGTGGGGCGATCGATCAAGGCACTCGTGGTGGCGGTACTCGGAGCCGTGGTGGTGATCGCCGGCGGGTCCGGGGCCACCGCTGAATCGGGGTGGTGGGTGGCCACCTCGACACCCAGTCCGGAGTCCGGAGTCAACGCCACGGGCGAGCCCGCGCGCGGCACCGATGCCGACGGGAACGTCACCGGTTACATCGACGCCCACACCCACATGTTCATGGACCTCGGCATGGGCGGGAACGCGGTCTGCGGCTCCACCTGGAGCGAGAAGGGCATCGCCGACGCGCTCAAGGACTGCGACCGACACGGCGTCTCGATCCTGGAGAACCTGACGAACGAGGCGGCCGGGCGCGGCATCCTCGACAAGCACGACACGGTCGGCTGGCCGACGTTCACGGACTGGCCGACGTACTCCTCGTTCACCCACCAGCAGATGTACTACAAGTGGGTCGAGCGGGCGTGGCGCGGCGGCCAGCGCGTCATGGTCAACGACATGGTGTCCAACCCGGGGCTGTGCCCGATCCTGGGCATCGTCGCCGGACCGAACAAGTACAGCTGCGACGACATGGACACCGTGCGGCAGCAGATCAAGGCCACGTACGACCTGCAGGACTTCGTCGACAAGCAGTACGGCGGCGCCGGCAAGGGCTGGTACCGCGTCGTGAAGACACCCGAGCAGGCCCGCAAGGTCGTCGCCGACGGCAAGCTCGCGGTCGTCCTCGGCGTCGAGGTGTCCGAGCCGTTCGGGTGCAAGCAGGTCCTGGGCGCCCCGCGGTGCACGAAGGCCGACATCGACAAGGGCCTCGACGAGCTGAAGGGCAAGGGCGTCTCGAGCATGTTCCTGTGCCACAAGTTCGACAACGCCCTGTGCGGCGTCCGCTACGACGAGAGCACGGCCGGCCTGCTGGTCAACGCCGGCCAGTTCCTGACCACCGGCACGTGGTGGAACCCCACCACGTGCAAGGAGGGCCAGATCGCCGACAACACGGTGATCGGCGGCGTCCTGCCGAGCGAGGTCGCTGCGGTGCCGGGGCTGCCCGCGGTCCTGCCGATCTACCCGAATGGACCGCACTGCAACCCGCGCGGGCTCACCGAGCTGGGCGAGTACGCCCTGCGCGGGATGATCAAGCGCAACATGATCGTCGAGCTCGACCACATGAGCGCGAAGGCGGCCGGCCGGGCGCTCGACATCCTCGAGGCCGAGGCGTACCCCGGCGCGGTGTCGAGCCACGACTGGATGGCCGAGCCGTACATGGACCGGCTCTACGCGCTGGGCGGCTTCGCGAGCCAGTACGGCCACACCGCCACCGAGTTCGCCGCCCAGTGGAAGGAGACCAAGCCACTGCGCGAGAAGTACGGCGTCGCCTACGGCTACGGCACCGACATGAACGGCTTCGGCGGCACGGCGGCGCCGCCGGCCGACGCGGCGAAGATCTCCTACCCGTTCACCGGCCGTGACGGCACGGTCTTCGAGCGTCAGGTCACCGGCGACCGGACGTGGGACTACAACGCCGAGGGCGTCCCCCACTACGGACTGGTGCCGGACTGGATCGAGAGCCTGCGGGTGCTGGAGGGCTCGGCCATCGTCGACGACCTCGCCGCCGGGTCCGAGTCGTACCTGCGCACGTGGGGCGCGACGGCGGACTTCGCGCCGGGCGCGAACCTCGCGTCCGGGTCGATCGCCTCCGCCAGCTCGACCGAGCGGAACCTGCTCAAGGACCTCAAGCCCGGCAACGCCATCGACGGCAAGACGTCGACCCGGTGGGCGAGCCGCTGGGGCCAGGACGACGCCTGGCTGCAGGTCGAGTTCCTGTCGGCACGCCAGGTCGGCAAGGTGACCATCGAGTGGGAGCAGGCCCACGCGCGTCAGTACCGGGTGCAGACCTCACTCGACGGGAAGCGGTGGCGTGACGTCGCCATCGTGGGCACGGGCGACGGCGGCCTGGACACGGTGCGGCTCGAGCGGCCGGTGTCGGCACGCTTCGTGCGGGTCCAGGGCGTCGAGCGGGCCACGACGTACGGCTACTCCGTCAAGGAGCTGGGCGTCTTCAGCTGAGACCGGACGCAGATCGCCCCAGTCTCCCGATGGGGACTGGGGCGATCTGGCGCCGGTGCTGCTCCGGCTTCACCTCGACAGAAGCCTGACGTGATGGGCAAACCCTATCGCTAACAGAGTGAGTAAGGGAGGCGGCTCTGATGTTTGGCCGCGGCCCTCAGACCCGGTCGGCCACGAACCTCGCAGCCCGGCCCAGGTCCCCGTTGACCAGATAGGCCAGGTGCGGCAGGAAGCGACTGTCGGGCGCGGGATCGCACACGAGGTCCTTGGGCTGACAGAAGTTCACCGTCCGGCTCGCATAGGGCTCCGGGACCGAGCGACCGACGATGCGCAGCGGGTCGCCGAACAACGCGATCGCCGCGATGTGCGACGACAACTCGGCGGGCACGACAGCCGGCACGGGAACCGGTCCGTTGGGGGTGCCGGCGAGGTCGACACCGAGGGCGCCGTTGACGACCTGCGCGCCCTGCGAGTACCCCGAGAGCACGAGCTTCTCGTCCGGGCAGGCGGCGGCTCGGGCCCGGACGGTCGAGACCAGCTCGGTGATCCCGGCCGGGACCGAGTCGCGGCCGATGCTGGCCGGGTAGTCCAGCGCCGTCGCCTTCGCGCCGGGGACCTGGGCGCGGATCTTGCGGACGAGCCCGTCCCCCACGATCCAGCCGTAGGTACCGGGCTCCCCCGTGCCCCGGACGACGATGACGTGCACCTCGGCGCAGTCGTCGGCGGCGGCCGAGGCCGGGGCGGCTGCGGGTAGGGCGACGGCGGCCAGGACGAGCAGCCCCCCGGCCAGGTGTGAACAGAGACGTCGGACGTTCTTCATGGGCGTTTCCTCGCGTCGAAGTCAGCCCGAGAGCAGAGTGCTCCAGATCACACCCCCGGTCGCACCGTAACCCACACGAGGCTCGGGACACCGGCTGAGCGCGCCGTGCGAAGCAGCAGGATGGCACTCATCGGAGCACGTTCCGGCGCCCTACGGGCGGCGACACCGCCGAAGGTGCGGCCTCTTCGGACTCGGACGTCGGGGTCGAGGTGGTCGCGATACCGAACCCTCGGCGAAGATCGTTCGGTTTGAACGGGACGAACCGAACCGTCATCGCCTCCACCACATGATGAAGGCGCGGACTCTGCGACTGCAGAAATCCGCGCCATTCCAGTGAGAACCTGGATCCGCCGGTCAGAATTGAACTTACGACCTTCTCATTACGAGCCGCTGTCGCCGGCGCCAGAACGGTTGGTAAGCGTGGATCACAGTTGAGAACGTTGACGCCCCACCCCGGATCTCAATGTGGGGGACGCAAGTCTGGGCCCATCGGAAGCCGATAGGCCTGATAAGCCGACGAAGGGCCGTCAGCTCTGGCCCTCCAAGGATCCTCAGTACTCCCCAGGGAAGCGCGGCCCCCTCAGCGGCTGTCGTTAGTCCTTAACGGCGATGTGCGTCGGACCTGCGAGAACACGTTGGCCGTCGGCGAGCAGGAACGGTCCCGTCGGAGCGTCCTGCCACACATTTTGCCACGCACCAGGGCACCTAGCCCGGTAGCCCTATGCGCCCATTATGACGTGCCACGCCCGCACACCCTCGTGACCGATCTTCAGCGGCGCTAGGAGATGGAACAGTACGTGGTGGTCTAGATCCTGGGTGCCGGAAGTCGCTCCAGAGCGTCTGCCGGCACCAGGGCCGGTGCGTTACGCCAGGTCCGCTTCGTTGACCGCGGCGACGATCTCGACGATCCGGTCGTTGAGCCACGCGGAGGCATCCGCGAGGGTGTCGGCCAGTTCGGCGGTCGCATTTACTGTCTCTGGCTCGCCCTCGACGGCTTCGGGGGCCGCCCGAGCTTCGTCGAGCGCCTTCCCGTAGACGTCATCGAGCAATCCGGGCATCGCGAAGTCGGCGGGTGGCCAGGCGTGCCGTTTGCGGAAGTCGAAGGTGCGCTCACACAGCGTTTTGAGGAGTGTGAGGTCTAGACCCTGGCCGGCGTCTGTGCCTGCGTGCCAGAGGAGCTGAAGGTCGACGAGGTCGTGAGCACGTGGGGAACCGGGCTCCGTGACGGCGTGGATCTTCTGCGCTAGTTGGAGTTCGAGAGAGATGAGCGGGACGGGCTTCAGGTCGCCGAACCCCAGGATTGCCCCGATGGCGGTCAACTGCTCGTCCAAGCCGGTCTCGTGGTCTGCGAGGTCGATGCCCCTGAGCTCGTCGTAGCCAACTTCGAGCTTCACGGCAGACCACGGAGAAGTCATGAACCTCAGCGTGACGTTGCAGGGCTTCATGACGTACTCGGCCGGCACCCCGGCCGGCTTGGACTTCTTGTCGCGCCGTAGTGCGCCGGTGAAGGCCAAGCGAGGTGTCGCCTCGGCGTTCTTCTTGAGCTGTCCCTTGCTGGGCGGGACGGTGCCCCACCCGATCTCAAGGCGCTTCTCGAGGTCGTCGAGGAAGGCTTCTTCCTCACGGGTTGCGACGTCGAAGTCGGTGGTGGCTCGGGTTCCGATCTCGCCCAGTCGCAGCTTGATGCCGACGCCGCCCTTGACGACCGACTCGCCGGGGAGCATCTGCGCGACGATGATGCTGCTGACGAGGACGCGTGCTCGGTTTACGGAGATATTGAGCTTGTCCGCGATGGCTGCGACGCGGTCGTCTAGCTGTTGCTTTGTCACGGGAGGTGTCGTGTACTCGAGTGTCTCGAGTGCGGCGACGACGTTATCTGTGCTGATGGTCTCTCCCCTTTGAGCGCTGAGTGCGTCGTGGCCGCAGCCGGTCAACTGGCGAGCACCAGTTGCCGGTTGCGGCCCGCGATCGCGCCGATGATCTCGGTGGCTTCGACCTCGTCGATAAGTTCGCGTCGTTGAGCGTCAGCGACAGCGTCGAGAGCGCGCTCACCGATGAGGTGCGGGACGGCGTCGAGCAGAGCGCGTCGGACGGTCACGCAGCGCATGCCGTCGTAGACGGCCAGGTCGTCGTCGCGCATGTTCGGCCGGTACGTGATGACGGTGTGCCTAGGCGCCTTGCCCCGTCGACGGCGTGGGGTACCGATGTAGATCTGGGCTGGATTGACCAGAGCGAGGTCGAACATTGCAAGGACGGTGTCGCCTTCAAGGAAGGCGTCTTCGCCTGCTTCGGCGAGCTTGGCGGCGAGTTCGGTCCGGGTGTCGGTAGGGACACCGACGTGTCGGTAGACGCCGTATCCGACGCGCTCGAGGGCGCCGCGGGCGGCAAGCTTGCGGACCTCGACGGCGGGAACGCCGGCGTCGTCGGCTTGGCGGGTTGTCACGATGCCGTGGTGTTCGGCAGCGACCTCCCACAGGTCCCGTCGGTACGTCATTGTTCCCTCCTGACTAACTCGTATTCGAGTTGATTTTTACAATACCGTACCAACTTCGGTTCGGGTGTGCCACCGATGATGTCAAAACAGTACCGAAAATGGTACGGGATTGCCACCGTTGCGGCTATCCACATGATGCCGGTCACATGGCCGTCGGATGGGAGCACCTCGCTGGTAGCGAGGGTTGCCGCGGCACGAGGCGAACAAGGGGCTCAGGCCGGCTTCAGAGCCAGCGGTTGGAGGCGTGGTCGCGGCTGGGGAACTGGGCTCTGACAGCGACTAGCGCTCGGCGTCATCCGGATGCTGCTCTTGCTGCTGCTCGTCCTGCTCCTGGTGCTACTCAGGCTTACGGTGGAACCGAACGGTCGGCGCGATTAAGTCGCGGCAGCAGCATCAGCGGCGGCAGGTGCCTGCGCGAGCGTTGGTCGCCGGCGGCCGGCGGCCGGCGTCGGAGGTTGCCGGCGGCCGGGGCAGCGGCGGCAGCAGCAGCAGCCTGACGGAGCCGCTGCTCGACGCGTCGGGGAACTCATGCTCGACGATGTCCTCGACAACCTCGACCTGGTCCGTTGAGTCGACCGGTCGAGTAGCGACGATGGGTTCCGACGCCCCCGTCGGTTTCAGTGGCCTCGTCGACGAGCTGGAGTTTCCCTTCGCTGAGGCGCTCCTCGGCGTCGGCGAGCTACCTGGCGGCCTCCTCGTACGCGGCCTTCCATGTCGGGAAGTGCAGGACGCATCGGTTGAACCGTCCAGCGCAGGGCCCGAGCTGTTGAAGCTGTCGGAGGCGCAGCGGCAGACGGGCGTCTCCGTGGAGTCGCTGCGGCTATTGATCGATGACAAGATGCTTCGCCGCAGGGTGGAGTGGGCGCGGAGGCGACCCGGGAACGGTCCAGGCGTGGATGGGTCACGGCTCCCTCGCGACCATGAACCTCCACCTGCACTTCCTCGGCAGCGGCGGCCTGCGCCGCCTGGCGACTGCTGCCTGCCCGTGGTCTCTGGGCGCAGCAATGGCTGCAGAAACGACGAAGGCGCGGACTCTGCGAGTGCAGAGATCCGCGCCATTCCAGTCAGAAAACTGGAGCCGCCTGTCGGAATCGAACCGACGACCTTCTCATTACGAGTGAGATGCTCTACCGACTGAGCTAAGGCGGCGCGATTCGGCGAGGATCGCCCGCCGAACCAAAAGTGGACTATACCCCGTCCGGCCACCCGAAGGACAACCCGGGTTCGGACCGTATGATCGGCGCGTGGACGCACCGACCCAGGCCGAGCTCGACGACATCCGCGCCAGCATCGACAACATCGACGCGGCGCTCGTTCACCTGCTCGCCGAGCGGTTCAAGTGCACCAAGCGGGTGGGCCGGCTGAAGGCCGAGCACGACCTGCCCCCGGCGGACCCGGCGCGTGAGTCGCGTCAGATCGAGCGGCTGCGCGAGAAGGCGATCGAGGCGGACCTCGACCCGGCCTTCGCGGAGAAGTTCCTGAACTTCATCATCAGCGAGGTCATCCGCCACCACGAGGCCATCCGCGACTGATCGCGGGTCTCACTCCTCGGCGCAGACCGTGCCCTCGTCCGGCACGGTGCCCTTCTCGAAATAGGCGTCGACCGCCTTGCGGATGCAGTCGTTGCCCGACGTGTAGGCGGTGTGACCGTCGCCCTCGCGGGTCAGCAGGACACCCGACTCGAGCTGATCGGCCATGGCCACCGACCACTCGTACGGCGTCGCCGGGTCGCGGTTCGTGCCCACGACCAGGATCGGCGGAGCGCCCTCGGCCTTCACGGGCTGCTGCGGGTGCGTGCTCTTGATCGGCCAGTCGTGGCAGGCCATCACGCCCCAGCCGAGCGAGGCGCCGAACACCGGCGAGACCTCGCGGAACTTCGGGATCAACGCCTTCGTCCGCGCCGCGTCGGGCGCGTCGTCGGTGTCCATGCAGTTGATCGCGTAGATCACCTGACCGGAGTTGTTCGCGTAGGTGCCGTTCTGCCGGCGCTCGAAGTACGCGTCGCTCAGGACCATCAGGACCCGGCCGTCGCCCTTGACCAGTCCGGTGAGGGCGTTCGTGAGGTAGGGCCACGACTCCTGCGAGTACAACGCCATCGCGATGCCGTAGAACGCCTGCCCCTGCGTGAGCTCGCGGCCGTCGACCTTCAAGGGCGTGGCGCCCAGCGCGTTCATCAACTCGGTGATCGTCGTGGTGGCCTCGTCGACGCTGCTGCCGACCGGGCACTCGTCCTTGCCGATGCAGTACGTGAGGTAGGCGGTGAGTGCCTGCTGGAAGCCCTTCGCCTGGCCCAGCCCCTGACCGACCGGATCGAGGCTGACGTCGACCGCTCCGTCGAGCACCATCCGCTCGACCTTCTCGGGGAACAGGTTGGCGTACGTGGCGCCCAGCTGGGTGCCGTAGGAGAAACCGAACCACCACATTTTCTTCTGGCCCAGCACCGCCCGGACGATGTCGTGGTCGCGCGCGGTCTCCTCGGTGGAGACGTGCGCGGCGAGCTCGCCGGAGTTCTCGCGGCAGGCCTCGCCCATCCCGCGCACCGAGCGCGCCAGCGCATCGATGCCGGCAGCGTCGTCGGGGTCGGGATCGGTGTCGATGAAGGCGTCGAAGCCCTCGTCCGACAGGCACTCCAGCGGGGTGCTCTGGCCGACGCCGCGCGGGTCGACACCGACGACGTCATGGGTGCGGCGCAGCGAGCCGGGCAGTTGGGAGGCCAGGTAGCCGACGAAGTCCTGGGCCGAGCCGCCCGGGCCGCCGGGGTTGGCGAAGATCGCCGACCCGCCCTTGCCGGTGGCCGGCACGCGACGCACCGCGAGGCGCAAGGTCGCGCCGTCGGGCTCGGCGTAGTCGATCGGCACCTCGACGGTCGCGCACCGGTCGTCGTCGCAGTCGCGCCACGTGACGTCCTGCGTGTAGTACCGCTGCAGGCCCGCCGGGGCGGCCTCGTCCGTGCGCTTCGGGTCGGGCGCCGAGCGGTCGACCAGGAAGATCGCGCTGACCGCACCCGCCACGAGCGCGACGACCAGGACCGACACCAGCGCGATGATCGTGAACCGCTTCATCCCAGGAACCTCGACATCATCTGCTCGAGCGCCAGCTGGGGCGCCGCGTTGGCCTGGAGCGCCTCACGGCAGCCCACGATCGCGTCGATCGCGGCCAGCGTCTCCTCGGGGGTCTTGCGGCCCGCGAGGTCGGCGATGTCCTCGGCGACGTCGGCGTTGATCGGCTCGGCGCCGGTGCCCAGCTGCAGCGCGAGCACGTCGCGCTGGAACGACAGCAGGTCCAGCAGCACCCCGTCGATCGCGTCGCGGGCCATCCGCTTGCGGCGCCGCTCCTGCTCCTTGGTCATCGACGAGAGCGCACTGGCGTAGCCGGCGGGACGCCGGCCGCGCTCCTCGACGCCCCACGACTCCTGCAGGTTCGACAGCTCGCGGGCATCGAGGACGTCGCAGCGCTCCTTCGCCCGGGCGGTGGCCTCCTGGTCGATCTGCTGGGCCGCGCGCAGGCAGTCGCCCAGTCCGCGCAGGCCCACCGGCAGCGCGAGGATCTCGGCTCGGCGGCGACGCGCCTCGGGATCGCGGGCCAGGCCGCGGGCACGGCCGATGTGCCCCTGGGACGCGGCCGCTGCCTTGCGGGCGACCTGGGGGTCGATCCCGTCGCGCTCGTGCAGGAGGCGGGCGATGGCGCTGACCGGCGGCGTGCGCAGCAGCACCGGCCGGCAGCGCGAGCGGATCGTCATGATGACGTCCTCGACCGACGGCGCGCACAGCAGCCAGACCGTGCCCGGCGCCGGCTCCTCGATCGCCTTGAGCAGGGCGTTGGCCGCTTGGTCGGTGAGCCGGTCGGCGTCCTCGACGATGAGCACCTGGTACCGGCCGAGTGACGGGTGCAGGGCCGCGCGGCGGACGGCGTCACGGGCCGCGTCGACGCCGATGCTGAGGCCGTCGGTGTTGATGATGGCGATGTCGGGGTGGCTGCCCGCGGCGGCGGTGACACACGAGTGGCACTCGCCGCAGCCGCCGCGCTCGCACTGCAGCGCGGTGGCGAAGGCGACCGCGGCGTTCGACCGCCCGGACCCGGGCGGGCCCGTGAAGAGCCAGGCGTGGGTCATCTGGCCGGCGACGGCCGCGCCCAGCGTGGCGACGACGTCGTCCTGACCGACGAGCTCGTCCCAGACGGGGGCGCTCACAAGGCCACCTCGCGCGCCTGGGCCAGCCACGGCGTCACGGCGGCGCGGACGCGGTGGTGGATCGTCTCGGGGTCCTCGTCGGCCGCCAGCACGACGTAGTGCGCCGGATCGGCGGCGGCCAACTCGAGGAAGTGCTGGCGCACCCGGTCGTGGAACTCGACCGGCTCGCCCTCGATCCGGTCCGGCTCGCCGGCGCGGGCCAGACCGGTCCGCGGGTCGATGTCGAGGACGACGGTCAGGTGCGGCCGCAGGTCGGCGGTGGCCCACCGGGCCAGCGGCTCGAGCTCGGCGACGTGCAGGGCCCGGCCGGCGCCCTGGTAGGCCAGCGTGGAGTCGACGTACCGGTCGGTGATGACGACCGAGCCGTCGGCCAGCGCAGGCAGGATCATCGTGTCGACGTGCTCGGCCTTGTCGGCGGCGTAGATCAGCGCCTCGGTGCGCGGTGACAGGTCGCCCGTGGCCGGGTCGAGCAGGATCGAGCGCAGCATCGTGCCCACGCCGGTGCCGCCGGGCTCGCGCGTGAGGACGACCGGGTGCCCCAGCGACTCGAGCCACTGCGCCAGCAGCCGCGACTGGGTGGACTTGCCGGAGCCCTCGCCCCCCTCGAATGCGACGAAAACGCCGACCTCGGTGACGAGCGGGTCCTGCGAAGGCTGCATGGGGCGAGCCTAGTCGGGGACCCCGACACGGCGCTGGGGCGGCTGCGGGCTCAGCTCGGCGCGGCCGGCGGCTCCACCGGCTCGGGCTCGGTGTCCGGGCCGAGCAGGAAGTCGTGGAAGTAGCCCGCGATGGCGGCGCCGACGATCGGCGCGAGGATGAAAACCCAGACCTGCATCAGCGCGTCGGAGCCCGCGAACCACGCGACGCCGAGCGAGCGGGCCGGGTTCACCGACGTGTTCGAGATCGGGATGCTGATGAGGTGGATCAGCGTGAGCGCCATGCCGATCGAGAGCCCGGCGAAGCCGACGGCGGCCCGCCTGGCGGTCGCGCCCAGGATCACGAACAGGAACACCGCCGTCAGGACGACCTCGGCGACGATCACGGAGCCGAGGTTGTACCCCATCGGCGACCGATCGCCGTAGCCGTTGGTGGCGAAGCCCGACTCGACGGGATCGAAGCCGCCGGAGATCCCCTCGGCGATCACCAGCAGCACGGCGCCGGCGATCGTGGCGCCCACGACCTGGGCCACGACGTAGCCCGGCAGGTCACGCCACGAGAACCGCTTGGCCATCGCGAGGCCGACGGTCACGGCCGGGTTGAAGTGGCCGCCGGAGACCGGGCCGAACGCGTACGCACCGGTCAGCACGGTGAGGCCGAAGGCGAACGCGACGCCGAGCCAGCCGACGCCGACCGCCATCTGGGCGTCGACCGGGATGGCCGTCGCGGCGAAGATCGCGGTGCCGCAGCCACCGAACACCAACCAGAAGGTGCCCAGCGCCTCGGCGCCGAGACGCTGACTCATCGTGTACTGCGGTACCTGGCTCATGGCCGCTCCTGGTGTGAGGAATTCCTCTCACCGTACGACAGACGCACCCCGGCGGCGAGGCCTCGAGTCGAGGCCCCGCCGGCAGGTCAGGCCTTCTTCGCGGGGGTCTTCTTCGTCGTCGTCTTCTTCGCCGCGGCCTTCTTGGTGGTCGCCTTCTTGGCCGTGGTCTTCTTGGCCGTCGACTTCTTCGTCGTCTTCTTGGCGCCCTTCTTGGCCGGGCCCTTCGCCCGACGCTCGGCGAGCAGCTCGACGGCCCGCTCGTGCGTCAGGGTCTCGATGTCGTCGTCCTTGCGCAGGGTCGCGTTGTACTCACCGTCGGTGACGTACGCGCCGAACCGGCCGTTCTTGGCGACGATCGGCTGACCGCTGGTCGGGTCCTCACCCAGCTCCTTGAGCGGCGCGGCGGCGGCACGGCGACCGTAGGTCTTGGGCTGGGCGTAGATCGCCCGGGCCTGCTCCTCGGTGATCGTGAGCAGCTGCTCCTCGGACTCCAGCGAGCGCGAGTCGGTGCCCTTCTTCAGGTACGGCCCGTAGCGGCCGTTCTGGGCGGTGATCTCGGTGCCTTCCTCGTCCGTGCCGACGACGCGCGGCAGCGTCAGCAGCTTGACGGCGTCCTCGAGCGTGATCGTGTCGAGGTCCATCGACTTGAACAGGCTGGCCGTGCGCGGCTTGGCGCCCTTCTTGGCGTCCTCGGGCAGGGCCTCGGTGACGTACGGGCCGTAGCGGCCGTTCTTGGCCACGACCCGCAGGCCGGTCTCGGGGTGGTCGCCCAGGACCTTCTCCAGGCCGGCCGGGGTGGCCAGCAGCTCCTTGGCCTTCTCGAGCGTGAGCTCGTCGGGCGGCAGGTCCTCGGGGATGTTGGCGCGGGTGGGCGTGGGCGTTCCGTCCTTGCCCTCGACCATCGGCGGGCCCTCGACGTACGGGCCGTAGCGGCCGACGCGCACCGCGATGTCGTCACCGAGGTCGAACGTGGCCAGTCCGCGTGCGTCGATCTCGGGCAGGTTGTCGACCAGGCGCTTGAGGCCGGTGTCCTGCTCGTCCTCGCCGGACCAGAAGCTCTCGAGCACGGCGACGCGGTTCTCGCGCCCGTGCGAGATCTCGTCGAGCACGCCCTCGAGCTCGGCGGTGAACTCGTACTGCACCAGGCGCGGGAAGTGCTGCTCCATCAGCCGGATCACGCTGAACGCGACCCAGGCCGGGACGAGCGCCGTGCCCTTCTTGTAGACGTAGCCGCGGTTCTGGATCGTGTTGACGATCGACGCGTACGTGGAGGGACGACCGATCTCGCGGTCCTCCAGCTCCTTGATGAGGCTGGCCTCGGTGTAGCGGGCCGGCGGCTTGGTCTGGTGCCCGGCGGCGGCCAGCTCGACGGCGGTGACGCTGTCGCCCTCGGAGAGGTTGGGCAGCTTCGTCTGCTTGTCGTCGTTCTCGGCGTCCGGGTCCTCGGTCGTCTCGACGTACGCCTTGAGGAAGCCGTGGAACGTGATCGTGCGGCCGGTGGCGCTGAACTCGACGTCCTGGCCGTCCTCGGTGGCCGCGCCGATGCGGATCGACACCGAGTTGCCCTTGGCGTCGGCCATCTGTGACGCGATCGTGCGCTTCCAGATCAGCTCGTAGAGCTTGAGCTCGTCACCGGACAGGCCGGTCTCGCGGGGCGTCCGGAAGCTCTCGCCGGCGGGGCGGATCGCCTCGTGCGCCTCCTGGGCGTTCTTGACCTTGGAGGTGTAGACGCGGGGCTTGTCGGGCAGGTAGTCGGCGCCGTACAGCTCCTTGACCTGGGCGCGAGCCGCAGTGAGCGCCGTCTGCGACAGCGTGACCGAGTCGGTACGCATGTAGGTGATGTAGCCGCCCTCGTAGAGCTTCTGGGCGATCGACATCGTGCGCTGGGCGCCGAAGCCGTACTTGCGCGAGCCCTCCTGCTGCAGGGTCGTCGTGCGGAACGGCGCGTACGGACGGCGCGTGTACGGCTTGGACTCGACCGAGCGGACCGCGAACTCGCGACCCTCCAGTGCCGTGGCCAGAGCGCGGGCGCCGGACTCGTCCAGGTGCACGGCCTTGCCCTTGAGCGTGCCGGTGCTGTCGAAGTTCGAGCCCGACGCGACGCGCTTGCCGTCGATCGTCGCGAGCTTGGCCGGGAAGCGCGACGGCTCCAGATCGCAGCCGAAGGTGGCCTCGAGATCCCAGTAGTCCGCCGAGCGGAACGCCATGCGCTCACGCTCGCGCTCGACCACGAGGCGGGTGGCGACCGACTGGACGCGACCGGCCGACAGGCCGCTCATGACCTTCTTCCACAGGACCGGGCTGATCTCGTAGCCGTAGAGACGGTCGAGGATGCGGCGGGTCTCCTGCGCGTCGACGAGGTCCTGGTCGATGTCGCGGGGGTTGGCGATCGCGCGCTGGATCGCCTCCTTGGTGATCTCGTTGAACGCGATGCGCTTGACCGGGACCTTGGGCTTCAGCTCGTCGAAGAGGTGCCACGCGATGGCCTCACCCTCGCGGTCCTCATCCGTGGCCAGGACGAGCTCGTCGGCGTCCTTCAGGAGCTTCTTCAGCTCGGCGATCTGCTTCTTCTTGTCGGCCGGCACGACGTAGACCGGCTCGAAGCCCTCATCGATGTTGACGCCCAGGCGCGCCCAGGACTCGCCCTTGTACTTGGCGGGGATCTGGTCGGCGCCCTGGGGCAGGTCCCGGATGTGTCCCACGGACGACGAAACGACATAGCCGTCCCCGAGGTAGGCAGCGATGCTGCGCACCTTGTTGGGCGACTCGACGATCACCAGTGATGTCACGTTGGGCTCCTCTGAGGCCGCCAGATGGGGGATGTGCGGCCGATGGAGGCCCACCGTAGCGCCTTTGCTCAAGCATTTTTCTCACAGGTGCCAGCCGTGGGAGAATCGACCAAGTGGAAAAGGTGACGTACGGACAGGTGCTCCGGGCTCCTGGAACCGTCCCTCTCTACCTCGCCGCGTTCCTCGCGCGAATCCCCATGATGGCGGTTCCGCTGGTCCTGACGCTGCTCGTGGTGGAGGGGCTCGGAGGCAGCTACGGCGAGGCCGGGATCGTCGCCGCGGTCGAGACCGTCGGCGCCGGCCTGGGCGCCCCGTGGCGGGGGCGACTGATCGACGCCCTCGGCGTCCGGCGCGCCCTGCTCCCCTCGATCGCGGTGC
Organism: Aeromicrobium duanguangcaii; assembly: GCF_024508295.1. NCBI lineage: Bacteria > Bacillati > Actinomycetota > Actinomycetes > Propionibacteriales > Nocardioidaceae > Aeromicrobium > Aeromicrobium duanguangcaii. The sequence continues at coordinate 204,635 of NZ_CP101990.1, read as the reverse complement.
TGTTCGTCATCTATCCGCTCGCCACGATCGCGACCTACTTCTGGCTGCTGCCGCTCGCGTTCGTGGCCGGCCTGTTCCTCGCGCCCGTCCACTCGATCGTGCGCGTCTCGCTGGCGGCGAACCTGCCGACCTCGCACCACCGCAGCGCCTTCGCGCTCGACTCGGTGATGGCCGAGGCGTCGTTCATCATCGGCCCGGCCGCCGCCGGCGCCCTGGTCGTCGCGGCCTCCCCGCAGACGGCCCTGGTCGCGGTCGGCGCGACGGTGGGAGTCGGCCTGATGATCCTGTGGTGGCTCGATCCGCCCACGCGCAGCAGCGACGAGCCGGTGGCGCCGCGCGTCCGCGGGTTCGGCTGGGTCACGCGCGACCTGGTCTTCCTCTTCCTCGTGTCCGCCGGAGCGATGATCGCGCTGATGGCCACCGACCTGGGCATCATCGCCTCACTGCGCGAGCTGGACGCGATCGGGCTGGTCGGGATCGTGTACCTGGGCTGGGGCGTGTCGTCGTTGATCGGCGGCCTGATCTACGGCATGCGGCCCGCCTCCATCCGGCCCACGTACCTGCTGCTGGCGATGGGGCTGCTGACCATGCCGGTCGGCATCGCGCACGCGCCCTGGACGCTCGCGCTGGCCTCCATCCCGGCCGGCCTGCTGTGCGCGCCGATCATGACGGCGTGCAGCGAGTACATCGCGCGGCTGACCGACGAGGCCCGGCGCGGCGAGGCGATGGGCTGGCAGGCGTCGGCCTTCACCGCCGGCGGAGCCCTCGGGTCCCCGCTGGTCGGCACCGCGATCGACCGGTGGGGCGCCGCGGCGGGCTTCGCGGCGGGCGGCGCGATCGCGGCGCTGATCGCCGTGGTCGCGATCGGTGGACAGCGCGGACCGGGAGCGTCCGCGACGACCTCGTCGCGCGTCCACGTCTAGTCGACGAGGAACCCGTCGGCCACGAGTTGGGTGATCACGGGCGTGTAGACCTGACGCAGCTCCTGGGCGTCCCGGTCGAGGATCTGCGCCAGCGCGTCGAGGATCTGACCCGCGGTCAGGTCGCCGTCGCAGGCACCCAGCAGACCCGCCTCGATCGTGTCGACCTGGCGCGAGGGTCGCAGCCCGCCCGTCCGCAGCACGCGGATGAGGGCGGGGTCCTCGGCGCCCACGGGCCCGGCCGTCTCCTGCAGGACGTCGGACCCGAGGCGCCAGCGCCGGGCCAGCAGGTCGCCGGAGGCGAGCGCGTCGGCGCGTCCCGCCCAGGCGAGGAAGTCCGCGCCGACGGGCTGGGCGACCGGAGCCGTCCACTCCTCGATCCGCACCTGCGGGACGTCGCGGCCGGCCTTGCGCAGGGTGATCCAGCCGAAGCCCATCGCCTCGGTGCCCTGCTCGGCGAACCACGACAGCCAGCGGTCGTAGCGCTCGATGTGCCCCGGGGCATGCCGCAGGCCCGCGTCCGCGAGCCACATCTCGGCGTACTCGGGCAGGTCGACGCGCTCGCGCTGGACCACCCACGCGTCGAGTCCGGTCGGCTCGATCCAGGCGGCCAGTCGCTCCTGCCACGGGACGCCGTCCTCGTGGATCCAGGCGGCGAGCAGCTGGCACCAGCCGCCGTCGTTGAGGTGGCGGTCGGCGCCCATGACGATGCGGCGGACCACCTCGTCGCCGGGGAACCCGGTCTCGCGGTAGACGAGCCGGTCGCCCTCGGGCGGCGAGACGACGAAGGGCGGGTTGGTGCAGATCAGGTCGAAGCGCTCGTCGGCCACGGGCTCGAACAGGCTGCCTGTGCGCACGTCGACGTCGAGTCCGTTCAGGGCCGCCGTCAGCGCGGCGAGCTGGACGGCGCGCGGGTTGACGTCGGTCGCGACCACGTCGCGGGCGTGCCCCGTCAGGTGGAGTGCCTGCACGCCGCAGCCGGTGCCGAGGTCGAGGGCGCGACCCACCTGCGGGCGCACCGTGAGCTGGGCCAGTGACGAGGAGGCCTCGCTGATGCCGAGGACGTAGAGCGGGTCGCGCGGGTTCTCGCGGCCGTCGAGGCCCGGCGTGAGGTCACAGACGACCCACCAGTCGTGCTCCTCGTCGCCGTAGGGCCGCAGGTCGAGCAGCGCCCGCGCCTCGTCGCCGTCGACCGCGACGAGACCGAGTGCCTGCGCCGCGGTCCAGGCCGGGCCGAAGGCGGACTCGGCAGCCGAGCGCGGCACCGTGGTCTGCAGCTGGAAGAGCCGGATCAGCGTGGACAGCGACGAGCCGTCGGCCGTGGCCCGCAGGCCCGGGACGGTCTCGGAGCGTGCCAACGCTCGCCAGGCCTCATCGCCGAGGACACCGTGGACTGCGTCGACGGTGAAGCCGGCGATGGCCTCACGCAGTCGCGCGACGTGCGTGTCGGTCACCGTCAGGAGACCAGCTCGTCGATCGAGGCGTGCAGGCCGAAGACCTTGTCCAGCCCGGTGATGGCGAAGATCCGCAGCAGCCGTTCGCTGGTGCAGATGATGTCGAGCGAGCCGTTGTCAGCGCGGACGCGCTTGAGCGCGCCCACGAGCACCCCGAGACCCGTGGAGTCCAGGAAGGCCACGTTCTCGATGTCGATCACGAGCCGGGTGTGTCCGTCGTCGATCGCCCCGACGACGACCTCGCGCAGGCGCGGCGCGGTGTAGACGTCGATCTCCCCCGCGACCTCGACCACGTGGAACGGCGGCGACTCACGTTCGGTGAGCGTCAGATCCATGACCGCATTCAATCATCTGGAGCCGATTCTCCCTACACGAACGGCACACGGCGGCCCCGTCAGGTCCGTGCGGGAGACTTCGAGCATGCAGTTGCACCCGGCTCTCGCGCGTCACGGCGAGCGACTGGTGCACGTCCAGCACCACCCCGCGGTGGAACCGGTCGTCGAGCCGTGGCCCGCATGGATCGACCCCGAGGTGCGCGAGCTCTTCGCCGCCGAGGGCGCCGACGTCCTGTGGGGACACCAGGCCGAGGCGCTGGCGGCACTGCACGACCGGCGCAACGTGGTGGTGGCCACCGGCACCGCGTCGGGCAAGTCGCTCGTCTACCAGGCCGCGGCCCTGCAGGCGCTGCGCGAGGGCCGCGGCGGCTCGTCGCTCTCCGGCGCGCGCCGCCCCTCGGTGCTCTACCTCGCGCCCACGAAGGCGCTGGCCGCCGACCAGTTGCGCCGCCTGCCGGTCGCCACCGGGCTGCGCCCGGCCACGGTCGACGGCGACAACAGCCGTGAGCAGCGCGCGTGGGCGCGCGACCACGCCAACTGGGTGCTGGCCAATCCCGACATCCTGCACCGCACGATCCTGCCCACCCACGAGCGGTGGGCGCGGCTGCTGGCCGGGCTGCGCGTCGTCGTCATCGACGAGTGCCACCACTACCGCGGGGTCTTCGGCGCTCACGTCGCCCTGATCCTGCGCCGCCTGCGCCGCATCTGCCAGCACTACGGAGCCGACCCCCTGTTCGTGCTCTCGTCGGCCACGGTCGCCGAGCCGGCAGCCTCGGCCGAGCGCCTGCTGGGCGCCCCGGTCACCGCCGTCACCGAGGACGCCTCGCCGCACGCCGCGCGCACCGTCGCGTTCTGGCAGCCGCCGCTGCGCGCCAGCCGCGAGGGGGTCGAGTTCCGCCGGGCCGCCGGCTCGGAGGCCGCCGACCTGTTGACCGACCTCGTGGTCGACGGCACCCGCACCCTCGTGTTCGTCCGCTCCCGACGCGGCGCCGAGCAACTCGCGATGACCACGCGACGGGCCCTGGCCGAGGTGCACCCCGAGCTGGCCGACCGGGTCGCCACCTATCGCGGCGGTTACCTGCCCGAGGAGCGGCGCGAGCTGGAGTCCCGGCTGCGCTCGGGCGACCTGCTGGGGCTGGCCAGCACCAACGCGCTGGAGCTGGGCATCGACATCGCCGGGCTCGACGCGGTCGTCTCGGTCGGGTTCCCCGGCACCCGTGCGGCCCTGTGGCAGCAGTGGGGCCGGGCTGGACGCGCCGGGGTCGACAGCATCGGCGTGATGATCGCCCGCGACGACCCGCTCGACTCCTTCCTCGTGCACCATCCCGAGGCGGTCCTGGGCGCGCCGGTCGAGGCGACCGTCTTCGACCCCGAGAACCCCTACGTCCTGGGGCCGCACCTCGCCGCCGCCGCGCAGGAGCTGCCCCTGACCGAGGCCGACTTCGACCGGTTCGGCCCGCGTGCGGGCGAGGGCGTGGCGGCGCTCGAGGCCGCCGGGATGCTGCGCCGCCGGGCCTCCGGTTGGTTCTGGACCAGCCGCGAGCGCGCGGCCGACCTGGCCGACATCCGCTCGGCCGGCGGGCACCCGGTCCAGATCGTCGAGGGCAGCACCGGCCGCCTCGTCGGCACGGTCGACGCGGGCTCCGCCGACGCCGAGGTCCACGAGGGTGCGATCTACGTGCATCGCGGCGAGGACCACCTGGTCGAGGCCTACGACCCCGAGCAGGGCACCGCCGTCGTGCGCCGGGCCGAGGTGCACCACACCACGAGCGCCCGGACCGCGACCGCGGTGACGATCGTCGAGCAGCGCCGCGAGACGCAGTGGGGCCCGGCGACCATCGCGTTCGGCGACGTCGAGGTGGCCAGCCAGGTCGTCGGCTACCAGATCCGCGACCGCAGCACGGGCCGGATCATCGGCGAGGAGCCGCTGGCGCTGCCCGAGCGCACCCTGCCCACCGCCGCCGTCTGGTGGACGCTCGACACCGACGTCGCCCTGAGCCTCATGGACCCTGAGGCCCTGCCCGGAGCGGCGCACGCCGCCGAGCACGCGGCGATCGGCATCCTGCCGCTGCTGGCGACCTGCGACCGCTGGGACATCGGCGGGCTCTCGACCGCCCACCACCCGGACACGGGACGCCTCACCGTCTTCGTCCACGACGGTCACCGCGGGGGCGCCGGGTTCGCCGAGCGGGGCTACGAGCAGATGGCGGCGTGGCTGCGGATGACGCGTCAGACGATCGACGACTGCGCGTGCCGCGACGGGTGCCCGTCATGCGTGGTGTCGCCGAAGTGCGGCAACGGCAACCACCCGCTGGACAAGGCCGGAGCCGTCGTCCTGCTGGACGCCGTGCTGGCCTCCTGCGTCGACTGAGCGACCCTCGCAGGGGACCCGCACAGCGGCCTTTCCCGGGCCGGACGCCACGGCGGTTGAATTGCCGCGTCCTGGCACGCGTGCGAAAGTGGGGAGGTTTGCACCACTCCCACCAGTCACATTCCAGGAGAGATTCCATGGCCACCGGGCTCGACCGACCGATCGATGACGTCCGCGAACCGGACCCCGAGCCGAAGCCGGAGACGCGGCTGGACCGCGTGGTCTTCGGCGTCGCCGCGGTCCTGGCGCTCGCGGTCGTCGCATGGGGCCTGTTCGACCAGGCCTCGCTCGGCGCGCGCGCCGGACAGGCCCAGTCCTGGGTGATCGAGTACACCGGGTGGCTCTACGTCCTGTCGACCACCGGCTTCGTCGTCTTCGCCATCTGGGTGGCCGCGAGCCGCTACGGCAAGATCCCGCTGGGTCGCGACGGCGAGCGTCCCGAGTTCCGCACGACGTCGTGGATCGCGATGATGTTCAGCGCCGGCATGGGGATCGGCCTGATGTTCTGGGGCGTGGCCGAGCCGCTGACGTTCTACCTCTCGCCGCCGCCGGGAACCGTCGAGGCCGGCACCGACGCCGCGGCCCAGGTCGCCATGGCCCAGACGCTCTTCCACTGGACCCTGCACCCGTGGGCCGTCTACGCGGTCGTCGGACTGGCGATCGGCTACGGCACCTTCCGCCTGGGCCGTCCGCAGCTGATCTCCTCGGCGTTCACGAAGCTGCTCGGACGCAAGCAGACCCGCGGACCGCTCGGCAAGGCCATCGACATCATGGCGATCTTCGCGACGCTGTTCGGCTCGGCCGCCTCGCTCGGCCTCGGCGCGCTGCAGATCGGCGCCGGCATCGAGCACAACGGCTGGGCCGACAGCGTCGGCGAGACCCTGGTCGTCTCGATCATCGTCGTGCTGACGATCCTGTTCATCCTGTCGGCCGTGTCGGGTGTCGCGCGCGGCATCCAGTGGCTGTCCAACATCAACATGGTGCTGGCCCTCGTGCTGGCGGCGTTCGTCTTCATCGCGGGGCCGACGCTGACGATGCTCAACCTGATCCCCACCTCGATCGCCGACTACGTCGCCATGCTGCCCGAGATGGCCGGCCGCACGAACGCCAACGGCGCCGCGCTGGAGGACTGGCTGGGCGCGTGGACGATCTTCTACTGGGCCTGGTGGGTCTCCTGGACGCCGTTCGTCGGCATGTTCATCGCGCGCATCAGCCGCGGTCGCACGATTCGTCAGTTCGTCACCGGCGTGCTGCTCGTGCCGAGCCTGGTCAGCCTCGTGTGGTTCGCCATCTTCGGCGGCGCCGGCATCAACGACGCCGAGGCGATCACGGGCGCCGACGGGGTCGTGGACTCCAACTACGCCCTGTTCGACCTGCTGCAGCAGTACCCCCTGGCATCGATCACGACGGTGCTCGTGATGCTCCTGGTCGGCATCTTCTTCGTCTCGGGCGCCGATGCCGCCTCGCTGGTCATGGGCACCCTGACCCAGCGCGGCTCGATCCATCCCTCGACGTGGAACGTCATCTTCTGGGGCGCGCTGACCGGCGCGGTCGCGGCGATCATGCTGCTGATCGCCGACCCGGGCAATCCGGTCGCCCTGCAGGGTCTGCAGGCACTGACGATCGTCGCGTCCCTGCCGTTCCTGCTCGTGATGGTGCTGCTGTGCGTCTCGCTGTACCGCGACCTGCGCGACGACCCGATCATCCTGCGCGAGGACCTGGCCCAGACTCTCGTGGAGGAGGCCGTCATCGTCGGCGTCGATCGCCACGGTGAGGACTTCTCCCTCGTGGTCGAGGAGAGCACGACGGGATGGCCCGAGGAGGACATCCCCACGAGGTCCGACCGGGACGACTGAATCCGTCCCGGCCCGGTCCCTCACTCGAGGTACCAGGCCGGGGCGGCTCGCGCCCGCTGCTCGGCCGCCCACCGGCCGATCGCCCACCGCGGTCCCATCGCGCGCACCGTGACCGTGGCGACGTCGGCGTCCATCCGGCACTGCCGCAGCCGGGCCCCGTTGTCCTGCGCCAGCTCGCGAGCGACGGCGCACGGATCATCGCCCTCGACGCTGGCCTGCGAGGCGGCGAGTGCGGCCAGGTCGGCGGCTGCGGCAGCCCGCTGACGCAGGCCGACGGCGAGGGCGATCTGCAGACAGGCGAACGCCACGAGACACACCAGGACGGTCAGCCCGAGCGCCTGGACGGTGGCCGAGCCCCGCTCGCGATTCATTCGACGACCGCCACGGACCGACCCACCAGATCGAGATGGACGGCCGGGACGAGGGGCAATCGGGCCCGGAAGCGGACCGTGACCCTGGCCCGTCCCCCGGCCACCCGGACGTCCACGGTGGAGCCGGGCACGTCGGCCCGGACCGCCCGGCGGGCGTCGTCGGCGTCCTGACCGCGCGCCATGACGCGCGCCCCCTCCCGGGCGGCGTCGGAGACGCGCATCTGGGTCAGCCCCAGCGACACGACCCACGTCAGCACGAAGGCCACGAGCACGACGAACGGCAGCACCATCGCCGTCTCGGCGGTGACCATCCCCCGCTCGCGGCGACTCACCACGGCCATCGGAAGAGCTCGGGCAGCGTGAGCGAGAACGAGCGGGCGAGGTGATCGAGGACGAACTCGGCCAGCCAGTCGGCCACGATCGGCTCGGGACCGAACAGGACCCCGGCGACCGCCACCGCACCAACGGCGCCCACCGCGTACTCGGCGGTGACCTGACCCCGCTCGCAGCGACGGCCTGAATGGGTTGGATGCATCTGCGCCTCCTCGGCGGTGGATCCCGCGGCACCCGTGCACCCGGGCGCCGCGGGATCACGGATCAGAACGGCAGCAGGTCGGGGATCTTGCCGATGACGTCCTGCAGGAGGTCGCCGAACCAGTCGGACTGCCCGATCTTCACCAGGACGCCGCCGATGGTGCAGGCGCCGAGCGTGCCCACGGCGTACTCGGACGTGCTCATGCCCCGCTCGTCGGCTCGGGCGGCGACGGCGCGCAGGGCGTTGATCATCTTCATGGGGTGTCCTCTCAACGGATGATGTGACACCTGAAGATGGAGATCTCGGCACCCGATGTGCGGTGGCCTGATCGGGGTGGGGACAACGTCGCCGTGGGATCACCGGCTGGGGAGAACTCAGAAGCCGACCGAGCCCAGGGCGGCGAGCACCGTCGGCGCGACGCCCACCAGCACGAAGGCCGGCAGCAGGCACAGTCCCATCGGCAGCGTCGTGCGGACGCCCACCCGCCCGACGGTCTCGCGTCGTTCGGCCCAGGCCCGACGGCGCAGGTCCTCGGCGGTGTCCCTCATCAACGGCACGATCGCCGCCCCGGACGTCTCGGCCCGGGCGAAGGCCCGTCCGATCGGCTCGAGGACGCCCCCGTCCAGCGAGCGCCACGCGACGGCGGGGTCCGCAGCGAGCCGGACGCGATGAGCGAGCGCCTGCAGCTCCTCGCCGAGCGGCGGCGGGGTGTGCGCCGCGACCACCCGGACGGCCTCCTGCGGTGAGCGGCCCGCTGCCAGCACCGCTGCGACGAGATCGAGCGCGAGTGGCGCCTGACGGACGAGCAGCGCCCGGCGCCGCTTGGTGCGCTCGGTCTCCCAGCCGGCGACCTGACGATGGACGAAGGGCGCCAGCGCGATGCCGACGACCAGCCCGACCGGTCCCAGCAGGAGCAGGGCCAGGACGGGCACCGAGACGGCCGCGACGGCAGGCAGCCCGGGCCGGGAGAAGCCCCGGGTGCCGTCCACTCGTCGGGCCCTCCGCCCGGCCGGCCCCGGCACGGCGACGAGGACGGCTGTCGCGACCAGCAGGGCGGCCGCCAGCGCGCCGGTCACGAGCCGGTCTCCACGCGATCGGCGATGAGCTCGATCCACCGCACCCCGGCCAGCGCGAAGCCGACGCCCACAGCCACGCACAGGGCCCCGGGAACGGTCGTGAGGACGACCCGCAGCGGATCCACGCCCAGACCGGAGCCGAGCCCCAGCCCGAGCGGGGGCATCGCCACCATCAGCGCCGCCGTGGCCCGTGCCGGCGCCACCCCGGACGCGAGCTCTCGCTCCAACTCGCGTTCCTCGCGAAGCGTCTCCCGGACCCGCTCGAGGGTCGGGGTCAACGGCGCGCCGCACGACTCGGCGACCGCCCACGCACGACCGATCTCGGTCAGTGGGTGCGCGCCATCGCGCCGGCCCTCGGCGACGAGCGCCGCGGGGACGTCACCCCCACCGGCTGCGGCCGTGGCGGCCGAGCCGAGGGCCCCGGTGTCGGCGGCGGCCCGCTGGAGCGCCACGACGGGAGGGACGCCGCTGCGCAACTCGGTCACCAGCCCGTCGATCACGCCCTGGCACTCCTCACGGACCCGGGTGCGGCGCTGCCGTGCCCGGGTCCGGCCCCAGCGGGTGGCAGCGCTCGCCCCGATGGCCACCACCGTCCACGCCACGATCGTCGGAGCGGCGGGGAGCAGCACCAGGCTGAGACAGAGCATCCCGATCACCGCCCCCACGCCCTCACGCCGTCCGGGTCGCGGCCAGCGGGCGGCCGTCACCCGCACCCTCACCCACGACCACGGCGGCCGCCAGACCAGGACCGCGGCGAACACCAGGGCCGCGCACAGCACTGTCACGGGTCCACGACCCGGCCCCGGCGCACCACGAGCCGGGACCGCACGACCAGCCGCCCCCGGTCGTCGGCGTCGACGTCCGCCACGGCCGCGACCTCACGGTGTCCGTCGCCGTGGCGGACGACGTGCACGACGGCGTCCAACCCGGCCGCGACCTGCGCGTGCACCGCGTCACGGCTCAAGCCGGCCGCGATGCCCAGTGCCTCCATCCGCGCCGGCACGTCGCCGGGCGCGTTGGCGTGGACGGTTCCGCAGCCGCCCTCGTGTCCGGTGTTGAGGGCAGCGAGCAGGTCGACCACCTCCGCGCCGCGCACCTCGCCCACGACGATCCGGTCGGGCCGCATCCGCAGGGCCTGGCGGACGAGGTCCCTCAGGCCCACCGTCCCGGCACCCTCGATGTTCGGTGGCCGGGCGACGAGCCCGACGACATGAGGATGATCGGGCCGCAGCTCGTCGGAGTCCTCGACCACGACGATCCGCTCCGTCGCGGGCACCAGCGCGAGCAGGGCCGACAGGACGGTGGTCTTGCCCGAGCCCGTGCCGCCCGTGACCAGGAAGCTGCGCTTCGAGCCGATCAGCTCACGCAGCCGCCGGCCCATCTCCGGCGCCACCGAGCCGCGATCCTCCAGCTCGGCCAGCGTGAGGGACCGGCGGGCGGGGACCCGCAACGAGATGACGGTGCCCGTGCGCGCCACCGGAGACAGGACGGCATGCAGGCGCGTGCCATCCGCGAGCCGGCCGTCGACCCAGGGTGATGCGTCGTCCAGCCGGCGCCCGGCCGAGGCCGCGAGCCGTTGCGCCAGGCGGCGCACGGTCGCCTCGTCCGCGAACGTGATCTCGGGGCGGCGAACCAGACCGTCGCCGGCGTCGACGTACACCCCGGATGTGCCGTTGACCAGGACGTCCGTGATCCCCGGCATCGCGAGCAGCGGCTCCAGCACTCCGGCGCCGAGCACCTCGCTGCGCAGCTGCTCGACGATCGCGAGGACCGTGGTGCTTCCCCACAGCTGGTCCTCGGCCCGCAGCGCCTCGGCCACGGTGTGCGGCGTGGGCTCGGCCCCGGACCCGGCCAGCCGTCGCCGGACCCGCTCGACCACCTCGGTGTCGGCGGCACTCATCGCAGCCCGACGGTGTCGAGGATCCGCCGTGCCGCACCGACAACCGTTCTGGCGCGCAACGGCCCGAGACCGTGCTCGAGGTCGATCGGCAGCCGGCGCGAGCTCCCCAGGTCGGCGAGCACGGGCAGCCCGAGCTCGCGCCCCACGGCCGCGGACGCCATGGCGCCGGGAGCGGCGCGCGTCACGATCGCCAGCGCGCCGGACCAGTCGCCGAGCCGTTCCACGAGGGCCCGTGCCGCGACGACTCCTCGCAGGCGGCGCGGCACGACCACGACCGTGAGGACCGAGCGCGAGACCAGCTCGCGGCCGAGCCCGTCCAGGTGTCGCGGGACATCCGCGACGACGAGGTCGAACCCGCGCATCGCCGCCGCGATCACCGGAGTGGCCCCGACCACCGGCCGGCCCGAGCGGGCGAAGGAGACGAGCGCGAGTCCCCGATGCACCGGCAGGCTCGACACGAGCTCGGCTGCGCCGACGTGCCCGATCGCTCCGTCGAGGTCGTCCCAGCGGGACCCGGTCGCGTGCTCGGCCCCCGTGACCAGGTCGAGGCCCCCGCCCATCGGATCGCCGTCGATGAGCACCGGAGCGAGATCGCGGGTGGCCGCCAGGCCCGCCGTCGCCGCCGCGAGGGTGGACGCGCCCACCCCGCCCACGGCGCCGACCACCGTGATCGCGCAGGCCTCGCCCGATCCGTCCAGAGCCCGCACGAGAGCACCGACGATCGCCGCGTCCTCGGTGCCGGCCAGGACGTCGCGCGCGCCCAGGTCGAGCGCCTCACGCCACGCGAGCCGAGGATCGGCCGCCACGACGAGCACCTCGTCGCGGCGCGGCAGGCCCACGGCCAGGAGCGAGTCCACGTCACGCTCGTCGACGAGGACCGCGGGGGCCGAGCGCCAGGACCGGCGGACCCGATCGAGGTCCGTGACCGTCTCCGGCTCGTGCCCGGCGGCGGCGCACCACCGGCGCGCACTCTCGGCGAAGGTGTCGTCACGGGTGACGACCAGGGGTGCGGCGGAGGGTTCACGATCGGCCATGGCTCCACCCTCGTGACGACAGCCGGCGAGCGGCAGAGGGCTGCGACCAGCTGTGGACGATCGGCCGGTGTGACGCAGGTTGTGGACCAACCTCGGTGTGCACGAGGCGGGAGCGCCTAGGGTGGGACCCATGGCGACAGCAGCGGGCCGCCCCGCCGCCTTCTTCGACCTCGACAAGACCATCATCGCGAGGTCCAGCACGCTTGCCTTCAGCAAGTCGCTCTTCGCCGAGGGCCTGCTCAGCCGGCGCTCGGTCCTGCGCAGCGCGTACGCCCAGCTCGTGTTCAGCACCGGCGGTGCCGACCACGACATGCTGGAGAAGATGCGCAAGGAGATCAGCAAGATGGTCACCGGCTGGGACGCCCAGACCGTCCGCCAGATCGTTCGCGAGGCGCTCTACGAGGTCATCGAGCCGCTGGTCTACGCCGAGGCGCTCGAGCTGATCGAGCAGCACCGCGAGGCCGGCAACGACGTCATCATCGTGTCGGCGTCCGGATCCGAGATGGTCGAGCCGATCGCCCAGATGCTGGGTGCCACCCACGCCATCGCCACGAGGCTCGAAGAGGTGGACGGCCGGTACTCCGGTCGCATCCTGCAGTACTGCTACGGCCCCAACAAGGTCAAGGCCATGCGGGAGCTGGCCGAGCGCGAGGGCTACGACCTGTCCCGCAGCTTCGCCTACTCCGACTCCGCGACCGACGTCCCGATGCTGGAGGCGGTCGGTCACCCCTTCGCGGTCAACCCCGACAAGGTCCTGCGCCGCCGCGCGACGGAGGAGGACTGGCCGATCCTGACCTTCGAGCGGCCCACCGCGCTGCGCTCGCGGCTGCTGCCCGAGTCGACGACGGGCAAGGCGATGGCGCTCGGCGGGCTCGCCGCCTCGGCGTCGCTGCTCGCCCTGGGCATCAGCGCCGCGTGGCGCCGGCGAACTCGTCCCGAAGCCTTGTGATCCGGGCCGTCCGGGGGCACAGTGGGGAGTGAGAACACCACAGAGCCCGCGCCCCCGTACCCACGCGGCGACCTCCCTTCCTACAGGGCAATCGCAGGTCGGGACACCCGCACACTGACTCACGCGGCCCCGGGGCGATGATCGAGCAAGCACGCTTGGTAGCAGCGGTTCGGGCTCTCGACGGCGTCGGACCTGTCCGGCGCCGTCGTCCTGCGAGAAGGCTCAGCGCGAGGAGAGCGGGGACGCCTCGGCGCCCCGCGTGAACGCCTCGGCGGCGTACAGCAGCCACTGGTGGACGCCCGTCTCCTCGGCCCCGTAGGCGGCCAGCGCCGCGAAGTAGTCCGGAGCGGCCGCGACGTGTCCGGCTTCGGGCACCGTCACCGAGGCGGGGTCGACGCCGCGCGCCACCAGGATGAGCCGCTCGGCCGCGCGGGCCACGACGCCGTTGTGCGAGACGAACGCGCCGGCCGAGGCGATCTCGGCGTGCGCGAGAGCGGCGACGACCAGTCCGGGCGCCTCGGTCTTGCGCCCCAGCAGGGCTGCCAGCTGCGTCAACCGCGCGGTTCCCTCGGGGTTGACCGGGCGTCCCAGGTCGCTGTCGGGGACCGATCCGGCGGCGGCCAGCGCGTGGAGCCGGGCCAGCGCCTGCACGGGCGAGCGCTGCCACGTCGGGAGCAGGCCCAGGAGCTCGGTCGAGAGCCGGACGGCGGCGCGGGCGGTGGCGTCACCTCCGCCGGCGGCGAGCTCGTCGAGGTCGCACTCGCTGCCCTCGAGGGTCGCGGTCGCCCAGGCGCCGATCAGCAGCGAGCGCGCGGTGTCGTCGGGCGTGCTGCGACGCAGTCCACGGTCCCGCAAGATCGCGTCCATGCCGTCTCGGGCGGCGCGGAATGCCGACGGGACGCCCTCGAGGGATGCTGCGGCGATGAAGGGATCGGACACGCAAGCAGCGTACCCAGCGCGCGTCCGGGCCCGGGCCGTGCCCGACGGTAGCCTCGGAGGGTGGACGTCATCCCTGCAGAGCGCGCCGCCAAGTGGATGGTGGGCGAGCGGCTGTCCACGGTGCTGCACCTGGGCGACGGCGGTCTGGCCTACGAGCTGGCCGAGCAGGGCCACGACGTCACGGTGCTGGGCGACGAGGTCGAGCAGGTGCGCAACCCCGATCTGTCGTACATCCGCTCCGGCGGCGACCGATTGCCGCTGCGGTCCTCGACCTTCGACGTCGTCATCACGCCGTTCTTCGAGGAGTCGCCGGCCGCGCTGGCCGAGTACGCGCGCGTGCTGGTGCCCGGCGGCCTGCTGTCGAGCATGAGCCGCCGATACGACGACTCGATCCCGTGGATGCGCCGGCTGCGGAGCATCACAGGTGATCGCGAGGTCCCCGAGCCCGCCGTCGACACCTTCTCGGCGTCCGGCCTGTTCGAGACGCCCGAGGTCGAGGTGTTCAACGCCTGGGAGGAGCTCGACCTGGCGCACCTGATCCGCTTCGCCGAGCAGACCCGTCGCCCTTCGGTCCCCGAGTCCGCCCTCGGCGCCGTCCACGACCTGTGGCGCGAGTACTCCACCGGCACCGCGAAGCTGCGGCTGCGGCACGAGACCCGCTGCATCCGCGCCGTCGTCGACAAGTCGGCGCTCGCCTCGGAGCCGGACCCGCCGGACGCCATCTTGCTCTCGCTGGACTGACGTGGGTCCTGTCGACGTCGCGATCGCCCTGGTCGTCGCGGCCGTGCTCGCCGGCTTGGCACTGCTGGCCCGATGGATCCTGCTGAGCCGACGTCGCAGCCTCGGCTCGCCCGAGGACCGTGCCACGTACGAGACGCTGCACACCGCCTCGCTCGCCGCCCCCGCCCTGCGGGCCGGCCTCGATGCCGAGAGCGCCGCGCGCGCCCTGCCGCACCTGCGCCAGCTGATCGGCGCCCGCACGGTCGGCCTCACCGACACCCACGCCCCGCTCGGCTGGGCGGGCGAGGACGCGACCGAGTGGACCGCGGACCTGGTGGCGGTCGTGCTGGAGCACGGCCGGACCCAGGCGTCGAACGGCGTGATCGTCGCGCCCGTGTCGGTCGAGGGCCGGGTCGTGGGCAGCATCGTCGTGGTCGACGCCAACGCCTCGGCCGGCATGGCGCGCACGGCGACCGAGGTGGCCGGGTGGGTGTCGAGCCAGCTCGAGCTGGCCGAGCTGTCCGCCTCGCGCACCGCCCTCATGGAGGCCGAGCTGCGGGCCCTGCGCGCCCAGATCTCGCCGCACTTCATCTACAACTCGCTGGGCGCCATCGCCTCGTTCGTCCGCACCGACCCCGAGCGGGCCCGCGAGCTGCTGCTGGAGTTCGCCGACTTCACCCGGTACTCGTTCCGCCAGCACGGCGACTACACGACGCTGGCCGAGGAGCTGCGCTCGATCGAGCGCTACCTCGTGCTGGAGAAGGCGCGCTTCGGCGACCGGTTGCGCGTGACGACCCGCATCGCGCCGGAGGTCCTGAGCCTGACGGTCCCCTTCCTCACGATCCAGCCGCTGGTCGAGAACGCGGTCCGCCACGGGCTCGAGAGCAAACCGGGCCCGGGCACCCTGACGGTCATCGCGCAGGATGCCGGCGCGGAGTGCGTCATCTCGATCGAGGACGACGGCGTCGGCTCGGACCCCGAGACGGTCCGGGCGGCGCTCGGCGGCCGCACCAGCTCGCCGTCGGTGGGCCTGGCGAACGTCGACGAGCGGTTGCGCACCGTCTACGGCAACGACCACGGCCTCGTCGTCGAGACGGCGCCGGGCCTGGGCACGAAGGTCACGCTGAGGATCCCCAAATTCACTCCCACCACGGTGGACTGATCGTCCGTAGACTTGTGCGGTGAGGTTTCTCAACGATCTGCAGCCCAGCCACGACCTGACGTACAACGACGTGTTCATGGTCCCCGGCCGATCCGAGGTGGCGTCCCGGTTCGACGTCGACCTGTCCACCGGCGACGGCACCGGCGCGACCCTGCCGCTGGTGGTGTCCAACATGACCGCGGTCTCCGGACGCCGCATGGCCGAGACCGTCGCCCGCCGCGGCGGCATCGCGATCCTGCCCCAGGACATCCCGCTGGACATCGTCGCCGAGACGGTCAGCCGCGTGAAGGCCGCGCACCCGGTCTACGACACCCCCGTCGTGCTCACCCCGACCATGACGGTCGGCGAGGCGCTGAGCCTCGTCCCCAAGCGCGCCCACGGCGGCGCGGTCGTCGTCGAGTCGCTCGACACCCCCGAGATGAAGGTCATCGGCGTCTTCACGCCGCAGCAGGCCGCCGAGATCGACCGGTTCGCCCAGGTCCGTGAGGTCATGCTGACCGATCCGTTCGTGCTGCAGGCCGGCGCCGACCCTCGCGAGATGTTCAACGAGCTCTCCGAGCAGCACGTCCCGTTCGCCCCCGTCGTCGATGGTGGCGCGCTGGCCGGCGTGCTGACCCGCAAGGGCGCGCTGCGCTCGACGATCTACACCCCCGCCACCGACCCGCAGGGCCGGCTCGTCGTGGGTGCCGCGATCGGCATCAACGGCGACGTCCGGCGCAAGGCCGAGGAGCTCGTCGCCCTCGGGGTGGACGTCCTCGTCGTCGACACCGCGCACGGCCACCAGGCCAAGATGTTCGACGCCCTGCCCATCGTCCGTGAGGTCCGCGACGCCCACGAGGCAGCCACGGGCCGACGCGTGCCCATCGCGGCCGGCAACGTCGTCTCGGCGTCGGGCGTGCGAGACCTCGTCGAGGCCGGCGCCGACATCGTCAAGGTCGGCGTGGGTCCCGGCGCGATGTGCACGACGCGCATGATGACCGGCGTCGGCCGGCCCCAATTCTCGGCCGTGCTGGAGTGCGCCGACGCCGCCCGTGAGCTCGGCGCCCACGTGTGGGCCGACGGCGGCGTGCGCTGGCCCCGCGACGTGGCCCTCGCCCTGGCCGCCGGCGCCGGCTCGGTGATGATCGGCTCGTGGTTCGCCGGCACGCACGAGAGCCCCGGCGACCTCATGCACGGCGCCGACGGACGCGCCTACAAGGAGTCGTTCGGCATGGCGTCCTCGCGCGCCGTGGCCAACCGCACGCGCGACGCCGCCGGCTTCGAGCGGGCGCGCATGGCCCTGTTCGAGGAGGGCATCTCGACCTCGCGGATGTTCCTCGATCCGGAGCGCCCGGGCGTCGAGGACCTCATCGACCAGATCACCGCCGGTGTCCGCTCGTCCTTCACCTACGCGGGCGCGCGCTCGCTGGAGGAGTTCGCCGAGCGCGCCACCGTGGGCCTGCAGTCCAGCGCCGGCTACGACGAGGGACGCCCGCTGCACGCCTCCTGGTGATCGCGCGAGCGGCCGTGATGGGATGAGGCCGTGCAGATCCGGGAGATGACCGAGTCCGACTGGCCGCAGGTGTGGCCGTTCTTCCAGGAGATCGTCCAGGCGGGCGAGACCTACGCCTATCCGCTGGACCTCACCTCGGAGCAGGCGCGCGAGCTGTGGACGAAGCCGGCGCCCGGACGCACGGTCGTCCTCGAGGAGGACGGGACGGTCCTGGGCAGCGCGATCATGGGGCCCAACCGGCCCGGTCGCGGCAGTCACGTGGGCACCGCGTCGTTCATGGTCTCGCCGCAGGCGCGCGGTCGCGGGGTCGGCCGCCGGCTGGGCGAGCACGTCGTCCAGTGGCACCGCGACTCCGGCTTCCGCGCCATCCAGTTCAACGCCGTGGTCGAGACCAACACGGCCGCCGTCGCGCTGTGGCGGTCGCTGGGCTTCGAGATCATCGGCACCGTGCCGGAGGCGTTCGACTCGCGCGCGCACGGCCTCGTCGGCCTGCACGTGATGCACCTGCCGCTGGTGCCGCTCAGCGCAGGATGAGGGCGAGCCCGCGGGCGAAGGACGCGTCGAGGTCGGGGTCCTCGGCCACGATGCCGACGTGGGCGGCCTGGCGATGCATCTGCGTGGCCTGGGTGTGCCCGAAGACGTAGAGCAGCAGCGTGCGCGCCACGTCGGGCGAGGTGATCGTGGCGAGCTCGTTCTCGATCCGCGAGTCGCCCAGCCGGAACGCCGACGCCGTCGCCACCACGTCGGCCCCGTCGCGGATGGAGAGCATCGCCTCGCGCAGGGCGAGGGCGGCCTTCTGCGGATCCGAGCCGACCTCGACGCCCGCGACGATGCGATCGGCCATGAGCGCCAGCAGGGTCTGCTTGTCCGGGACGTGGTGGTAGAGCGCGCTGGGCTGGACGCCGAGCTCGCCGGCGACGCGGCGCATCGAGCAGAACTCGAGCCCGTACTGGTCGAGCACGCGCAACGCCCCGGAGACGACGTCATCGAGGGAGTTGGCCACGGGACCACTGTATCGGCTAGCCTGAACGCCGTTCAGGTGAACACCGTTCAGTCCGCCACGCAGGGAGCCCTCATGACCGGCACCACCACCCGCCCGGGTCGCAGCCACGTCGCCACCGACGTCGCGCTCGTCGCCACCTTCGCGGCCTTCATCGCCGTCTGCGCGCAGTTCGCCCTGCCCTCGGTCAACGGGGTCGAGTTCAGCCTGCAGCCCTTCGCGGTCCTGCTGTGCGGTGCGGTGCTCGGTGCGCGGCGCGGCTTCCTCGCCGTCGTGCTCTACCTCGCGCTCGGGGCCGCGGGCCTGCCGGTCTTCGTCCAAGGTGCCAGCGGCGCGGGCCAGTTCGTCGGAGCGACCGGCGGCTACCTGCTGACCTTCCCGCTCGTGGCCCTGGCCGCGGGGCTCGCCGCCCAGTGGTTCCGCGGTCCGCGGCGTCCGCTGGCCATCGTCATCGGTGGCGCGATCGGCATCGTGTTGAACTGGCTCGCCGGCGCCCTGAGCGTGAGCCTGGTGGCCAACCTGCCGTACAGCACGGCCGCCAAGACGCTCGCCGTCTTCCTGCCCGCCGACTTCGTCAAGCTCGTGATCGCCGCCGCCGTCGCGACGGCCGTGCATCGGGCCTTCCCCCAGCTGCTGGGACGCCGCTGACGATGATCCGGTTCGACGACGTCACCGTCCGGGTCCCCGGACCCGAGGACGACATCACGCTGCTCGAGGGCGTCTCCGCCGAGCTCGACGAGCGGCGCGTGGCCGTGATCGGCGGCAACGGTGGCGGCAAGTCGACCCTCGTCCGGTTGATCAACGGCCTGGTCGAGGCCAGCTCCGGGAGCGTGACCGTCGACGGGCTGGACGTCGCGAAGGACGCGTCGGCCGTGCGTCGCCGGGTCGGCTTCGTCTTCACCAACCCGACCTCGCAGCTGGTCATGCCCACCGTGGCGGAGGATGTCGCCCTGTCGCTGCGGCGCACGATCAAGGACCGACGCCGACGCACCGCGCGCGCGCTCGAGATCCTGGAGGAGTTCGGCCTGGCACATCGCGCCGACACGAGCGTGCACGCGCTGTCGGGCGGCCAGCAGCAGCTCCTCGCCCTGGCCGGGGTGCTGGCCTGCGAGCCGTCGGTCGTCGTGGCCGACGAGCCCACCACCCTGCTCGACCTGCGCAACTCGCGCCTCGTCGCCGACCGGCTCTTCGCGCTCGAACAGCAGCTCGTCCTGGTCACGCACGACCTCGAGCTGGCCGCGCGCTGCGATCGGGCCCTCGTCGTCGAGTCCGGACGGATCGCCTTCGACGGACCGGCTCCGGAGGCCGTCGAGCACTACCGCGCCAGCGTGCCGGCATGAGGCGCTCGCTGGGCCTGGGCCTGTACGTGCCGGGCGACACCGTCCTGCACCGCCTGTCGCCCGGCCCCAAGCTGCTCGGCCTGCTCGTCCTGAGCATCGGCGTCGTCGCCGCCCGAGGTCCGTGGCTGCCGGTCGGCGTCTTCGTCGTCGCGATCGCGACCGCCCGGTGGGTCGGGATGTCGCCGCGGACCCTCGCCGCGGCCTTGCGTCCGGTCGCGATCGTCATGGTGGTCGCCGTCGGCTTCCAGTGGTGGATGAACGGCTGGCAGCTGGCCCTGGAGGTCTTCGCCACCGTGCTCGCACTCGTCGTCGCCGCGGCGATCCTCACGGCGACGACGCCGACCGACGAGATGCTCGACTCGATCGTGCGGTGGCTCGGGCCGTTCCGGCGCTTCGGCGTGAACCCCGAGGTCGTCGCGCTGGCGTTCTCGCTGGTGATGACCTCGATCCCCACCCTGTTCACGATCTTCGGCGAGACCCGCGACGCCGCCAACGCCCGCGGCCTCGGCCGGAGCCCGAAGGCGACGCTGACGCCCGCGGCGATCCGCGTCGTCGCGCACGCGTACGCCACCGGCGATGCGCTCCATGCGCGCGGGATCCTCGATGACCCGGACGAGTGTGACTAGGCTCACTACCATGGCTCGCCCGCTGCGGACACTGGTCGTCGACGACGAGCAGCCCGTGCTGGACGAGCTCGTGTGGCTGCTGGGCCGGGACGACCGTATCGGCACCATCGCCACCGCACGCTCGGGCACCGAGGCGCTGCGCCGCCTGGACTCCGGCGACATCGACCTGCTGTTCCTCGACATCGCGATGCCGGGCCTCACGGGCATCGACATCGCCCGTCTGCTGGGTCGGTTCTCCTCTCCGCCGAAGATCATCTTCGTCACCGCGCACGAGGCCCACGCCGTCGAGGCGTTCGAGCTCAACGCGGTCGACTACCTGCTCAAGCCGATCCGCGAGGAGCGCCTGCGCGAGAGCGTCCGGCGCGCGGTCGCCGACGCGGACGCGGGCGCGTCGGACTCCGACGACACGATCGCCGTCGAGCTGGCGGGCGTGACCCGCTTCGTCTCGCGCTCGAAGGTCACCCACGCCGAGGCCCAGGGCGACTACGTCCGGCTGCACACGCTCGACGGGTCGAGCCACCTGATCCGCACCCCGCTGGGCTCCCTGGCCGAGGAGTGGGCCGACGCCGGCTTCCTGCGCATCCACCGCAGCATGGTCGTGAACCGCGCGCACATCATCGAGGTCCGGATGAGCTCCGGCCGGGCCAGCGTCGTCGTCTCGGCCCCCGGCGGCACGACGACCGAGCTGCAGGTGGCCCGCCGGCACACCCGCTCCCTGCGCGAGCTGATCGGCGAGCACACGCCGTGACGGACGCCGTCCCTCCCCCGCCGCAGCCCACCGAGCGGGTCCGCGTCACGAACCCGCTGTCGACCGCCTCGCCGCACGTGCGCAGCACCGTCGGACAGGAGATCGACGAGGCGACGGGCATCGGCGAGGTCTACATGCAGTCGCTCATCCGCTCGCAGCTGCGGGCCGCGGCCACGGTGGCCATCACGCTGCTGCTGACCGTCGTCAGCCTGCCCCTGGTGTTCCTGTGGGTGCCCGGGCTGGGCGGCGCGAGCGTCCTGGGCCTCCCGCTGCCGTGGATCGTCCTCGGCGGGGGCGTCCACGCCGGCGTCATCGTCCTGGGCTGGCTGTACGTGCGCCACGTCGAGCGCGCCGAGCGCCTGTTCACCCAGCTGGTCGAGCCGAACGACCCGCGCCCGTGAGTCCCACCTGGGGCATCGTCGCGGTCGCGCTGGTCTCGATCGCGACCCTGGCGATCGGCAGCTTCGGACTGCGGATCAGCCGCACGAGCAGCGACTTCTACGTCGCCTCGCGATCGGTCTCACCCTCGCTGAACGGCTCGGCGATCAGCGGGGAGTACCTGTCGGCGGCGTCGTACCTGGGCATCGCCGGGCTCGTGCTGACCCACGGCGCCGACATGCTCTGGTACCCGATCGGCTGGACCGTCGGGTACCTGCTGCTGCTGGTCTTCGTCGCGGCCCCGCTGCGCCGCTCGGGCGCCTACACGATCCCCGACTTCGCCCAGGTCAGGCTGCAGTCGCTGGCCGTGCGGCGGGTGTCGACGGCCCTCGTGGTGGCGGTCGGCTGGCTCTACCTGATCCCGCAGTTCCAGGGCGCCGGGCTGACGCTGCAGACGGTCCTGGACGCCCCGCGCTGGTTCGGCACGGTCCTGGTCGCCGCCATCGTGACCCTGAGCGTGGTCCTGGGCGGCATGCGAGCGATCACCTTCGTCCAGGCGTTCCAGTACTGGCTGAAGCTGACGGCCCTGCTCGTGCCGGTGATGTTCCTGCTGATGGCGTGGTCGCGCGACGGCCGGCCCGGCACCCAGGCACCGGTGGACTGGTGGGTCCCGCTGGGGAACGCCGGACCGGAGGCCGTCTACTCGACGTACGCCGTCATCGTCGCGACGTTCCTGGGCACCATGGGACTGCCGCACGTCGTCGTGCGCTTCTACACCAACCCCGACGGCCACGCCGCGCGCCGGACGACCCTGGTCGTCCTGGTCCTGGTCTCGGCGTTCTACCTGCTGCCGACGTTCTACGGCGTGCTGGGCCGGGTCTACGCCTCCGACCTCGTGGCGTCCGGGCGGGCCGACGCGGTCGTGCTGGAACTGCCGAGCCGCCTGATCGCCGGGACGGCCGGCGAGTTCCTCACGGCACTGGTGACCGCCGGCGCCTTCGCGGCGTTCCTGTCGACCTCGTCGGGCGTGACGATGGCCCTGGCGGGTGTGGTCGGTCAAGGGCTGAGCGGACACGGACCCTGGCGGGGCCGGCTGTCCTCCATCGCCGGGCTGCGCGTCGCGGCCGCGTTGTGCGTGACCGTGCCCCTCGGCCTGGCGTTCGTGACCGAGCCGGTCCCCGTGGCCAGCTCCGTTGTCTTCGCCTTCGCCCTGGCGGCCTCGACCTTCTGCCCGCTGCTGGTGCTGGGCATCTGGTGGCGCGGGCTGACCTCGGCCGGAGCGATCGCCGGGCTCATCGGGGGTGGCGTGTGCGCCGGCGTCGCCCCGTTCGTGTCGCTCGCGCTCGACACCGACGGGTGGTGGAACACGGTGCTGAGCCAGCCGGCCGTGTGGTCGGTGCCCGTGGGGTTCGGCCTGATGGTGGGCGTCTCACTCGCGACGCGAGGCACCGTCCCCGCCACGGTCGGGCGCACGATGGTGCGCCTGCACACGCCGGAGCGCGTGCAGGTCGACCGGCGGTTCTGAGTCAGACGCTGCGCGAGGTGTCGAGACGATCGAACGCGTCGAGCACCTGTTCCATCGTGGGCTTCTGCGTGGCGGTGGCGACGGAGGACTCGACGAGTCCCTCGCGCTCCTGGCGCAGGTGCCGCTTGACCGTGGAGGTGGAGCAGCCCAGCCGCTCGGCCAGCTCGCGGCAGGTCTCGTCGGGGTGGGCCCGACGGGCGCCCATGACCTCGCTGTGGTCGACGGGACCGCCGCCGACGCGTGCGGTGCCGTACGTGCCGGAGTCGATGCGGACCTCGATGCCCAACTCGCGGCGCATCGCGCGACGGTCGGCCTCGCTGGTGCACGCGAGGAAGCCCGAGACGTCGACCTCGACCACGGCCCGGTAGAGGCAGTCGTCGAGCACCGAGCAACCGGCGCAGCGGCGGTGCGCGGCGGCCTTCTTGCCCTGGTAGTCGCGCCACTGCTGGGCGGTGACGTCGCGACGGGACGGCGGGGACAACAGGATCTCGTCCTGGTACATCGCCGGCGCCATGGCGCACGGCGGGAGGGTCGGCCTCATTGCCCATCTCCTGGAGTTGCGGGTGCCTCCAGTCTAGAGGTACATTCCGCCGGCCTCGCCGGGGGTGACGGGTCTCTCTTCCTCGCCGCCCTCACCCCGGTTCGCGCCGCCCGGAAGCGCCAGCCGCATGTTGTGCAACTGGCTCTGCGCCTGCACCTGCTGGGCGTACAACGCCGCCTGGATCCCGTGGAAGAGTCCCTCGAGCCAGCCCACCAGCTGGGCTTGGGCGACCCGCAGCTCGGCATCGCTGGGCGCCTCGGCGTCGAACGGGAGGCTGAGCCGCTCGAGCTCCTCGACGAGCTCGGGGGCGAGGCCGTCCTTGAGCTCGTCGATGGACTGGTGGTGGATCTCGCGCAGGCGGGCTCGGCTGGCGTCGTCGAGGGGCGCCGCCTTCACCTCTTCGAGCAGCTGGCGGATCATGCCACCGATGCGCATCACCTTGGCGGGCTGCTCGACGAGATCCGTGAGCGCCGTGCGGGACTTGTCCTGCGGGGCGGGCACCGGCTGGCCGTGCGGGTCGATGATCCGGTCGTCGGTCATGGCCTCAGCCTAGGCATGCCGCAGTGGGATCGCCGCTCGACCTCAGAGACCGACGTCGAGCACGACCTTGCCGATGTGCGACGACTCCTCGAGGATCCGGTGGGCGTCGGCCACGCGCGCGAGCGGCACGGTCTCGTGCACGATCGGACCCAGCCGGCCCTCCTCGATGAGCGGCCAGACCTTCTCGACGAGGTCGGCCATGATCTCGGCCTTCTCCTCGACCGGGCGGAACCGCAGGGACGTCGCGGCGATGGTGCCCTGCTTGGCCAGCAGCGCGCCCAGGTTCAGCTCGCCCTTGCGGCCGCCCTGCATGCCGATGACGACGATCCGGCCGCCGCGCGCCAGCGAGGCGACGTTCTGGGCGAGGTACTTGCCGCCGATGATGTCCAGCACGACGTCGACCCCGCCGAGGTCCTGGCAGGCCTCCACGAAGTCGTCCTCGTTGTAGTTCACGACCACGTCGGCGCCGAGCTCGCGGACGGTCTGCGCCTTCGCCTCGCTGCCGACCGTCGTGACGACGGTGGCGCCGAACGCCTTGGCCAGCTGGATCGCGGTGGTGCCGATGCCGCTGGCGCCACCGTGTACGAGCAGCTTCTCGCCCTCGCTCAGGCCGGCCAGCATGAAGACGTTGGACCACACCGTGGCGTAGGTCTCGGGGATGGCGGCCGCCTCGAGCAGCGTCGTCCCCTGAGGGACGCGGACGGCCTGGCCCGCCGGGGCGACGACCCGCTCGGCGTAGCCGCCACCGCTCAGCAGGACGCAGACCTCGTCGCCGGGCGCGTGGCCGGTGACGCCCTCGCCCACCGACTCGACGATGCCGGAGCACTCCAGCCCGAGGACGTCGGTGATCCCCGGCGGCGGCGGGTAGTGACCCTGCCGCTGCAGCAGATCGGCGCGATTGACGCCCGCCGCGGCGACCGTGACGGCCACCTCGCCCGGCCCGGGTGCAGGATCGGGCAACTCGGCGATGACGAGGCTCTCGGGGCCTCCGGGCTCTTCGACGATCACGGCTCGCATGCCCACCACCGTAGTGACCGGCACACTGGTGTCCATGCAGGTGACGCTCGTGCAGATGGCCGCCGCCCTCGACTCGGCCGCGAACCGCGCCCGGATCGAGGAGGAGCTCCGACCTCTCGAGGGCCAGGATCTCGTGGTGCTGCCGGAGGCGGTGATGCACGACTTCGGTCCCGCCGACCACGATCTGGCCGCCGTCGCCGAGCCGCTCGACGGACCGTTCGTCGACCTGCTGAGCCGTGAGGCCCGCCGACTGGGCGCGACGATCGTGGCCGGCATGTTCGAGCGCACCGAGGATCTGCCGTTCAACACCCTCGTCGCGGTGGCGCCCGACGGCGACCTGGCCGCGACCTATCGCAAGATCCATCTCTACGACTCCTTCGGGTACCGCGAGTCCGAGCGGCTGCGCGCCGGCGCCGTCGAGCCCGTCGTCCTGCCCGTCGGGGACCTGACCGTGGGACTGATGACCTGCTACGACCTGCGCTTCCCCGAGCTGGGACGCGCCCTGGTCGACGCGGGCGCCGAGGCGTTCGTCGTCCCGGCCGCCTGGGTCGCCGGCGAGCACAAGGTCGACCACTGGCGCACGCTGCTGCAGGCGCGGGCGATCGAGAACACCGTCTGGGTGGCGGCCGCCGCGCAGGGCGGATCGCGATACAGCGGTCATTCCTTGGTGGCCGATCCGTGGGGAACTATCGTGGAGGAAGCCGCCGGGGGGAACGAGCTGATCACCGCAGACATCGCGGTGGACGCCGTGCGGCGGTCCCGCGAGATCAACCCCTCGCTCGCCAACCGGAGGATGCAGACCCTGTGACCACCGTTCAGCCCGGCCGACGTCGTCTCGACACATCGGTCCCCACTCCGTACGAGGTCGCGACGCGCGAGCCGCGCGTCGCGTCCGCGCGCTGGTCCCGCGTGCTCATGCTCGGGACGTTCGTCCTGTGGGTGCTCAGCACCCTCGGCGCGGCCACCGCGATCGTGGACGTGGGCGCGCCCCAGTGGCTCTGGCGACCCAGTGCCGCCGTGCTGCTCGTCGTGTTCTCGGTGATCCTCACGCACCGCGTCGGCGGCTACATGCGCATCTGGGTGACGCTCACCCTGCTGTTGTCCGGGGCCGCCCTGATCACCGACCTCAACCTGCTGCTCGCGGCCGCCGCGGGCGCCACCGCCATCCTCTCGGCCGTGTCCGCCGTCGTCTTCACGCGGCCGGCGAACACCACCGTGGAGGTGCTGCGCGAGTACGTCGTCATGCTCGCGCTGGCCCTCAGCGGCGCCGTCGGCGTCGCGGCCTGGAACGCCTCGGTGGTCGTGCGGCCGTTCGGCCTCATCGTCATGGCCGTCGCCGTGACCCTCGTGCTCGCGATCGTCTGGCGACTCGGCTCGGGTCTGCACGGCCTGGGCCGCCGGCACCTCAAGCTGCTGATCGTCATCGCGGTCGTGGCCGTCGGCCTGTTCTACTACGGCAGCTTCGTGCGGACGGCGGGCTCGCCGGCCCTGAAGAACCTGCTGGACGACGCCATCGTGTGGCTGCGCCAGAACATCGGCGGCGTCCCCCGGCCCTACGAGTTCCTGATCGGCTTCCCCGCGCTCGTCGTGGGCACGTCGATGCGCTCGCGGTACCGCGAGGGCTGGTGGGTCTGCGTCTTCGCCGTCGTCGGCACCGTCATCGTGGCCAACTCGCTGATCGACCCGCGCGCCTACCCGTCGTACTTCGCCCTCTCGACGCTCTACAGCGCCATCCTGGGCCTGGCGCTGGGCCTCGTGGTCCGGGCGGTCTTCCTGCGGCCCCGGACCGCCCGCGCCGCCCGTGCGGTGCAGCAGTCCCTGCGCTCCGAGCCGGAGCGTTTCTCGCCCCTGCGGTGAGGGCTGCGCCCCGCTCCCGACGCCGCGACCGGAGCAATGCCAGAATCGGTGCAGGTGTCGTCGCCCCGGTGGCGGCCCTGGAGGGGTGCCGGAGTGGCCGATCGGAACCGCCTTGAAAGCGGTCGCTGGCAGAGATGTCAGCCGCGGGTTCGAATCCCGCCCCCTCTGCGTGACTCGTTATCGACTCGACCGGGCGCACCTGATGGTGCTCGCCGGTGTCTGCTTCATCGTGGCCGCCGTGGGCGTCCTCGTCGCCTTCCTGACCGCAGGAGGCGGTGATCTCGCCAACGGCGTGGCCATCGTCGCCGGTGTCGTCGCGGTGGTGGCGCTGCTCGTGGCCGCCATCGCCAACCTGCGACCGCCCGTCGTCCTCACGCTCGACCCCGCCGGCTACCGGGCGCGGGGACGCCACGGCGAGGGGACCTGGAAGGGCGTGGAGTCGGTCGAGGTCGACGACGGCCTGTTGCGCTTCACCGACGGCGCGGGCGCCATCACGGCGTTCCCGCTGAGCCTCGTCGACCGCCGCCGTCGCGCCGAGCTGATCCGCGAGGTCTACGACCGGCTCAACACCGCGCACGGGTACCGGCGCTTCGATCCGACCGACGCCGGCTGACCCGACGAGGAGCCGCGACTCAGCAGGCGGGCCGGTCCTTCCCCTCAGCCTCGCCGGTCCCGTCGTCGGCACGCGCGAACCACTGACCGGCGGGGTCGGCCAGCTCCGGGAGGATGTCCCACCACGAGACGTCGTGCGTGAGTCTCGGCCCGTCCCGGTCGATGATGACGGGATCGCCGGCGGGAGGGGTGGTGCCGGTGAGCTCCTGGACCTCCAGGTCGAAGTAGGACAGGCCGTCCGCGATGGCCTTCCGGCCGGGATGGGCGCTCGTGGGGAAGAACTCGTCATTGAGGTACGCGACGGCGCCATCGATCTCGACGTCGAAGGTCCGTCCAGCCCACGAGGACTTCCGGATGACCATCCGCGCCCCGTCGTCGGAGTACTCGGGCACGCCATCGAGCACGGACAGCAGGTCCGCCACGGTGAATCCCGGCCCGGGCGCACCCTCGGCTTCGTTGGTCATCGGCGGCCTCCGCACCTCCGGTGTCGATTGCGACGACCAGTACACCAGTCCACGGCGCAGCCGATGCCGTTTTCGCCCGTCTCGATGGCAGGGAACGAGAGAGCCCCCGCCGGGCTCTCGCTCGACGGGGGCTCCTACGTGACTGATTGGCGGAGATGGAGGGATTTGAACCCTCGAGAGGTTTAAACCTCAACCCGCTTAGCAGGCGGGCGCACTAGGCCACTATGCGACATCTCCAGGCAACCGGATCAGGATACCCACCCGGACCGGCGGTCACCGAATCAGGGCAGTGATTTGACGATCGACGCGCCGCGCTCGTAGAAGTCCGGGGGCAGATCCGCCAGCGGTGAGGGCTCGTGAGGGTGCGCGCGCATCCCGTCCAGCAACAGCGTGCGCATCCGACGGGCGAGCCAGCCGCGATTCTCCGGCGCGGCCGTCTGCACGGCGCTGAGCATCAGCGGGGCGGCGCTCAGATCGGCCACCGTCAGGTCCGGACGCGCCATGCCCTCCTCGACGGCCCGCTGGGCCACGGTCTGCAACGTGCTGACCCACCGATCCGTCGGGCGGTAGTCCGGGTCGACCTTCGCGAGGCGGCGCATCACCTCGGCGACGATCCGCCGGTCGATCATGATCTGGGCGGTCCCGTCCACGATGACCTGGATCGCCTCCCAGCCCGACTCGATCTCCAACGCGCGCTCGGCGATCTCGTCGAAGAGCGCGATGTGGCGCTCGTAGAGGGCGCGCCACAGCTCCTCCTGCGAGGCGAAGTTGCGATAGAGGGTTCCGGTGCCGACCTTCGCGGCGGACGCCAGGGCATGCATCGGCGCGTCGAGGCCGTTCTCGGCGAAGTAGACCTCGGCGGTGTCGATGATGCGTTCACGGTTCGCCACAGCGTCACGGCGCATGGGAACACGGGGCGTTTCGGACATCGCATCCAATTTACGCGATCTGGGGCAGAAGGCGTCCCCACACCCGATTTCACACCCCGGGAGGGTCCAAGGTAGACTCGTCGAGGCCCGCAAGGGTGAGCGCCCGTAGCTCAACGGATAGAGCATCTGACTACGGATCAGAAGGTTAGGGGTTCGAATCCCTTCGGGCGCACCAGAGCGAATACCGCCCCTCAGTGATCTCACTGGGGGGCGGTTCTCTTTTGCCACGGCGACCCGTCGACTCCGCGTCCTTCCTCGCCGAACACCACCTTCGGTATCCCCCCTGGGGGATGTTATGCTCGCCAGACGCCATCCCCCCTGGGGGATGCATTCAGTCATTGAGGCGAACGACGAAGGAAGTTCCATGAGCTCCACCCCCACCCGCAGACGACCGGGCCGGCGCGCACGCGCCGCCCAGCCCGATGTCCCGGCCGGTCCCCTCGGGCGCCTCGGCGTCTGGGTCACCGGCCACGTGCGCCTGGTCACCGGCATCTGGCTGCTCGCCGTGATCGGACTCGGCGCGTTCGCGCCGATGGTCGAGAAGAACCTGTCCGGCGCCGGCTGGCAGGCGAACGGCTCGGAGTCGGTCGAGGCCCGTGAGCTCGCCCAGGAGCACTTCGGCGGGAACGCCTCCTCGTCGATCCAGGTGGTCGTCCGCTCCGAGGACGGACCGGTCACCGAGGGTGACGGCGCCGAGGTCATCGCCGCCGTCACCGACGTGCTCGAGCGCGAGCCCCGGATCGCCGACGTCGTCGATCCGATGCCCGGCGCCACCCTGTCCCAGGACGGCACGACGGCCATCGTCATGGGCGGCGCCGGCGCGGACACCAACGAGATGGTCCGGGTCGCCACCGACCTGAAGGAGGAGCTCGGGGCGCTGTCCACCGACACCGTGACGGTCAACCCGACCGGCTCCTCGCTGCTGTGGAGCGACTTCAACGAGGCCAACCTCGATGCGATGCTCACGTCCGAGTTCATGTCGTGGCCCGTGACCCTGGCGATCCTCGTCCTGGCCTTCGGCGCCCTCGTGGCCGCGGGTCTGCCGCTGCTGCTGACCCTGGCCGGCCTGGTCGCGTCCGCCGGCTCGCTGGTGCTGATCAACGAACTGGTTCCCGTCTCGATCTGGGCGATGAACTTCGCGATGATGTTCGCCTTGGCCCTGGGCATCGACTACGCGCTGTTCATGGTCGTGCGCTATCGCGCCGCCCGGGCCGCCCGACGCGAGGAGGGGG
The DNA here is from genome assembly GCF_024508295.1 of Aeromicrobium duanguangcaii. Classification (NCBI taxonomy): domain Bacteria; kingdom Bacillati; phylum Actinomycetota; class Actinomycetes; order Propionibacteriales; family Nocardioidaceae; genus Aeromicrobium; species Aeromicrobium duanguangcaii. The sequence continues at coordinate 174,712 of NZ_CP101990.1, read as the reverse complement.
TCGAGCCACGGCTCGCCCGGCAGCGCGCGATCGCCGAGACGATGGACACCGCCGGCAAGGCGGTCCTGCTCTCGGGCCTGACCGTACTGATCTCGCTTTCGGCCGTGATGCTCGTGCCCTCGCCGTCCTTCCGGTCGATGGCCGGCGGCATCATGCTCTCGGTCGTGTTCATCCTCGGCGCGACGCTCACGTTGCTGCCACTGGTGCTGTTCACGCTCGACGACCGCATCAACAGGTTCGCCCTGCCGTGGTCGCGCTCGGGTGAGCACCGTTCGGTCCGCTTCGAGAAGTGGGGTGAGCGGCTGTGGAAGCGACCCCTCGTCTGGGGCTCCGGTGCACTGGTGATCCTGGTGGCCCTGGCCGCCCCCGTCGTGGGCCTGACCACCGCGATGCCGTCGATCAAGGTCCTGCCCGAGGACGCCTCGGCGCGGGTCGGCTACGACCAGGTCAAGGAGTCCTTCGGCGACGGCGCCCCCGGAACGCTGCAGATCGTCGTGAACGACGACGAGGCGGCGGCAGTCGCCTCCGTGCTGGCCTCCGATCCGGGCCTGGCCGCGGCGATGCCGCCCGCGCTCGCCACGGACGACAGCGCCCTGGTGATGTTCCAGGCCGTGCCGACCGTCGACCCGTCCGACCCCGAGCTCGCCTCGACGGTCGACCGGCTGCGCGACGACCTGCCCTCCTCGGCCCTCGTCGGAGGTGCCCCGGTCGAGAACCTCGACCTCAAGGCACAGCTCGACGAGTCCACGCCGCTGGTCATCGGCGTCGTCCTGGTGCTGGGCTTCCTGCTGCTGCTGTTCGCCCTGCAGGCGCCGCTGATCTCCCTGCTCGGCACTCTCGCCAGCCTGTTGTCGACCGGCGCGGCGTTCGGCGTGGCCCGGCTGATCTTCCAGGAGGGACACGGATCGAGCCTGCTGGGCTTCGAGTCGCAGGGCTTCCTGGACGCCTGGGCGCCGGTGTTCTTCTTCGCGATGATCTTCGCCATCGCGATGGACTACACGGTCTTCCTGCTCGCCTCCGCCAAGGAGCACTACGAGCGCAGCGGTGACCCGAAGGACGCGATGGTCGGCTCCCTGGCCCATTCCGGACGCGTCATCTTCGCGGCCGGCGCGGTCATGGTGGCGGTGTTCTTCACCTTCGCCCTGTCCGGTCCCATCCCGCCCAAGGAGATGGGCGTGGTCCTGGGCATCGCCGTGCTGCTGGACGCGTTCCTGGTCCGGCTCGTGCTGCTGCCGGTCATGCTGCGGCTCACCGGCAAGGCCGCTTGGTACGCACCGGCGTGGCTCACGAGGGTCCTGCCGAACATCACCTTCGCGCACGACTGACCCGTGCCTCGTCCCTCGACACCGTCCCCCAAGGAGATCTCATGAACATCGATCGCGCCGTCATGCTGATGGCCGGCACCCTCATCCTGGTCAGCGTGGTGCTCACCGCCGTCGTCTCGACCTGGTGGCTGATCCTGACCGCGTTCGTCGGAGCGAATCTGCTGCAGGCGAGTCTGACCGGGTTCTGCCCGGCGGCCGTCATCCTGCGGCGGTTCGGCCTGACCAGCGGGTGCGCCTTCCGCTGAGGGGAGTCGCCCCGTGGTCGCGGCGCCACGCCATCAGCTGACGATGGACGTTCCACGCGCCGACGAGCACGGGCGTGTCACCCAACTCCGGGACGACCTCGGTGAGGTCGGGGTCCAGGGGCCAGTCGCGCGGATGGATGAAGAGCGCCTCGTTCTGAGGCCCGCCGATGCCTCCGTGCGAGCCGACCTGTTCCTCGAAGGCGTGCACCCTGTCGAGCTCGTCGACGGTCGAGAGGACGACCAGGTCGCCGGCATCGCTCAACGCGTGCAGCCTGGCAAGGTCGGCGGCCGCGCGTGAGGGGTAGCCCAGCAACGGGTCCTCTCCGTCGGTGATCGGCGCGTCCCCCAGGCCGCGAACCCCGTCGGGGCCGATCACGAGGGGATCGCCGGCGTCGTCCGTCGACATCACCAGGCCCACGCCGGGGCTGCCCAGCAGACCCGGGACGAGCTCGGGCCACGCGGCGTCGATCTCGGCGAGCGTGGGCCGCACAGCCAGCCGGCGGAACCAGATCATGCCGAGGTTGCCGCCCCCGGTGACGGCGACGTCCGGGTCGTCGGACCCCGACACGATGGCCTCGGGAGGCGACCGGTCCTCGCCGACCACGGCGGAGGTCAGCGTGTGGATGGGGCCGCGCTGCTCGCCCTCCTCCGTCGTGGTGAGAACGGTGGCCTCCGACCCTCCCGACCTCATCAGCTCGACCACGCGATCGGCGAAGGAGCAACCGGCGAGCTGCGAGAACGGTGCGCCCAGGCTCTGTCCGTGGTCCGACACCACCACGAGGTCGTAGCGGGTCGCGACCGACCGGGCGACGTCCTCCAGTGCCGCGAGTGCGCCGTCGAGACCTTCGATCGCCGCCATCGACTCGGGCCGCTCCGGACCGGCATGGTGCGCGATCTCGTCGTAGTCGACGAAGTCCACGAAGATGATGGGTGACCCCCGCGTCATCTCGTCGGCGATCAGCGACAGGTCGAGCTTGCGCAGCAGCACGTTGGTCAGGCCGCGCAGCACGGCGTAGTCGGCCTTGCGCGGGATCCGGGGCCGGACGTCGCGCACGCGCTGGCGGTGACCCTGGCGGAACTCCTTGATCACCTCGCCCACGGTCAGGACGAGCGCACCGGGGAGCAGGAACGGTCGGATGAAGAACGACAGGTAGGTCGATCCCGAGCCCAGGTCGCGCAAGCGGGTCGAGCGGCTCACCGTGAGGTACGAGCGTGCCGCGCCGCCGGTGAAGGTCGTGCTGATCGCCGTGCCGTCGCGCAGGAGCCCCGAATCCGTCGGGAAGCGTGCCTCGATCACGCGGGCGTCGGCCGGGTTCCCCGCGACGAGCAGGCGGCCGGAGCGGCGGTCCCACCAGCGGTAGGCGGGCACCTGGTCGCTCCCGTGCAGGAATCCGGCCATGCTGGCGGGGGTCGTGCACGGGATGGTCGCCCACCAGCCGGTCAGCGTGTGGCTGGAGCGCACCCAGCGAGCGATGTTCGGCGCCTGACCGCCGGCCAGGGCCCGCCGCAGGACCGGCAGCGCCACCCCGTCGATCTGTACCACCAGCAGGCCGCGCGGTCGATCCTCCCGGCCGACGCCGGCGCGTGCCCACCTCTGGCGCAGACCACCGCCCGTGGCGGCCCCGACGACGTAGTGGCTGTCCGTGGCGCCGGAGAGCCACCTCCCGCAGGCCATGACCGCCCCGGCGACCAGTAGGACCACCAGGGTGTCGCCGATGCCCAGGTCCGCGTGCGCCGCCAGGTCGATCGCCGCACCGAGCACGAGCACCTGGGCTGTGAGGCCCAGCACCAGCGCCGTCAGGACGCTCCCTCCCGACGCCAGCAGCCGCAGGGGTCGCGACACGATCGCGTCGAGCACGAACATCGCGACGAACACCACGACGACGAGGAGCAGCTCATCGGTGACGCTCACCCCCACGGCCGCCAGGCCCAGCGTCAACGCGACCGCCGCCACCACGACGGTCCACACCGCCTGCAGGACGTCGGCGACCCCCGGCACCCAGCTCGCTCGGGTCCCCTCGGGTGCCGGTGAGGCCCACCCTCGCTCCGTGGCGTGGCTCACATGGTCATCGTTCCACGAGTGAGCTCCGTGCGGACTCCCATCGAGGTCCCGACGATGCGGGTCGCCGGCGCCTGCGCGGCCATCGCCGTGCGGAACCGATCGCCGGGTGAGGCGAACCAGTGGTCGTGGGTAGGGCCCGTCGAGCGCAGGACCACGGGCCAGTAGGTGCCGTGATGCACGGGGACCACCCAGCGGGCCCCGACGTCCCGGACGGCAGTCGCCGCCTGCCCCGGGTCGAGGTGCTCGTCCCCCAGGGACGGACCCCACCCGCCGATCGGCACGAGCGCGAGGTCGACGGCGGCCACGCTCGTGAAGTCCATCGGCCCGGTGTCCCCCGGATACCAGCAGGTCACGCCCGCGTTGGCGAACCGGAAGCCCAGCGCGGGCGCGACCGCGGCTGCCGGCCGGCGGTCCCGCCGTCCGTCGTGCCGGGCGGGCAGGACCTCGACGTCGACCCCCGCGACGGTGAGCCGGTCGCCCGGCACGACCTCGATCGCGTTCATCCGCTCCAGCGAGCGGACGGCACGCACCGCCCCGCGCGGCACGACGATCGGCACCGCGTCGTCGAACCGGCGCAGGGTCGGCAGGTGCAGGTGGTCGTGGTGCAGGTGCGAGATCAGGACGAGGTCGGCCCGCGTGGCACGCGCCGCCGGCAGCGCCCCGACGCGACGCAGGTGGAACAGCCGGCGCGCCATCAGCGGGTCGGTCGCGACGATCGCTCCGGGCAGCTCGACCGTCACGAAGGCGTGGCCCCACCACGTGACCGCGGTCATGTCTCCAGTGTGCGCGTCCGCGGCCTGCATGGTGCGCCGACGAGCAGGCGCGTAACACGAGCCCCGCTCGTCAGACGCTCAGGAAGACCTGGCGTTTCAGGCCGCGGGCGCGCCGTCGGGTCTCCGGCAGGGACCCGAGGTCCACGAATTTGTTACATCGATGCGCTCCGATGAGCGCCGGCCGAAACCACCGCGTAACCATCCCTCCGGAGACTCGTCCCGTCCCTGCTCCGCGTCCCCGGCGGAGCTTCCCCCACCTGAGAGGGATCAGATGATCAAGCAACGAGGATGGCGCCTGGCCACCGTGGCAGCGCTGATGGCGGTGCCGCTGGCGGCCGTGCCGGCCCAGGCGGCCGACGGAGAGCTCGCGTCCGGCTCCGACTGGAGCGTCTCCCGCACCGCCGGTGGCTACCTGGTCACGGTCGACCTGCCGAAGCGCCTGCCGATGGTCTCGGACGCGCCCACCATCGAGGTCGACGGTGAACCGATCGGCATCGCCACCGAGTCCGCCGACGGCAAGAGCCTGTCGGTCTTCACCGCGGACGCCTCCGTGGTCGACGCGGACGACGTCGAGGCCGGCTGGTTCAGCAAGCCGTCGAACGCCCGCGTGAAGATGGCCACCGTCGACGAGATCGCCCAGGCCGATCCTGAGGCGCTCGACGCGAACCCCGCCTCGCTCGGCAGCTACGCGCACACCGAGGCCGTCTACAACTTCGGCGCGCAGTCGATCCCGCTCGCGGGCATCGGCGGCATCCGCGGCGAGCTGCAGGGCAAGGTCTACCTGCCCAAGACCGGCGGCCCCCGCCCCGTCGTGCTGCTGCTGCACGGCCGCCACACCTCCTGCTCCACCGGCACGGCCAACCCGAACCGCTGGCCCTGTGGACCGAACCAGATCAACATCCCGAGCTTCGCCGGCTACGACGACACGGGCCGCGCGCTGGCCAGCCACGGCTACGCCGTCGTGTCGATCTCGGCCAACGCGATCAACTCCAACGACAACCAGCTCGCGCTGGACCAGGGTGCCCAGGCCCGTGGTCAGCTGCTGCTCGACACCCTCTCGATGCTCAAGAAGGCCAACGAGGGTGCGGCGGTGAGCTACTACGACGCGCAGAAGGAAGCCGACGTCACCCTCGCGCAGGCGCTCGCCGACCAGAGCCCGCTGCCGGGCCTCTCCGAGGGCACCGAGGGCCTGGCCCCGGCCGACCTCGTGGGTCGCTTCGACTTCTCGAACATCGGCATGATGGGCCACTCCCGCGGCGGTGAGGGCGTCACCTCGGCCGCGACCCTGAACCAGGGGCTGGAGAACCCGTGGAACATCACGTCGATCCTGCCGTTGGCGCCGGTCGACTTCGCCCGCATGACGGTGCCGGACGTCGCGATGAACGTGATCCTGCCCTACTGCGACGGTGACGTCTCCAACCAGCAGGGCCAGCACATGCTCGACGACTCGCGCTACGCGTTCGACGACGACGTGCTGCGCAGCGGCGTGTGGATGATGGGTGCGAACCACAACTTCTACAACACCGTCTGGACGCCCGGGAAGTACGCCTACTCGGTCTCCGACGACTGGGGCGCGACCTCCACCGACGCCGTCTGTGGTCCCCGCTCGAGCACGAACATCCGCCTGAGCGCCGACGAGCAGTACGACGCGGGCACGGCCTACATGGCCGGCTGGTTCCGCCTGACCATGGGTGACGAGAAGCAGTTCCTGCCGATGTTCGACGGCTCCGCCTCGGTCCCCGAGGTGCTCGGCTCGGCCGACATCCGCAGCGTCTCCACGGCTCCGGCCTCGGCGCGCAAGACGATCGCGACGTTCGAGAAGGCCAGCTCGCTGGTCAAGGTCCAGGGGGCGGCCACGGCCACCGTCTGCGCCAGCGCCGCCGGCCGCACGACGACGCAGACCCTCCCGGCCTGCCCGTCGACCTCGATCGGCACGAGCGCCCTGCCGCACTGGACGCCCGCGTCCAACGGTGGGAACGTCCCGGCCACCCCGGTCACGAAGTTCTCGTGGACGGGCCTGGGCACCGCCTCGACGCCCAGCGAGGTCCGCGTGAACGTGCCGGCTTCGGCGCGCAACGCCTCCGACCTGGAGCGTCTGTCGGTCAAGATGGCCGCCGACGACACGGTGGCCTCGCGCACTGCTCTGTCGATCACCGTCGTCGACGGCTCGGGCAAGACGTACACGGCCCCGGTCGACGAGCTCAACCCGCTCGCGACCACCCGCCTGCCCGCCTCGACCAGCGCGCTGCTGAAGAAGATCGTCCTGCAGCAGGTCGACCTCCCGGTCGCCACACTGAAGGACGCCGGCCTGAACGTGTCGGACCTGCGTGAGGTCCGCTTCGGCGCCCTCGCCGGTCCGGACGCCCTCGCCGCCGGTGGCGTGTTCCTGTCCGACCTCGCATTCGAGAAGTCGGCGCTCGGCACCCTCGGCAGCAAGACGATGCCGACGATCAACGTCGACGCCCCCGTCGTCGATGAGGGCAACGCGCCGGGCACCGCGGACGTCGCGGTCTACCTCGACCGTGAGGCGTCCGTCCGGGTCACGGGCTACGTGTCGGTCCTCGGCTCGGCCACGGGTCGCGCCGGCATCGCCATGGAGAAGGTCACCTTCGCCCCCGGCGAGACCTGCAAGGTCGTCACGGCGCCGATCCTCGGCGACACCGCGACCAGCACGGCCAACTCCGCGTCGGTGAAGACCTCGGTCATCAACACGCAGGGCGCCGTCATGGGGACCAACGCCCTCGACTGGATGATCGTCCAGGAGGACGACGGCGTCACGGGCTCGGCGACGGCGCTGCCGTCGGCGGGCGTCCAGGGCGACGCGTGCGCCGAGCTGGCCGCCAAGGACGAGGCCGTCGAGGTCTCGGTCGGCGACAGCACGCCGCAGCCCGGCGAGAGCCTCACGGTGACCGCCGGCGGGTTCCGCTCCGGCGAGGGCGTGACGATCACGGTCGACGGCCTCGACCCGGTCGTCACGGCCGCCGACGCCACCGGCGTCGTGACCGCCGCGATCGCCATCCCCGACACCGCGACCCGCGGCGCCGCGACCGTCTCGGTCACGGCCAGCGGCACCGGTCGCACGGGCGAGACCTCGGTCTCGATCCTGGACGCGAGCGCGACGAGCCTGTCGATCTCGCCCGAGGCCCCGGCGATCAACGAGGCCGTCACCCTGACGGCGACCGTCACCGGCGGGGACACCACGGGCACCGTGGAGTTCCTGGACGGCGACACGTCGCTCGGCACCGCCGAGGTCGTGGACGGTTCGGCCACGCTCGAGGTGCCCGGCTTCAAGGCGGGTGCGCACACCCTCGTGGCGCGCTTCGTCGAGACCGGCGTCACCGCGGCTTCGGCCTCCAACCCGGTCGCCTTCACCCTGGTGAAGGGCAAGCCCACGATGGTCATGTCGCTCTCGAGCGCCTCGACCGTCTTCGGGAAGGCCGCGAAGTTGTCGGCGCGGGTCGGCGACGCGGACGGTGGCACGGTCACCTTCCGCTACGGCTCGGTCACCAAGGTGGTCCCCGTGGCCAAGGACGGCTCGGCCGCCCTGACGCTGCCGGCCACCCTGAAGCCCGGTCGCCACACGGTCTCGGCCGCGTACGACGGCACGGACCGCACCGAGGCCAGCGCGAGCATCTCGACGTCGCTGGTCGTGGCCAAGAAGGGCACCTCGGCGTCCGTCTCGGCACCGAAGTCGGTCAAGCCCGGCAAGGCCCTGCGCGGCAAGATCGCCGTCCGCGGCGGTGTGGCCGGCGTGGCCCCCACGGGCACCGCCAAGGTCTACGTCGCGAAGGCCAAGGGCGGCTACAAGCTGGCCAGGACGGTCCGCGTCCCGGCCTCGGGCAAGGTGTCCTACTCGGTGAAGGCGCCCAAGAAGCGCCAGAGCCTGCGGGTCAAGGTCGTCTACTCCGGTGACGTCAACTACGGGTCCAGCAACTCCACCGTCAAGGCGGTGCGCGTGCGCTGATCCCTCACGACGAGGCCCCGGCAGCGATCAGCTGCCGGGGCCTCGTCATGTCCGGGGACGGGATCGAGCGGGCCCACCCACGGGAAACGCCCCGGTCGCCGAGGCGACCGGGGCGTCCTGGGGACCGGCGACTAGCGCAGGACCCGCACCGAGCGCGGCGTGTACTTCACGACCGTCGTGTAGCCCGGCTTCTTGGCCGTGACCTTCACGCGGAGACGCTTGCCGGCGTCGGCCTTCTTGACCTTGTACGACTTCTTCGTCGCACCCGCGATGGGCTTGCCGCCGCGGTACCAGCGGTAGGTCAGCTTGGTGCCCGGGTCCCAGGTGCCCGCGTCGACCTTGAGCGTGCGGCCGACCTTCGGCAGCCCGACCTGGAACGGACGCGGCGAGCGCGTCATCCGGCCCGGAGCGGCCTTGACCGCCTTGCTGACCTTCGCGACCGGCGCCCAGCCGGACTTCGTGCCCGTCACGGCGACGGTGACGACCTTGCCGACGTCCTTCGCGGCGAGGCGGTAGGACGGCTGCGTGGCACCGGCGACGACCTTGCCGCCGACCGACCACTGGTACGCCAGCGCGGTGCCGGCCGGCCACGTGCCGGTCTGCGCCGTCAGAACCGTGCCGACCCGGCCCGCTCCGGTGACCGTCGGGACGGGCGCCGGGGTGAGGGGCTTCAGCGCGACCGCGTGGGTGAGCGTCGGCTCTCCCGTGCCGCCGGCCGTGGCCGGGGCCGCCGAGAGCGCGAGCGTTGCGCCGGACACGGCGTCGACCTCGACCGTGAACGATGCACGCGCCGTCTTCTCGCTCAGGACCCGCGGCACGGACCACGTCAGCGTGGTGCCGTCGAGCTCGAGACCGTCGCCGAGGGTGACGATCGACGCGTCGTCCAGGACATCGGACAGGTCGATCGTCGCCTTCGCGCCGCTCAGCGCGTGGACCGCGCGGTTCGTCGCCGAGACGGTGTAGGTGATCGCGTCACCCGTGTCGACGCTCCCGGGCACCGGGTCCGAGGACAGGCCCACGGCCCAGGCGTCGGGCTGCTCGGCCGTGGCGGTCGAGACGCTGCACGTGCCACAGAACGAACCCAGCGCGGTCGTGCTCGTCGTGATGGCGATCGAGCCGCCGGACGAGCTCTGCTTGACCACGGCGGGGATCGCGATCGTCGCGCTTTGGCCGGCCGGCGTCGCCGGAATCGTCCACGCGAGCTTTCCGCCGAGGTTCTTCACGCCCTCCGGGAGTTCACCGAGTCGAGCGTCGTCGAGCAGGTCGGCGACGTCGATCGTGACGGTCTGGCCACCGAGGGCGACCTTGCCGGTGTTCTGCGCGGTCACCGTGTGGACGACGGTCTCGCCGACGGCCACGGGCCCCTCGGAGTCCGAGGTGACCGAGAGGTTCCACTTCGACGGCCACGCCGGCTTGCTCGTCGCGTACAGCCACGGGTTCATCACCGAGGTGAGGTCCTTGCCTGCGATGCGCTGGGCCAGCTCCATGAAGTCGGCCGTCGAGGCGTTCGAGCCGTTGTTCTCGGCCACCCACGTCCGCAGGATCTCGCGCCACGTCTCGTCACCGACGATCGTGCGCAGCACCTCGTACGTCATGCCGCCGCGCGAGTAGACGTAGTTGAACAGGATCGTCGGGTCCGTGAAGCCGGCCAGCGGATAGCGCCACTGTGCGGCCGTCGCCGAGCTGGTGTTCCACGAGTTGAAGGACGTCGTCTCGGGCACCGCCGTCGCCGCGCCCGTCTCGTAGTTGTAGTACCGCGGCGCCAGATCGCCCGCGCCCTCGTTCAGCCACAGGTCGCTCCAGTCGGTGGGCGAGACGGCGTTGCCGAACCACTGGTGGGCGATCTCGTGGATGAGCGTGTTCTTGCTGACCGAGTTCTGGTAGAACGACCGGTCCTGCGTCTCCAGCGCGTAGCCGACGTTGATCCGGTCGACCACGGCGCCGGTCGCGACACCCGGGTACGGGCCGAAGTTCGACTCCATCCACCGCATGATGTCCTGCGTCTGCGCCAGGCTCGCCAGCGTGGTGTTGCGCTGGCTCGTCGTCATGGCCGCGTCGAGGAAGGTCCAGTCGCGGTACGTACCGCTCTCGAGCTCGATCACGGACTCGCGCACCTCGTACTTGCCGATGGAGACCATCGACAGGTACGGCACCATCTGGTTCGGCTGCTTCCAGTGCCAGGTCTCGAGAGCGCCGTTGCGGGTCTTGGCGTGCAGCGTGCCGTTGCTGGCCGCAGCCATGGACTCGCCGTCCATCTGACGCGGGATCGTCAGCTTGATGTCGTACTTCGCCTTGTCCTTGAGCGAGTTGTTGACCGGGTACCAGGTCATGGCGCCGACCGGCTCGTTCACGGCGGTGGCGCCGTCGTCACCGGCGATCCAGCCCTCGGGCGAGCCGTCCGGATCGATGTGCTTGACCGGGGTTCCGGAGTACTCCACGACCGTGGTGAAGTCGCCCTCGACCGGCTCGGCCGGCGTCACGATGAGCTTGTACTTCGTCACGGCGGGGTCGATGTCGCGCTCCCAGGTCGCCGGGACGCCGTCGACGGTGATCGAGTCGACGGTCAGCCCTTCGAAGTCCAGCGAGAACTCCGACAGCGGCGTCTTCGCCTCGGCGGTGATCTTCGCCGTCGCGTCGATCGTGCTGTCGGTGGCGACGGACGCGCCCGGCGTCCACGCGATGTCGAGGTCGTAGTGCAGGACGTCGTAGCCGCCGTTGCCGACGTGGGGGAACAACGAGTCGCCGGACGTGCGAGCACCCGGGACGGGATCGGCAGCGGAGGCCGTGGCGGTGGTCGTGCCGAGGGCGCCGACGCACAGGGCGCCGCTGAGGACGACGGCGGCGAACGCTCGGGCCGGACGCAGGGAGGGTGGTGAGAGGGACATCACAACTCTTTCGTGGGAGGAGAGGTGCGCTCATCCTGTCCAACTCCCGACCCGCGCGCCACGAATGTCGACAAGTTTCACGAGTTCGCAATATCCGAGGCGGCCGGACGCCCCTGCCTGAGATGCGAGAAGACCCCATTCGTGTTGGCATGGAGGGACGCAGAATCAAGAGGAAGGCTGAAGTCATGGGACTTGATGACAAGTTGAAGAACACCGCTGAGGACCTCAAGGGCAAGGGCAAGGAAGCCACTGGCAAGGCCAGTGACGACAAGAGCCTCGAAGCCGAGGGCAAGGGCGACCAGGCCAAGTCCGACCTCAAGCAGGCCGGCGAGAACGTGAAGGACGCGTTCAAGCACTGAGCACAGACCAATGACGAGGGCCCCGGGAATCATCAGATTCCCGGGGCCCTCGTACGTGGCGCTGGTGCGCTCAGATGGTCGGCGGCACCGTTCCGGTGGCTCCGGCCTCGCCCGTCGGGTACGTGGTGCCGGTCGTCGGCTGTCCCGGCGTCGTGTAGGTGGACGCGGTGTACGTCGGCTCGTCAGCCATCTTGGCCTTGACGAACGCGGCGATGCCCGCGATCCCGGCGGTGAGGAGCCCGACGAAGGCCACCTTCTTCACACCGGCGAAGCGCTGCTTCTTCTTGATGGGCAGCTTGTCGCTGACCTCGTCCGGCAGCTTGTCCACGAGACCGTCGCGCAGGTCGAGCAGCTCGGACTTCTCCGGCAGCTTCTCGAGCAGGTCGTCGCGCAGGGCCAGCCATTCGGCCCGGTCGGGGAGTCGATCGATCAGCTGGTCCTTCAGGTCCCGCAGGTCAGCGCCGTCCGGCAGCTGCTCCACGACGGTGTCCTTCACGCTCTTCTTGCCCTTGCCCACAATGGCTCCTTCGCACAGATGTCGTCGGACCCCCATCGTTGCTCACGACGGAGTCGTACGCACCTCGGAAGAACCTTCGAGCACGACCTCGGCGGCGTCCTTGTCGGGCCGCAGCCCCCGCCAGCTGGCGTGGCGCAGGTGCCCGGCGGGCGACCAGTCGCCGTAGACGACCTCGCCCACGACCTTCGGGGTCACCCAGGTCGCGTCGCGCGCGGCGGCCGACTCGACCTCGTCGACGAACGGCGAGGTCTTGCGGGTCAGCGGGTCCAGCAGCTGGCGCAGCCGCAACCGCTCGGCCTCGGTGAAGCCGGTCCCCACCCGGCCCAGGTACTGCAGTCCGCCCTCGACGGGGACGCCGAGCAGCAGGGAGCCGATGCCGCGGCCGCCCTTGCTGGGACGCCAGCCGCCGATGACGACCTCCTGGGCGTCCTGGTTCTTGATCTTCAGCCAGTCCGTCGACCGGGCCCCGGTCTCGTAGGGAGCCTTGCGCCGCTTGGCGACGACACCCTCCAGCTTGTGGCGGCGGCTGAGCGCGACCGCCTCGTCGAGTGAGCCGCCGTGCGCGGGCGGGACCTGGACCAGGTCGCCGTCGAGGTCGAGATTCTCCAGGGCCTCGCGGCGGTCGTCGTAGGACCGGTCGCGCAGGGACGTCCCGTCGTGCTCGACGAGGTCGAACACGAGCAGCCGCGGGGGCACGGTGCGCCGCAGCCGCTCGACATCGGCGGCCTTGGTGACGCCCATGCGCTGTTGCAGCCGTCCGAAGCTCGGCACGCCCGACGCGTCGAGCGCCACGATCTCGCCGTCGAGCACGGCGTCGAGCCCCAGCTGCGAGAGCTCCTCCACGAGCTCGGGATAGCTGGCGCTGACGTCGTTGTGGTTGCGCGAGAACAGCCGCACCTTCTCGCCGTTGACGACGGCGACGCACCGGATGCCGTCCCACTTCAGCTCGTAGGCCCAGTCGTCGCCCGCGGCGTCACGGGTGCCCGCCAGCACCGCCAGCATCGGCGACACGAACCCCGCGCGCGCGGTCTCCTCGGACTTCTTCGGCGCCCTCCCCTGCTTCGAGGCCGTCTTCGCCTTCTTCGGCGTGGGCTCGTTCTGCTCCTTCATGAGGTGGATCAGCCAGTTCTCACCGGTCTTGATCAGCGCGAGCCGCTTCGATCCGCCGAGCCCGCCGTCGCGGCTGCCGTGCAGCGTCGCGATGACCTCGTGGTCGTTCCACTTCTCCAGGTCGTAGTGACCGTGGTCCCAGATCGTGACGTGCCCGGCGCCGTACTCGCCCTTCGGGATGTCCCCGGCGAACGTGGCGTACTCCAGTGGATGGTCCTCGGTCTGCACCGCCAGGTGGTTGCCCGAGGACGACTCGGGCACGCCCTTGGGCAGCGCCCACGACACCAGGACGCCCTCGCGCTCCAGCCGGAAGTCCCAGTGCAGGCGGCTGGCGTGGTGCTCCTGGATGACGAAGATCGGGTCACCCGTGCGCCCGACGACGACGGAGTCCGGCACCGGCTCGGGCGTCTTCGCGGCGTCACGCATCGAGCGGTAGGTCGCCAGCCGATCGGTCACCGGCGCCGCCAGCGCGGCCATCGGGTCGCCGCGCTCGGCCAGCCGCGCGGGCACCTCGTCGATCGTCAGGTGGCGCAGGTTCTCATCGAGCTCGTCCCACTCGCGGGGCACGGCGACGGTGGGCTCGTCCCGTCCGCGCAGCGAGTACGGCGAGATGGTCGTCTTGGCGCCGTTGTTCTGGCTCCAGTCGACCAGCACCTTGCCCTGGCGCTTGGCCTTGGACATGTCGCTGACGACGAGCTCGGGCATGACCCCCTCGAGCGCCTGCGCGACCTGCTTGGCGAAGGCGTTGACGTAGTCGGAGTCGTGCTGGCCGTCCAACGGCGCGTACAGATGGATGCCCTTGCTGCCGCTGGTGACGGGCACGCACTCGAGACCGACGTCGGCGAGCAGCTCACGGGCTGCGTGGGCGACCTCGACACACTCGGGCAGGCCGACCCCCGGTCCGGGGTCGAGATCGATCACGAGGCGGTCCGGGTTCTGGGCCACCCCGGTGGCGTCGACCCGCCACTGCGGCACGTGCAGCTCGAGCGCGGCCACCTGGCCCGCCCACGCGAGATCGGCGACCGATTCGAAGATCGGATAGGTGTTCGTGTGCGACTTGTGCTTGATCGTGACCCGGCGGATCCAGGACGGCGCCGAGTCGGGCAGGTTCTTCTCGAAGAAGACCTGGGCGTCGTGGCCGGTCCCGTCGACCCAGCGCTTGCGGGTGACCGGACGGCCGGCCAGGTGCGGCAGCAGCCACGGGGCGACCTCGACGTAGTAGGCGATCACCTCGGCCTTCGTCGTCCCGGTCGCGGGATAGATGAGCTTGTCGCTGTTCGTGAGCCGCAGCAGACGCCCGTCGACCGTGACCGTCTGAGGAGCCGACCCCGCCATGACCTGCACCCCCTGCGTCGTACGCTTGACTTTCCACATTCTGAAGGAGCGAGCATGAACGTGCCCGATTTCTTCTCCGAGGTCGCTCTCGATCTGCACCAGCAGCCGACGACGGAGAAGACCGTCGATCTCATCACCGAGTACGCGAAGACCGCTGCGGACTGCAATGACGCGGGAATCATGCTCGTCCACAGCCGCGCTCGCATCGAGACCGCGGCGTCGACCTCATCGCGGGTCGCGCGCTCCCACGAGCTGCAGTTCGAGCTCGACGAGGGTCCGTGCCTCGACGCCATCGAGTCCGGTGGCAGCTTCCTCTCGTCCGACGTCGAGAACGACGACCGGTGGCCCCAGTGGGGTCCCTCCGTGGCCGAGCTCGGCATCCACAGCGCGATGAGCGTCCTGCTGGAGACCCGGGAGCGCCGCTACGGATCGTTGAACCTGTACGCGAATCGACGGAACGCCTTCGATGGCAACGACCTCGCCACCGCGATGATCTTCGCGCGCCATGCGTCGGTCGCGCTGGCGAACGCCCACCAGGAGGCAGGACTGCTCACCGCCATCGACGCCCGCAAGGTGATCGGCCAGGCGCAGGGCATCTTGATGGAGCGATTCGACATCGAGGCGGACCGGGCGTTCGACGTGCTGCGCCGCTACTCGCAGAACCACAACCAGAAGCTGCACTCCGTCGCGAACTGGGTCGTCGAGAACCGCAAGCTGCCGGTGACCGACTTCCCGCACACCGTCAAGGTCGAGCTGCCGGCCATGCCCAACGGCGACATCCAGACGATCTGAGTCAGGCCGAGGACTTCTTCTTCGCCGCCTTCTTCTTCGGCTTCTCGTCGCCCTTGCGGGCCTCGACGCTGCGCCGGAGGGCCTCCATGAGGTCGACGACCTCGCCGCCCTCGTCCTCCTGCTCGCCGAAGGTGGCCTCGCTGTCGATGCCCTCGCCGGCCTTCTGCTTGGCCTCGATCAACGTCTTCAGCTGCTCCTGGTAGTCGTCGGTGAACTGGCTCGCGTCGAAGTCGCCGGCGAGCGACTCGATCAGCTGGCCGGCCATCGCGAGCTCCTTCTGCGTCACCTTCGCGGTGTTCTCCAGGACCGGGAAGTCGGCGGTGCGGACCTCGTCGTCCCACAGCAGCGTCTGCAGGACGAGCACGTTGTCGCGCACCCGCAGGGCCCCGAGCCGGGTGCGCTGGCGCAGGGCGAAGGTGACGACGGCCGTGCGCTCGGTCTCCTCGAGCGCCTGCCGCAGCAGCGAGTACGGCTTGAGCGCCTTCTCCTCCGGCTCGAGGAAGTACGGGTTGCCCAGCCGCAGGACGTCGATCTGGTCGTCGGGCACGAACTCGACGACGTCGATCTCGTGGCTGCGCTCGGCCGGCAGCGACTTGAGGTCCTCGTCGGTCAGGACGATCGTCTTCTCACCGTCGTCGAAGGCCTTGTCGATGTGCTTGTAGGGCACGATCTCCTTGCAGATCTCGCACCGGCGCTCGTAGCGGATGCGTCCGCCGTCCTCGTCGTGGACCTGATGCAGCGACACGTCGTGGCTCTCGGTGGCGGAGTAGACCTTCACCGGCACGTGGACCAGCCCGAAACTGATCGCGCCCTTCCAGATGGCTCGCATCTGGCCAGTATCGGTCCTCAGCGGCGCCAGCGCGAGCGCTTGGACCCGTCGGCCACCGGTCGTTCGATGGGGACGTAGCCCGGCGCGTAGGGCTCCAGGTCCGGAACGCGCTCGTCCAACTGGTCCAGCGCGCGGGGCAGGTCGTCGAACGCCACCCCGGCCAGCTGGTTCGGTGAGAACCGCCACCAGGCCAGCTCCTGCAGCCGCTCGCGGGTCTGCGGATCGACCCGGTCGCGGATCGGGCGGGCGGGCACTCCACCCACGATCGAGTACGGGGCGACGTCGTCGGCCACCACCGCTCCGGCCGCCACGACGGCACCGTCGCCGATCGTGACACCGCGCAGGATCACGACCTTGGCACCGATCCACACGTCGTTGCCGACGACGGACGGCTCGCCGCGGAACGACGGCCGGCCGCCGGCCTCGGGGTCGATCACCTCGGAGCGGTCGGCCGACGGGTGCCACCCCCAGGTCGCCGCCTTGTACTGGAAGGAGTTCACCCCCAGCCAGGTCAGCGGATGTCCGGTCGCCCCGATCAGGACGTCGGGCGCGAACTCGCAGTAGCGACCGATCGTGGCCGACTGTGACTCGATGCCGTGGGCCAGGCTCGTGAACGCGCCGACCCGGGTGACGCCACCGCGGACCAGCAGATCGCCCAGCATCCGGATGGGCGGCTCAGCCAGCAGCTGGGACGACCCGACGACTCGCAATCCCTCGGTTCCGCGCGCGTGCTCGACCACGTGCGCCAGCCTAGGGCGTCGGTGGGCCGGCGACGCGTCGGTGGACCGCGTTACCTCCTCGCAATCCGGACACGGAACAATGACGGCCATGGCGTTTCTGCTGCGCGTCGAGCTTCCTGACGTCCCGGGCTCCCTCGGCGCACTCGCGACGGCTCTCGGTGGCGCCGGAGCCGACATCGAGGCGATCGAGATCGTCGAGCACCGACCCGACGGCGTCGCGGTCGATGACGTGCTCCTCGAACTGCCCCACACGGTCATGCCGGATGCGCTCATCACGGCGTGTCAGGGCCTCGAGGGGGTCCACGTCCACTGGATCAGCCGGTACAACGCGGGGGCCAACCTCAGCATGGACCTCGAGGCCGTCGAGGCGTTCACGAACGAGCCCGATCAGGCCATCGCCCGCCTGATCGAGGTCATCCCGTCGACGTTCCGCACCGACTGGGCGCTCGCGATCACTCCTGGAGAGGACGGCGCGCAGCTGCTGCACGGTTCGTCCGCCGCCCCGATGATCCTTCCCGACTGCGACGCGTGGCTGTCCGTCGAGCACGCGAGCCCGCTGCCGGACGTAGCCGCCTGGGACTCCACGGTCCTGGCGGGGTCGCCGGCCGTGACGCGCTCGGGCGCCCGGTTCTTCGTGGCCGTGGGTCGCCACGGCGGACCCGAGTTCCTCCCCTCGGAGATCGCCCGGATCGGCCACATGGTGTCGCTGGCCGCGTCGGTCCAGACCGACGGCGACTGACCTATTTCTGGTCGGTGACCGGCGTGTGGGCGTGGTGGAAACGGCCCAGCGCGTCCACCTCGGCCTCCATGGCCGGCACCGTCTTGCGGGTCAGCAGCCGCACGTAGGGCGTGGTGGCCGGCGAGTTCACGAACGCCTTGGTCCAGTTCGCCAGCAGCACGGCCTTCGGCACGTAGACCCGGCTCTTGCGCTTCGCCAGGCCGATGAGGATCTTCTCCGCACAGGTCTCAACGTCGGTAGTCGTGTTGGCCGGGTAGGGCAGCTTGGTCCGGATCGCCTTGAAGGACGGCAGGTCGGCCTCGGCGTTGCGAACGATGTCGGTGTCGATCCACGAGGGATGGCACAGGCCGACCTTGATGCCCAGGTGCGCGACCTCCTGCCGCATGGCGATGCCCAGCGCCTCGTTGCCGGCCTTGCTGGCCGCGTAGGCGCTCAGGCCGGCGATGTTGGAGAACGCCGCCAGCGACGAGACCACCAGGAGGTAGCCCTTCGTGCGCTCCAGGTGCGGGATGGCGTACTTGGCCGTGCGGAAGACCCCGTTGAGGTTGACGTCGATGACGCGCTCGAAGGCGGCGTCCTCGATCTGACGCACCGTGCCGTACGACGCGATGCCGGCGTTCGCGACGACGTGGTCGAGGCGGCCGAAGTACGTGGCCGCGGCGTCGATCGCGGCCTTGACCTCCTCGCTGCTGCGGACGTCGGCCTCCCACCAGGCGGCCGACTCGCCCAGCTCGTCGCTGAGCGAGGCCAGCAGATCGGGCTCGAGGCCGACGAGCGCGACGCGCCCGCCATGGGACACGTAGGCGCGGGCGACGGCTGCACCGATGCCGCGAGCCGCCCCGGTGATGAGGGCGACCTTGCCGGCGAAGTGCTGGGGCTTCAGAGAGGACATGGCGTCAAGATACCGCCGGTATGTGGAATGTGTCACCCGCGATGTCACATTCGGTGCCGTTCCCACGCGGATCACGGAGCCCGGTGCTCACGTGACGTACCTCATGGTCAAGGGGGAATCCGGGCGGGCTATCCTCTGCGAGATGAGCACCCCTCCACCCGAGCTCGGCTCGATGCGGATCGGCGTCGTCAAGGAATCCGCCCCCGGTGAGACTCGTGTCGCCGCGACGCCGGCGACCGTGAAGCAGCTGATCGACCTCGGTTATCTCGTCACCGTCGAGCACGGCGCCGGCGAGGCATCGAGCTTCACCGACGCCGCCTACGAGGCCGCCGGCGCGACGATCAGCGACAAGCCCGACACGTGGGCCAGCGACGTGATCTTCAAGGTCAACGCCCCCACCGAGATCGAGATCGCCCTCATGCTCGACGGCGCGACGCTCATCAGCATGATCAGCCCGGGCCTGAACCCGAAGCTGGTCGACACGCTGGCCTCGCGACCCATCACGGTCATGGCGATGGACGCGGTCCCGCGCATCTCCCGTGCCCAGTCGATGGACGTCCTGTCCTCGATGGCCAACATCGCCGGCTACCGCGCCGTCATCGAGGCTGCGCACGAGTTCGGCCGCTTCTTCACCGGCCAGGTCACCGCCGCGGGCAAGGTCCCGCCGGCCAAGGTCCTGGTCGCGGGCGCCGGCGTCGCCGGCCTCGCCGCGATCGGCGCCGCCTCCAGCCTCGGCGCCATCGTGCGCGCCACGGACCCGCGTCCCGAGGTCGCCGACCAGGTCAAGTCGATCGGTGGCGAGTACCTCGAGGTCGTCGTGCCCGACGAGGACAAGGAGGTCTCCTCCGACGGCTATGCCAAGGCCACCAGCGAGGCCTACGACAAGCGCGCCGCCGAGATCTACTCCGAGCAGGCCGCCGACGTCGACATCATCGTCACGACCGCGCTGATCCCGGGCCGCCCCGCGCCCCGCCTGATCACCGCCGCAGACGTGGCCACCATGAAGGCCGGCAGCGTCATCGTCGACATGGCGGCCGCACAGGGTGGCAACGTCGAGGGCTCGGTCGCCGGCCAGAAGGTCGTCACCGACAACGGCGTCACGATCCTGGGCTACACCGACCTGGCCGGGCGCCTGCCCACCCAGGCCTCGCAGCTCTACGGCACCAACCTGGTGAACCTGATGAAGCTGCTGACCCCGGGTAAGGACGGCCAGATCGTCCTGGACTTCGACGACGTCGTCCAGCGCGGCGTCACCGTCGTGCGCGACGGCGAGAAGACGTGGCCCCCGCCGCCGGTCCAGGTGTCGGCCGCGCCGGCCCCCGTGGCCGCCGCCGAGCCGGCTCCGGCTCCCGAGCCCAAGAAGCCCGTCAACCCGGCGGTCAAGGTCGGCGCGATCGCCGTCGGCGTGCTCGCGTTCCTGTGGATCCTGGCCAACGCGCCCGGGCAGCTGCCGCAGCACTTCACCGTGCTCGCGCTGTCGATCGTGATCGGCTATTACGTGATCGGCAACGTCCACCACGCGCTGCACACGCCGTTGATGAGCGTCACCAACGCGATCAGCGGCATCATCGTGGTCGGGGCCATGCTCCAGATCGGCGATTCCGACGCGGTGATCCGCGCCCTGGCCTTCGTCGCCGTGCTCGTCGCCAGCATCAACGTCTTCGGCGGTTTCGCCGTGACCCGACGCATGCTCAGCATGTTCTCGAAGTGAAGGGCTGATCCGTGACTGCCTCCTCCCTGGCCAATGCCGCGTACCTCGTCGCGGCGCTGCTGTTCATCCTCAGCCTCGCCGGCCTGAGCAAGCACGAGACGGCCCGCCGCGGTGTCGCGTTCGGCATCTCGGGCATGGCGATCGCGCTCATCGCGACGTTCATCCTGGTCGTCGACGGTGAGCCCGGCATCGGCCTCGTGCTGCTGATCGTCGCCATGGTCATCGGCGCCGCGATCGGCCTGTGGCGCGCCCGGCTCGTCGAGATGACCGGCATGCCCGAGCTGATCGCCCTGCTGCACTCGTTCGTCGGCCTGGCCGCCGTGCTGGTGGGCTGGAACGGCTACCTCGCGCACGGCGACTTCGCGACCCAGTCCCTCGAGGACATCCACAACGCCGAGATCTTCATCGGCGTGTTCATCGGCGCGGTGACGCTCACCGGATCGATCGTGGCCTTCCTCAAGCTGAGCGCCCGCATGAAGAGCGCCCCGCTGGTGCTGCCGGGCAAGAACTGGATCAACCTCGGCGCGCTGGTGCTGTTCGTCATCCTGACGATCGCGTTCGTCATCAACCCGTCCCTGTGGCTGCTGATCGCCGTCACGATCGTCGCGCTCGCCCTGGGCTGGCACCTCGTGGCCTCGATCGGCGGCGGCGACATGCCGGTCGTCGTGTCGATGCTGAACAGCTACTCCGGTTGGGCCGCGGCCGCGTCGGGCTTCCTGCTCGGCAACGACCTGCTGATCATCACCGGCGCCCTCGTGGGCTCCTCGGGCGCCTACCTGTCGTACATCATGTGCAAGGCGATGAACCGCTCGTTCATCTCCGTGATCGCGGGCGGCTTCGGCATCGAGGCCGGACCGTCGGACGACACCGACTACGGCGAGCACCGCGAGACCACCGCCGAGGCCGTCGCCGAGATGCTGTCGGACGCCAAGTCCGTCGTCATCACGCCCGGCTACGGCATGGCCGTCGCCCAGGCGCAGTACCCGGTCGCGGACCTGACGAGCCGCCTGCGCGAGAAGGGCGTCGACGTCCGCTTCGGCATCCACCCCGTCGCCGGTCGCCTGCCCGGGCACATGAACGTGCTGCTGGCCGAGGCCAAGGTCCCGTACGACATCGTCCTGGAGATGGACGAGATCAACGACGACCTCGCCGACACCGACGTCGTGCTGGTCATCGGCGCGAACGACACGGTCAACCCGGCCGCCTCGGAGGACCCGACCTCGCCCATCGCGGGCATGCCGGTCCTGCACGTCTGGGAGGCCAAGAACGTCATCGTGTTCAAGCGCTCGATGGCCGCCGGCTACGCGGGCGTCCAGAACCCGCTGTTCTTCCGCGAGAACAGCCAGATGCTGTTCGGCGACGCGAAGGACCGGGTCGAGGACATCATCAAGGCCCTCTGAGAACGGCCCGCCCCCGGCGGGCGAGATGTGTAGCGATGCGCACCCTTTCCGAGCGGAAAAGGTGCGCATCGCTGCATTTCAGCTGCTGACGGACTCGATCTCGGCGCGCAGCCAGGACTTCAGGTCGTCGGGAGCGAAGCTGGCGTCGACCGCGGCCGTCGCCAGCGCCCGGAGTCCTGCCTCATCGAGCCCGAGCAGCTCGGCGGCGATCTCGTACTCGGCGTTGAGCGTGGTGCCGAACATCGGCGGGTCGTCGGAGTTGATCGTGACGGTCACCCCGGCCTCGACGAGCGTCGGCAGCGGGTGCTCCTCCAGCGAGGCCACCGAGCGCGTGCGCACGTTCGACGTGGGGCACACCTCCAGCACGATCCCGTCGGCGACGAGGCGCTTCATCAACGCGGGGTCCTGCGCGGCCGCGATGCCGTGACCGATGCGCTCGGCGCCGAGGCCGTCGATGCTGTCCCAGATCGACTGCGGGCCGGTCGACTCGCCGGCGTGCGGCACGCTGTGCAGCCCGGCAGCGCGGGCGGCCGCGAAGTGCGGCGCGAACTGCGGCCGGGGCACGCCGATCTCGGGTCCGCCCAGCCCGAAGCCCACCAGGGCGTCGGGCTGCAGGCGCAGCGCCGTGTCGAGGGTGACGTCGGCCGCCGGCAGCCCGGACTCGCCGGGGATGTCGAAGATCCACTGCAGGGCGGTGCCGAAGTCACGCTCGACGGCGCGCCGGGCGTCCTCGATGGCCTCGACGTAGGCCTCGGCGGCGATCCCCCGCGCGATCGACGTGTACGGCGTCATCGTCAGCTCGGCGTACCGCACGTTCTGGGCCGCGAGGTCACGACCGACCTCGTGGGTGAGGATCCAGATGTCCTCGGGCGTGCGCAGCAGGTCGACGACCGAGAGGTAGACCTCGATGAAGTGCGCGAAGTCCGTGAACGTGAAGTACTCGGCCAGCGCCTCGGGATCGGCCGGCACGGGCGAGTCCGGGTGCCGCGCCGCCAGCCGCGCCACGGTGTCCGGTGCGGCTGAGCCCACGTGGTGGACGTGCAGCTCGGCCTTGGGCAGCGACGCGACGAAGTCCTGCATCAGTCGACGATGCCGTACAGCCGATCCCCGGCGTCGCCCAGCCCCGGCACGATGTAGCCGTTCTCGTCGAGGCGCTCGTCCAGGCCGGCGCTGAAGAGCTGGATCGGCACGTCGATGTGCGCCGTATCCCGCTCGAGCCGCTCGATGCCCTCGGGAGCGGACAGCAGGGTGATCGCGATGATCTCCTTGGCGCCGCGCTGCACGAGGAAGTCGAACGCCATCGCCAGGGTGCCGCCGGTGGCCAGCATGGGATCCAGGACGTAGCACTGGCGGCCGTCGAGGCGATCGGGCAGACGCTCGGTGTAGGTCTCGGCCTGCAGCGTCTCCTCGTTGCGGATCATGCCCAGGAAGCCGACCTCGGCGGTGGGCAGCAGCCGCTGCATGCCCTCGAGCATGCCCAGCCCGGCGCGCAGGATCGGCACGACCAGCGGACCGGGGCTGGTGAGGCGCACACCCTCGGTCGTGACGAGCGGCGTGGTGACCTCGATCGGCTCGACGCTGACCTCGCGCGTGGCCTCGTACGCCAGCAGCGTGACGAGCTCCTCGGTGAGGCGACGGAAGGTCGGGGAGTCGGTTCGCGCATCGCGCAGGACCGAGAGCTTGTGGGAGATGAGGGGGTGGTCGGCGACATGGACACGCATGGGTCGAGGGTAGCGGCCGCGTGCGGACGTCTGTCACCATCGCAGGGTGGCCGAGGACGATGTGGACTTCGTGATCGCCGCGTACCGCGACGACGGGGCGTGGACCGTGGTCGAACTCCCGGCCCGACTGGGCGAGGACTTCGAGGCCTTCTCCGACGCCCTCAACCGGTTCCCCTCCGACGTCGGCGTACTCGGCATGGCGTCGGTCAACGACGACTTCTTCGTGATCGTGCGCCGCAGCGGCGACCACGTGCGCGCCCTGCTCTCGGACGCCACCGCGGCGTGGGACTGGTCGATCGCCGTGGACCTGGCCGAGCTGGTCGACGCGCCCGACGGTGACGAGGAGCCCGTGCCCGTCGGCGATCTCGAGATCGTCAGCGACCTGGGCCTGGCGTCGGTCGAGCTGGGGCTGCTGTGCGACGACGACGACCTGTTCCCCGACGAGGCGCTCGCCTACCTGGCCGACAAGCTCGGCTTCGGCGACCAGTTCGAGGCGATCGTCGGGTGACCTGGGTCCCGTTCATGCAGCGGGCGCTCGAGCTGGCCCGCGAAGCCGCGGCCGGCGGCGACGTCCCCGTGGGTGCGGTCGTGGTGCACGACGGCACGATCATCGGCGAGGGCCGCAACGTGCGCGAGCGCGACGCCGACCCCACCGGTCACGCCGAGGTCGTGGCGCTGCGCGAGGCCGCCCGCCACCTGGGCCGCTGGCGGCTCGACGGCTGCACGCTCGTCGTATCGCTCGAGCCGTGCACGATGTGCGCCGGCGCGCTCGTGGCCGCCCGGGTCGACCGCCTCGTGTTCGGCGCCTGGGACGACAAGGCCGGGGCCGTCGGGTCCCTCTGGGACGTCGTGCGCGACCGGCGCCTCAACCACCGCCCCGAGGTCCTGCCCGAGGTGCTCGCCCCCGAGTCCTCCGTGCTGCTCCGTTCGTTCTTCGGCCGCTGACGGACCGGTCGGAATATCCAGCGCCGCCGTGCGTTCATTAGTTGAATCTTTAACTATATGCTGGGAGACTGGACCCATGAGCAGCATGCAGATCGGCATCTTCACCGTCGGCGACGTCACGACCGACCCCACCAACGGCACGACGCCGAGCGAGCACGAGCGCATCAAGAACACCGTCGCGATCGCGAAGAAGGCCGAGGAGGTGGGCCTGGACGTGTTCGCCACGGGCGAGCACCACAACCCGCCCTTCGTTCCCTCGAGCCCGACCACGACGCTCGCGTACATCGGCGCGCAGACCGAGCGCATCATCCTGTCGACCTCGACCACGCTCATCACCACGAACGACCCGGTGAAGATCGCCGAGGACTACGCCGCGCTGCAGCACCTCGTCGACGGCCGCATGGACCTCATGCTCGGCCGCGGCAACACCGCTCCGGTGTACCCGTGGTTCGGCAAGGACATCAGCAAGGCCGTCGAGCTGACGATCGAGAACTACCAGCTGCTGCGCAAGCTCTGGTCCGAGCCGGTCGTCAACTGGGAGGGCAAGTTCCGCACGCCGCTGCAGGGCTACACCTCGACGCCGGCGCCGCTCGACGGCGTCGCGCCGTTCGTGTGGCACGGCACGATCCGCACGCCCGAGGTGGCCGAGCTGGCCGCGTTCTACGGTGACGGCTACTTCGCCAACAACATCTTCTGGCCGAAGGAGCACTACATCCGGCTGATCAACTTCTACCGGCAGCGCTACGCCCACTACGGGCACGGCACTGCGGAGCAGGCGATCGTCGGTCTCGGCGGCCAGTTCTTCATGCGCAAGAACAGCCAGGACGCGGTCAACGAGTTCCGGCCGTACTTCGACAACGCGCCGGTCTACGGCCACGGTCCGAGCATGGAGGACTTCACCGAGCAGACGCCGCTCACGGTCGGCAGCCCGCAGCAGGTCCTGGAGCGCACGCTGGCGTTCGCGGACTACTTCGGCGACTACCAGCGCCAGCTGTTCCTCGTCGATCACGCGGGCCTGCCGCTCAAGACGGTCCTCGAGCAGCTCGACCTGCTCGGCGAGATCCTGCCCACCATGCGCGCCGAGTTCGATGCGCGGCGTCCGACGAACGTGCCGGACGCTCCCACCCACGCCGCGCGCGTTGCCGCGCGCGACGCCGCCCTGACCGAGGAGGTCTCGGTATGACCAGGATCGTCGCCCTGTCCGCGGGCGTCGGCGAGCCGTCGACCACGCGCCTGTTGGCCGACCGGCTCGCCGCGGCCGCCGGCACCGCGCTCGGTGGCGCGAGCATCGAGGTCGTCAACCTGCGCGAGCTCGCGCACGAGATCACCGACGCGGCCCTCACCGGGTTCGCCGCGCCTCGGCTGCAGCACGTCTACGACCAGGTCGGCGAGGCCGACGCGTTGATCATCGTCGTCCCGACGTTCAAGGCCTCGTACCCCGGCCTGTTCAAGTCGTTCGTCGACGCCCTCGACAACGACGCGCTGATCGGCAAGGTCGTGCTGCTCGCGGCGACGGGCGGCACGGCGCGTCACTCGATGGTGATCGACTTCGCGCTGCGTCCGCTGTTCGCGTACTTGCAGTCGGTCGTCGTGCCGACCGGGGTGTTCGCGAGCCCGCACGACTGGGGCTCCGCGGGCGAGGGCACGCTGCAGAGCCGGATCGAGCGCGCCGCCGGCGAGATGGCGAGCCTGCTCGGCGGTCAGGGATCGGGTCGGTCGAAGGACGACGGGATCGATCTCTTCAGCGAGACGATGCTCTCGATCAGCCAGCCCGACTGACCGGTTCGATCCGTCTGTTCACGGTGCCGCGGCCGTCACGACCGCGGCACCTGTGAGCACGACGGCGACGAGGGCGTGGAGGAGCCGCTGCTCCCAGAGCACGGCGGTGAACTCGCGCAGCACCGCAGCCGCCCACAGCCGCGGGCGGGTCGAGGCGCCGAGGCCGTAACCGGCCAGCCCGACGTCGCGCATCAGCATGGCCGCCCGGAAGGCATGGAAGTCGTTCGTCACGACGGCGAACCGACCGTGCTCGATCCCGTGCTCGGCGGCGATCTCGGCGCTGAACCTCAGGTTCTCGTCCGTCGAGGTCGACCGGTCCTCGCGCCAGACGAGCGAATCGTCGACACCACGACCCAGCAGGTACCGAGCCATCGCCACGGCCTCGGGCACCGTCTCGTCCGGCCCCTGCCCCCCGGAGCAGATCACGTGGGTGTCGCGACCTCGGGACCGCGAGCGGCCCAGCGCGACCAGCGCTCGATCGAGCCGTGACGCCAGCACCTGGCTGACCCGGTCGCCGTGCAGCCCTGCGCCCAACACGATGACGACGTCGACTGGCGGGACCCAGCGGCGCACGACGCGGCCGTACACGGCGCCGTAGCCGACGAAGGCCACGAACAGGGAGGCGACGTAGAACGCCGGCGTGCCCAGCACGAGCAGCCACCCGGCCAGGTCCTCGGCCTGTTCGGCCCGGACCCACTCGAGAGCCGCGCAGTAGCCGAGCGCGACGGCTCCGAGCGCGACGGCGACGCCTCCGACGCGGGAACGGCCCGGCTGGCGCCGCATCGTCAACCCGCCGAGGATCGCGAACATCGCCAGGGCCAGGAGCGCGAGGACGAGCACCACGATCAGGCCGTCCAGACCCGCGAGCGCCACCACCGCGACGCCCCCGGCGAGCAGCGCGAGGACGCCGACCGAGAGGCTCCGCGGCTCACGCCATGCCGCCACCGCGGTTGCCACCACGAGCAGCGCCACGAGCGTCCAGATCACGCCCTGACCCTAGGGCCGAGTCGCCCGTTCCGCCCCGATTGGGTCGCAGCGGGGTGACTGCCGTAAACTCCTCGGCGGTGGCGTGTCCGAGCGGCCTAAGGAGCACGCCTCGAAAGCGTGTGTGGGTTCACGCCCACCGTGGGTTCAAATCCCACCGCCACCGCCAGCAGCACCAGAGCCCCCGTCGAGCGCGAGCCCGGCGGGGGTTCTGTCATTCTCACTCCTGCGTCGCCTGAGTCCCACCAGTCACAGCGTCCGTGGGACGGGCACCTCCGCTCTGGGAAAAACGCCTCCGCGACCACACGGGGCGTGCTTGACTTCCGCGAACTTCAAGCCCTCTCGAGACGGAGCTCTCATGCGCAGCCCCACCCGCCGACTCACCACCCTGCTGGCGTTGGTCGTCGCGTTCGTCCTGCCCACCCAGATGCTCGCCATGACGTCGGCGTCCGCTGCGCCCGTCTCGACGAAGGTCTCGGTGAAGACGAGCGCCCGCACCCTGGCGCCCGGCGCTGTGGTCACGCTCTCGGGCAAG
This sequence comes from Aeromicrobium duanguangcaii, assembly GCF_024508295.1. Lineage (NCBI taxonomy): Bacteria > Bacillati > Actinomycetota > Actinomycetes > Propionibacteriales > Nocardioidaceae > Aeromicrobium > Aeromicrobium duanguangcaii. The sequence continues at coordinate 147,070 of NZ_CP101990.1, read as the reverse complement.
GTCGCGAAGGCGAAGAAGCGCGAGCGCGTGTACGTCCAGCGCAAGGTCGGCAAGAAGTGGCGCGCCGTGAAGTCGGTGCGCACGAACGCCCGCGGCGTCTACCGAGTGAAGTTCAAACCCGCCACCGGCACCCACAGCTACCGTGTGCTGAAGAAGAAGTCGAAGCGCCTCAAGGCGGCGAAGTCGCGCACCGTCAAGCTCACCGTGCGCACCGGACCGCCCACGCGCCTGCGCATCACCTTGACGACGCCCGACGGCCTGCCCGCGCAGGTGCTCGTCAAGGGACCGACGACGACGCGGGCCGTCAAGCCCGCCGTCGGCACCTCGACCACGCGCACGCTCGACGTCAAGCCCGGCACCTACACGCTCACTGCGGTGTCCTCCCTCCGCGAGGGCCGTGACCACCGCCCCACCCGGACCACCACCAAGCTCACCGTGCCGCGCGGCGCCACCGCCGCCTCTGCGTTCGCCTGGAAGGTGGCCCCTCCGGTCGCCGGCCTCGAGGTCACGGACACGACGGCCGATTCGGTCTCGCTGGCCTGGGCCTCGAAGGACGAGACCGAGTACGTGCTCCGCCGCAGCGCCGGCGACCGCGCCCCGGCCACTCGCGACGCCGGCACGGCCGTGTACTCCGGCACCGATCGGTCCGTGACCGATGGCGGCCTGGCATCGGGCACCGACTACAGCTACAGCCTCTTCACCCTCGTCGACGGCGCCTGGCAGGGCCCGGTCTCGGTCACGGCGGGCACCACCCGCGCGGGTACGGGCGCCGACTCCGCCGCGGGCTTCGCACTGGCGCCGCGCGCCGTGCTCGGTGACGCCGGCGACGTGGTCACGCTGCGCTCCGGGCAGGTCTGGGTCCGGTTCGCCGCCTCGCGTCCCGCGCCCGTCCTCGGTGCCGGTGTGGGTCTGCCCGCCTCCGCCGCCGTCCCCGGCGGCTATCTCGGCACGATCGCCGAGATCGATCCCGACGGCCGCACCGTGCGCCTGGCTCCCGCAGGCCTCGCCGACGTGTTCAGCCACTACAGCGCCGAGGGCAGCTACGCATCCGACCCGGTGTCCATGGAGGAGATCACGTACGGCGACTACGTGCCGCCGGCGCCCGAGCCCGGCGAGGAGCCCGCCCCGGCACCGGCCGAGCCGCCCGGCGAGGGGCCGGCAGCCGCCCTGCGGGCCCCGTCCGCTCGCAAGGCTCCCGGGCCGTCGCACCGCGACCTCAAGCCTCCGGCAGCGGTGAAGCGCACGTCCCCGGTCCGCCCGGCAGCCATGCCGAGCAGCGACCTGAAGGACTGCATCAGCTACAACGCCTTGGACCTCAAGGTCGGCATCACCCCGACCTTCGACGCCACCGGCGACTTCGACGTGGACGTGCACAGCAAGACCGTCGGCCTGTGGGACCTGGCCGTCGACGTCCCGCACGCAGCCTCCATCGACGTCTCCTCAGCCCTCACCGTCGGCGGCCTGGTGGACGTCGACGTGGCCAAGGAGCTCTCGTGCCTGCTCGGCATGGACGACTTCTACCGCCAGATCGTCGCCTACCCGGTCCCGATGGGGATCAAGTACTCCGGCGGCCTCGAGATCTCGGCCCAGGGCAAGCTCTCGCTCCACGACTGGGGCTTCGACGCGACTGCAGGCTTCAAGGCTCACGCCCGCATCGGCACGGAGCCGGACTTCGGCTCCGAGCCCATCCACGAGGGAAACATGTACGCGCCCGACGTCGCGGGTGAGATCGGCCTCGAGGTCGCGGTCGTCGGTGAGTTCACCCTCGGCCCGGCTGCGGGAACCGCCGATGCCGGCGTCATCGCGGGGGCCGGCGGTCGGCTCGCCCTCCTGAAGGGTGCCGTGTCCGGGCAGTTCGGCGATCCGGCGCGGGGCCAGGAGCGCTGCCTGGAGTTCACGCTCGGGGGCGAGGGCGCGGTGAGCCTGGACGCCTCGGCGTGGCTCGGCCCGCTGGAGGCGAGCGCCTCATGGGAGGTCCTGGGTGGCGAGTGGGACTACATCGACCCGCTGCGGTGGCCCGAGCGCTGCATCATGGACTCCGAGCTCGGCGACGGCGACATACGTGCGACGCTGCGGTGGAGCAACGGCACGGACTACGACCTGCACGTGACCGATCCAGCCGGGGAGACCGTCTACTACCGGGCACCGACGTCGGCCTCGGGCGGCGAGCTCGACCACGACATCATCCCGGGCTGCTCGCAGGAGACCGCAGACGGCAGCTACATCGAGAACATCAACTGGGACGACGGGGAAGCGCCCTCGGGCACCTACCATGTGCGTGTCGACGAGTACGCGGGCTGCGGCACAGGATCGCGCACGTGGTCGCTCGAGGTCTACGTCAAGGGACGGCGGGTCCTGTTCGAGTCGGGTGCCGGCTCGAGCCAGACCTACTCGTTCGAGGTCGCGCCGCGCGGTTGAGCGCGGCGGGGAGGAGGTGCGCGTGGCCGAGGACTATCTCCGTGAGGCGGTCAGGCGCGACCCGCGCACCGTCCCCGGCTTCACGCGCGCCGTCGAGCTCGGGCTGACTCCTCAGATCCCGGCCGAGCCCCCGACGCCCGTGACGTCGAACTCGCGCCACCTCCTGCTCGCCATCGCCGGCACGTCATTCGGCCTGCTCCTCGTGGTGCTCCTGCTCGCGAACGGCACGCAGGCGCCCCCGTGGCTCCTGGGGGTCGTCTCGGCCGTCGTGTTCGCGGTCGTCGTCGCCATGTTCGTCCGGCTCCGTCGGATCATGTGGGACGAGATCATGGCCGGCTACTGCCGCACCGACTACATGGTCGCCCTGTTCAGCCGTGACCCCGAGTACCGGTTCCCGGCCAACCGCATGCGGGGTGCGCCGTGGGACCTTCGCGGGCTGTGGCGCCTGGCCGACGACGGCTCCGTCGTCGTCGAGCCCGACCGATCAGTGCTGCCGCCCGGGCGCTATCCCTCCCCGAACCGGCCGGGCCAGCTGGAGCTCTGGACGGGAAGCGCGTGGGCCTACCGGTACGAGGAGCCCCGCGTCCCGTTCCTGTGAGCTCCGTTCAAACGCTCGCCGCTGTGGCCGACAGAACGTCGTAGGCTGAGCATTCCACCGGGAGAGGCGGTCTCGCATGTGCTTCTCGATCGAGGCCGACGTGGTCGCGGGCGTGGCCCTTCTCCCCGTCGCAGCCCTGTCTCTTCGCGAGGTTCGGCACGTGCGGGAGGTGCCGTTCGCTGCGCTTCCGCTCCTGTTCGCCCTCCACCAGCTCACCGAGGCGCTCGTCTGGGCCGGGCTGGACGGTCACGTCTCGGCGAATGTCGAGCAGGCAGCGGCACTGGTCTACGTGCTCTTCGCCTTCCCGGTGCTGCCGACCCTGGTACCGACCGCCGTACTGCTCCTCGAGCCGAAGGGTGCACGCCTGCGGGTGGCACCGTTCGTCGCCCTCGGTCTGGTGGTCTCTGCCCAGCTGATGTACTTCGTGCTCAGCGGGCCGCTCACCGTCACGGAGCGTGCCCATGCCGTGCTGTACGGGGTCGATCTCCAGCACGGCATGTTCTGGGCCGTGCTCTACGTCGTTGCCACGGTCGGGCCGGCGTTGTTGTCGGGCTACCCGTCCATCGTGGCCTTCGGTGCGCTCAACCTGGTGGGGCTGTCACTGGTCGCCCTCATCTACCGCGAGGCCTTCGCCTCGCTCTGGTGCGTCCTCGCGGCTCTCCTGTCGGTGATGGTGCTGCTGCACATGTATCGCCGGCGGCGCCTGCCCGACCAGCACCGGCTCCACGGACAGCCGCTGGAGCCTGTCCACTGAAGCCCGGCGTGAGCGCCGAGGAGCAGGCCCCTCAGCCCACGACGGCGAGGCTGGAGACGAACGTCCGGGTGCTCAGGACTCCCCTGAGCCCGCTCAGCGTCGTGGAGTTCCGCAGTCGGCCGGTCGCGAGGTCGTAGTCCTCCACCGCGACCCTGCCGGACTCTCCACGCAGCACCACGGTCAGCGACCCGGCAGCCCACGTGGCGACGAGGTCACTGGCGGCGCGGGCACGAGGGCTGAGTCGCCCGGTGACGCGCACCGACCGACTCCCCAGATCGATCGCCAGGATCTCGCCATCGGCATCCACGGCGAAGATCGACCCGTCGTGGAGGTGTCCTGCGAACAGGGCGTGGGCACCCTGGGGCACGTGGGCACCCGCCTCCGACGGCTCCTCCACCCCAGCGCGAGTCACGAAGAGGGCCGTGGACTCGCGCCGTCCCGTCCGGGGATCGATCGACACGAGGTGAACCTCGCTCTTGACGCCCGGACGGATGGTGGCGGGCTCGTCATCGCCGCTGCGCGCACTCACCTCCACCAGGTGGTGCAGCCGGCCGTCGTGGCGGAACAGCTCGCTGACGAGGAGGTCGCCGCTCAGGCGCCGACCGTCCGGCTCGCGGCGCAGCAGGGTCGGCCACTGACTGACGGTCTCGGTCCGCCCGGTCGTGAGGTCGGTGCGGAGGAGGGTGACGGTGGTGCCGGGCTCGTCACCGTCGGTCGTGGCCACCCACACCGCGTCCTCCGACACGGCCGTCGCCTCGGGAAGCGCTGGCCATGCGCCGGTCGTCATGCCTCGTCCGTCCTGCTCCCACGCCACGCCGCCCGACATCACCCGGACGCACGATCCGTCGGCTCGCACCGTGGTCGCATGTCCGTAGCCGCCCGGCCCGGGAAGGGCCTGTCGCTCGGCACCACGGCCGTCGATCCTGAGTGCCGCGTCCGCGGTCTGGGCGCACAGGATCCCGCGACGACCGCCCAGCTCGGCCTCCGGATCGGCGTCGAGATCGAGGAATCGCGTCGTGCCGTCCTCGTCGACGATTCCCAGCCGAGCGGGATGCCCGGCCTTGGCGTCGTAGGGCGAGACCAGCAGCACCAGCCGGGCACCGCCCAGGCCGTCTCGCTGGACGTCCTGCCACGTGATCGGGTTCGCGCCGACGCCGGGCGGACCGTCGGCGACGCTGAGCCCGCCCGCCACGGGTGCACAGGCGGACAGCACCGCCGCGACGACCAGGCCCGTCACGACGGCCCCCACCCCACGCACCCGCATCGTCACGTCCGTCCCGTCCAGCTCGATTCGCTGGAGCGTACCGGCGTGCGGGCGCGTCGGGCCGGGTTTCAGCCGATCTCGGCCAGGCGCGGGGCGACCTTCTCGCCGAACTCGGTGACCCAGCGGACCGGGTCGGGGCCCTCGGGCTGGACCGAGACCGTCTCGATGCCCAGGGCGGCGTACTGCTCCATCTGGGACAGGAAGGCGTCGGGATCGGCGACGGGGTCGCCCGGCGGCAGCATCGTGCGGTGGATCTCGGCGGGATCACGACCGACGTCCTCGCAGTGGCGTTCGAGCACCTCGAGCTTGTGCTTGATGCCGTCGACGCCGATCGGGAAGAGGTTGCACGCATCGCCGTACTGGGCGACCAGGCGCAGCGTCTTCTTCTCACCCTGGCCGCCGATCATGATCGGCGGATGCGGCTTCTGGATCGGCTGAGGCTGGCAGATCGTCTCGGCCAGCTGATAGTGCTTGCCCTCGTACGGGCCGTCGTCGTCGCTCCACATCTGGTGGACGATCTGCAGCGTCTCCTCGAGCCGCTCGAAGCGCTCGCCCAGCGGCGGGTACGGCACGCCGAGCGCGTGGTGCTCGCGCTCGTACCACGCGGCGCCGAGGCCCAGGATCGCCCGGCCGCCCGACAGGACATCGAGGGTCGTGACCGTCTTGGCCAGCAGTCCGGGATGGCGGTAGGTGACGCCGGTGACGAGCAGCCCGAGCTTGACCCGCTCGGTGACGCCGGCCAGGAAGCCCAGCGACGTGTAGCCCTCGAGCATCGGGTCCTCGGATCGGCCGACGTTCTCCATCTGGAACCAGTGGTCCATCAGGGTGACCGCGTCGGCACCGATCTGCTCGGCCGTCCGAGCGGTCTCGGCCAGGGTGGGCCCGAGCGTGTCGGGCTCACCGGGCAGGGTGAAGTTGTAGACGTGAACGCTGAATCGCACGACGTCAGCGTAGGCACGACTCCACGATCGGCGCTATCGCTGCGCGGTCCGTGAGGTCGACCGCGGGGTCGCTCAGGACCTCCAACATCGCCTGGTCGTCGGGCGTGCGAGCACGCTTCCCCGTCAACGCCTTGCGCACGCCCGACATCATCGACCGCTCGACCATGTTGAGCCGGTCGCGGTCCATCGCGCCGCGCAGATGGAAGACCTCGAGCCGGTCCCGCAGCGAGGCCTCGAACTTCGCGGCGACCAGCTCGTCGCGCTTCGTGGAGAGGTCCGGGTCGCTCAGGCCCACCGTCACGAGCACCCAGCGGGTCGAGCCGCCGATCTGCATCGCGTCCTTGAGCACGCCGCTGTCACGCAGCATCGGCCCGTAGATCGCGGCACAGAAGACCACGAGGTCGTGCTCGGCCAGCTGGGCGGGCGAGACCTCGTCGGAGGCCGCGACGGGCGCGTCCAGCGCCTCGGCGATCCACTCGGCGTAGCGGCGCGCGGAGCCGTACTTGGAGGCATGCACCACCAGGATGTCCACTCCTCGAGACTAGGCCCTGCGCGGTTCATCGGCGGGGAGAGCGGCTGCTCCCGGTAGGTTGATCGCGTGACCACGCGCCGGCTGCTGCTCGTCAACGGGCCCAACCTGAACCTGCTGGGCACCCGTGAGCCGGCCGTCTACGGCACCGAGACGCTCGACGACGTCGAAGCGCTCGTCACCGAGGCCGCCACGGCACGCGGGTACGAGATCCGGGCGATCCAGAGCAACCACGAGGGCGTGCTGATCGACGCCATCCACGAGGCGCGCCACGACTGCACCGGGATCGTGATCAACCCCGGTGGGCTGACCCACACCTCCGTCGTCCTGCGCGACGCGCTGTCGGGCGTGGCCCTGCCGGTGGCCGAGGTCCACATCTCCGACGTCATGGCCCGCGAGCCCTTCCGGCACCACTCGTACGTGGCCGACGTCGCCGTCGTGCACGTCGTGGGCCGGGGCGTGCCGGGCTATCGCGAGGCCACCGAACGCCTCATCGACCACATCGACGGCCGTTAGGATCACCCCACCGATGCGAGGGAGAGGGGTGTGGTGAGCGCCCACGACCTCGACGTCATCCTGCTGGTGGGGTCCGGGGTCCTCATCCTCGCGGTGCTCGCCGTGCGCCTCTCGGTCGGCGTGGGCCTGCCGTCCCTGCTGATGTACCTGGCCCTGGGGATCCTCATCGGCTACGACGGGGCCGGCGTCCAGTTCGCCGACGCGAACCTCGCGCTCATGCTGGGCCTGTCGGCACTGATCCTGATCCTGGCCGAGGGCGGCCTGACCACGAACTGGTCCCAGATGCGACCATCCCTGGGGCTGGGCGTGCTGCTGGCCACCCTGGGCACCTCGCTCAGCGTCCTCATGGTGGCCGCCGGCGCGCACTGGATCTTCGGCCTCGAGTGGGAGCTGGCCGTCCTCATCGCGGCGGTCCTGTCCCCCACGGACGCCGCGGCGGTCTTCTCGGTGCTGCGCTCGGTACCGCTGAAGCGGCGGGTCTCGGGCGTTCTCGAGGCCGAGTCCGGACTCAACGACGCCCCGATCGTCGTCCTGGTCACGGCGATCAGCGTCGGAGAGATCAGCCACTACGGCCCGGCCGGCTTCTTCGCGCTCGTCGTCTTCGAGCTCGTCATCGGCTCGTTGATCGGCCTGCTGGTCGGTGCCGGGGGCGCCAAGCTGCTGCGCCGAGCCGCACTGCCCGCGGCCGGTCTCTATCCGCTCGTCGTGTTCGCCATGACCGTACTGGCCTACGCGCTGGCCGCGACGATCCACGCCAGCGGCTTCGCGGCCGTCTACGTCGCGGCCGTCGTGCTGGGCAACACGGAGCTGCCCCACCGCTCGGCCACGCGATCGTTCGTCGAGGGTATCGGCTGGCTGGCGCAGATCGGCCTGTTCGTCATGCTGGGCCTGCTCGTGCATCCCAGCGACATCGAGGCGTGGCACATCGGCGTGGGCGTCGGCATCGGTGCGCTGCTGACCTTCGTCGCCCGGCCAGCCTCGGTGGCGGCGTGCGCGGCGTGGTTCCGCGTCGGCTGGCGCGAGCAGCTCTTCATCAGCTGGGCCGGGCTCCGTGGGGCGGTCCCCATCGTGCTGGCGACGATCCCGCTGGCGAACGGCGTCTCGCACTCGATCGACCTGTTCAACACGACGTTCGTCGCGGTCGTCGTCTACACGATCATCCAGGCCGGGCCGCTGGGCTGGCTGGCCCGCTGGTGCGGAGTGGAGACCGACCGGGGACGCGAGGTCGAGATCGACGCCGCACCCCTCGAACGGGTCTCGGCCGACCTGCTGCAGATCCACGTGCCCTCGGCCTCGCGACTGGCCGGGGTCGAAGTGGGCGAGCTGCGGCTGCCTCGCGGAGCCTCGGTCACCATGGTGGTCCGCGACGACTCGACGCTGGTGCCGCACCGCACGACCCGCATCCTGGTCGGCGACGACCTGCTCATCGTCACCACGCGCGACCAGCGCGAGGAAGTCGAGCGACGACTGCGCTCGGTGGCCCGCCACGGCCGGCTAGCGGGGTGGGACCTCGATCCGCGGACCCGCCGGAGCGACTGAGCTACGGCAGCGTGATGGCCGGGACGCAGACGGACACGTCGCGGCCCGCCTTGATCTTGGTGTTCGAGTCCTTCTTCAGACCCTCGTACTTCGGGCCGATGAGGATCGAGATGCCGTCCTCCATCTCGAAGTCGGCCGGGACGCGCTCGACCTTGCCCTCGAACTGCGCGGCCACGAGCCGGACGCGGGGGTCGTCGGGGTCGGTGGTGAGGACCGTGACGTTCTTGGTCCGCACCTTGCCGGGGTTGTTCTTGGCCACGCCGCCGAGGAATCCCTTGCGCTCGAGGTTGATCTTCACGCGGTTGGCCGCGCCGGTGCGGCGGCTGGAGTTGTACACATGGACCATCACCAGGTTGCTGCTGAGCACCTCGCCTCGCGCGACCTTCTTGATCTCGCAGGCGGGCTCGTCGGCGACGGACTCGGGACTGGCGAACGAGAGCTTGATGCCCAGCATCGTGCCCATGACGAAGATCCCTGCGGCGGCCATGACGACCAGCCGTTGTGCGGCCTTGTTCACGTGTTCTTCCCGATCGTGTGGACGCGAGCGTGGACCATGGTGCGCTGCTGCAGCGCCGCCCGGAGCGCGCGGTGCAGACCGTCCTCGAGGAAGAGCTCGCCCTTCCAGCCCACGACGTGCGCGAACAGATCACCGAAGTAGGTCGAGTCGCTGTCGAGCAGGGTCTCGAGGTCGAGCGTCTTCTTCGTGGTGGTGAGGTCGTCGAGACGAACCTGGGTGGGCGCGATGGCAGCCCAGTCCTGCTGGGTCAGTCCATGATCGGGGTAAGGTCGCCCGTCCCCCACGCGGCGAAAGGTCACGCCGTCAGTCTAAGGGGCCCGCCGCAAAACGGGACCACTGTCCGAACCACGGTGCGTCCGGCCCGATTCTCGTCCCCGGTCGGGGCGCCGGACTGCAACTAGCCTGAGCACATGAGCCCCACCGAGCCCTCGGCCGACGACGTCGCCGCAGCGAGGGAGGCGGCCGCCGCGGCCCGGGCAGCCGCCGAGGAGGCGCAGCGGCACGCGGACGAGCTGGCCGCCGCCGCCGAGGCCGCCGAGGCCGGGTCGGCGCCCGAGGCGGACCCCGCCGAGAGCGAGCAGGCCGCACGCATCCGGGCGGGCTACGCGTTCGACGGTCCCGCCCTGGAGATCGGCGCCCTCGTCGAGAACGGCGAGCCCCGCGCCGACGTCCCGGTGCGCATCCCCTTCGCGATGCTGAACCGGCACGGCCTCGTCGCGGGGGCGACCGGCACCGGCAAGACGAAGACCCTCCAGGTCCTCGCGGAGCAGGTGGCCGCCGGCGGCGTGCCGGTGTTCGCGGTCGACATCAAGGGCGACCTGTCGGGCATCGCCACCCCGGGCGAGCCGAGTGACGCGCTCCTCGAGCGCACCCGCGGCATCGGCCAGGACTGGCAGCCGACCGCCTCGCAGACGGAGTTCTACTCGCTCGGCGGCCGTGGCACCGGCGTGCCGATCCGGGCCACCGTCGACGCGTTCGGCCCGATCCTGCTGGCGAAGGTGCTCGAGCTCAACGCCACCCAGGAGTCGTCGCTGTCGCTGGTCTTCCACTACGCCCGCAAGGCCGAGCTGCGACTGGTCACGCTCGAGGACCTGCGCGCCGTCCTGGCGTTCCTCGACAGCGACGAGGGGAAGCCCGAGTTGAAGGCCGTCGGCGGCCTCTCGAGCGCCACGGTCGGCGTGATCCTGCGCGAGCTGATCACCTTCGCCGACTCCGGCGCGGACGTGTTCTTCGGCGAGCCGGCCTTCGACGTCACGGACGTCCTGCGGACCTCGGAGTCCGGCGCCGGGATCGTCTCGCTGCTCGAGGTCCCGGGCGTCCAGGATCGTCCCGAGCTGTTCTCGACCTTCCTGATGTACCTGCTGCGCGAGCTGTTCTCGACGCTGCCCGAGGTCGGCGACACCGAGCGGCCGAAGCTGGTCTTCTTCTTCGACGAGGCGCACCTGCTGTTCAAGGACGCCTCGAAGGACTTCCTCGAGATCGTGGTCCAGACCGTGCGCCTGATCCGGTCGAAGGGCGTGGGCGTCTTCTTCGTCACCCAGACGCCGAAGGACGTGCCGGACGACGTCCTGGCCCAGCTCGGGTCGCGGATCCAGCACCAACTGCGCGCCCACACCCCTCAGGACGCCAAGGCGCTGAAGGCCACCGTCTCGACCTATCCGAACTCCGACTACGACCTCGGCGAGGTGCTGACGCAACTCGCGACCGGCGAGGCCATCGTGACCGTGATGAACGAGAAGGGCGCCCCGTCGCCGGTCGCGTGGACGCGGGTCCGCGCGCCGCAGGGCTCGATGCAGCCGACGCCCGCCGAGACGATGGCGGCCGCCGTGGCCGCCTCGCCGCTGACGGCCAAGTACGCCACCGTGACGTCGAGCGACGGCGCGGCGAGCGTGCTGGGCGAGCGCACGAAGGCGGCGTCCGACGCCGCCGCGGAGGCTGCCGCAGCGGAGGCCGAGCGCGAGCGCGCGGCGCGAGAGGCTGAGAGACTCGAGCAGGATCTCGCCCGATCCAGAACCAGGAGCACGGGCACCCGACGCCGCACGTCGCGCCGGATGTCCCCCATGGACCGGGCGATCGGCGAGGCGAGCCGCACGGCCGCCCGCGAGATCGTCAAGGCCATCTTCAGGAAGAAGCGGTGATCAGATGTTCATGAGGGCTTCGCGGACCGCGACGGGCCTGGCCCTGTCGGCCGGCCTGCTCGCACCGGCGCTGGCGAGCGTCCCGGCCCAGGCGGCCGAGCCGAGCTACGTCACGAAGAAGATCGTGATCGGCAAGAGCCACCAGGGCCGCAAGATCGTCGGCTACTACCGGGGCCACCCGGACGCCAAGCGCGTCCTGCTGATCCTGGGCCAGATGCACGGCGACGAACCGGCCGGACGCAAGACGGCGCTGCACGCGATCAAGCGGGTCAAGCCCAAGGCGGGCACCGGGCTGTGGATCATCCCCACGATGAACCCCGACGGCGCCGCGAGGAAGACCCGCACGAACGCGCGCGGCGTCGACCTCAACCGCAACTGGCCCACGAGCGGCTGGATCAAGGGCAAGAAGGGGCGCACGTACGGCGGCGCCAAGAAGGCCAGCGAGCGCGAGACCCGCGCCATGATGGCGTTCCTGAAGAAGTACAAGCCGGACTACATCACCTCGCTGCACCAGCCCTTGAAGGGCATCGGCAAGGCCGGCAAGGACGTCGCCTTCGAGAAGCGCCTGGCCAAGGAGCTCAAGCTCAAGCGCAAGTACTTCGGCGTCGCCCAGGGCAAGGGCACCTCGCCGACGCTGACCGGTTGGTACAACCGTTACCACGGCAAGCACGGGACCGCGCTCACCGTCGAGTACGGCCGCAAGCCCAGCGCCGCCTTCGTGAAGGGCTCCAGCCGCGGCCTCATGCGTGCGGCGCGCGTGCACCCCTAGGAACGCAAGGACCCCTCGCGTACCCGGCAGGGACCACTGACCCTTGCTGCATTCCTGCCCTGGGGGAGTTGGGTGATGTGCCGCCACGCGAGGGGCTGCACACCAATATACGGGTCGGGCTCCAGCCGCGTGACGGACCCCGGAGACCCGCGGCGTGGAGACCTGCACAGGATCTTCACGATTCGTCCCCGCATCCCGCCCATCGGGCCTCCTAGGTTGGGGGCATGACCGCACGCCGCATCCTGCTCGTCGAGGACGAGCCGACCATCGGGGCCGCCGTGAGCGACCGGCTGACCGCCCACGGTCACGAGGTCGTGCGGGCCTGGGACGGGCCCGGCGCGGTGGCGGCGTTCGAGAAGCACGAGCCCGACCTGGTGGTGCTGGACGTGATGCTGCCCGGCTTCGACGGGCACGAGGTGTGTCGCCGGATCCAGGCCGTGCGCCCCGTCCCGGTGTTGATGCTCACCGCCCGCGACGACGAGGCCGACGTGCTGGTCGGGCTCGCGGTCGGCGCGGACGACTACCTGACCAAGCCGTTCCGCATGCGCGAGCTGGTGGCGCGCGTGGCCGCGCTGCTGCGCCGTGTCGACCGCGCCGCCGAGCTGGCGGCCGCGCCCGAGCCCGTGCGCACGTGGGGCGACCTGCGGCTCGACGTGGGCGCGCGGCGGGTGTGGATCGCACAGGACGAGATCCACCTGACGCCCACCGAGTTCGACCTGCTGGTGTGCCTCGCCGCCACCCCCGGCGACGTCCTGTCCCGCGAGCGGCTGCTGGCCGAGGTGTGGGGCTGGGCCGAGGCCTCGGGCACCCGCACGGTCGACAGTCACGTCAAGGGTCTGCGCGCCAAGATCGGCGCCGACCGGATCCGCACGGTGCACGGTGTCGGATACGCGCTCGACGTCGAGGCGAACCGATGAGCGGCCCTCTGGACCCGATCCGGTCGGTCAAGTTCAAGCTGGGACTGCTGGTCGCCGCCAGTGTCTCGGTGGCGGTCGTCGTGGCCACGTTCGGCGCGGCCAACGACGTCCCGATCTGGCTGACCAGCCCGGTGACGGTGACGCTCGCGCTCGCCGTCACGCAATTGCTCGCGGCGGGGATGACCTCGCCGTTGCGGCAGATGACGGTGGCGGCATCGCGGATGGCTCGCGGCGAGCACCGCACCCGGATCACCGACACCTCCCGCGACGAGATCGGCGATCTGGCCCGCGCCTTCAACGCGATGGCGGCCGAGCTGGAGCAGGTCGAGCGGCAGCGCCGCGACCTCATCGCGAACGTCAGCCACGAGCTGCGCACCCCGCTGACCGCGATGTGCGCCCTGCTGGAGAACCTGGCCGATGGTGTGAGCGAGCCCGACCCCACCGCCCTGCGCAGCGCCCTGGCCCAGGCCGAGCGCCTCTCGGCCCTCGTGTCCGACCTGCTCGACCTCTCGCGGCTGGACGCGGGCGCGGCGCCCATGGAGCCCGAGCCGGTCGAGGTCGCGGACCTGCTCGAGTCGGCGGCCGACGAGTTCCGCTACGACGACCGCGACGTCACGATCACCGTGACCGTCGAGCCGGTGGACCTCGCCGTCGAGGCCGACGCGTCCCGGCTGCGCCAGCTGGTGGCGAACCTCGTCGACAACGCCCTGCGGCACTCCCCTGCGGGCGGCACCGTCTCGTTGCGGGCGACGGCGGACGACGACGACTGGCGACTCGAGGTCGCCGACGAGGGGCCGGGCGTGCCGGCCGAGTCGCGCGACCGTGCGTTCGAGCGCTTCGGCACGCTCGCCGAGACCGAGGGCGGCGGTGGAACCGGCCTGGGCCTGGCCATCGCCCGCTGGGTGACCGACCTGCACGGCGGTTCGATCGGCTTCGTCGATCCCGAGGACGGGCGCCCGGGCGCCCGCGTGCTGGTCACCGTCCCCCGTCATCCGTCCCCCGTCCCGACGGGTACCCCGAAGGAGATCCCCGTGGCCTCGACCTGCTCGCCCGCGTCACCGCCCCCGCAGCCGCCTCTGACGCCGCTGCCGTCCATGACCGACTCGCTCTTCGGCGGCTTCTGGCCCGACCGCGGCACGCCCGGACGACCGCGCCTGCTCGGCTGGGCGCTCGGGGTGGGCGTCCTGGCCGGCATCGCGTTGCCGTTCAACGACCTCGGGGTGGGCACCTTCCTGGTGCTGATGGCCGCCGGGCTGCTGATGCTGTTCGCGAGCCCCCGGCGCCGTGAGCCGTTCACCATCGCCTGCGCGGCGCTGTGCACGGCCTTGGCCTCGGTCGCGGTGATCCGCGACGCCGAGTGGATCGTCATCTTGTGCCTGATGGCCGGCGGCGGCCTCGCGACCGTTGCCCTCACCGGCGCACGCCGGGTGCCGGCATTCGTGATCTCGGCGATGGCGTGGCCCCTGGCCGGTCTGCGCGGCCTGCCGTGGCTGAGCCGCACGCTGCGGACCCTGACCGGGACCGGCAACGGCATCGCCGTGCTCCGCACGGTCCTGTGGTCGGTGCTCGGTGTCGTGGTGTTCGCCGCTCTGTTCATGTCGGCAGACGCTCTCTTCGCCGAGTGGTTCGGCGCTCTGGTGCCCGACCTCGGTTCGGCCGACTTCGCGGTCCGGCTGTTCGTGGCCGTCGCCATCGCGGGCATCGCGCTGGCCGGCGCCTACTTGGCACTGAATCCCCCTCGGGTCGAGACCGTGCGGTGGGACAGCCGCCCCGTGGCGAAGCGCTTCGAGTGGCTCGTGCCGGTGCTGGTGATCGACGCGGTGTTCATCGCGTTCCTGGTGGCGCAGGCCGCCGCCATCTTCGGCGGTCGCGCCTACTTCGAGCGGACCACGGGGCTGACCTACGCCGAGTACGTGCACCAGGGCTTCGGGCAGCTGACGGTCGCCACGGCGCTGACCTTGCTGGTCGTCTGGGCGGCCTCGCGCAAGGCCCCGCGCGAGACGGTGACCGACCGGGCCTGGCTGAGGGGTGCCCTCGGCCTGCTGTGCGTGATGACGCTGCTGGTGGTGGCGTCGGCACTCCACCGGATGTCGCTCTACCAGGAGGCGTACGGCTTCACCCAGCTGCGACTGCTGGTGGACGTCTTCGAGGGCTGGCTGGGCCTGCTGGTGCTGGCCACCCTCGCGGCGGGCTGGCGGTTGCGGGGCACCTGGCTGCCGCGGTTCGGACTGCTCAGCGGCGTGGCGCTGCTGCTCGGGATCGCCGCCATCAACCCCGACGCGTGGATCGCCGACCACAACCTCGACCGCTACGAGTCCACCGGCAAGGTCGACTGGTACTTCCTCGCGCAGCTGTCCGACGACGCCGTGCCGACCCTCGAGTCGCGCCTCGGCGCCGACCGCGACTGCGTGCTGACGACGGTCCGGCCCGAGCCGGGGAACTGGCTCGAGTGGAACCTCGGTCGCAGCCGCGCGGAGGCCCTGGGCGTCACCACGAGTGTCAACGCGTTGTACGACGATCCGTGCCCGGGACAGACCGACGACTGACCGGGACGGGGCCGATTCGCCGCGCGCAGCGCGGCCCACGTAGACTCTCCGGCGGAGGATTCGCATAGTGGCCTAGTGCGCTCGCTTGGAAAGCGGGTTGAGTGAAAGCTCTCAGGGGTTCGAATCCCCTATCCTCCGCCACCGAAGCCGGTGCCTTGAGATCGCAGCAGATCTCGGGTGCCGGTTTCGTCGTTCTGGCACTTGGCGAAGTGGACACTGCATCCCACCGGCCCAGCCGAAGTGAGGATTTCATCGAACAGCTCTTCCGCAGCGTCCGACCTCGCTATGTTCCGGTCATGGATACGCCAAAGGCCGACACCGTGACGGTCGCCGGTCGATCGGTGCAGAACCCCGCCGAAATCATCGTGAACTATCTGCTTCGCCACGGCGGGACGATCGCACACTACGACGTGCTCGCCGGAACGCTTGCCGACACCATCACTCCACCGGCGGTCAAGGCGACCCGAAAGATCAGTTCCCGGATCAGCGAGGAGCAATCCGCCTGGTTCACGAGAAGGGGTGCCTCAGCCCCATGGCGTCTGGTGCCCATCGATGCCGATCTGCGGAACGCCGATCCCATCGTCGAGGACGGTCTTTACGACGCGGCACTCTGCCTATGGAGGCACTTCGCGGACGACGCGCCTAAGTACGTCGGCACCGCAAAGATCTCGAAAGTGCTCTTCCTGATGCGGCCGCGAATGTACCCGATCCTCGACAGCAGACTCATGGGTTTGTATCGGTCCGCTGCGGCCGTCTCGGCGCGGGAGTCAGTGGCAGCTCGCCCTGACCTCGGTCCCGTGAAGCGCATCTTCTGGGAAGCCATCCGCCGTGACCTCGTGGCCAGTACCGCCGGGCTCGCGGCCCTCCGGACGCACGTGGCCACGACCCACCCCGATCACGCGGAGACAGTCGAGCAACTGTCGGACCTGCGGCTGCTCGACATGCTGACGTGGACACAGAGCTGACATCACGGCCGCATGCCCCCCCCCCCGGTTTTCCGACCCGCTCCCTTCAGCTGTTCCGAGAGGCTCTCCGGGTACCGGTACCAGTTTCGCGCCGTGTCCAGCCGCCAGCAGATGCGGACTTCGCCGATCCGTGCGACCGTCGTCCGAGACAAAACGGCCTGCGCACTCGCGCGGACCGTCCCCAAGGGAAGGGACCCTGACATGTACTTCGGTGGCTCCATTGCTCTCATCGCCATCGGCGCGATCCTCGCGTTCGCGGTGCAGGACACCATCTCCGGCATCGACCTCACCATGATCGGCTACATCCTGATGGCCGCCGGCGCGCTGGGCATCGTGCTCACGCTCATCGTCAACTCGCAGCGCGACCGCGGCGTCCGCGACGGCGGGCGCGACGACCTCCCGCCTGCACGCTGACCCGTCACCACCGCGCCTCCACGCCCGCCGGAAGCATCTGCGTCCGGCGGGCGTTGACGCGAACATGCGTGGTGAATACAAGGTCCCCGGCGGCAAGCTCGTCGCGGTCGACCTGGAAGTACACAACGACCGATTGAGCGACGTCAGCGTCTCGGGGGACTTCTTCCTCGAGCCCGAAGAGGCGCTCCTCGACATCAATGCGGCCCTGACGGGGCTGTCCGTGGACGCCTCCGTCGAACAGCTCACGTCCGCCATCGAGGGCGCGGTGGACTCCCACACCGCCTTCATCGGGTTCACCCCCGAGGCCGTCGGCATCGCCGTGCGGCGCGCCCTGGGCAAGGCCACCGGCTGGCACGACCACACCTTCGACGTCATCGGCCCGGTCACGATGGACCCGGCGATGCACGTGGCGCTCGACGAGGTCATCGGCCGCGAGGTCGCCGAGGGCACCCGTCCCCCGACGTTCCGGTTCTGGGACTGGGACAGCCCGCTGGTCGTCATCGGCTCGTTCCAGAGCTATGCCAACGAGATCGATCCCGAGGGTGCGGCCAAGCACGGCATCAACGTCGTGCGGCGCGTGTCCGGCGGCGGGGCGATGTTCATGGAGCCGGGCAACACCATCACCTACTCGCTCGTGGTCCCGAACTCGCTCGTCGAGGGCCTGAGCTTCGAGCGCTCGTACTCGTTCCTGGACGACTGGGTGATCGAGGCGCTGGCCGAGGTGGGCGTGAAGGCGCACTTCGTGCCGCTCAACGACATCGCCAGCGACGCGGGCAAGATCGGTGGAGCGGCGCAGAAGCGGCTCGCGGCCGGCGCGGTCCTGCACCACGTCACGATGGCCTACGACATCGACGCCGACAAGATGGCCGAGGTCCTGCGGATCGGCCGCGAGAAGATGAGTGACAAGGGCACCCGGTCGGCCAACAAGCGCGTCGACCCCATGCGCTCGCAGACCGGCCTGTCGCGCGACGCGATCATCGACGCGTTCCTGCAGACGTTCCGTCGCCGCTACGCCACGCACGAGTCGGACTACACCGAGGCCGAGCTGGCCGAGGCGCGCGAGCTCGTCGACGCCAAGTTCTCGACGCCGGAGTGGACCCACCGCGTCCCGTGACCCCGTGACGCAGAACCGCCCCTGACCCGAGGAGGGTCAGGGGCGGTTCTTGCGTGCGGTGGAGCCGAGACTCAGCCGATCGGGTCGAACACGTCGTGGTCGCCGACGGTGGCGGCAAGGCGCGCGCGGTGGAAGTCCGCGTCGCCGATCAGGTGCTGGATCGCGATGAGGCGGCTGGCGTAGTGGCCGACCGAGTACTCGGCGGTCATGCCGATGCCACCGTGCAGCTGGATCGAGTCCAGGCCGATGTGGCTGCCCGCGACGCTGACCTGCAGCGCCGAGTGCGAGGCCGCGGTGGCCAGCTGCTCGGGCGTCGTGTCCTCGTCGGCCGCGACGATCGTGGCCCACATGATGGTGCTGCGGGCCAGCTCGAGCGCCACGTACATGTCGGCGGCGCGGTGGTTCAGCGCCTGGAACGTGTTCAGCGTGACGCCGAACTGCTTGCGCGTCTTGAGGTAGCCGACCGTCGTGGTCAGCGCCGTCTCCATCGCGCCGAGGGCCTCGTGCGCGTAGGCGATGCGAGCGCGGTTCAGCGCGATCTCGATCGCGGCGGTCTGGTCGCCGCCCTCGCCCAGCTGCACCGCGGGGGTGTCGCCGAACGTCACGGTGGCCGCGCGACCGCCGTCGTTGGTGATCGTGGTCTCGACCGCCGTGGCGCCCTCGACCAGGAACACGCCCGTGCCGCCCTCGGGCAGCGCGGCGGTGACGAGCAGCAGATCGGCGCGCTCGGCCTGGACGACCGGGGCCTTGACGCCGTTGAGCACGCCGTCGGCGAACGTCACCGCGGACGCGTCGGCCGACCAGCGGCGACCGGGCTCCATCCACGCCAGGATCGGCAGGATCTCGCCACCGGCCACGGCGTCGAGGTACTGCTTCTTCTGCTCGTCGGTGCCCAGCGCGTCGATGAGGCCGCCGGCCAGGACGATCGCCTCGACGAACGGCTCGGGCGCGATGACCTTGCCCAGCTCCTCGGCGGCCAGCGAGACCTCGACGGGGGTGGCCTCGAACGGCAGGCTCAGCACGCCCATCTCGGCGAGCTTCTCCCACGCGGTGAAGCCCGGGTCCGTCGCGGTGGCCTCGCGGCGCGCCTCGGAGGACTCGTAGACGTTGGTGATCAGACCGCGGACGGCCTTGACGAGAGCCTTCTGCTCCGAATCGATGGTGAAGTCCATGTCACAGTCCCAGGATCGTGCCGGCGATGATCTGGCGCTGGATCTCGTTGGATCCGCCGTAGATCGACACCTTGCGGTTGTTGAGGAAGATGCGGGTCTCACGACTCGTGATGGCCGCCGGGCCCTCGAGGTCGACGAAGAGATCCGAGACGGCCTGCGTCAGCTGCGAGCCCTTGATCTTCAGGACGCTCGACGCCGGGTGCGGCTTGTCGCCGGACGAGCCGGCGGCCACGCGCAGGGCGGTCAGCTCGAGCGCGTTCAGCTGGTTCTCCAGATCGACGATCCGCGACTTGTACTGGTCGAAGACGCCCATCTGCTTGGCCTTGTCCTTGGCCGTGGCCAGATTGCGCTGGCTGGCGCCGACCTGGGCGATGCCGACGCGCTCGTTGCCGAGCAGGAACTTGGCGTACGTCCAGCCCTTGTTCTCCTCGCCGACCAGGTTCTCGACCGGGACGCGCACGTTGTCGAAGAAGACCTCGTTGACCTCGTGGCCGCCGTCGATCAGCTCGATCGGGCGGACGGTGAGGCCCTCGGTCTTCATGTCGATCAGCAGGAAGCTGATGCCCATCTGCTTCTTGGGCGCATCGGGATCGGTGCGGACGAGGCAGAAGATCCAGTCGCCGTACTGGCCGAGCGTGGTCCACGTCTTCTGGCCGTTGACGACGTAGTGGTCGCCGTCGCGCACGGCGGTGGTGCGCAGGCTGGCGAGGTCGGAGCCGGCGTCGGGCTCGGAGAAGCCCTGGCTCCACCAGATGTCGAGGTTGGCGGTCGCCGGGAGGAACCGCTCCTTGATCTCCTGCGAGCCGAAGGTCGCGATGACGGGGCCGACCATGGAGGCGTTGAACGCCAACGGCGGGATGACGCCGGCCAGCTGCATCTCCTCGTGCCAGATGTGGCGCTGGAGCTGGGTCCAGTCCTTGCCGCCCCACTCGACCGGCCAACCCGGAACGGCGAGCCCTGCGGCGTTGAGGGCCTGCTGCGACCGGACGATCTGGTCACGGGTGATCTCACCGTGGTTGATCATCGTGTCGCGGATGTCCTGCGGAACCTGGGTGGTGAAGAACTCACGCATCTCCTCGCGGAATGCCTGGTCCTCGGCTGACAACTGAAGTCTCATGAGTGCCCCTTCGCACTAAGCGCTTGCTTACCGGTGAGAATACTGTGCAACTCCCGTTGACACCAGCGAGTCACTTCCGTTTCGACTTGGCGCGGAACGGGCCCACGAGCCGCGGTCCGGAGAGCCGGCGCTCGAGCCGGCGGGTCTCGCGCCCGAGCGGCTGGGCGGCGTACTCACCCAGGATCACGCCCGCCGCCAGCGCGACCGCGACGGCCGTGGCGGTGATGCCCGAGGAGATGCCCGAGAGGTTCTCCTCGGCCAACTGGGCCAGCGAGCGATAGATCGTCAGACCGGGCAGCAGCGGCACGATCGCCGGGACGACCATGACCAAGGCCGGCACCCGCAGCCAGCGCGACGCCGGGTAGCTGACCACACCGATGACGAAGGCCGCGATCGCCGCGCCCCAGGGCCGGTCGAGCCCGTTCTGCACGAGGGCCGACGCCAGGGCGCCGGCGGCCGCTCCGATCACGGCGATCGCGGGCACCGACGACCACGGGGCGTACGACGCCACCGCGAAACCGGCGGCGGCGATGCCCGCGCCGATGGTCACGTACGGCAGGTGTGACAGGTCGGGCCAGATCGTCCCCGAGCCGAGGTCGACGCCGAGCATCCGGCCCACCATCAGGCCGCCACTGACGCCCGCCACGATGCCGGCGGTGGCCAGCAGGACCTCGAGCAGCCGCG
Source organism: Aeromicrobium duanguangcaii (assembly GCF_024508295.1). Lineage (NCBI taxonomy): Bacteria > Bacillati > Actinomycetota > Actinomycetes > Propionibacteriales > Nocardioidaceae > Aeromicrobium > Aeromicrobium duanguangcaii. Next base: position 126,158 of record NZ_CP101990.1, on the reverse strand, counting down.
CCACGGCCGTGAGGTGGTAGCCCGTCAGCGCGTCCTGGATCGCGCCCATGAGGCCCAGCCCGGCCAGCAGCACGACGATGTTGGCCGCGATGACCAACGACGGCGGCGCGGGCAGCGAGAGCGCCGCGGCCGACACGGCGATCAGCGAGGCACAGAGCCCACCGACGACCTGGATGTAGAAGTCGGGCAGGCGGCGCACCTCCAGCGGACGCCGGAGCAGCTCGATGGCGACCGCCGCGACGAAAGCGGTGAGACTGACGAACAACCCGCCGCCGAGCATCAGCGCCACGCCGGCACCGACCAGGCCCGAGGACCCGATCACGACCGCGCGAGGTCGCGCGTGACCACTGGTGGCGATCGCCGAGAGGCGCGACCGCGCCTCGTCGAGATCGATCTCGTTCGCGAGCAGCTCGGCGACCAGCCGGTCGACGGCGGTGACGTCCTCGAAGTCGGTCTCGCGGCGGACGACGTTGCGACGCAGCAGCAGCGGCGGCTCGTCGAGCTCCTGGTCGTGGACCATCGTCAGCATGATGTGGGTGACGTCGACGTAGGTGCCGCGCAGTCCGAGGTGGTGGCAGATCGACGACATCGTGGCCGACACGTCGGCCGTTCCGGCGCCGTTGGACAGCAGCATCTCGCCCACCCGGAGGGCGAAGTCCATGATCCTCAGCGTCTGAGGTGCCGAACTACTCATGGGTCCACCATGTCGGACGACGCAGAACGGCGGACAGGGCCTCAGCCCTGCCCGCCGTCGCGGACGCTCAGCGCGCCGGGATCACCGCCGTTTCAGCACCTTGCTGACGACCGGATGCCCGTTCTTCCAGCCCAGCTTGCCCACGTAGAGGTGCTTGGGCCCCTGCCCACGCTTGAACCCGGGCTCCTGGCCGTTCCAGAACAGCGCCCACGTGCCCGGCGAGGTGGCGATCGCCTGGCCGTTGCCCTGACCCCACGTGTTCGTGCCCGCCGGGAAGGTCACCCGGCGGGCGGTCGTGGGCCAGCCGCTCCACAGGCTCCGGTTGGTGCGCGACTGCGTCCAGTACCGGTCGTGCGTGCCGTACCAGCCCCAGGACGTGAACAGCACGTACTTGCCACCGCGGTGGATCAGGGAGGGGTTCTCCTCGATGTACCGGTGGCGCTTGCTGGTCAGTTGGACGCTGCGTCCGTTCCGGTTGACCGGATTGGCGATGACCTGGTTCGGCCGGGCCGGGTTCAGCGCCACCATCCGGATCGTCGTGTGCCAGTACTTCTTGCCCTTCTTGGTGTACCCGTGCGACGTCTTGTAGGTCAGCACGGTCTGGCCGTTCACCACGGCGGGAGTGGCGTCGATCAGGCTCGTCGTGCCCTCGTTCGCGATGAAGTCCTTCGCCTTGGTGCCGCTGCCCTTGAAGCAGGAGAGCGGGCGCGCGTCGGGGACGAACGGCCCGGTCAGACGCGTCGAGGTGCCCGTGCCGATGCAGCGCTGCGAGCCGCGGCCGGGGACCAGCGCGGAGTAGAAGACCACCCACCGGCCGTTGGTGCCCCGGATGATCGACGGCGCCCACACCGTGCGCTTCTGCTTGGCCGACTTCGCCCACGCGGGCGTGCCGGTCAGCAGCGTCGTGCTGGTTCGCTTCCACGGACCGTTCGGCTGCGGAGCCGTGGCGAAGGCGCCCGGCTTGTTCCACGAGGTCGTGTGGGTCATGACGTAGCCGCCCGACGGCAGCTTGGCCACGCCCGGATTGGCCCACTTCGTGAGGATCGGGGCGTCCGGACCGGCCGCCTGGGCGGCGGGGGCGGTGAGCGCTCCGGCCCCGAGGACGGCCACGGCGGAGACGGCGGCGAGGACGAGGCGCCGGTACGGACGATTCATGGCTTTCTCCCGAATGCAGGGACCGGCGGGCCGGTCGATTCGGAGTCTAATCACGGGCTGCGTCCGTTCGAGTGATTATGAGGACCAGTGCGTGGACGCGCCGTTCCCGGCCTACGCTGGGGGCGCCAACGGACGTCGCAAGGAGCACCATGACCGGCTGGACCGAGGACATCCTCCAGGACCCGTACGAGCAGCTGACGCTGGACCTGGGCACCGACCCCGACGGTGAGGGCGCCATCCGCGCCACGCTGGTCCGCCGACGCTTCGAGGGCGAGCCGCGGGCCGCCGTCATCTACGTCCACGGGTTCTCGGACTACTTCTTCCAGACCGAGCTGGCCGAGTTCTACGCCGATCGCGGCTACGCCTTCTACTCACTCGACCTGCGCAAGTGCGGCCGCTCGCTGGACCAGGGCCAGACGCCCCACTTCGTGTCGGACCTGGCCTTCTACGACGCCGAGCTCGACGAGGCCCTGCGCATCGTCCGCTCCGAGGTGCCGGACGTGCCGATCGTGCTCTCGGCGCACTCGACCGGCGGCCTGGTCCTGCCCCTGTGGCTCGATCGGATGAACCTGCTGCCCGGCGGCACGCGCGCCCGCGGCATCGCCGGGATCGTGCTCAACAGCCCGTGGTTCGACCTGCAGGGGCCGGCGTGGATGCGCACGGTGGGCACGACCGTCGTCCGCGGCGTGGCGAAGGCTCGGCCCCTCGACCGGATGAAGCTGCCCTTCACCGACTCCTACGGAGCGAGCCTGCACTCGTCCCGCGGCGGCCAGTGGGACTACGACATCGCGTGGAAGCCGCTGGAGGGCTTCCCGGTGACGTACGGCTGGATGGGAGCCGTGCGGCGCGGTCACGCCCAGCTGCACCGCGGCCTGGACATCGGCGTCCCGTCGCTCGTGCTGCGGTCGCACCGCACGTGGTTCAGCCGCAGCCACCACGCCAAGACCGACACCTCCGACGCCGTGCTCGACGTGCGGCAGATCGTGCGCTGGTCCGGGTGCCTCGGCGACGCGGTCACGTCCCTGCCGGTCCACGGCGCGCGCCACGACGTCTACCTCTCGAACGACGAGCCCCGAGCCGAGGCGTATCGCCTGACCGCGGAGTGGCTCGACCGCTGGATCCCGTGACGCGCACGATCGGGTTCGACCTGGACATGACGCTGATCGACTCGCGTCCGGGGATCCGCGCCGTGTACGAGGAGCTGTCGCGTCAGACGGGCGTGTTCATCGACGCCGAGCTGGCGGTGTCGCGGCTCGGTCCTCCGCTGACCTGGGAGCTGGAGCACTGGTTCCCGGCCGAGGCCGTGCCCGAGATGTTCACCCGGTACCGCGCCATGTACCCCGAGATCGCGATCCCCCGGGTCCTCGCGATGCCCGGTGCCGCCGAGGTGCTCACGGCCGCCCGCGAGCTGGGACGCGCGGTCGTCATCACCGCCAAGGCCGGCGACAACGCCGCGCTGCACCTCGACCACCTCGGCCTGCCGTACGACGCCGTGATCGGCGACGCCTGGCGCGAGCAGAAGGCCGAGGTGCTGGTGCGCGAGTCCGCCGACACCTACGTGGGCGACCACGTGCACGACATGGACGCGGCGCGCATCGCCGGCGTCACCGGCATCGGGGTTCCGTCGGGGCCGTGCTCGGCGGACGAGCTGCGGGCCGCCGGGGCCGACCACGTGGCGCCCGACCTGGCGGCCGTCGTCCCCTTGCTCGCCCGCCCGTGAGGGATCTCGCGCGCGCTTCGTCCGAGCGACGCTGATTCCGCCGTAGGGATCGACAATCGCCCGGAACGGCAACGGGTGGGGCTGAAGTGACATACGCTCGCCACGCCCGGGAAGAACTTTCCTCACTCTCCACTCGTCGGAGTCCTGATGCTGCAGCGTCGCCACCTGCTCGTTCCCGCCGTCCTCGCTCTCCTGCTCGGCTCCGCCGTGCCGGCCGTCGCCGACGACGCGCCTCCCACCACCGAGGCCGTTGCGGAGGCCACGGTCGAGCCGACCACCGAGCCCACCGAAGAGCCCACCGCCGAGGCCACCGAAGAGCCCACCGCCGAGGCCACGACGGCGCCCACGACGGACCCGACCGCGGAGCCTTCCCCGGAGCCCACCGCGGAGGCGGCACCGGCGGCCCAGCCGAACCGCGCGCGCGCGCCGAAGGCCGTCGCGAAGCAGCTCGAGGCAGTGGCCGCACCGAGCACCGTCACCACCGCCACCGCGCTCACCGACGCCCTCTCCGCGTGCGAATCCGGTGACGTGATCACCCTCGGCGCCGACATCACCCTGACGACGGCGGCGACGACGGGCTGCGACCTCACCCTCGACCTGGCCGGCCACGCGCTCGTCGTCCCGAGCATCGTCGTCTCCGCGGACCGGCACCTCACGATCGACGACTCCGCGACCGGCGGCACACTCACCGCTGCGAGCTCCTCGATCTTCGAGGCCGGGATCCAGGTCACCGACGCCCGCCTCACGATCAACGGCGGCACCATCAGCGCCACCGGTGCGAGGTACGCCGCCGGCATCGGCGGTGGCGGTGAATGGGGGAACGACGGCGGCAACAGCGGGATCATCACGATCAACGGCGGCACCGTCACCGCCCAGGGCGGTTACTACTCGGCTGGCATCGGCGCCGCCGGCTGGGGCTTCGGGCAGGTCATCACGATCAACGGCGGCACCGTCACCGCGGACGGCGGCGACGGTGGAGCCGGCATCGGCAGCGGCTACAACCGCCCCTTCGAGTCGATCGCCATCACGGGCGGATCGGTCACTGCCGCGGGCCACGGCGGGGGCGCCGGCATCGGCACGTCCATCTCGAGCGACACGGGCGGCTCCATCAGCATCGGCGCCGGCGCACAGGTCACCGCCGACAGTGACACCGGCAGCGCCATCGGCGGCGGCGAGCACGGCGCGGGGCGCGGGACGGTCAGCATCAACGGCACCGCCCGCGTCACCGGCACGCTCGACACCTCGATGTCGACCTTCTCGGTCGGGGCAACGGGTCGACTCGTCGGCTCCACCACGAACGAGGCCGCCGGACCGCGGCTCATCGGCGACGCCCAACTCAACCCCAACGTGGTCCACAACGCCGGCGTCATCGCTCCCACCTCCGTGGCCCCCGAGGTCCTCATCTCCGGCCACCACTACACGGTCGTCGCGTCCACCGGAACCGTCACCGTCTACGCGCCGAGCATCGAGGCCGGATTCGGCGCGCTGCCGGCTGCCCCGGCCCGACGCGGCGTCGACGTCTTCGCCGGCTGGAGCCATGGGGGAGATCCCATCGGCGCCACCACGACCCTGCCGGGCTCGAGCACCGACGGCGAGCCCGTCACGATCGCACTGGATGCCGACTGGGACGAGGGAGTCGCGTCCTTCGATCCCGCCGGCTCCGTTCGCCTGATCGCCGGCAACGACCCGGTCGACCTCGACCTGGGACTCGTCGACGGCCACGGCGATCCCGTGACGGTCGACCCCTCCGACTGGGACCTCAGCGTCCCGGCCGACCTGGACCTCGCCCACGACGCCGACGGCTGGCACCTCACGGGCGCGCGCCCGGGGTCGGCCACGATCACGGCCACCACCGAGGCCGCCGGCCGCGACTACACCGCCACGCTCGAGGTCACCGTCACGGCAGGCCCCGTCGCATCGATGGACCTCGACTTCGCCGGCCAGGCCAAGCAGGGCGAGACGATCACGATGAGCGTCTCGAGCACGGACGCCCGCGGCTTCGACACCGGCGACGTGACCGACGACGTGACCTTCACCAGCTCGGTCGCCAGCGACGTCATCGACGGCAACCGGATCACGTTCCCGCACGCTTCGCCGCACATCGTCACCGCGACGCACGCCAACGGCACGACCGCCACGTTGCGCGTCGAGGTCACGCCGGCGGCGGCCACGCCCACCGACGCCGAGTCCACCGACGCCGAGCCCGCCGACGCGGGGTCCACGGGCCGCCAGAATGACGAGAAGGCCACGGCTGCACTGGCCGACACGGGCTCCGCGACCTCCCCGTGGTGGCTGGCGGCGGCGCTCGGTCTGGTGCTCGCTGGCGCAGCGGTCGTGCGTCGCGCACAGCGACGCTGACCACTGTCGGGGCGGGCGTCTAGGGTGGTCTTCGTGGACGCACCCCTGGCCCTGTATCGGCGCTACCGACCCGAGACGTTCGCCGAGGTCATCGGTCAGGACCACGTGACCGCTCCGCTGCGTCACGCCCTGGCCAACAACCGGGTCAACCACGCCTACCTGTTCAGCGGTCCGCGCGGTTGCGGCAAGACCACCAGCGCCCGGATCCTGGCGCGCGCCCTGAACTGCGAGAAGGCGCCGATCTCCGATCCGTGCGGCGAGTGCCAGAGCTGCCGCGACCTCGCGCGCGGCGGGCCGGGCAGCATCGACGTCATCGAGATCGACGCGGCCAGCCACGGCGGCGTCGACGACGCGCGCGACCTGCGCGAGCGGGCGTTCTTCGCCCCGGTCAGCAGCCGGTACAAGGTCTACATCATCGACGAGGCCCACATGGTCTCCCCGCAGGGCTTCAACGCGCTGCTCAAGCTCGTCGAGGAGCCGCCGCCGCACCTGAAGTTCATCTTCGCCACGACCGAGCCCGACAAGGTCATCGGCACGATCCGCTCGCGGACCCACCACTACCCGTTCCGCCTCGTCCCGCCCAAGCTGCTCGGCGACTACATGCTCCAGCTGTGCCAGAGCGAGAACGTGCGCCTCGAGCCCACCGCGCTGCCCCTGGTCGTGCGCGCCGGCGGCGGCTCCGTCCGTGACTCGCTCAGCGTGCTCGACCAGCTTCTCGCCGGCTCGGGCCCCGACGGCATCACCTACGACCTCGCCGTCCAGTTGCTCGGGTACACCCCCGACTCGCTGCTCGACGAGGCGATCGAGGCCTTCGCCGTCAGCGACGCGGCGACCGTGTTCGGCGTCGTCGACAAGGTCATCGAGTCCGGCCAGGACCCGCGCCGCTTCGCCGAGGACCTGCTCCAGCGCTTCCGCGACCTGGTGATCCTCAAGGCCGTCCCGAACGCCGCCGAGACGGGACTGCTCGAGACGCCCGCCGATCGCACGGCCGTTCTGACGCGCCAGGTCGCGGGCTTCGAGCCCACCGAGCTGACGCGCGCCGCCGACCTGGTCAGCACGGCCATCACCGAGTTCCGTGGAGCCACCGCTCCGCGGCTGATGCTCGAGCTGATGTGCGCGCGGATCCTCGTGCCCGGCGCCGACAACTCCGTCGAGGGGTTCCACGCCCGGCTCGACCGGCTCGAGCGACGCCTCTCCGGAGCCGCTCCGGCGGCCGAGACCGTTGCCAGCCCGCCGCCCGCCCCGGCACCTGCCCCTGTCCAGGCCCCTGCCGCGCCTGCACCCGCGCCCGCGCCCGCCGCTGCACCTGCCCCCACGCCCGCTCCGGCGCCGGCCTCCCCTCCTGCCGCCGAGGCACCGGCCGAGCGCGACGAGCCGCGTCCCGAGGCGCCTGCCGAGATCACCCCCGTCGCACCGGATGCCGCGCCCGCGGCCGAGGTCACTCGTCCGACTGAGCCCGCCCCGGCTCCTGCGGCCGAGACCCCGGCACCCGCACCCGCCTCCACTCCCGGCCAGCTCACGACCGCCGACGTCCGGCGGATGTGGCCCCAGGTGCTCGACCGCGTCCAGCACCTGCGCCGCTTCACGTGGGTCATGCTGAGCCAGAACGCCCAGGTCGCGGCCCTCGACGGCTCCACGCTGACGCTCGCCCTGGTCAACACCGGTGCCCGCGACTCGTTCGTCAAGAGCGGCTCGGACCAGATCGTCCAGCAGGCGCTGTCCGACGTGATGGCCGTCCAGTGGCGCATCGAGGCGATCGTCGATCCCTCCGCCACGCCCACCGGCACCACGGCGGCCCCCGCCGCGGCGCCCTCGGCCCCGGCCGCCCCGCACGAGTCCCGGGTGCCCGAGTCGGTCCGCGAGGCGCTGCGCCAGGGTCCCGTCCCCGTCGAGCGGGTGAACCCCGACGCCGGCGTCGACCCGAACGACCCGGTCGTCGACGACGGCTCGCAGGATGCGGAGGCGCTCCTGGCCGAGCACCTGGGGGCCGAGGTCATTGACGAGACCCCCTACCGCTGAGCCCTCGCCTGTTCCGGTCCGCCGCCGGCTCGACCTGACCGCCCGCCCCACCGAGGTCCTGCGCCGGCTCCGGGGTCGCGACCGCCTCGTCGCCCTGCTGGGCGCGTGGCACCAGGGCGAGGCGCTGATCGCCTGCGAGCCCACTCGCCTGCTGCAGACGTGGGACGACGTCGAGCTGCCTCGGCTGGACGCCGACGGCTTCGGTGGCGGCTGGATCGGCGCCTGGGGCTACCGCCTCGGCCACCAGGTCGAGAGCCTCCCCGAAGGACCGCCGCGGCCCCTTCCGCAGCCCGACCACCGCGTGGGGTTCTACGACCTCGTGCTGCGGCAGGTGCGCGGCACCTGGTGGCTGGAGTCGGTCGGCGACCCCGGTCCCGCACGGATCGAGGAGCTCATCGAGGCCGTCAGCGCACCGGCGAAGGAGGAGCCGTTCGCCGTCGGCGCGTTCGACATGACGCCGAGCCCTCAGGCCCATCGCGAGGCCGTGGGGCGGGCCCTCGAGCACATCGCGGCCGGCGACATCTTCCAGGTCAACCTCTGCGCACGGCTCGAGGCTCCCTACGACGGTGATCCCCTCGACGCGTTCTGCGCCGGCGTCGAACACCTGCGGCCCGCGTACGCCGCGTACGTCTCGTCCCCCGAGGGCGCGCTGGCCAGCTTCTCGCCCGAGCTCTTCCTGCGCCGGACCGGCGACGAGGTCCTCACCTCCCCGATCAAGGGCACCGCTGCCCTGTCGACCGATCCGCTCGACCTCGAGGCCTCGGCCAAGAACCGCGCCGAGAACGTGATGATCGTCGACCTGATGCGCAACGACCTCGGCCGCGTCGCCGTGCCCGGCTCGGTCCGGGTGCCCGCGCTGAACCGGGTCGAGCGACACACCGTCTGGCACCTGGTCTCCGACGTCGTCGCCCACCTGCCGTCCGGTACCGGCGACGGCGCCCTGTTGCGCGCGACGTTCCCGCCGGGCTCGGTCACCGGCGCCCCCAAGGTGCGGGCGATGGAGCTGATCGCCGAGCTCGAGACGACCGGGCGTGAGGCCTACACCGGCACGATCGGCCACGTCAGCGCCACCGCCGGCCTGGAGTTGAACGTCGCGATCCGCACCTTCGAGTTCGCGACGGCTGCCGACGGCGCCACCCGGGTGTGGCTGGGGGTCGGCGGCGGCATCGTGGCCGACTCCGATCCGGCCGGTGAGTACGTCGAGTGCCTCGACAAGGCCCGCCCCCTGATCGAGGCGATCGGCGGCCGGCTCGACCTGGTCGCGCCGCAGCGGCCGGCCACCCCCGAGGTGGCGCCTGACCGGAAGTCGAGTCGCCCCGTCGACCTCGACCGCGGGATCTTCGAGACGGTCCTGGTGCTCGACGGGCGCGCCGTCGACCTCGACGCCCACCTCGCCCGCCTCGACGCCAGCGTCCGCGCCGTCCACGGCACCACGGTGCGGGCCGGGCTGGAGGACGCGGTGCACGCTCGGGTCGCCGGTCTCACCGGACCCCACCGGCTGCGCGTCGATGCCGTGCCGTGCCGCGGGGACGTCGAGATCTCGATGGAGACCGCGCCGCTCACGCCCACCGAGCCCACCTGGTCGCTCGGGCCGCGAGTCGTGCCCGGCGGCCTCGGCCCGCACAAGTGGGCCGACCGCGGGCGCGTCCCGGTCGTCCCGGATCACGAGCCGCTCGTGACGGACACCGACGGATCGGTGCTCGAGACAGCCCGTGCGAGCCTCTTCGCGGTGCTGGACGACGGTCTGCACACCCCGGCGCTCGACGGACGGCTGCTGCCCGGCACGGCGCGGGGCCGCGTCATCGAGCTGGCGTCCGCGCTGGGCCTGCCCGTCCTGCAGCGCCGGATGACCCTCGACGACCTCACCGCCGCGACCGAGGTGTTCGCCACCAACGCCCTGCGCGGCATCGTGCCGGTCACCTCGTGCGAGGGCGTCGGCCGGTGGGCCGCCGGACCCGTCACCGCCCGGCTCTCGAGCGCCCTTGAGCACCGCGAGCCTGCACAGCACTCGCCGGCAAGGTCGACCGGCCCTTTGACGCCTGCCCGGGTGCTGTTCATCGACAACTACGACTCGTTCGTGTTCAACCTCGCCCAGTACGTCGGCGAGCTGGGCGCCCGCACCGAGGTCGTGCGCAACGACGAGGTCGGCGTCGACGAGCTGCTGGCCGGCGACTTCACCCACGTGGTCGTCTCACCGGGTCCGGGCACCCCGGCCGACGCGGGGATCAGCGCCGAGGTCGTGCAGCGCTTCGGGCAGCACACGCCCGTGCTGGGCGTCTGCCTCGGACACCAGGTCATCGGCGAGGTCTTCGGGGCGCGGGTCGTCCGCGCCGATCAGGTCGTGCACGGCAAGTCCTCGCTCGTCCACCACGAGGGCCGCGGCGTCTTCGCCGCCCTGCCCTCGCCGTTGGTCTGCGCGCGCTACCACTCCCTCGTCGTCGAGGACGTCCCAGAGACGCTCGAGGTCACCGCTCGCACGGGTTCCGGCGTGGTGATGGGCCTGCGCCACCGCACGCTCCCGATCGAGGGCGTGCAGATGCACCCCGAGTCGATCCTGACCTCGCACGGCCACGACCTGCTGGCGAACTTCCTGCGCCGCTGACGGTTTGCCACAATGGGCGCACGGCCCCGCAGGCCGCCGGACGAGTGGAGTCGTACCCGGATCGCGACAAGACGGCCACGAAGGAGTGCGTCATGTCCTGGATCGTCCTGGTGATCTCCGGCCTGTTCGAGGCCGTGTGGGCCACCGCCCTGGGTCGCAGCGAGGGCTTCAGCAAGCTCGGCCCCACTCTCGTGTTCGCGGGCGCCCTGGTCGTCAGCATGGGCGGCCTCGCCTGGGCCATGCGCGACCTGCCGGTCGGCACCTCGTACGCCGTCTGGGTCGCCATCGGTGCCGCCGGCACCGTGGCCTACGCGATGATCACCGGCACCGAGCCCGCGTCCGTGGCCAAGATCGCGTTGCTGCTCGGCCTCGTCGGGTGCGTCGTCGGGCTGAAGATGCTGGACCACTGACTAGGCTGGCGACGTGTACGAAAGTGTGATTCAGGACCTCATCGACGAGCTCGGACGTCTGCCGGGCATCGGCCCGAAGAGCGCCCAGCGGATCGCCTTCCACCTGCTCGACGCCGATCCCGACGACGTGAAGCGCTTCGCGCAGACCCTCGTCGACGCCAAGACGAAGGTCCTGTTCTGCTCGGTGTGCGGCAACGTCACCGTCGACACGACGTGCCGCATCTGCGCCGATCCCCGCCGCGACGAGACCGTGCTGTGCGTCGTCGAGGAGAGCAAGGACGTCATCGCGATCGAGCGCACGCGCGAGTTCCGCGGCCGGTACCACGTGCTCGGCGGCGCGATCAGCCCCATCGCGGGCATCGGACCGGACCAGCTGCGCATCAAGGAGCTGCTGCTGCGGCTGCAGGACGGCACCGTCACCGAGGTCATCATCGCGACGGACCCCAACCTCGAGGGCGAGGCCACCGCGACGTACCTGATGCGGATGCTGGTGCCGATCGGCCTGCGCGTCACCAAGCTCGCCAGCGGCCTGCCCGTCGGCGGCGACCTCGAGTACGCCGACGAGGTCACCCTCGGGCGCGCCTTCGAGGGCCGCACCGCCGTCGGCTGACCGTCTCGGATTCCCCCGTCCGGCGCCCGGACGGCAGGCCGGGGCGCCGGACCCCGGGGGCTAGACTGACGCAGGCGCAGCGTGGCGTCGTCCCACTGCGCCTGCAGACCCCTCTGAAGCAAGGAACATGTCCATGGGCATCGTCGTGCAGAAGTACGGCGGCTCGTCGGTGGCGGACGCCACCAGCATCAAGCGAGTCGCCAACCGCATCGTGGCGACCAAGAAGGCCGGTCACGACGTGGTCGTCGTCGTGTCCGCGATGGGCGACACGACCGACGAGCTGATCGACCTCGCGAACCAGGTGTCGCCGCTGCCCCCGGGCCGCGAGCTCGACATGCTGCTGACCGCCGGCGAGCGAATCTCCATGGCGCTGCTGGCCATGGCGATCGAGACGCTCGGCCAGGAGGCTCGCAGCTTCACCGGCTCGCAGGCCGGCGTCATCACCGACGACGTCCACGGCAAGGCCAAGATCATCGACGTCACGCCCGGTCGCCTGCAGTCGGCGATCGACGACGGCGCGATCGTCATCGTCGCGGGCTTCCAGGGCGTCTCGCAGACCACGAAGGACATCACGACGCTCGGTCGCGGCGGCTCGGACACCACCGCCGTCGCCCTCGCCGCGGCGCTGGACGCCGACGTCTGCGAGATCTACACCGACGTCGACGGCATCTTCACCGCCGATCCCCGGATCGTGCCCACGGCCAGCCGTATCCCGGCGATCTCCTACGAGGAGACGCTGGAGATGGCCGCCAACGGCGCCAAGATCCTGCACCTGCGGTGCGTCGAGTACGCCCGCCGCAACTCCATGCCCATCCACGTGCGGTCGTCGTTCAGCGACAAGACCGGCACGTGGGTCGTGGCCAGTGAAGACGTCAGCAAGTACACGGAAGAAGGACAGGCGATGGAGCACGCGATCATCTCCGGGGTCGCCCACGACCGCAGCGAGGCCAAGATCACCGTCGTCGGCGTGCCCGACAAGGTGGGCTACGCCGCCGCCGTCTTGCGCGCCCTGGCCGAGGCCCAGATCAACATCGACATGATCGTCCAGAACGTGTCGGCCGCCGCCACGGCGCTCACCGACATCTCGTTCAGCCTGCCCCGGGACGACGGCCAGGCCGCGATGACCGCGCTGGCCCGCCTCAAGGACCAGATCGGCTTCGAGCGCCTGCAGTACGACGACAGCATCGGCAAGGTCTCGATCGTCGGCGCCGGCATGCGCTCGCAGCCCGGCATCACCGCGACGTTCTTCGAGGCGCTGGCGTCGGCCGGCGTCAACATCGGCATGATCTCGACCTCCGAGATCCGCATCTCGGTCGTCGTCGGCGAGAACGAGGTCGACGCCGCGGTCAACGCCGCCCACGAGGCCTTCGGCCTGGGCGCGGCCGACACCGAGGCCGTCGTGTACGGAGGGACCGGACGATGAGCGCACGCATCGGAGTCGTCGGCGCGACGGGCCAGGTCGGCGCCGTCATGCGCCAACTGCTGGAGGAGCGCGACTTCCCCGCCGAGTCCGTCCGCTTCTTCGCCTCGGCGCGCTCGGCGGGCAAGACCCTGCCGTTCCGCGGCCAGGAGATCGTCGTCGAGGACACCGCCACCGCGGACGTCTCCGGCCTCGACATCGCGCTGTTCAGCGCCGGCGCCACGATGAGCAAGGTGCAGGCCCCGCGCTTCGCCGAGGCGGGCGTCACCGTCATCGACAACTCGTCGGCCTGGCGCAAGGACCCGAACATCCCGCTGGTCGTCAGTGAGGTGAACCCCGGCGCGATCCCCGCCGGGGACGGCCCGCGCGGTCGCGGCATCATCGCGAACCCGAACTGCACCACGATGGCCGCGATGCCGGTCCTCAAGCCGCTGCACGACGCCGCGGGTCTCGTCCGGCTCACCGTCAGCAGCTACCAGGCCGTGTCCGGATCGGGCCTGGCCGGCGTCGAGGAGCTGCACTCGCAGGCCCTCGCCACGGTCGAGAAGGCCGACGCGCTGACCCACGACGGTCACGCCGTGTCGTTCCCCGAGCCGGTCAAGTACGTCAAGCCGATCGCGTTCAACGTGGTCGCGCTGGCCGGCTCGATCGTCGACGACGGCTCGAACGAGACCGACGAGGAACAGAAGCTGCGCAACGAGTCGCGCAAGATCCTCGGCCTGCCCGACCTGCGGGTCGCGGGCACCTGCGTGCGCGTGCCGGTCTTCACGGGCCACTCGCTGTCGATCCACGCCGAGTTCGCCGACGACATCACGCCCGAGCAGGCGACGCAGATCCTGTCCTCGGCTCCCGGCGTGCAGCTGGCCGACGTGCCGAACCCGCTCGACGCGGCCGGCCAGGACCCCAGCTTCGTCGGCCGGATCCGTCAGGACCGGTCGATCGAGGGCAACAAGGGTCTGGTCCTGTTCGTCACCGGCGACAACCTGCGCAAGGGCGCCGCGCTCAACACGATCCAGATCGCCGAGCTGCTCGTCTGAGCGACCCGCCGTCCCAAGATTTGCTCCGATTCCTACCTTTCAAAGGGTTTGAAAGGTAGGAATCGGAGCAAATCTCGTTCAGGAGCGGAAGGCCTCGAAGTCGTCCAGGACCTCGGGGTTCTGCAGGGCGCCCTTCGCGGCGGCCTCGTCGACCGGGGTGCCGCGCAGGATCTTCTTGACGGGCACCTCGAGCTTCTTGCCCGAGAGCGTGCGCGGCATGCCGCGCACCTGGTGGATCTCGTCGGGCACGTGGCGCGGCGAGAGCTTGGACCGCAGCTCGCTGGCGATCTGCTTCGTCAGGGCCTCGTCCAGCTGCGCGCCCTCGACCAGCGCCACGAACAGCAGCAGCCGTCCGGCGCCGCCCTCGGTGTCCTCGAGGTGGACCACGATGCTGTCGGCGACCTCGGGCAGTGACTCGACCACCGAGTAGAACTCCGAGGTGCCCAGCCGCACGCCGCCACGGTTCAGGGTGGCGTCGCTGCGACCGGTGATCGTGCAGGAGCCGTACGAGGTCAGGTTGATCCAGTCGCCGTGGCGCCAGACGCCCGGGAAGTCCTCGAAGTAGGCGGCGCGATAGCGCGAGCCGTCCTCGTCGCCCCAGAAGCCGACCGGCATCGAGGGCATCGGCTGCTTGATGACGAGCTCGCCGAGCTGGTCGCGCACGGGCTGGCCGGACGCGTCGAAGGAGTCGACGTCGCAGCCCAGGCAGCGGCACGAGATCTCGCCGGCGTAGACCGGCACGGTCGGCGCGGCTCCCACGAAGGCGGCGCACGTGTCGGTGCCGCCCGAGACCGAGCACAGCTGCACGTGCGGCTCGAACTCCTCGTAGACCCACCGGAACCCCGCCTCGGGCAGCGGCGCGCCCGTGGAGCCGATCGCGCGCAGCGACGACAGGTCGGCGATCCGGGCGGGGTGCAGGCCCTCCTTGCGGCACTGCAGCAGGTACGGCGCGCTGGTGCCGAAGTACGTGACGCCGACCTCGGCCGCCATGCGCCACAGCTCGCCCAGGTCGGGGTGGGCCGGGTTGCCGTCGAACATCACCACGGTGGCCCCGACGCCGATCCCCGAGACGAGGTAGTTCCACATCATCCAGCCCGTGGTCGAGAACCAGAAGAAGCGGTCGGCCGGACCGAGGTCGCTCTGCAGGGCGAGCGCCTTGAGGTGCTCGATCGTGATGCCGCCGTGCCCGTGCACGATCGGCTTGGGCAGGCCGGTGGTGCCCGACGAGAACAGGACGTACAGCGGGGCGTCGAAGGCCACCCGGTCGAACTCCAGCGGCCCGGGCGTCGCCGTGAACTGCTGCCACGTGATCGCCTCGGCCGGGACGGTCGCCTCGAAGTCGAGGTACGGCAGCCACACCACGGTGCGCAGGCTCGGCAACGCGGCGGTGATGGTCTCGACCTGCTCGCGGCGGTCGATGCCCTTGTCCCCGTAGCGGTAGCCGTCGACGGCCAGCAGCACGACCGGCTGGATCTGCTGCCAGCGGTCGATGACGCTCTGCGTGCCGAACTCCGGGGCGCACGAGGAGAAGATCGCCCCGAGGCTGGCGGCCGCCAGCAGCAGGACCAGCGTCTCGGGGATATTGGGCGAGTACGCCGCGACCCGGTCACCCGGACCGACGCCGGCGTCGATCAGACCCTGCCGTGCCCGGGCCACCTGATCGCGCAGACCCGCGGCGGTCAGGCTGATCTCGTCGCGGCTCTGCGACCGGGCGACCACCACGACGTCGTCGTCGGCGCGACCGGGCAGGCGCAGCATCGCCTCGGCGTAGTTCAGCCGGACGTCGGGGAACCAGCGGGCCCCGGGCATCGACGCGTCCGGCAGGACCTCGGTGGCGTCGCCGTCGTACGGCAGCTCCAGGTACTCCAGCCACGCGCCCCAGAAGCCCGCGATGTCGTCGACCGACCACTGCCACAGGGAGTCGTAGTCAGGGACGTCCACGCCCCGGTGCTGCGCGATCCACGCCGCGAATCGCTCGATCTGCGTGGTGCCTCGATGAGGCGGTTTCCAGAGGACGTCGGCGGACATGCCCGCAGTCTAGGACGGCGGGGGCGCCGAGTCGGCGTGGCGCGGACGGCGTCCGACGGCCGGTGGCGTCGAGGTGATCGACGACCCTGCCTTCCCCAGCAGGTCGACGATCACCTCGACGTCGGCATGCCCCCGGGCACACCGGCACGTTCCGACTCGGGTGACGCAACGGGCTCCACGGCAGTTCTCCCGCTCCCGATCGCGCCACACCAGCGCTCCCGGACCTGCCGGTCCGCCGATCCCCTCCGGCGAACACCGCACATCATGCCGAACTGACAGTTACAGCGGGCTGATTCCGCAGAAATGCCGAGAAGTGTGATCCAGTCCACACTCCCCGCACTGAGTGTCGGATCAGTCGGGCACCGGGGTCTGCTTGAAACGACAGATCCCCGGAACCCGAGGGTTCCGAGGATCTGATCGTGCTGAGGCACTGGTCGGGGTGACAGGATTTGAACCTGCGGCCTCGTCGTCCCGAACGACGCGCGCTACCAAGCTGCGCCACACCCCGTGTGCAACCTTTGAGATTCTACCCGGTCAGGGTGAGAACTGTCGCCTCGGGTCGGCAGGAGAACCGGAAGGGCGTGAACGGCGAGGTTCCGCAGCCTGCCGAGACGTGCAGCCACGAGGCGTGGTGACCGGGCGTCTGGTGCGTGTGCAGGCCGTTCGCGCGGGCCCGATCGATGTCGCAGTTCGTGACCAGGGCGCCGAAGCCGGGCACCTGCAGCTGGCCCCCGTGCGTGTGCCCCGCGAGGATCAGCTCGTTGCCCGCGGCGTTGAACGAGTCCAGGACGCGCAGGTAGGGAGCGTGGGCCACCCCGATCCGCAGGTCGGCCGTGGCGTCGGCCGGCTGGTGGTCGAGCCGGTCGAACCGCAGGTGCGGGTCGTCGACGCCCGTGAACGCGATGCGCGTGCCCTTGACCGTGAGCTCGCCGCGGTCGTTGTTGAGGTCCAGCCAGCCCTGCTGGGTGAACGCGGCGCGCAGGTCCTCGAAGGGCAGGTCCGGCGACCGGCTCCAGTCGCCGCCGACGTCGACGCCGGTGCCGCCGCTCAGGTAGGTCGTGGGGCTCTTGAGCTTCGGCGAGAAGTAGTCGTTGGACCCGAAGACGAACACACCGGGGACGCCCAGCAGCCCGGCGAGCGAGGCGACCAGCGGCGACACGGAGTCCGCGTGCGCGAGGTTGTCACCGGTGTCCACGACCAGGTCCGGCTCCAGCGCAGCCAGCGACTCGAGCCACTCGCGCTTGGGCAGCTGGCCGGGCACCAGGTGGATGTCGGAGAGGTGGAGCACCCGCAGCGGCTCGTGCCCGGCGGGCAGGACGGGCGCGGTGAACTCGCGGACCACGAACCGGCGGGTCGCCTCGACGTACGAGTAGCCCAACGTGCCGAGCCCGAGCGCGGTCGTCGCCGCTGCCAGCCGTCCCAGTCTCATGCGGGCAGCCTAGTCAGGCGGTGCCAGTGGACTCAGATCCAGCCGTGCTCGTACGCGTGCTCGGCCGCCTCGTACCGCGAGGAGGTGTCCGTCTTGGCCATCGCGCTCGACAGGTAGTTGCGCACCGTGCCCTCGGCCAGGTGCAGCGTGCCCGCGATCTCGGCGATCGACACATGCCGCCGGGTCAGGCGCAGGGCATCGAGCTCGCGATCCGACAAGGGGCACGTCTCGGCCACGAGCGCCGCCGCGGCGACCTCGGAGTCGACGTAGCGCCGGCCCGCCGCGACCTCGCGGATCACCTGCGCCAGCGTGGACACCGGGCTCGACTTCGGCACGAAACCCGAGATCCCGGCCGCCATGGCCCGCCGCAGCACGCCCGGACGGGCATGGCGAGTCATCAGCACCGAGCGCGTCGGCGCCGCGATCTGGGTCGACACCTCGATCCCGTCGGTCGGCGGCATCTCCAGGTCGAGCAGCACGACGTGCGGCTCGTGCAGCCGGACCAGGTCGAGGCCGTCCGCGCCGTTCGCGGCCTCGCCCACGATGTCGAGGTCCTCCTCCAGGGCGAGGAGCGCCACGATCGCGCTGCGGATCATCTCCTCGTCGTCGACGACCACCACGCGGATCACACCGTCACCTCCAGCGTGAAGTGGCCCTCCTCGCGCCGGACCGCCAGTCGGCCGCCGGCAGCGGCGACGCGCTCGGTCAGCGAGGCCAGGCCCGTCCCGTGGGACGACGTCGCGGGACCGGCGCCGTCGTTGGTGATCGCGAACCGCTGCGGGGATGCGGCGATCCGCACCGAGGTCGCGTCGCTGTGGCGCAGGATGTTCGTCGTCGCCTCACGCAGCGCCAGCGCGAACAGCGGCTGCTCGAGCTCGCCGACACAGTCGACCTGGACGGCCGCGCCGGCGGCCTCGAGCACGGCGGCGGCGTTCGCCATCTCCTCGCGCAGGCTGGTCCGGCGGTAGCCGCGCACGATCTCCTTCGTCTCGGCGATGGCTGCGCGGGCGATCTGCTGGACCTCGTTCATCGTGGCGCGGGCCGCCTCGGGGTCCCAGTCGAGCTGACGCTCGGCCAGCTCGGCCTTGAGCGCGATCACCTGCAGGTGGTGGCCCTGCACGTCGTGCAGGTCGGCCGCCAACCGCAACCGCTCGCGCACGGCGGCGAGATCGGCCTCGGCCTCGCCCCGCGAGCGCACCTGCAGCATGAGCTGCCACAGCCAGACCTGGAAGACGCTGACCACGGGCAGGAAGACCGCGATGAAGCCGATCGCGTAGGCGCCGGACCAGTCCAGCTGCCCCAGCCGGTCCCAGCCGCCGAGGGCGTACAGGCCGACGAGCAGCACCAGCACGAGCGGCACCGCGTTGTTCCGCCACCGCGGCGCGAGGTCGATCGCCAGCAGCGACACGACCAGCCACGGCACGAGGACGACGCCGGGCGGGAACGTGGGCGGCAGCCACGCCAGCGGGAAGACCAGCAACGCGGGAGCCAGGAATCTCGCCCGCTGCCCCCAGGAGAACTGCTGCTGACCGAGCCCCGCCTTCGCGGCCGCGATCAGCGGACGACAGGAGAACCACACGACCGCTGCGATGACGACGAGCAGCCCGACCGTGCGGACGACGGCGATCCCCGCCGCGAGGTCGCTCACGGCTCGAGCGACCGGCCCGATGAGGCCGATCACCACGTAGAGCCACAGGCTCGTCGCGGTGTAGCGCCAGGTGGCGACGAAGCCGTCGGGATTCGGACTCACGCCGACGACCGTAGCGGACAGAGCGCATGACAGATGTCATGAGTTGTGGTGACGCCACACTCTGGTCCGGCCCACCCCGAGCCCGCGAGGGTTGAGGCATGGACATCACCACCGACACCGTCATCGAGGCCCACGGGCTGACGTGCTCCTACGGGGACTTCGTCGCCGTGCGCGACCTCGACCTGACGGTCCAGCGCGGCGAGCTGTTCGCGCTCCTGGGCACGAACGGCGCCGGCAAGACCACGACCATGGAGACCCTGGAGGGCCACCGCGGCGCCGACGGCGGGCAGGTGCGCGTGCTCGGGCTCGACCCGCAGCGCGACCGGGCCGCCCTGCGCCCGCGCATCGGCATGATGCTGCAGGAGACCGGGTTCGCCGGCGACCTGACCGTCCGCGAGACACTCGAGATGTGGGCCGCGCTGACGACCCGCCCCGATCCCGTCGCCGACGTTCTCGAGCGCGTCGAGCTGGCCGATCGCGCCGACACCCGGGTCGTCCAGCTGTCCGGTGGCCAGCGCCGTCGCCTGGACCTCGCCCTCGCCACCCTCAACCGCCCCGAGGTGCTCTTCCTCGACGAGCCGACCGCCGGACTGGACCCCGAGTCGCGCGAGCGCACCTGGAGCCTGGTGACCGACCTGCTGGCCGGCGGCACGACCGTCGTCCTGACCACGCACTACCTCGAGGAGGCCGAGTCGCTGGCCGACCGCATCGCGATCATGCACGGCGGGCGGATCGTGCGCGAGGGCACGCTGGAGCAGATCGTCGGGGCCGCCCCGGCCCAGATCACGTTCCGCGCACCGCTCGCCGACGGGGCGCAACTGGAGCGCGAACTGCGTACCGTGGTCGACCCGCAGGACCTGCACGTCGACGGGGACCACGTCCGGCTCGGGGTCGCCGAGCTGCAGCCGGCCCTCGGCCGCCTGCTGGGCTGGGCGGACCAGCACGACCACCGCCTCGGCCGCCTGCACGCCCAGGAGGCGAGCCTGTCCGAGGTCTTCACCCGCATCAGCCAGGACCGTATCGAGGAGAACGCATGAGCACCACGACCGTGACCCCCGCCGCCACCCGACCCTCCGTCAAGGCATCGGCTGCCCGGGCCCGGGTGATCGCCCGCACCGAGCTGCGCCTCATCGCCCGGTCCAAGGCCACGCTGATCAGCGCGACCGCGTTCCCGCTGCTGTTCGCCGCCTTCGTCATCGCGCAGGCCGAGACGGCGCGGAACGCCGCTGTCGGGATGATCTGCATGGTGCTGGCCTTCTTCGCCCTGTTCGCCATCTACCTCACGGCCACGACGACGCTGGTCACCCGCCGCCAGGACCTGTTCCTCAAGCGGCTGCGGTCCGGCGAGACGTCCGACGGCGCGATCCTGGCCGGAGTGATGGCCGCGCCGCTGGTGTTGTTCCTGGCGCAGGTCGCCGTGGTCGCCGGTGTCCTCGTCGCGCTCGACATCCCCGCCCCGTCGCGACCGTGGTGGATCCTCGTGGCCGTCGTCGGCCTGGTGGCGTCGAGCCTGACGGCGGCCACCGCCACGGCGGCGCTCACGCCGAACGCGAGCGCGGCCCAGATCTCGACGATGCCCTTCATCACCGTCGTGCTGGGATCGCTGATCGCCGGACCGTTGGTCGAGAGCCGGTACCTCGACCTGACCCCCGGCGGAGCGGTCGTGACGCTCGTCCGCGCCGCCTACGATCTCGAGCTGGCCGGCAGCCCGTGGTTCGCGACGGCGGGGCTGGCGCTGTGGACGTGGGTGGGCGTCGATCTCACGCGCCGGTACTTCCGCTGGGAGCCGCGGCACTGAGCCGGAGCCTCGCCGACTGGTGGGACACTGGAGCCATGTCAGCTCTCAAGGATCGACTCCGCGACGACCTCAACACCGCCCTGAAGGCCCGTGACGCCCTGCGCACCTCGGTCATCCGGATGGCGCTGGCGGCGATCACCAACGCCGAGGTCGCCGGCAAGGAGGCGCGCGAGCTGACCGACGACGACGTCCTGACCGTCCTGTCGTCCGAGGCCAAGAAGCGCCGCGAGTCGGCCACCGCGTTCGACGAGGGGAACCGTCCCGAGCTCGCCGAGAAGGAGCGCGCCGAGGCCGCCATCTTGGCCGACTACCTGCCGGAGCCGCTGAGCGCCGAGGAGATCTCGGCGATCGTTGCCGAGACCATCGATCAGACCGGCGCCGCGGGCGAGGGCATGAAGGCCATGGGCAAGGTCATGGGCGCCGTCACGGCGAAGACCAAGGGCCGCGCCGACGGAGGCGCCGTCGCGGCCGAGGTCAGGCGCCAGCTCGGCGCCTGACCTTCGTCAGTCGTCCCGGTCGCCGCCGCGGTCGGGGCGGTCGCCACCGCGCCTGGGCCGATCCCCACCGCGGGTGGGCTTGGCGTCGGCCTTCTGGGCCGTGGGCAGGCTGGCCGAGTCGAACTTGGCCGGCGTCAGGCTCTTCTCGATCTCGCCCATCGCCGCCTTCCACTGCGGACCGGCCAGCGACGAGCCGCCGGCCTGGTTGAACGACACGGGAACGCCGCGCAGGCTGGTGTTGACCAGACCGGCCGGCCGGCCGCTCTTGGTGATGCCGGCGATCATCGACGCCGCCGAGATCTCGGGGGTGTAGCCCACGTACCAGACGGCCTTGGAGTCGTTGGTCGTACCGGTCTTGGCCGCCGAGGGGATGCTCAGGCCGGTGCCGTTGCTGTGTCCGAAGCCGCCGGGCTGCTGCAGGCCGACGAGGATCGCGTTGATCGTGGCGGCCGTCTTTTTGCTCATGACGCGCTTGCAGTCGGGCTTGTACTTCTTGACGGTCTTGCCGTTGCGGTCGAGGATCTCGGCGACCGGAGCCGGCTCGCAGTACTCGCCACCGGCGGCCGGCGTCGCGTAGGCGGCGGCCATGTCGAGCGGGCTCACGTCGATCGGGCCGAGCGTGAACGAGGGAACGTAACTGCCGGGCTCGCCCTTCTTGGGATCCGGCTCGTCGATCGGGATGCCCATCTTCTTGGCCATCTTGACCGTCTTGCACAGGCCCGCGTCTCGCTCGAGCTGGGCGAAGTAGGTGTTCACGGACTTTCGCAGCCCGGTGACCATGTTGAATCCGCCGGCGCCCGTGGAGTTCTTGACCTCCCACGAGCCCGTGCCGCGGCCGTCGCAGTCGAAGTAGGTCCCGGTCGGGATGGTCATCGTCTGGGGCGCGTTGTACGACTTGCTCGGCGGGATCCCGTCCTCGAGCGCCGCGGCGGTCGTGAACATCTTGAAGGTCGATCCGGCCTGGAAGCCGGCCGAGTCGCCGTACTTCCGCGGCACGGAGAAGTTGATGTACGTCTCGCCCTTCTTCTTGCCCATCGAGCGCGACTGGCCCAGGGCGCGGACCTTGCCCGTGCCCGGCTCGACCAGCGCGAGCGAGCCGATGGCCTTGTCGGTGGCGCCGACGTACTTCGTGACGGCCTTGTTGACCGCCTCCTGCATCGAGAGGTCGATGTTGGACTTGATCGTGAGGCCACCGCGCTCGAGCATCGTCTGACGCTCCTTCACGGTCGCGCCCAGCGCCGGCTCCTGCAGCAGGTAGCGGCGGATGTAGTCGCACGAGAAGGAGGCGACCGAGTCGACGCAGCCGTTCGGGAACGACGTGATCTTCAGGCCGATGGTGGTGGCGCTGAGCTTCTCGGCCTCGGCCGCCGGGATCTTGCCCAGGCGCGCCATGACGCCGAGCACCGTGTTGCGGCGCTGCAGCGCACGCTCGGGGTAGACCCGCGGGTTGAACTGCTCGGGGTTCTGGACCAGGCCGGCGAGCGTGGCGGCCTGCGAGGTCGACAGCTTGTCCGGGCTGACCGAGAAGTAGTGATAGGCCGCGGCGTTGACGCCGTAGGCACCGTCACCGAAGTAGGCGATGTTCAGGTAGTGCTCGAGGATCTCGTCCTTCGAGTACTCCTTCTCGTAGTTGATGGCCAGCTTCAGCTCGCGGATCTTGCGGGCCGTCGAGACCTCGGTGGCCGCCGCGCGCTGCTCCTTGGTCGTCGCCTGCTGGACCAGCGTCAGCTTGACCAGCTGCTGCGTGATCGAGGAGCCACCCTGGGTCTCGCCGGCCGACGCGTTGTTCATGAGGGCGCGCAGCGTGCCCTTGAGGTCCAGCGCGCCGTGCTCGTAGAACCGGTAGTCCTCGATCGAGATGATCGCCTCCTGCATGACCGGGGCGATCTTCTTCAGCGGGACGTCCTGGCGGTTCTCCTGGTAGAAGTACGCGACGCGTCGGCCGTTGGAGGCCAGCACGCGCGTGGTCTGCGGGTTGGGCAGGTCCTGCAGCGCCAACGGCAGGTCCACAATGTCCTTGCTGGCCTTGTTGCCCGTGGAGGCCACGAAGGCCGTGCCCGGTACGAAGATCACCGCGATGATCACGCCGGCCAGGACGGACAGCCACGCGATCGACCCGATCGCCCCCCACACAGAGGTCGGCTTCGGTTCGCTCTCGGCGACCTTCTTGATCGATTCGCCCATGTCCTGCCACGCCATGGCACGAGGATACGGGAGTTTCGCAATGTGAACACGGACCGCTGCGATGCCGGGAGGCGGCACGTCGGTTCTGGGCGCCGGGACGTATCAGGCGGGCCCGGAGTGACTCTTTGGAACTATGTACCAACTACCCGGACGAATCTGTCCACTTCGGACGATCCTCCCTAGGCTGGTGGCACTGCAGAAACAAATTCTCCTTCCGGTCACGGGGACCGGGGGGATCTCGGGAAAGGTCTCTGCGCATGTGGAACGACAACTGGTCTCAGGACGCCGCCTGCTTGGGCAAGTCGGACGATCTCTTCGTCAAGGGTGCCGAGCAGAATCGCGCCAAGGTCGTCTGCAACGGGTGTGAGGTCCGCGCCGAATGCCTGGCCGAAGCCCTCGACAACCGCATCGAGTGGGGCGTGTGGGGCGGCATGACCGAGCGGGAGCGCCGCGCGCTGCTGCGTCGCAAGCCCAACGTCCGCCGCTGGCGTGACGTGCTCGTCCCCGCCACCTGACCGTCGCCCCTCAGGCGCCCTGCGGGGCGCCGAGGTGGTTGCCGATCGTCCGTAGTCCCGCCACGTCGTGGACGTCGGTGTCCAACGCCGGCACCGGGACGATCTCGACACTGCGGTGCGCGGCACTGAACCGCTCGCGCAGCCGGTTCTCGCGCTCGGCGAGCCGCATCCGCTCGGCATGCACGTCGAGCAGCTCGGCCGTCCGGCGCTCCGCCGCCTTCCCCCCGGCCAGCCGCGGCGACGCCGACTCGGCGTCCACCGCGCTGACCCCGGCCGCCGCCTCGTCGTGCACCCGGTTCACCACCAGGCCCGCCAGCGGCATGTCGTCGGCCGCGAGCCGCTCGACGAAGTAGGCCGCCTCGCGCATCGCCGCCGACTCGGGCGCGGCGATGACCAGGAACGCCGTCCCCTCGGCCTGCAGCAGCGAGAACGTCGCCTCGGCGCGCTGGCGGAATCCGCCGAAGAGCGTGTCGAAGGCCGCGATGAACGTCTGCATGTCGGTCAGCACCTGCGCGCCGAGCACCTTGTTGAGCGCCCCCGTGACGAGGCCGAGTCCCGCCGACAGCATCCGCGCCGGACCGCGGGCCGGCGCCAGCATCAATCGGATGAACCGTCCGTCCAGCAACGACGACAGCCGCTCCGGGGCGTCGAGGAAGTCCAGGGCCGACCGCGACGGCGGCGTGTCCACGACGATCAGGTCCCAGCGGTTCTCGCCGTGCAGCTGGCCCAGCTTCTCCATCGCCATGTACTCCTGCGTGCCCGCGAACGAGCTGGACAGGGCGACGTAGAACGGGTTGTTCAGGATCTCGGCGGCCTTCTCGGGCGAGGCGTGCGCCTCGACGACCTCGTCGAAGGTCGTCTTCATGTCCAGCATCATCGCGTCGAGCGAGCCGCCGGCCGACGTGTCGATCCCGGCGACCGGCCGCGGGGTGTTGTCGAGCTCCAGCAGTCCCAGCGACTGCGCCAGCCGCCGCGCCGGGTCGATCGTCAGGACGCAGACCGTGCGTCCTTGCTCGGCCGCGCGCAGCGCCAGCGCGGCGGCCGTGGTGGTCTTGCCGACACCGCCGGAGCCGCAGCACACGACGATGCGGGTCTGGGGATCGCCGATCAGCCCGTCGACATCGATGCGCACCGGCTCGTGCGCCGAGGAGATCCGGCGCTCCGTGCGGGGACGGCGCTCGCGCGGCGTCGTGGTCGCGCGCCCGCTCATCGGGCGTCCTCGACGAGGGGAGCCAGCGTGTCGGCCAGGTCCTGCAGGGCGCCCAGGTCGATCCCGCCGGTCAGCATCGGCAGGCTCAGGTGCGGCCGACCGCACTCCTCGATGATGGACCGCTGCTCGTCCTGCAGTCGTTGCCGCTCGACGTGCCCGAACCCGTCCGCGACGAGCCTCTCCGCGGCCTGTCGCGGGAGCCCGACCCGCTCGAGCACGGGCGCCACGGCCTTGGCGTCGAGGCGGCCGGCCTCGAGCGCCTCGACCGTGTCGGGCGAGAGCAACGAGGGACGCACCAGGTTCACGACCACGTGGCCGACCGGCAGGCCCGCCCGGGTGAGCTCCGCGATGCCGTCGAGGGTCTCCTGCACGGGCATCTCCTCCAGCACGGTGACCAGGTGCACGGCCGTCTGCGGGCTGCGCATCATCGTCATGATCGATTCGGACTGGGTCTTGATCGGGCCGACCTTGGCCAGCCCCGCGACGTCGTCGTTGACGCCCAGGAAGCGGGTGATCCGGCCCGTGGGCGGCGCGTCGACGACCACCGCGTCGTAGACGAAGTCCGACGACTTGTCCTTCGTGCGTCGCCGCGCGGCCTCGTAGACCTTGCCGGTCAGCAGCACGTCGCGCACGCCCGGCGCGATCGTCGTCGCGAAGTCGATGACGCCGAACTTGTCCAGCGCCCGCCCGGCCCGGCCGAGCCGGTAGTACATCTGCAGGTACTCCAGCAGCGCGGCCTCGGGATCGATCGCGAGCGCGTGGACGTGACCGCCGGCGTCGCTCGTGGCGATGCGGCGCTCCTCGTAGGGCAGCGGCGGCACGTCGAACAGCTGGGCGATCCCCTGGCGGCCCTCCACCTCGCACAGCAGCACCTTCTTGCCCTGATCGGCCAGGGACAGCGCGAGGGCGGCGGCCACGGTCGTCTTGCCGGTGCCGCCCTTGCCGGTCACGACGTGCAAGGGGGTCGAGTTCGCCACGCGTCGAGACTACCGAGGGTCGGGCCGTCGCGTCGGTCGAGAAGTGGTCGCGGTCCCGGCGATACAGTCGGGCCATGACCAAGTGGGAATACCTGACGGCACCCGTGCTCGTCCATGCGACCAAGCAGATCCTCGACAACTTCGGACGCGACGGCTGGGAGCTGGTGCAGATCGTCCCGGGCATGAACCCGGAGAACCTCGTGGCCTACTTCAAGCGGCCGGTGGCCTGACCATGGGCGTCGTCACCGAACGCCTCGCGTCGATGGGGCTGACCGTCCCCGACGTCGCCGCTCCCGTGGCGTCGTACGTGCCCGCGCTGCGCAGCGGCTCGCACATCTTCACGTCCGGGCAGCTGCCGTTCGTCGACGGCGCCCTGCCGGCCGTGGGCAAGGTCGGCGCCGAGGTGTCGCCCGAGGACGCCCAGGAGCTCGCCCGGCTCTGCGGCCTCAACGTCATCGCGGCCATCAACTCGATCGCCGACCTCGACCAGGTCGTGCGCGTCGTCAAGGTCACCGTGTTCGTGGCCAGCGCGCCGGACTTCACGGGTCAGCCCGGGGTGGCCAACGGCGCCAGCGATCTGCTCGCGGCGGCGTTCGGCGCCGCCGGGTCGCACACCCGCAGCGCGGTCGGCGTGGCCGTCCTGCCGTTGAACTCGCCCGTCGAGGTGGACGCGATCGTCGAGGTGGCCTGACGTGCTGGTGCCCGTCCCGCCGAAGGCCCTGAAGCGGCTCGAGACCTTCGACCCGGCCGACGCCGTCCAGCCCAAGGACGCCGCCACCATCGCCGTCGTGCGCGACGGCGAGGCCGGTCTCGAGGCCTTCCTCATGCGCCGCCAGGCGTCGATGGCCTTCGCGGCGGGCATGTACGTGTTCCCCGGTGGCGGCGTGCAGGACGACGACGGCGAGCCGATGACGTGGGTCGGGCCGGAGCCCGAGGAGTGGGCCGTCCGGTTCTCGTGCGATCCGGAGCTGGCCCGGCGTCTGGTCGTCGCCGCCGTGCGCGAGACCTTCGAGGAGACCGGCGTGCTGCTGGCCGGCCCCGACGAGCACTCGATCGTGGGGGACACCACCGATCTGGCCGGGGCCCGCGACGAGCTCGAGGCGAAGAAGATGTCGTTCGCGCAGTTCCTCGCCGACGAGAAGCTCGTGCTGCGCGCCGACCTGCTGGGCGCGTGGGCGCACTGGATCACCCCGGCGCTCGAGCCGCGCCGTTACGACACCCGCTTCTTCGTCGCCGCCCTGCCCGAGGGTCAGCGGATCGGCACCGTCAGCACCGAGGCGGACAAGTCGTTGTGGGCACCCCTGGCGGACGTGCTCGCGCTGGTCGACGCGGGCCGGGCGGCCATGATGCCGCCCACCGCCGTGACCTGCCGCGAACTGGCACCCCTGGCAGCCGGCGACGTGCTGACTGCCTCGGCCGAGCGGACCATCAAGCCCATCGAGCCCCGCTTCGTCCGGGTGGACGGTCAGTGGTGGCTCGACATCGATCGTGAGGAAGAGCTGTGACCACCTCGGTGACGCCCCGCGCGTCGTTCATCCTGGCCGACAACCCCGGCATCATGACGCTCGACGGCACCAACACCTGGATCCTGCGCGAGCCCGGAGCCACCCGGTCCGTCGTGGTCGACCCCGGCCCCGACATCGCCGAGCACGTCGACGCCGTCGTGGCCGCCGCCGGCGAGGTCGCTCTCGTGCTGTTCACCCACCACCACTGGGACCACACCGACGCCCTCGAATCGATCGTCCGGGCCACCGGCGCACCGACCCGGGCGCTCTCGCCCGACTACACCCGCTCGGCCGATCCCCTGCGCGACGGCGAGACCCTCGAGGTCGACGGGCTCACGATCGAGGTGGTGACCGCGCCCGGTCACACGAAGGACTCCGTCGCGTTCCTGCTGCCGCAGGACCGGGCGTTGCTGAGCGGCGACATGGTCCTGGGTCGGGGCACGACCGTGGTGGCCCATCCCGACGGCGCCCTCGGCCCGTACCTGGACTCGATGCGGCGGTTCCGCGCGCTGGTCACGAACGGGCAGGTCGAGACGATCCTGCCGGGTCACGGACCCGTGATCGACGACCCCGGCGCCGTCCTGGACTTCTACCTGACGCACCGCGAGGAGCGGCTCGACCAGGTGCGCTCGGCGCTGGCCGCGGGCGCGGTCAGCGCACGCGACGTGGTCGAGACGGTCTACGCCGACGTCGACCCGATCCTGTGGGACGCCGCCGAGCTCTCCGTGCGCGCCCAGCTGGAGTACCTGCAGGCCTGAGGGTCAGCGCGAACGGCGCTTGAGACGCTCGAGGTCGAGGATGATGACCGAGCGGGGCTCGAGGCGCAGCCAGCCGCGCGACGCGAAGTCGGCCAGCGCCTTGTTGACCGTCTCGCGCGAGGCGCCGACGAGCTGCGCCAACTCCTCCTGCGTGAGGTCGTGGTTGACGTGGATGCCGTCGTCGGCCTCGCGTCCGAAGCGGGCGGCCAGGTCGAGCAGCGCCTTGGACACGCGACCGGGCACGTCGGAGAACACGAGGTCGCCGACGACCTCGTTGGTGCGACGCAGGCGGCCGGCCAGCTGGTTCAGCAGCGCGTACGCCACGTCGGGGTGCGACTGCAGGACCGGGTTGAGCGCGCTGTGACCGAGGCTGCGAAGCTCGACGTCGGTGACCGCGGTGGCGGTGGCGGAGCGGGGGCCCGGATCGAAGAACGACAGCTCGCCGAACATCTGGCCGGGGCCGAGGATCGCGATCAGGTTCTCGCGGCCGTCGACGGAGCGACGGCCCAGCTTGATCTTGCCCTCGATGACGACGTAGAGCTGATCGCCCTCGTCACCCTCGCCGAACAGGACCTCGCCACGGCGCAGGGACACCGCGGACATGGAGGACTCGAGGGCGCCGGAGGCGTCGTCGTCGAGGCCGTTGAACAGAGGGGCTTGGCGCAGAACTTCGTCGGTCACCCTCCTAGTTTCCCACATGCAACCCAGATCACACCTATGATGCCTGCATGCGGGTGTGCCGTGTCCGGATACGGTGTTAACGTGCCCGCCGATCCGCGCCCCGCGACCCCCCGTCCGGCGACCTCGTTGGTGCGGCGTGCACGCAAGATCGACCGGGTGCTCGCCGAGACCTATCCCGACGCCCACTGCGAGCTCGATTTCGAGAATCCGTTCCAGCTCCTGGTGGCCACGGTCCTGTCCGCGCAGACCACCGACCGTCGCGTCAACGCGATCACGCCGGCGCTGTTCACCGCGTTCCCCGACGCCGCGGCGCTCGCCGCGGCCGACCGCACCGCGGTCGAGGAGATCATCCGCCCCACGGGCTTCTTCCGCGCCAAGACCGAGAGCATCATGGGCCTGTCCGCGGCCCTGGTCGAGCGCTTCGACGGCGAGGTGCCCGCCCGCCTGCCCGACCTCGTGTCGCTGCCGGGTGTGGGCCGCAAGACCGCCAACGTCGTCCTGGGCAACGCGTTCGGCGTCCCCGGGATCACCGTCGACACCCACTTCGCCCGGCTGGTCCGCCGCTGGGGGTGGGTGGACGAGGCGACCGCGAAGGATCCGGTCAAGACCGAGCACGCGGTCGGAGCGCTCTTCCCGAAGCGCGACTGGACCATGCTGTGCCAGCGCGTGATCTGGCACGGCCGCCGCCGCTGCCATGCCCGCACGCCCGCCTGCGGCGCCTGCCCCGTCGCCCACTGGTGCCCCTCCTACGGCATCGGTCCCACCGACCCGGAGATCGCCGAGGCGCTGGTCACCACCCAGGGACCCGCATGACCCAGACTCCCCCCACGTCGCTGCCGGACTGGCTGCGACCGCTCGCCGACCTGCTCGGCTCCGTCGAGGCCGAGCAGCTCGCTCCCCGGTTCCCCCACCCGCCGGCCGACGCCCGGCCCGCCGCGGTCCTGATGCTCTTCTCCGAGGGCGAGCGAGGCCGCGAGCTGCTGCTGACCGAGCGCGCGGCCACGCTGCGCAACCACGCCGGCCAGATCTCGTTCCCCGGCGGCAAGCAGGACGACACCGACCGCGACCCCGTGCACACCGCGCTGCGCGAGGCCGAGGAGGAGGTCGGACTGGACCCGAGCGAGGTGGTCGTCTTCGGCACGCTGCCCACGCTGTGGCTGCCGCCGAGCAACCACGCGGTCACGCCCGTCCTGGGCTACTGGACGAACCCGCATCCGCTGACCGCCCACAGCCCCGACGAGGTCGAGCAGGTCCTGCCCACGTCGCTGGACCTGCTGCTGGACCCGGAGCACCGGTTCAGCGTCGTCCACCCGTCCGGCTGGACCGGCCCCGCCTTCGACATCGGCGCGGAGACCCCGCTGTGGGGCTTCACCGCCGGCATCATCTCCCGACTGTTCGAGCGTCTGGGCTGGGAGCGCCCGTGGGACGCCACCCGAACCCGACCCCTGCCGGAGTGACATGAACTGGCTCGATCTCGTCCTGATCACGACGTTCGTGGTCTACGCCTACGCGGGGTGGGTCCACGGCTTCGTGTCGAACGTCTTCTCCGGCGGCGGTCTGTTCCTGGGCTTCCTGCTCGGCATCGCCCTGGCGCCGCGGTTCTTCACCCAGGGATCCGGTGACGCCCTGTCGGCGGTCATGTCGATCGTGTTCGTGTTCGTCGTCGCCGCCGTGGGCAACTTCACCGGCAGCATGATCGGCCGCTCGCTGCGCATCCGCCGGGGCCCGGGGCGCGCGATCGATGCCGTGCTCGGAGCCGCCTTCGGCACGAGCGTCGTGATGGCCGCGTCCTGGGCGCTGGGCTACGCGGTCAGCGCGTCGACACTGCCCTACGTCAGCGCGGCGGTCCGCGACTCGACCGTGCTGCAGCGCGTCGACCAGTTGATGCCGCAGCGTGCCGGCGAGGCGCTGCAGGCCTTCACCGACACCCTCACCGGCGATGTCTTCCCCCGGTACCTCGACCCGTTCGAGACCGAGATCATCCCGGCCACCGAGCGGCCGGACGACAAGACGCTCGCGCTGAAGTCGGTGCGCGCCGCTCGTGCCAGCGTCGTCCGAGTGCTCGGTGAGGCCGAGTGCAACCGCACCATCGAGGGCTCGGGCTTCGTCATCGCCCGCGACCGGATCATGACCAACGCCCACGTCCTGGCCGGCGTGGACGAGCCGACCGTCACCGTCGGTGACCGCCGCTACGACGCGCGACCGGTGCTCTTCGATCCCGAGCTCGACCTCGCCGTCGTCGACGTGCCAGGGCTGGATGCCAAGCCCCTCCGCTTCGACACCAGCGCCCAGCAGGGTGAATCGGCCGCCGTCCTCGGATTCCCCGAGAACGGCCCGTTCGACGCGCGCTCCGCGCGAATCCGTGGCCGACTGGACCTGAAGGGTCCCGACATCTACGGGGACGGCCGCGTCTCGCGCGACGTCTTCTCCATCCGCTCGCTGGTTCGGTCGGGCAACTCCGGCGGGCCGCTGATCTCGACGAAGGGCCGGGTGATCGGAGTGATCTTCGCAGCGTCCATCTCCGATCCGGAGACCGGTTACGCGGTGACCGCGGCCGAGGCGATCCCGATCGCCCGAGCGGCGGCGCGCGCCGAGGACACGGTGTCGACGGGCAGCTGCGCCTGATGCGCACGGTCGCGACCGCCCTGCTGTGGTGCGTGGCCACCGTGGCCACGTTCGTCGGCATCGGCGCGGGCTGGACGGCCACCCACGTCCAGAGTGAGAGCGGCTTCGTCGACCTGGTCTCGCGGGTCGGCGACGATCGGCAGGTCCAGCGAGCCGCGGCCGACACGGCCGGCGAGGCCTTCGCGGACCGGACCGGACTGCCCGGCACCCTGCACGACCGCATCGCCGACGGCGTCCGCGACGGCGTGCTGCGCCTGACCGACTCCCCGGACTGGAACGACGCGTGGGCCGAGACGGCCCGCAGCGCGCACCAGCGGCTCTACTCCGAGCCGACGCCGACGAACGTCCGGGCCGACATCTCTCCCCTGGTGGACCTCGCCCTGGATGAGGTCTCGGCGAAGCTGCCGGTCGACCTGCCGCGGCCCGGCGAGCTGCTGGTCACGCTGAGCGACGAGAACCCCACCGACTTCGTGGAGGCGACGTCGCGGGCGGCCACCGTGGCCGTGGTGGCCGTCGGGACGGCCGTGGTCGCGGCCCTGCTGGCCCTGGCCGTGTCGCGACGCCGGGGCGCCACCCTGACCGCCCTGGGTCTCGGGGCCGTGCTGGCGGCTGCGGCGTGGTGGGTCCTGGGCCACCTCGCGCTGCCCCGGCTGGTCGAGGACCGGGCGGACGCCACCACCGAGGCCGGACGTCACCTACGCGACGAGTTGACCGACCGCATCGTCGCGTCGCTGGACGTGACGCTGCTGTGGGTGGCGCTGGGCGGCGCCGTGCTGGTCGTGCTGGGGCTGGTCAGCCGCGCGCGGCGGTCTTGACGCGGCTTCCCGCGGCGTGGTTGCCGGGCTTGAGCGCCGACGGCAGCTGACGCGCCGTGCCGATGGACTTCTCCGGCACGCGGATCTTCTTGAACCGCGTCCACGCCACGAGCAGCAGGACGACGGCCACCAGCAGGTAGAACGCCGTCACGATGAGGAACGCCCACGCGGCGTGCATCCCCGTCATCGTCAGGAAGTACGCGATGGTGACGGAGCCGAGGATCAGTACGAGCAGCAGCAGGAACGCGGCGGCCGCGACGAGCGCGACGCCGAGTCCACCGGCCCTCACACTGACGCGCAGCTCGGACTTCACCAAGGCGATCTCGTGCTGGACGATCGACGACAGGTCGCGGGTCACATCTGCGACGAGTCGTCCGATCGTGGGGTCGTCCGTGGGCTTCGTCATGGGGTGAGCGTACCCAAATCCCGCCGGAGCAGCCCCTCGTGGCCGTCCCGGCGGGCGCGGGCGTCCCGCGGGGGTCACTCCTGGCCGGCTGCCGGCTTCTTCAGGCCGGCGGTGATCAGGTCCATGACGGAGGAGTCCGCCAGGGTCGTCGCGTCACCGACCTCGCGGTTCTCCGCGACGTCGCGCAGCAGCCGCCGCATGATCTTGCCCGAGCGCGTCTTGGGCAGCTCCGGCACGACCATGATCTGGCGCGGCTTGGCGATCGGGCCGATCTCCTTGGCGACGTGGTCGCGCAGCGCGGCGATGTGCTCCTCGGTGGACGCGGCGGCCGACTCACGCAGGATCACGAAGGCCACGACGGCCTGTCCCGTCGTGTCGTCGGTGGCGCCGACGACCGCCGCCTCGGCGACGGTCGGGTGCGAGACGAGCGCCGACTCGATCTCGGTGGTCGACAGCCGGTGCCCCGAGATGTTCATGACGTCGTCGACCCGGCCGAGCAGCCAGATGGCGCCGTCCTTGTCCTTCTTGGCGCCGTCGCCGGCGAAGTACATGTCCGGGAAGCGCGCCCAGTAGGTGTCCTTGAAGCGCTGGTCGTCGCCCCAGATCGTGCGCAGCATGGCCGGCCACGGCTCGGTGAGGACGAGGTAGCCGCCCTCGCCGTTGCCGACGGGCTTCCCGGCGTCGTCGACGACCTCGGCGCTGATGCCCGGCAGCGGCCCCATCGCCGAGCCCGGCTTGGCGGCGGTGACGCCCGGCAGCGGGCTGAGCATGTGCGCGCCGGTCTCGGTCTGCCACCAGGTGTCCACGATGGGCGTGCGGTCGCCGCCGATGTTCGTCCGGTACCAGACGTACGCCTCGGGGTTGATGGACTCACCGACCGAGCCGAGGATGCGCAGCGTCGACAGGTCGTACTGCGCGGGGATCTCGTCGCCCCACTTCATGAACGTCCGGATCGCGGTCGGCGCGGTGTAGAAGAGCGTCACGCCCTTCTCCTGGATGATCTCCCACCAGCGGCCCTTGTGCGGCGTGTCGGGCGTGCCCTCGTAGAGCACCTGCGTCGCCGCGTTCGCGGTCGGCCCGTACGCGATGTACGAGTGCCCGGTGACCCAGCCGACGTCCGCGGTGCACCAGAAGACGTCGGTGTCGCGCTTGTGGTCGAACACCGCGTCGAAGGTGTAGGCGCACTGGGTCAGGTAGCCGCCGCTGGTGTGCAGGATGCCCTTGGGCTTGCCCGTCGTGCCCGAGGTGTACATGACGTACAGCGGGTGCTCGGCGTCGAAGGCCTGCGGCGTGTGGTCGGGCGAGGACTCGTCGACCAGCTCGTGCCACCAGACGTCGATGTCCTCGTCGAAGGCCACGTCCTCGCCGGTGCGGCGCACGACCAGGACGTTCTCGACCGGGCTGGCGTCGCCGAGCTTGGCGATCGCCTCGTCCACGGCGGGCTTGAGCGCCGAGGGAGCGCCACGGCGGTAGCCTCCGTCGGCCGTGATGACGAGCTTGGCCTCGCAGTCCTCGACCCGGCTGGCCAGGGCATCGGAGCTGAAGCCGCCGAACACGACGGTGTGGGGGGCGCCCAGGCGCGCGCAGGCGAGCATCGCGATGACGGCCTCGGGGATCATCGGCAGGTAGATCGCCACCCGGTCGCCGGCCTCGATGCCCAGCTCCTCGATGGCGTTCGCCGCGCGGCTGACCTCGTCCTTGAGCTGGGCGTAGGTGATGTCCCGCGTGTCACCGGGCTCGCCGACGAAGTGGATCGCGACCTTGTCGCCCAGCCCGTTCTCGACGTGGCGGTCCACGCAGTTGTAGGCGACGTTGAGCTTGCCGCCGACGAACCACTTCGCGAACGGCGGGTTCGACCAGTCCAGGACGTCGGTGAACGGGGTGTCCCACGTCAGCCGGCCGGCCTGCTCACCCCAGAAGCCGAGGCGGTCCTCCGCGGCGCGATCGTAGGCGTCGGCCTTGACGTTGGCGTTCGCGGCCAGTTCCGCCGGGGGCTCGAAGATGCGGTCCTCGGTGGCGAGGTTGTCGATGCCGGTCTGAGTCACGGGTGGGCCTCCTGGGCGGGATGCGGTGTGTCGCGGGTCACCATTGTGGACGACTCCACCGTGCCCCATCCCTACGGGTGTGCGCCAGCACACACCGCTGAGCGGCTCCTGCGCTGCGGTGAACGGCGGCCGCTCAGTCCAGCCAGCGGCGGAGCTCGGCCGCGAGGCCGTCCTCCTCGACGGTGCCCGTGACGTCGTCGGCGGCCGCCTTGAGCTCGTCCGGGGCCTGGCCCATCGCGACCCCGCGGCCGGCCCACTGGAGCATCTCGAGGTCGTTGTTCCCGTCGCCGACGGCCAGGACGTCGGCGGCAGTCAGCCCCATCCGGTGGCACACGACGTCCAGCCCGGAGGCCTTCGAGACGCCCTCGGGCGCCAGGTCGAGCCACGCCGTGTAGCCGATGTAGTAGTTCGTGCCCTCGAGGCCGAGGTCCTCCACGAGCGAGGAGAACTTGTCGCGGTCGTGGTCCGGCGCGCGCACGACGACGCGGGTCACGGGCTGGGACACCATGCGCTCGACCTCGTCGAGGATGATGTCGCCGGTGATCTCACCGTGCGGGAAGGCGCGGTTGACGCGGTACCCGATGCCGACCTCCTCGACCGCCACGAGCGCCTCGGGCACGCGCTCGAGGACGCGGCGCACCGCCTCGCGGGCGTCGAAGGTCGTGGTGTGGACGACCTCGAACGGGTCGACGTCGAAGACGACCGAGCCGTTGCTGGCCACGCCGAGTCCCTCGCGGAAGCCCAGCTTGTCGAGCACGTCGTACACGCCCGGGACGGCACGCCCCGTGGCGATGACCACGGGGATCCCCTGGGCGCGCAGGGCCAGGATCGCGTCCTTGACCGCAGGGCTCAGCTGGTTGTCATGGTCGACGATGGTGCCGTCGACGTCGAGCGCGACCAGCCGCGGGCGCCACGTCATGGCTCAGCGATCCTCGACCGGGCGCAGGACCTCGCCCAGGTAGGGGTGCAGTGCCTCGGGCAGCCGGACGGAGCCGTCGGCCTGCTGGCCGTTCTCGAGCAGGGCCACGATCGTGCGCGTCATGGCGCACAGCGTGCCGTTGAGCGTCGCCACGTGGGACGTGCCGTCCTCGCCGGTCGCCCGGGTGCGCGTGTCCAGGCGGCGGGCCTGGAACTCGGTGCAGTTCGAGGCGGACGAGAGCTCGCGGTACTTGGCCTGGGTCGGGATCCACGCCTCACAGTCGAACTTGCGGACGGCGGACAGGCCCAGGTCGCCGGCGGCCACGTCGATGACGCGGAAGGGCAGCTCGAGCTTCTGCAGCCACGCCTTCTCCCAGCCCAGCAGCCGCTCGTGCTCGGCGGCGGCCTCGTCGAGCGTCGTGTAGACGAACATCTCGACCTTGTCGAACCAGTGGACGCGGAAGATGCCGCGCGTGTCCTTGCCGTACGAGCCGGCCTCACGCCGGAAGCACGGGCTGAACGCCGCGTAACGACGCGGCAGCGACTCGGTCGGGAGGATCTCGCCGCCGTGATACGCCGCGAGCGGCACCTCGGAGGTGCCGACGAGGTACAGGTCGTCCTTCTCCAGGTGGTAGACGTCGTCGGCCGCCTGGCCGAGGAAGCCGGTGCCCTCCATCGCCTGCGGCTTGACCAGCGCGGGCGGGATCATCGGCGTGAAGCCCCACTCGGCGGCGGTCTTCATCGCCAGCTGCACGAGCGCCAGCTCCAGCTGGGCGCCCACGCC
Organism: Aeromicrobium duanguangcaii; assembly: GCF_024508295.1. Taxonomy (NCBI): domain Bacteria; kingdom Bacillati; phylum Actinomycetota; class Actinomycetes; order Propionibacteriales; family Nocardioidaceae; genus Aeromicrobium; species Aeromicrobium duanguangcaii. The sequence goes on along the minus strand of NZ_CP101990.1, from coordinate 89,208 downwards.
GGTGAGGTAATAGAAGCGCGAGCCGCTGACCTTGGCGCCACGCTCGACGTCGATCGCGCCGAGCAGCTCGCCCAGCTCGAGATGGTCGCGCGGCTCGAAGCCCTCGGCGGCGAAGTCGCGGGGCGTGCCGATCTCCTCCAGCACGACGAAGTCGTCCTCACCGCCGGGAGGCGCGTCGACCGTGGGGTTCGGGAGCGTCTTCAGCAGCTCCTCGAACGCCCGTGCCGTCTCGGCCTGAGCGGCCTCGGCGGTCTTCACCTCGGCGCTGAGCTCCTTGGTGCGGGCCAGCAGTGCCTGCTTCTCGTCGCCCTGGGCCTTCGGGATCTGCTTGCCGAGCTGCTTCTGCTCGGAGCGGACCGCCTCGAAGGCCACGATGGCGGCGCGACGTGCCTCGTCGGCCGCGATCAGGTCGTCGACGAGCTGGGACGACTCGCCGCGGCGCTCCTGGGCGGCTCGCAGCAGGTCGGCTTCGTCACGCAACAGTCGGGGATCGATCACCCCGCCAGCCTAGCGAGGCGCGACCGGCCGAGCTGTCGCGGCGCGGTTACGCTTGGCGGGCGCCACACCGACGAGAGGACTGCCGTGACGATCGACCTGCGCCGTGCCGACGGTGACCGGCCGTTCATCCCGACCCTCCTGATGGCCGTCGAGGCTGTCCTGTTCGTGCTCCTGACGGCCCTCGTCACCACCACGTGGCGGCCGCTGATCGACCTCGACCAGGACGTCGCCCAGTGGGCCTTCGACCTCACCGAGGCACGACCGTGGCTCGTGGACGTGTTGGACGTCGCCGCGGCGGTGACGAGCAACTGGGGCGTCGGGGTGGTGCTGGCGGTCCTGGCCGGACTGCTGTGGTGGCGCAGCGAGCGTCTGCTGGCGGTCTGGGTCGTGGTCAGTGCCGTGGTGGTGCTCGGTGGCAACGCCCTGATCAAGCTGGTCGTCCAGCGCGAGCGGCCCGTCTGGGACCTGCCGTTGCACGAGATCGGCGGCTACTCGTTCCCCAGCGGCCACTCCGCCGGCGCCGGCCTGCTCTTCACGGTGCTCGCGCTGCTGACGATCGTCCTGACCGGCCGCGGACTGCGCCGCCGCCTGTTCCTCGCGCTGTGGGTCGTCCTGGCGCTCCTGATCGCGGCCGATCGCGTCTTCCTCGGCGTCCACTTCCTCAGCGACGTCACGGCGGGACTGGCCTTCGGCAGCTTCGTCCCGCTGTTGCTGTGGCGGTTCCTGATCAGCGGCAGCGGCAGGGCACCGGTCGAGACCGCCGTCCTGACCGGTTCCGGCCGCCGCCGCGCCGCCGTCGTCCTCAACCCGGTCAAGGTCGGTGACGTCGAGGACTTCAAGACGAAGGTGCGCCAGGTGGGCGCCCTGCACGGCTGGGACGAGCCGCAGTGGTTCGAGACCACCGTCGAGGACCCCGGCCACGGCCAGACCCGCGCCGCCCTGGATGCCGGCGTCGACCTCATCATCGCCGCCGGCGGCGACGGCACGGTGCGCTCCGTGTGCGAGGAGGCCACCCGGTCCGGCGTCGCGATCGGGGTCCTGCCGCTGGGCACGGGCAACCTGCTGGCGCGCAACCTCGACATCCCGGTCAACACCCGCGACGCCCTCGACGTGGTGTTCGGCGGCCAGGACCGCGCGATCGACCTGGCCAGCTTCTCGACCGACGGCGGCACCGAGACCTCGTTCCTGGTCATGGCCGGCCTGGGCATGGACGCGATGATCATGACCGGCGTGAACGAGGACCTCAAGAAGCGCGTGGGCTACCTCGCGTACTTCCTGTCCGGGCTCAAGGCCGTGACCTTCCCGCGCACCAAGGTCGCCATCACGCTGGACGACGACCCGCCCCGGCACTTCCGCGCCCGCACCGTGGTGATCGGCAACGTCGGCTTCCTGCAGGCGGGCATCCCGCTGCTGCCCGAGGCCAAGATCGACGACGGCCTGCTCGACATCGTCGTCGTCGCCCCGAAGCGCTTCATCGGCTGGCTGTCGATCGTCGCCCGCGTGCTGACGCGTCGCAAGACCAACGACAAGCGACTGGCGCGCCTGTGCGCCCAGAAGGTGCACGTCCGCGCCGAGAAGCCCGTGCCGATGCAGCTGGACGGCGACCCCGTCGGCGAGTTCCAGGAGATCACCGCCGAGATCCACCCCGGCGTCGTGCTGGTGCGGGTCCCCGCGACGCTGGCTCCGGCGCCGTAGCCGAAGTCAGCTGCCCGGGACGATCGCCGTGATGACGGTGCCGTCGGCCCGCCGACGCCCGGCCACGGGCTGCGGGGTGCCGTGGATGCGCGGACCCTGCCCGTCGAGCGGGACCACGGTCGGGGCGCCCGGCGAGACCTTGATGGTGCGTCCACGCACGCTGAACACCGGGTCGACGAGGTCGCCCAACCCGTTCGGCTGCTGGTCCTCGATGAACAGCTCCAACTCGCGCTCGCGGACCGTCACCCGCACGCGGGAGCCCTGGATCGTGACGCGGTAGATCAGCTCGTCCCACGCCTCGGGGAGCCGCGGGTCGAGCGTGAAGTCGCCGCGGTGATCGCGGAAGCCACCGAAGCCGCAGGCCAGGACGCTCCAGATGCCGCCGGTGGAGGCGACGTGGACGCCGTCTGTCGCGTTCTTGTGCCGGTCGGCCAGGTCGACGAACAGGGCCCCGAGGAAGTAGCGGTACGCCAGATCGCGGTACCCGACCTCGGCCGCGATGATCGACTGCACGACCGCGGACAGCGTGGAGTCGCCGGTCGTGATCGGGTCGTAGTACTCGAAGTTGGCGCGCTTCTGCTCGTTGGTGAAGTGATTGCCCTGCAGGTACAGCGCCAGGACGATGTCGGCCTGCTTGATGACCTGGAACCGGTAGATCACCAGGGGGTGGTAGTGCAGCAGCAGCGGCCGCTTCTCCAGCGGCGTGTGGTCCAGGTCCCACACCTCGCGCTCGAGGAAGTGCTGGTCCTGCGGGTGCACGCCGAGCGCCTCGTCGAAGGGGATGGCCATGTTGTGCGCGGCCCGCCTCCAGTCGCCGGGCTCGTGGTCCTTCAAGCCCAGCCGGATCACCATGCGGTCGTAGGCGGCCGTGTCGCGCTGGCTGATGAGCTCGACGGCCTGGGCGGCCGCGGCCAGGTTGAAGCGGGCCATGACGTTCGTGAACAGGTTGTCGTTGACGACGGTCGTGTACTCGTCGGGCCCGGTGACGCCGTGGATGTGGAAGGTGCCCACCTCCTCGTCGCGCCAGAACCCCAGGTCGACCCACATCCGGGCCGTCTCGACCAGGATGTCGATCCCCTGACGGAACATGAAGTTCTCGTCGGAGGTGGCGAGGTAGTACTGCGCGACGGCGTACGCGATGTCGGCGTCGATGTGGTACTGCGCCGTTCCGGCGGCGAAGAAGGCAGAGGCCTCCTCGCCGTTGATGGTGCGCCACGGAAAGAGCGCGCCGGACTGGGACATCTCGCGGGCGCGCTTGCGACCGGCGTCGAGCAGGCTGTACCGGAACTTCAGGGCGTTCCGGGCGTGGTCGGGGTTCGTGTACGTCAGGAACGGCAGGACGTAGACCTCGGTGTCCCAGAAGTAGTGCCCGCTGTAGCCCGAGCCGGTGAGGCCCTTGGCGGGGATGCCCGCGCCCTCGGCCCGACCACTGGCCTGGGCGACCTGGAACAGGTTCCAGCGGATCGCCTGCTGGACCTCCGGGTGGCCCGGGACCTCGACGTCGGAGCGCCGCCAGAAGTCCTCGAGCCAGGCGCGCTGGTCGTCGTACTGCTTCTGGACGCCCTGCTCGAAGGCGCGATCGAGCGTGCGGCGGCACCGGTCGACCAGTTCGCGCACCGGCACGCCGCGCGAGGTGTGATAGGCGACCATCTTGGTCAGCCGGATCGGCACGCCGGGCTCGGCGGCGATCCGGTACGTGACCTTGGCGAGGTCGTCCTCGACCTGGACGCGGGTGTCGCTGTGGTTCTCGGTGACGAGCACGTGGTCGGCCGCGACGGCGAGCGTCATGCCGCTGTCGTAGCAGCGGAAGCCCAGCACGACCCGCGCCTCGTCGGCGTCGCCCCAGCTGTACTTCGGCTCGAGCACACGACGGTCGAATCCCTCGGACTTGCGGGGGTCGTGGCCTTCGCCCATCGCCTTGGAGCGAACGTGGTACTCGTCCTCGCCGTCCTGGCGGTTCAGGATCTGCGAGGACAGCGCGATCGGCGCGGCGGAGTCGACCATCGTGACCTCGAACTCCAGCACGGCCAGGTGGCGCTGCGCGAACGAGACCATGCGGGTCGCGACGACGCGCACGAGCTTGTTCGACGGCGTGCGCCACAGGATCTCGCGACGCAGGACACCGCTGCGGAAGTCCAGCGAGCGCTCGTACTCGAGCAGGTCGGCGACGCTGATCAGCAGCGGCTCGTCGTCGACGTACAGGCGGATGACCTTGGCGTCGGGCGCGTTGACGATCGTCTGACCCACGCGGGCGAAGCCGAACGCCTCCTCGGCGTGGTGGATGGGCCACGTCTCGTGGAAGCCGTTCACGAACGTGCCGTGAGTGTGGGAGTCACGGCCCTCGGTGACGTTGCCGCGCATGCCCAGGTAGCCGTTGGCCACCGAGAACAAGGTCTCGGCGACGCCCAGGTCGCTCTGGTCGGGATGTGTCTCGATCAGTCGCCACGGATCGGCGGGCCACCGGGAGCGGTCGAGGAAGTCCTCGGTGCCGGGCGCCTCGTGCCAGCTCACAGCAGCTCCGCCAGGTCGGAGACGACGACGTCCGCGCCGTGCTCGAGCAGGACGTCGGCGCCGGCGCCTCGATCGACGCCGATCACCAACCCGAAGTCGCCGGCGGCGCCGGCCTGCACGCCCGAGACCGCGTCCTCCAGGACGACCGAGCGGGTCGTGGGAACGCCGAGCCTCTCGGCGGCGGTGACGAAGGTGTCGGGTCTCGGCTTGCCGGCGATGTGCTCGGCGGCGGCGACCTCGCCGTCGACGACGACCTCGAAGCGGTCGGAGAGACCGGCCGCCTCCAGGACGGGGCGCGCATTGCGCGAGCTCGACACCAGCGCCGACTTCACGCCACGCTTCTCGAGCGCGTCGAGCAGGGCGACGGAGCCCGGGTACGCCTGGACGCCGTCGGTGCGCAGCACGTCGGAGAAGTAGTCGTTCTTGCGGTTGCCGAGAGCGCAGACCGTCTCGGCCGAGGGATCGTCGGAGGGGTCGCCGTACGGCAGCTCGAGCCCGCGGGACGCGAGGAAGGACGCGACCCCCTCGTAGCGCGGCTTGCCGTCGACGTAGGCGAAGTAGTCCGCCTCCGTGTAGGGATCGACGTCGCGATGACCCTGCAGGAAGTCGGTGAACATCCGTGCCCAGGCCATCTGGTGCACGCGAGCGGTCGGGGTGATCACTCCGTCGAGATCGAACAACGCAGCGTCATAGTCGGTCCAGTCCACGTCTTCCAGCCTAGGCGGCTCACATGACAACCGCGTGAATGCGGGGCCACCCGGGTGCGTGGTGTGACCAGAACCCCACGCATCCCGCGTCAGCGGATGGTGACCTGACGGCTGATCAGCTCGCGCCGCGCGGTCCGCTCCTCGCTGCTGAGCTCGTCGGTGCGGCCCTTCGCCTCGTCCAGGACGGCGACGAAATCGGGCACCGCCGCGTCGAGCTCCTCGGCTCCGACACCGTCGACCTCCCACACCGGCACGAGCAGTCCGTGCGCCCGGAAGATCCCGATCAGCTCGGTGCCCTCGCCGAGCGAGTCCGTGCCGGCCGCGCGCAGGCGGGCGAAGGCGTCCAGCAGCGGGCCCTCGTCGTCGAGCATGATCCAGCGCAGGTAGGCGTGGTCGCCCATGTCCGTGACGTACGCCGAGTCGGTGGCCGTCAGCTTCGTGGTGGGCGCGACGGTGGCGTTGGCCTCCTCGAGGGCGGCCGCGGCGGCGGAGGAGTCGCGGTCCTCCTCGACGAGCCACCAGTCGAAGCCGTCGTGCAGCTCGACCTCGAAGTCGCTGTCGGGATCGATGAGGTCCTGCAGTCGCGCACCGACGCCGGGCGCCGTCATGCGGATCGGGGTGCCGGGCTCGGTCTCGCGGGCGACCTCGATGACGTGGGCCAGGTCGCGGCTGATGTCGCCGTGATTGTGCATGACCTGCAGGCCCACCCAGATCTCGCCGTCGGGACGGACGAGCCCGGCGCCGGCGCCGGGCAGCAGCGAGCAGATCCGCACGGTGCCGCCGTCGCGCAGGCCGACCGTCGCCGTGGCGGACGGCACGAACTCACGCAGGGCGACCCAGTCGCCCTCGGACGGCAATCCCTCGAAGGTGCGCGCGACGAACGGCATGCGCTGCTTGGCCGGCTTGGTACGCCTCGACTTCTTGCCCATGACGGACACGCTATCGCCCGCCGCGGCGGGCGAGCGGTCAGGCCAGCGCGAGCTCGGCGCGCACGCAGGTGCCGCGGGTCAGGTCGACCGACCACTTGTCGGCCACCCGGCTGATGATCGAGAGGCCGCGGCCGCCGAGGGAGTCCTCGTCGAACGGGCGGGGCACCATCTCGGCGCAGCGGCCGGCATCACGGACGCTGAGGTTCAGCAGGCCGTCGTCGATGCTCCAGGCGATCTCCATCGTGCCGTCCTGGTCGGGCGTGCCGTGCGCGACGGCGTTGGCGATCATCTCGCTGAGCACGATCAGGGCGTTGTCGATCATCGGCAGATCGATGCGATTGAGGGTCAGGAAGGCGGCCAGCTTCGTGCGGGCGATGCCCGGGGTGGAAGACTCGAATGGCAGTCGCACCACATCGCGACTGTGAACCATCTGTCCCCCTTTCGGTTCCCCCGGCAGCTGTCCTGAGCGGTGGTCCGCGGGCACGCCGTTGCCGGCACATACCCATGGCTAGTAACAATTAACCATTCAACCGCCCTCGTTTCAAGGTCCTCCGGGAGGTCCGACGTCACATGACCGATCACACACCGGCCCGGTTCACCCCTGCCGAGGTGCCCGATCCGGTCCCGGCGGAGTGGATCGTGCTCGACGTCCGCGAGCCGTTCGAGTGGGCTCGGGGGCATCTGCCCGACGCGGTTCACATCCCGCTCGGCGACCTGCCGGCCCGGGTCGACGAGCTCGATCCGCAGCGTCCCGTCCTGGTCGTGTGTCACCTCGGCCAGCGCTCGGCGCATGCCGCCGCGTGGCTGAACCACGTGGGCCGCGAGGCGATCAACCTCGAGGGCGGAATGGACGCGTGGGAGGCGGCGGGCCGCACGATCGTGCCCTGATCCGCGCCATCTGATTGCACCGCTCGCACCAGAGTGCAAGACTGCACTCCGTGTCAAAGAGTGCAACGCAGCTGCGTCGGGAGCGGACGCTCCTGAGCATCACGCGGTGCGCGCGCGAGCTGACGCAGGAGCACGGGCTCGACGGATTCACCATGGACCAGCTGGCCGAGCGGGCGGGCGTCTCGCGACGCACCCTGTTCAACTACGTGCCGGGCAAGATCGATGCGGTGCTCGGCCCCGAGCACGAGATCGACCCTGCACTGTGGGAGGCGTTCCTGGCCGGCGGTCCGACGGGCCGGCTCCTGGTCGACGTGCTGGAGATCCTGCGCGCGACGCTGGCGGCCGACGCCCCGGATCCCGCGGAGGTCGACGCCGTCCGGCGCGTCCTGCACAGCGACCCGCGATTGATCACCGCCGTGCACGAGCGCTTCGTCGAGAAGTCGCGCGTGCTGTCGGAGGCGATCACCCGGCGCGAGGGCCAGGCCCTCGATCCCCTCGTCATGCGTCTGCTGAGCGCCTCGGTCGTCGCGATGTGCGACGCCGCGCTCGACGAGGCTCTCGCCACCCCCACCCGGACGGTCGCGGAATGCCTCGACCTCACCTTCGACGCGATGAGCTCTCTGTTCGAGCCTCCTCGCGACTGACCACCACCCCCGCCCCCCACCTCAGGAGACGACCGCCGCATGGCAACCCTGCTCTATCGACTCGGCAAGACCGCCTACCGGCGCTGGCCGATCTTCCTCGCCGGCTGGCTGGTGGCCCTCGTGGGCCTCGGCGCCGTCGCGGGCTACCTGTCCAAGCCCATGTCCAACACCTTCTCGATCCCCGGGATCGAGTCGGTCGAGGCCGCCGAGCTGCAGCAGGAGCTCTTCCCCGACGCCGCGGCCGTCGACGCTCCCAGCAGCACGATCGTCGTGGCGGCCCCGGAGGGCGAGAAGCTCGTGCAGGAGCCGTACGCCGCCGCGGTGCAGGCGCTCGTCGCCGACCTCGCCGAGCTCGAGGACGTCCAGGAGGGCGTCGTCGGTCCCGTCGAGGCCGCCGCCGGCCTCGAGGGGCAGGTGACCTCCGGCATCGACCAGGCCGAGGCCCAGGCGAAGGAGGCCGGCCAGCCGTTCGACCGCGATGCCGCCCTGGCCGGGGCGCAGTCGCAGATCCGCGCCGCCACCCCCCTGTCCGAGGACGGCCGGGTCGGCACGATCGCGTTCACGTTCGACGTGCCCACCGTCCTCGAGGTCACGCCCGAGATGCAGGACGCCGTCACGGCCGCGATGGACGACGCCCGCGACGCCGGCCTGACCGTCGAGGTCTCCGGGTCGGCGATGCAGTCGATGGAGTCCGGTGGAGCCTCCGCCGAGCTGATCGGCATCGCGCTGGCGCTGGTGATCCTGGCGCTGACCTTCGGATCGCTCGTGGCGGCCGGCATGCCGATCGTCACCGCAGGCATCGGCGTGGGCATCGGCATCACCGCGATCACCGCGATGACCGCCATCACCGAGATCCCCTCCAGCACGACCGCCCTGGCCAGCATGCTGGGCCTGGCCGTCGGCATCGACTACGCCCTGTTCATCCTGGCGCGCTACCGCAGCGAGCTCGACCACACCGACGACCGCGAGGAGGCCATCGGCGTCGCGGTCGGCACCGCGGGCTCCGCCGTGGTGTTCGCCGGCCTGACGGTGATCATCGCCCTCGTCGCGCTCAGCGTCGTCGGCATCTCGTTCCTGACCGCCATGGGACTGGGCGCCGCGGCGACCGTCACCGTCGCCGTGCTCGTCGCCCTCACGCTGCTGCCGGCGATCCTGGGCATGCTGAAGTCGAAGGCGTTCGGCGGCACGTTCCGCCGGTACCGCCCCGCCCGCGAGGCCAACGGCCACATCCTCAACAACGGCGTCCGATGGGCCCGGTTCCTGCGCAAGGCGCCGCTGGCCTGGGTGCTGCTCGTCGTCGTGGGACTGGGCCTGCTGGCCGTCCCGGTCAAGAACATGCACCTGGCCCTGCCCACCGACAGCACCGCCGCGGAGGACACCACCCAGCGCAAGGCGTCCGACCTCGTCACCGACGCCTTCGGCCCGGGCCGGCTCTCGCCGATGCTGCTGGTCGTCGACGGCCGTGGGCTGAAGGACCCGCAGGAGCAGCAGGCCGCCTACCAAGCGGTCACCGCCTGGGCGGCAGGTCAGGACGACGTCGCCGACGCGATGACGGCCGCGGCGAACGACAAGGGCGCGATGATCCTGCTGCAGCCGGCCTCCGGCGCCGAGGACACCGAGACCGAGGAGCTGCTGGAGTCACTGCGCGACGGCGAGCAGGCCATCGAGCAGGAGACGGGCACCAGGGTCGGGGTCACCGGCCTCACGGCCATCCAGGCGGACGTGTCGAAGATGCTGGCCGACGCGCTGCCGCTCTACCTGGCCATCGTCATCGGCCTGGCGTTCGTGCTGCTGGTCATGGTGTTCCGCTCGCTGCTCGTGCCGCTGACGGCCACCCTGGGCTTCCTGCTCTCGGTCATGGCGACCCTGGGCGCGACGGTCGCGATCTTCCAGGAGGGGATGTTCGGGCTCTTCCCGGGCCAGCCGATCGTCAGCTTCATCCCGATCTTCCTGATCGGCGTGGTGTTCGGTCTGGCGATGGACTACCAGGTCTTCCTGGTGACCCGGATCCGCGAGGCGCACGTCCACGGCGCGTCCTACCGCGAAGCCGTCGTCGACGGTTTCCGCAACAGCGCCCGGGTGGTCACGGCCGCGGCCCTGATCATGACGTCGGTGTTCGCCGGCTTCATCTTCATGGACGAGCCGATCGTGCAGTCGATGGGCTTCGCCCTGGCCGCCGCGGTGATCTTCGACGCCTTCATCGTGCGTCTCGTGCTGATCCCCGCGCTGATGTACCTGATGGGCGAGAAGGCCTGGTACCTGCCGAAGTGGCTGGACCGGATCATCCCGAACGTCGACATCGAGGGCGAGAACCTGCACCGTCCGCACCTCGAGGAGCACTACAGCAAGGTCTGAGCTCCGACGTCGCACGGGCCGCTCTCGGATTCGTCCGGGGGCGGCCCGTCGCCGTCCGGGCAGGATCGGCTCAGCGCTCCCACACGCCGGGATCGCCCGGATAGGACGGCGCGTTGGGCGGGACCTCCGCGCGGGGCGCCGGCGGGGCCTCCGGCGTGGGCGGCATCGCCGCCTGGGGCGCCGGCATGGCCGCCTGCGGCACCGTGCCCGCCGGCACGTAGGGCGGCGGCGGGACGACGAGGTACGCCGGGACGCGAGCGGGCAGCGGCGGCAGTGGCGGCCGCAGCCGCTGGAGGCCACGGCGACGGGCGCACCACTCGACGATCGCCCAGAAGACCAGGCACATGAGGGTCGACGGCACGACCTCGTCGAGGAGTCCCGAGCCGTCGCCGCTGGAGTCGACCAGGCCCACGACGTCGAGGACCATCAGGACCACGTTGTTCGCGATGTGCAGTCCGATCGCGGCCTCCAGTCCGCCGGTCCGGATCGTCATGACCGCGGCGATGACCCCGAACAGGAACACCGAGACCAGGCCCCAGAAGTCGTAGACGTGACCGGCCGCGAACAACAGGCTGCTGACCACGACCGGCACGACGGCCCAGCGGGTCCAGGAGCCGATCAGCTGCATCAGCGCCCCACGGAACACGTACTCCTCGGCGGCGGCCTGGAACGGCACCACGAGCAGCACGACCAGCAGCGACGCGAGGGCCCGGCCGCCGAGCGGCTCGAGCTCGAGGGAGTCGTCACCGGCCAGGGCCGCGGCGAGGACCGAGAGCCCGAGGGTGACGCCGACGACGAGGAAGGCCAGGGCGACGCAGTGGCCGAGCCAGCGCCACCGCAGGTACCCCTGGACCGAGTGCAGGTATCCGACGTGGCGGCGCCAGACCAGGGCGACCGGCAGCAGGACACAGGGGATCAGTGCCGCGATCGTGCCCAGCTGGAACAGCAGCGTCCCCGGGGAGTCGAGAGCGATGTCGGTGCCGGCGGAGTCCAGCCAGCGGTCCACGTCGGTCCCCGAGGCCAGCAGGACGATCATCGCCACGATGACCAGGACCACCGAGATCACGCCGTACGAGACCACGCCGAGCACCGCGGCCACGGGCAGTCGCCAGTGGGCGAAGTCAGGCGAGTCGCGGGCGAGGCGGTGGTAGGGCGTCACCGTCGAATCCTCACACAACGCACGACGCCCCCGACCCTGTGTGCACAGGGCGGGGGCGTCGGGGCGAAGACTTACTTCGCGGCAGCCTTGAGGCGCGAACCGGCGCTGACCTTCACGCCGAAGCCGGCGGGGATGTCGATGGTCTCGCCGGTGGCGGGGTTGCGACCCGTGCGGGCGGCACGCGCGACGCGCTCGACCGAGAGCACACCGGGGATGGAGATCTTCTCGCCCTTGGCGACCGAGTCGATGACGAGCTCGGCGAAGGCGGTGACGAACTCGTCGACGTCCTTCTTGGTGCTGCCGGTCTTGGCGGCCAGCTCGGCCACGAGATCGTTGCGGGAAAGTGCCACGATTCTGCTCCTGAAATGGATGTGATGGGTACGTCAGCAGTCTAGGGATCGCTCGGGGGGTGCTTTCCCCCGGGGGCCCTCGGCGTGTCGCGAGATTTCAGTCCCAAACGGGTGCGGGACGGTCGACGAGGGTCTCGATCGTGGCGAGATAGGACTCGCGGGAGACCACCCGGACGCCGAGCGTCGCCAGGTGCGCCGTCTGCCACTGGGTGTCGATGATCCACTCCGGCAACGTCGACATCCGGTCGACCAGGCCCACCAGCGCGGCCTTCGAGGCGTCCGTGCGGCGGTGGAACATCGATTCGCCTGCGAACAGGGACCCCAGGGCCAGTCCGTAGAGCCCACCGACCAGGCCACCCTCCTCATCGCGCGTCTCGATGCTGTGCGCGTAGCCCAGCTCGTGCAGGCGCAGGTAGGCCGAGCGGATCGAGGAGGTGATCCACGACCCCGGCCGGCGCGGGTCGGCGCACGCGTCGACCACGGCCTCGAAGTCGGTGTCGACCGTGATGGTCAAGTGCCGCAGGGAGCGCCGCAACGAGCGCGAGACGCGCAGGTCGCCCGGGCCCAGCACCCCGCGTTCCAAGGGTGACCACCACAGCAGCAGGTCGCGGTCGGGCATCGGGAACGCGCCGTGGCGGTAGGCCTCGATGATGGTGGCAGGCTCCAGGTCGGCTCCGTAGGCGATGCAGTCGTCCCGGGGCCAGTCGCGCGGATCGAACGTCCAGGGCGACGGGGGCAGGGGGACCGGCTTCATACGTCCAGCATGGACGCCAGGTGATGCTCCACCGCATCGCCCCACTCGTCGATCTCGGCGGCGGTCGCGGTCAGCAGGGCGCGATGCCACGTGACGGCCCGGTTCACCGCGTGCGTCAGGGCCGAGGCGCGCCACAGCCGGTCGAACTCGGCCGGCTCCAGCTCCCACGCCTCGGTCCACGCCGTCACGACCTCGGGCCACGCGACCGACCCCTCGTCGGTGATCACGCCGTACGGGACCGACAGGATCTCGACGGCGTGCGCCCACATCCCGTCGCCGAGGTCGAAGAACGCGATCCGGTCGTTCTCGTGCAGGTTGTTCGGGTGCAGGTCGCCGTGCTGCCACGTCGACGGCACCGACGACTCGGCCAGCTCCGCGCAGGCGTCGACCAGCTCGGCACGTCGCCCGCGCAGCTCGACGATCCGCTCCGGCGCCACGTGGGCGCCGTGCCCGACGGTCTGGTGCTCGTGGATCTGCAGCAGTCGGTCGAACCGGTCCACGACCGTCTCGGGGCCGGCATCGGGGAGCCCCGTGGCCAGCAGCTCCGCACGATGCGGCACCAGGGCCCGCTGCACCCGCGCCGCCTCGGTCAGCGCGCGTCGCCAGTCGTCCAAGGTCGCGGTGCGCTGGTCCGCGAGCGTCGGACCGTGGTCGAGCGTCAGCATCCAACCCCGGTCGGGCTCGACCGCCAGCGGATCCTGCACCGAGCCGGGGACGAGTCGCGCCAGCGCCTGCTGCAGCGCCGGCTCGAACGACATCGACGGGCAGGCCGCCTTGAACCAGACGGTGCCCCGGTCGGTCGGCACGGTCAGCTGGGTCGACCACGGGCGGATCCGGGGCTGCTCGACGGCGCCGGTGACGGCGATCCCCCGGTCGGCCAGCGAGGCCCGGATCCACTCCTGCGCCCCCGTGCGCCACTGCGGTGTCGCCACCTGCGTGGAGAACGGCTCGTGCACCATGGGCCAACCCTAGGGGCGGCGCGCCCCGAAACGCCTGCGACGACGCGACCGAGGGGCGCATTCGCGCGTCCTTCCTATGCTTGCGGCATGGGAATGATGAAGGACCGCATCGCCAAGGAGGCCGGCACGCGCGTCGTGCCCAACGTGGCGTCGGGATACGTCCGCGCGGTTCTGGACATGGCGATCGACGGCGTCGGGCCGCTGCGCCCCGTGATCGAGACCGCCGGGGGCAAGCTCGCCGCGCACGGCGGTGACGTCGAGAAGACGGTCGCCGCCCTCGTGCGATCGCACACCAGCCTGGCCGGCCTGCAGGGGTTCGTCACCAACTTGGGCGGCATCGCGTTCGCCGCCGCCACCGTGCCGGCGAACGTCGTCGGGGTGACGATCGTGCAGTGCCATCTCGTCGCGAGCATCGCGCACCTGCGTGGCTACGACCTCGAGGATCCTCGGGTGCGCAACGCCGTGCTCGCGGTGATGCTCGGCGAGGACACGGTCACCGAGATGGTCAAGAAGAAGCGGCTGCCCTCCTCGCCCATGGCCCTGGCCACCTCTCCGGCCCACGATCCGCTGCTGGACGACCGGATCGCCAAGGAGGTCACCGGTGAGCTCGTCGGTCGCACGATCGGCCGCCGCGCCCTGATGCTCGCCGGCAAGCGCATCCCGCTGCTCGGCGGCGCGGTCGGCGCCGGCGCCGACGGCTTCGGCACCTGGCAGGTCGGCCGCTACGCCCAGAGCGAGCTCAAGGACCGCCGCCTCAGGCGCTGAAACGCCTCCCTCCGGCCCCGAGATTTGCTCCCATTCCGACCTTTCAGGTGCTCTGAAAGGTCGGAATCGGAGCAAATCTCGGGAGGGGGCGGGCGTCAGGCGAGGGCCCGGACGACCGCGGACGGGCTCTCACGGCCGAGCGCCTGCGCCATCGTGACGCTGGCCCGGACGAGGGCATCGAGATCGACGCCGTGCTCGATGCCCAGTCCGTCGAGCATCCAGACGAGGTCCTCGGTCGCCAGGTTGCCCGTCGCGCTCTCGGCGTAGGGGCAGCCGCCCAGGCCGCCCGCGGACGCGTCGAAGGTCGTGATCCCGCACCGCAGCGCCGCGAGCGTGTTCGAGAGCGCCTGCCCGTAGGTGTCGTGGAAGTGCATCGCCAGCCGGTCGACCGGCACGCCGGCGTCGACGAACTCGCGGACCAGCCGGGCGACGTGGCCCGGGGTGCCGACGCCGATCGTGTCGCCGAGGGACAGCTGGGACGCGCCGAGATCGAGCAGGCGCCGGCCCACGCGGACCACCTGGGCCGGATCGACGGCGCCCTCCCAGGGATCGCCGAAGCACATCGAGACGTAGGCGCGGACGTCCACGCCTGCGTCGAGGGCGCGCGCGATGACCGGCTCGAACATCGCGAACTGGCCCTCGACCGAGCTGTTGAGGTTCCGCTCGGCGAACGTCTCGGTGGCGCTGGCGAAGACCGCGATGTGGCGCACGCCGGCCTCCAGCGCGCGGTCGAGTCCTCGCTCGTTCGGCACCAGCACCGGCAGGGGCACGCGGCCCGCCACGGGCAGCCGGTCGACGACCTCGGCGGCGTCGGCCAGCTGGGGCACCCACTTCGGGTGCACGAAGCTGGTCGCCTCGACGACGGGCAGGCCCGCCGCGACGAGGGCCTCGATGAACGCGACCTTGACGTCGACGGGGACGATCCCGGACTCGTTCTGCAGGCCGTCGCGCGGACCGACCTCGTAGATCGTGACGCGGTCCGGCAGGGACGGGTCACGCTCGACCATCGGCAGTGCGGTCACGACTCCTCCAGCGGCTCGACGTGGAACAGCAACTCACCCATCTTGACCTGACGTCCCACGGTGGCGACCTCGGTGACGGTGCCGGCGTGGGCGGCGGTCAGGGCCAGCTCCATCTTCATCGCCTCGACCGCGCCGAGCCGCTGGCCGGCCTCGACCCGGTCGCCCTTCTCGACGTCGACCGCGATGACCGTGCCGGGCATCGGCGCGGTGACCTCCGCGTCGCCGGCGTGCAGGACGCGCGGGCGCCGCGTGCCGTCGGGACGCTCGAACACGTACGTCTCACCCTCGGCGGCGACCCATGCGCGGGCGCCGTCCGTGGTCGACGGCAGCACGTGATCGGACCAGGCGGTCACGTCGTGTCGCGTGCCCTCCTCGTCGACGACGGGAAGCCGCAGCGCGGCGGCGGGACCGGCGGAGCGCCAGCCGTCGTCCGGCTCGGGCCACAGCAGTCGCGCGGCCACCGCTGCCGCCTGCGCGGGGACCTCGGGAGTGGACAGCAGCTCCTCGGGAGCCGTGTCGAGCCATCCGGTGTCCATCGCCGCGTCGCGGAACGTCGCCGAGTCGACGACCCGGCGCAGGAATCCGACGTTGCTGCGGATGCCGAACACGGCCGTCATGTCCAGCGCCTCGACCATCGCGTCGACGGCCTCGGCTCGGTCGTCGCCTGTCGTGATGATCTTGGCGATCATCGGGTCGAACGACGCCGTGACGTCCGCGCCGTCGACGTCGTCGATGACGGACTCGACGCGGGCGCCCGGCCACCAGACCTCGCGGATGCGGCCGGCCTGCGGCAGGAATCCCGCGGCGGGGTCCTCGGCGTAGACGCGCACCTCGATCGCGTGACCGACCTCGACGATCTCGTCCTGGGTCAGCGGCAGCGGCTCACCGGCCGCGACCGCCAGCTGCCAGTGCACGAGGTCCGTCGCGGTGACCTCCTCGGTGACGGGGTGCTCGACCTGGAGGCGGGTGTTCATCTCGAGGAAGAACGCCTCCTGCCCCATCACGAGGTACTCGACGGTGCCGGCGTTCACGTACCCGACCTCGCGGCACAGGGCCACGGCCGCCGAGCGGATGCGGTCGCGCACGCGGGGGTCGAGGTCGGGAGCGGGGGCCTCCTCGACGACCTTCTGGTGGCGACGCTGTACCGAGCAGTCGCGGTCGAGCAGGTGGACGACGTTGCCCTGGTCGTCGCCGAACACCTGGACCTCGACGTGGCGGCCGCCCTCGACGTACCGCTCGATCAGGAGGGTGTCGTCGCCGAAGGCCGCGCGCGCCTCGCGGGCCGCCATCGCCAGCGCCTCGGCGAGCTCGTCGGGGCGCCGCACGACGTGCATGCCCTTGCCACCGCCGCCGGCCGCGGCCTTGACGAGCACCGGGTAGGCGTCGGCCGGGACGGCCTCCGGCTCGTAGCGCGACATGACCGGGACACCGGCCCGCTCGGCGACCTCGCGAGCGCGGTCCTTGCGGCCCATCAGCTCGATGACGTCGGCGCTGGGCCCGACGAACACCAGTCCGGCGTCGGTCACCGCGCGGGCGAAGCCGGCGTTCTCGGACAGGAACCCGTAGCCCGGGTGGATCGCCTCGGCCCCGGCGGAGCGGGCGGCCTCGATGATCGCGGCGCCGTCGAGGTACGAGGGTACCTCGACGACGGTGTCGGCCAGGGCGACGTGCGCGACGTCGCCGGGAACGTGGACCGCGACCGAGCGGATGCCGAGCTCGCGGCAGGCCCGCAGGACGCGGGCGGCGATCTCGCCGCGGTTGGCGACGAGCACAGAGTGCAGAGCCATGTCACTCACATCCGGAAGATGCCGAAGTTCGGCGAGGGAAGGGGGGCGTGCGCCGCGGCCGCGAGGCCCAGCGCCAGGACGCGACGGGTGTCGACGGGGTCGATGATCCCGTCGTCCCAGAGGCGCGCGGTCGAGTAGTAGGGCGAGCCCTGGGTCTCGTACTGCTCGCGGATCGGAGCCTTGAACTGTTCCTCGGCCTCGGGCGACTCGAAGTCGCCGCGCACCGTCGCCAGCACCGAGGCCGCCTGCTCGCCGCCCATCACCGAGATCCGGGCGTTGGGCCACATCCACAGGAACCGCGGGTCGTACGCGCGGCCGCACATGCCGTAGTTGCCGGCGCCGAACGAGCCGCCGATGACGACGGTGAACTTCGGCACGACGCTGGACGCGACCGCCGTGACGAGCTTGGCGCCGTCCTTGGCGATGCCGCCGTTCTCGTACTCCTTGCCGACCATGAAGCCGGTGATGTTCTGCAGGAAGACCAGCGGGATGCCGCGCTGGTTGGCCAGCTCGATGAAGTGCGCGCCCTTGAGCGCCGACTCGCTGAACAGGATCCCGTTGTTCGCCAGGATCGCCACCGGCCAGCCGTCGATGTGCGCGAATCCGCACACGAGGGTCTCGCCGTAGAGCGGCTTGAACTCGTGCAGCCGCGAGTCGTCGACGATCCGGCTGATCACCTCGCGCACGTCGTACGGCGTCCGCGAGTCGACCGGCACGACGTCGTAGAGCTCGTCGGGGTCCTCGCGCGGCGGCAGCGCCTCGCGGCGGGTGATCGTCGGGTCGGCGGGCCGCGCGAACGTGTCGACGATCGAGCGCACCAACTGCAGGGCGTGGTCATCGTCGTCGGCCAGGTGGTCGACGACGCCCGAGACCCTGGCGTGGACCTCGCCGCCGCCGAGCTCCTCGGCGGTGACGACCTCGCCCGTGGCGGCCTTCACCAGCGGCGGACCGCCGAGGAAGATCGTGCCCTGGTCCCGCACGATCACGGACTCGTCGCTCATCGCGGGCACGTAGGCGCCGCCGGCGGTGCAGGAGCCCATGACCGCGGCGACCTGCGGGATGCCCCGGGCCGACATCTGGGCCTGGTGGAAGAAGATCCGGCCGAAGTCGTCGCGGTCGGGGAAGACCTCGTCCTGCATCGGCAGGAACGCGCCGCCGGAGTCGACCAGGTACAGGCACGGCAGGTGGTTGTCGGCCGCGATCGTCTGGGCGCGCAGGTGCTTCTTGACCGTGAGCGGGTAGTACGTGCCGCCCTTGACCGTCGCGTCGTTGGCGACGATCACGCAGTCACGCCCGGACACCCGGCCGATTCCGGTGATGATGCCGGCGCTGGGGACGGTGAACGGGTCGTCGCCGTACATGTCGTAGGCCGCCAGCGCGCCGATCTCCAGGAAGGGCGAGCCGGGATCGAGCAACCGGTCGACCCGCTCCCGCGGCAGCAGCTTGCCGCGCGCGACGTGCCGGTCGCGTGCCTTCTCCGAACCGCCTCGCCGCGCGGTCGCCGTACGTTCTCTCAGCTCGGCGACGAGCTCTCGCATGTCCACGGCTCGAAGGTTAACACTCATTAACCTGCCCTTGCTATGCTCCGGTGGTGAGCGTGAGCCGTCGGGACCAGATCTTGAACACGGCCGCGGGCCTGTTCGCCGAGCGTGGGTACCACGGCGTCTCGGTCAACGACATCGGCGAGGCGTGCGGCATCTCCGGCCCGGCGATCTACAAGCACTTCACCGGCAAGGAGGATCTGCTGGCCCAGTCGCTCACCTCGATCAGTGAGCAGCTGCTGGCCGGCGGGCGCCAACGCCGGGCCGAGGCCACCGAGCCCGAGGCGGCACTGGACGCGCTGATCGCCTGGCACGTCGAGTTCGCCCTGACCCATCCGGCGCTGATCGTCATCCAGGACCGCGAGTGGGCCAACCTCCCCGTCGACGCCCAGCAGACGGTGCGTGAGCTGCAGCTGTCCTACATCGACGCCTGGGTGGACACCCTGCGCGAGCTGCGTCCGAACCTGGACCGCGCCACCGCACGCGCCGCGACGCAGGCCGTCTTCGGCCTGATCAACTCGACCCCGCACTCGGCGCGCATCAGCCCGGAGGCGATGTCGCAGTTGCTGGTGTCGATGGCCCGAGCGGGCGTGCTCGCCCCCGGAGTGTGACCGTCGCGACCGCGACGCCGACCATCATCACGACACCGCCGATCCACTCCAGCGTGCTGGGCACCTCGCCGAGCGCGACCCAGGCCGACAGCACGCCGACGGGCGGCACGAGCAGGATGAACGGCACCACGCTGGCTGCTGGGTAGGTCGCCATGAGCCGGTTGAAGATCGTGTACCCGACCAGCGACGCCAGCACGACCGTGTAGACGGTGCTGAGCCACGCCGTGAGCCCGAAGCGGCCGAGGGCATCGGCCATCTCGGCGGGACCGTCGACCACGAACGAGACCGCCAGGCAGGGCAGCGGCACGACGAGCGCCGACCAGACCACCAGCGACAGGCCCGACGACACCTTCGCCGCGCGGGCGATGACGTTGCCGATCGCCCACGACAGCGCGGCGCCCACCGTGACCAGCAGCGGGATCAGCGGGGCGTCCTGGTGGAAGCCCCACGCCACGATGACGAGTCCGGCCGTCCCGATCACCGCGCCGAGACCCTGGCGCACGGACGCCCGCTCGTTGAGCGCGACGGCGGCGATCACGATCGTGAAGATCACCTGGGCCTGCAGGACCAGGGCGGCCAGTCCGGCCGGCATCCCGATCGCCATGGCCAGGTACAGCAGCCCGAACTGCCCGAAGCTCATGAACAGGCCGATGCTGAAGACGACGCCGAACGGCGCCTGCGGCCGCGGCACGAAGAAGACCAGCGGGAGCGCCACGAGGGTGAAACGGATGGCGAGGAACAGGAACGGCGGGACGTCGGCGAGACCGACGTGGATGGCCACGAAGTTGAAGCCCCAGATCAGCGCGACGAGAACGGCGAGCAGGCTGTCGCGGCGAGTCACCGATCCATGCTCGCACGCGCTGACCGGGCCGCACGGCAGTTCGGCCCGCCAGCCTTCGTCAAGATCACGCCACCCCGCGGCGGGTTCACAACGGCAGCGAGATCACCGGCGGGATCGGCCGCCCGGCCGCGAGCAGGTCGAGGACGTCGCGCTCGTGCGGGACGGTCGGCTCGGGCAGGTCGTCGAGCCGGAACCAGCGCATCTCGGCGGCCTTGTCGGCCTCCTGCAGTCCCGCTTCACCGGTCCAGCCGGTGACCTCGAAGAACGCGTCCAGCCGCTGCTCCACCTGGGGCCCACCGCGCTCGAACCGGTGGATGGCGGTCAGCGGGCGCAGGTCGGCGGGATCGATCGTGACGCCCGCCTCCTCGTACGCCTCGCGCACAGCGGCCTCGTGGACCGACTCACCCGGGTCGACATGGCCGGCCAGGACGGCCCAGTGGCCGTCGCGGTAGCCCGTGCCCGCCCGCAACTGCAACAGGACCTCGTCGCCGCGACGCAGGATCACGTAGGCGGCGGCGACGAGCAGGCTGCGCTCTCCGGCGTGGTCGTCGCTGGGGTAGTGCTCGGTCACGCGACCAGTGTTCCAGCGCGATCCCTCAGGGGCGACACCGCTGCGCGTAGAACTGCTCGAGCGAGTCGTGGATCCTCTCGTCGAGCGCCAGCGTGAAGTAGCCGTACTCGAGCCCCGGCGTGCGCACCCAGGCCCCGAACCGGGATCCGACCTTGTCCTCGGCCACGATGTGCGGATCGCACCGGCCCATCACGACGTCGAGCGTGAGCCGCTGGGGGCGGTCGAGAGGGATCTCCACCTCGGCGGGCGTCCGTGGACCGAAGGCGAACCGCAGCGTGGGCGCGAAGCCGAGCAGCACGGTGTCGTTCGGCTGCCGGGGCGTGAGGGTGATCCGGCTCGACCACGTGTCGTCCCGCACCCGCGGCGTGCCGACGGTCATCGTGACCGCCTCGTCGAAGGCCTGCTCACCGCAGTCGCCGTCGACGAGGTCGCGCAGGACGCCGTGGGGGTCCTCGACCGGCACCACCGAGCGTCGCTCCTCGTCACCGAATCGGTAGGCGAGCTCGGCCGAGGCCGACAGCCCCTCCCCGTCCGGGCACGTGCCGGACGGCGGATCCACGTCGAGACCCGTGCCCGCCCCGGCGCCGACCTCCTCGTTGCCGCTCCACCGGGCCGGCTCGGACCACCGGTTCGAGGTGAGCCGCATCGACGTCAGCTCGATCCGCCGGTCCGTGTCGTTGGCGACCGCCACCGCGATCTCACGGGTCAGCCGCTTGCCGCGGTACTGCATGATCTGGGCGGTCAAGCCGTCCGGCGGGTCGGTGCGCTCGGGCTCCGTCGAGCAGGCGGCAGCCAGCAGCATCATCCCGGCCACTGCGATGCGCCCCCGCATGGGGCGAGTGTAGGCCCGCTCAGCCGCGTCGCAGCGTGCGTCGCGAGACCAGCGCCGCACCCAGGGCGACGAAGATCGCCGCACCGGCCGTGAACTGCACACCCAGGTCGAACGCCGACGCGGCCGACGCCTCGATCCAGCCACGCACCGGGTCGCCGAGCTTCTCGGCGAACTGCATCGTGCTGCCGAGCGTCTCGAACGCGTTCTCGTTCTCTCCGTAGCCCGCGGCCGACGGGATGGTCAGGTTCGAGCGGAAGGTCGCCGTCAGCACGCTGCCGAGGACGGCCGTTCCCAGGACCGCGCCGATCTCGTACGCGGTCTCGGAGATCGCCGAGGCGGCTCCGGCCTTCGCCGGCGGCACGCTGGACAGGATGAGGTCGTTCGTGATGGTCTCCGCCAGCCCGATGCCGATGCCCAGGACGGTGAAGGCCACCATCACCGAGACCACGGTCGGGTGCCCGGTGAACGCGGCGAGCGCGTAGCCGCTGGCGGACAGCACGAAGCTCATCGGCACGAGGGTGCGCGGCGGGATGTGCTCGACGACGCGCACCGCCGCGAAGCCGGCCACCATCGTGGCGACCGAGCCCGGGACGAGCACCAGCGCCGACTCCAGCGGCGACAGGCCCAGCACGAGCTGCAGCAGCTGGGCGCCGAAGAACAGGAACCCGGCGAGCGCCATGAGGCTGAGCGCGTTGGCCGCAAGGGCCCCGCTGAAGACGGGGTTGCGGAACAGCGTCAGGTCCAGCATCGGCGAGGAACTGCGCTGCTGGCGACGCACGAACAGCCAGCCGGCCACGATGCCCAGCGCCAGCGAGGCGAGGGTCGTGTCGTCCAGGCCGTGGCCCGCGCCGTGCTTGATCGCGAAGACCAGCGGCACCATCGCCACCAGCGACAGGCCGATGGAGATCGGGTCGAACGGGCCCGGCCGAGGGTCGCGCGACTCGGGGATGGTCGCCAGCGCCAGGGGCACGAAGACGATGATCATGGGGACGTTCAGCAGGAACACCGAGCCCCACCAGAAGTGCTCCAGCAGGTAGCCGCCCACGACGGGGCCGAGCACGGCGCCGCCGGAGAACATCGAGGCCCAGGCGGCGATGGCGGTACGCCGGTCGCGCGCGTCCTCGAAGATGTTGCGGATCAGCGACAGCGTCGAGGGCATCAGCGTGGCGCCGAAGAACCCGAGCAGCGCCCGGCCCGCGATCAGCATCTCGGCTGACGAGCTGAAGGCCGCGAGGGCCGACGCGCCGCCGAATCCGACGGCGCCGACCACGAGCAGGCGGCGGCGCCCGATGCGGTCGCCGAGGCTGCCCATCGCAATGAGCAGACCCGCCAGCATCAGGGCGTAGATGTCGACGATCCACATCAGCTGGTTGCCACCGGGGCGCAGGGACCTGCTGATCTCCGGCAGGGCGAAGGACAGCACCGTGTTGTCCACCGAGACGAGGAGGACCGGGATCATCAGCACGGCCAGCGCGATCCATTCGCGGCGGCCGGCGCGCGTGGTGGGAGAGGTGAACGAGGACATCGGAAGAACTATACCGTCCAGACGGTACAGTTTCAAAACGCCTGTCGTAACAGTCGTTTTCGTGATCGGGGTCACGCCTTCGGGCGTGTCGCCCCCACAACGCTCCGCACTCACTAGGCTGGGCGCATGCCCGAGGAACGCAGCACCCGCGACCGCGTCCTCGACGCCTTCGAGCGTCTGCTGGTCGGCGCCGGCAGTCGGGCGGCCACGCTCGACGCGGTGGCCGCCGATGCCGGTGTGTCCAAGGGCGGGTTGCTCTACCACTTCCACAGCCGCGAGGCGCTCGTCGAGGGCATGGTCGAGCGACTGCGCGAACAGGCGCGGGCCGACGTGGCGAAGATGGTCTCCGCACCCCAGGGCCCGGTCGAGTTCTACCTCGAGACCTCCGTCGACTCCGGCAGCGACTTCGATCGCGCCCTGATCGCCGCCTCGCGCATCGCGCAGGAGAACGACGCCGGCGCTCGCACGGCCCTGGCCGACATCCGCGAGGCCTGGTTCGACGTTCTGAACGAGCACCTCGGTGACATCGCCCTCGCGCGGACGATCCAGCTCATCGGCGACGGCCTCTACTTCGACGACACCACCGGCCTGGCGCACCCGGACGCCCTCACCCACGTGCGCGAGGTGCTCAAGCGCCTGCCGTGACGCGGCGGCTCAGGCGTCGCGCCAGACGGGGTCCAGCTCCTCGTGCTCGAGCCGGTCGAGGACGCCGAGGTCCGGCGCCGCCACCTCGTAGGTGACCTGCTCGGCCCCGTACGCCACGCCGAGGACGTCGGTGCTGCGCCGCAGCCGGTTCTCGAGGGCGCCCACCTCGGCGATCGGCGCCACGAGACGGGCGCGTCGCCACAGCACCCGGTCGCGCGTGCCGGCGACGTCGAGGACGGCGGCGGTGGCGTCGCCGTAGGCGCGAACCAGGCCGCCCGCCCCGAGCAGGGTGCCGCCGAACCAGCGCGTCACCACCACGACCACGTCGCTGACCTCACGCCCGGAGATGACCTCCAGGATCGGCCGGCCGGCGGTGCCCGAGGGCTCGCCGTCGTCGTTGCTGCGCCGCAGCGAGCCGTCGGGCCCGATCACGAACGCCGTGCAGTGGTGACGGGCGTCGTGATGCGTGGCCCGGACGTCCGCGATCAGTGAGCGCGCGGAGGCCTCGTCCTCGACCCGGGCCGCCCGGGCCAGGAAACGCGACCGGAGCACGACGATCTCGGCCTCGGCGCTGCCGCCGAGCGGTCGATCGATCGTGCGGTAGGCCGCCACCTCAGTTCTTGCGCAGTTCCAAGAAGATCGAGGGACCGAAGTCGCTGGCGGCGAGCGGCTTCTGCAGCACGCGCTCGATGGCCACGAGGACCTTCGTCGGCACGATCCGCTTGAGCTTCTGGCTGCGCAGGTTCGAGACCGAGAGCTTGCGCTGCAGGGTCAGGCCCGCCGCGGCCAGCTGGCTGACGACCGTGTCGATGTTGTGGTTGACGAACGCGATCGCGTCGGGCTCGTCCGCCGCCACGGTGCGGATGCTGACGGGCTCCTTCGGCAGCGCCTTGCCGGCCTTCTTGAAGGCGCGACGGTTCTTGAAGTGGCCGTAGTTGGCGACCTCGATGATGGCGGTGCCGCCGGGCGCGAGCACGCGAGCGATCTCGGCGAACTCGTCGGTGGGCTCGGGGATGTGGTGCATGACGCGGACCATCGTGATGAGGTCCAGCTCGCCGTCGGCGAACTTGAGCGCGTCGGCCTGCTGGCGCTCGCGGATCACGTCGGTGCCGGCCAGGAACTTCTCGGCGGCGTCGAGCTGCGTCTGGCTGGGCTCGGCGAGCGTGACCCGGTCGGCGTACTCGCGCAGCAACAGCGCGAGGCGGCCGAAGCCACCTCCGACGTCCGCGGCCTTGGCGAAGTGGCGACCCTGGAGCAGGCGGCGGATCGCGACCTGTTCGGCGGCGTTCTCGTAGTCGCGGTTGTTCCAGTACTGGGTGTAGTCGTAACCCCGGTCGTACTGGTCGGCGACCTTCTTGCTCGGCTTGTCCTCGTTCACCGGGCAACCCTAACAATCACAGGCTGACGAGAGCGCCGTCGCACGGACTCAGCCGAACGTGCGGGGTCCGAACTTGGGCTCGGTCTTGGCCATGCCGGCCTTGCGGGCGATGGCCGTGTTGGGCGACTTGAACATCGCACGCTGCAGCTTGCGCTCCAGCGAGAACGCCCGGCGCGGCTGCGCCCGACGCGTCTCGTTGAGCAGGCGCTTGGACGCCGCGACCGAGTCGGGCGACCGGGCCAGGATCTGGTCGACCAGCTCGAGAGCCGGCTTGAGCGGGTCCTCGGCGACCCCGGAGGCGAGGCCGTACTCGGCGGCCTTCTCGCCGGAGAAGATCTCACCGGTCATCACGAGGCGCTTGGCCAGGTCGGCGCCGACCAGCTCCGACAGTGCGACGGTGCCGCTCATGTCGGGAACCAGGCCCCACTTGGCCTCGAGGATCGACCACTGGCAGTCCGGCGAGGTGAAGCGGAAGTCCGCGGCCAGCGCGAGCTGGATGCCGCCGCCGAACACGTGCCCACGGGTCACGGCGATGACGGGCACCGAGAGCCGGCGCCAGGCCCACAGGGGCTCCTGGAACCGGTTCGTCCCCTTGAACGGGTTCGGCAGGAAGTAACGCGTGACGCGCTTCTTGTCGCCCATCACCGAGCCGAAGTCCAGACCGGCGCAGAACGACGGTCCGCGACCCTCGAGCAGGACCACGCGAACGTTGGGATCGGCCTCGATCCGGTCCGCCGCCTCCATCAGCCCGTCGAGCACGTCGAACGTGATGCCGTTCAACTTGTCGGGGCGGTTCAGCCAGACGCGGGCGATGGGCCCTTCGATCTCGGTGACGACATGGGGTTCGGCCATGGCATCAGGGTAGGGGCTGGCTCAGCGCCTCATGCAACTGCGCCGCGGCCTGGGACAACGAGTGCGAGGTGGCCATGCCGTCGGGCCATCCGGTGCCGCCCAGGAGCAGGCGCGTGCTCCGGCCCAGGGACTCCAGCCGGACCAGGTCCTCCTCGGACGGCCCGACGTAGGAGGCCCACAGGAACACGGCCGCGGGACTGCTGCTCGTGACGAACGCCTCGAGCGACTCGATCGGCAGGCGTGCGCCCAGCTCGGTCCAGGGATGACCACGCTTGGCCAGCGCCGCGCCGAGGGCGACGATGGGCAGCTTGTGCTGCTCCTCCTCGATGCACGCCAGGACGACGCGGGACGGGCCCCGAGTGGGGTGCTCGTGCGCCGCGGCCCTCAGCGCGCTCAGGATGCCGGCGGTCACCAGGTGCTCGGACGCGACGCCCAGCCGGCCGTCCGCCCACTGCACGCCGACCTCGATCATCGCCGGGGCGATCACCTCGTCCCAAGCCTCCTCGATGCCGAAGCGCGCGATGGCGTTCTCAGCGACCGACTGGACCTTGGCCGCGTCGAACTCCTTCGTGCCGGCGAGAATCTCGAAGACCGCCTGTTCGTGGCCGGAGGCACGTAGTCCTTCCGGGCCGGACCCGACGATGGCCGCGAGCTCGTGCGGCGCCAGTCGTTTGACCCGGTCGGCCGCGTCGTGGGTCGGCAGCCCGTCCGCGATGAACCGCGCCATCGTGGCCACGCGGTCCGCGTCGATGATCGTGTAGCGCCGATGTCCGCCCGCCGTGCGGAACGTGGGGCCTACGCCATAGCGCCGCTCCCACGTTCGCAACGTGGGTGCGGCGATCCCCAACATGTCCGAGAGCGCGCCCACGGTCCACCGGCGGTGCATGGGGCTGATCCTAAAACTTATTCAAGCCACTTGCCAATTGAATAGATTGCCTAGTACGGTCGGACTACTTGACCGGGTTGTGCACCCAGCCCGGGTCAAATCCTCACCCTTGGGGAAGGGGCAGGTTCCATGGTTAACATCAAACGACTGCCGTCGCCGATCATCGAGTCCTACGAATGGCAGTGGGAGGGCGCCTGCATGGGCGTCGATTCCTCGGTCTTCTTCTCACCCGAAGCCGAACGTGGCATGAAGCGCCACCGCCGCGAAGAGTCCGCCAAGGCAGTCTGTGCCACGTGTCCGGTCATCGACCGGTGCCGCGAGCACGCACTCGCCGTCCAGGAGCCGTACGGCGTCTGGGGTGGCCTCACCGAATCCGAACGCGTTGAGGTCCTGGCCGGCCGCGTGTCGGCTGCAGGCTGATGGCCCGGTCGAAGCAGGGCAAGGCCAGTACGTCGGCCAAGATCCTGTACCAGCCGGTCGGACTGATCTCCTCGATCATCGCGGGGCTCATCGCCTCCACGATCTTCAAGCAGATCTGGAAGCGGGCCAGCCCGAACAGCACCGGGGACGCGCCGGGCCCGACCCAGTCGGAGTTCCCGCTCAAGGAGATCGTGCTCGCTGCGATCATCCAAGGCGCGATCTTCTCCGGCATTCGGGCGGTCGTCCAGCGTCAGGGAGCCAAGGCGTTCGCCAAGGCGACCGGCGAGTGGCCCGGCGACTGAGCGCTTCTCGCGCTCGGAACGTCGGCTCGTCACAGGACGACGTCGAAAGAACCGCATCGCCGATGGCCCCGGGGGATTCCTCGGGGCCATCGGCGTTCCCACCTCAGATCGGCGCGTACCGCGCCGCCGGTGCGCCCGTGACGGTGGCCCAGTAGCGGTCGCCGAAGGACCAGTGCCACCACTCGGGGGGATAGTTCACCAAACCCGCGCCCGACATCGCCGCGCCCAGGACGTCGCGCAGCCGGCGCGCCTCGGCGGGGATGTTCGTCGCCGCCGTGAAGCAGGCCTCGTCGCTCTCGTCGGGCGTGGCGTTCACCCGCGTGCCCAGATCGAGCTCGCGTCCGTCGACCGCCAGCGTGAGGTCCACCGCCGCGCCGCACGGGTGCGGCGCCACCGCCGGGGGCGAGATGTGCCGGCTCGCCTCGATCGCCACCTGCTCTGCAGAGCGGCCAGGACGCGCCGCCGCGAGCTCCGCACAGTGCTCGTCGAAGTACCTCTGCTGCAGGGCGGCCGGTCGATGGCACTCGACAACCAGCAGCGAGAAGCCCTCGGGCAGGAGTTGCTGGGCGCGGACCAGGCGCCGGCCCACTCCCTCACGCACCCGCGCCCACGACCCCTGCGGGTCCGCCTTGCGGTGATCGAGGGCCAGTCCGAGCTCACGGACGTCGACCAGCGGCTCGCCGAGGTCGTGCGCCGGGACGGCCGCCACGGATGGATCGGACAACAGGAGCATCTGACGATGCTACGGGGGCGCGCGGTCGTCACCGGGGAACGAGAAAGGGCCGGATCCAGTGGATCCGACCCTTCTGTCACTGTGCGCGAGGGGGGATTTGAACCCCCACGCCCTTGCGGACACTGGCACCTGAAGCCAGCGCGTCTACCATTCCGCCACTCGCGCATGATCCGGATAACCGAACCGACGTCAGAGTCTAACAGGCGTCCGCCGAGCCATGAACTCGGCGGGTCCCTTCGCGATCCGCGGGGCCGGTGTGCGGCGGGTCGCAGGCGCGAACGACCCCGATGTGGTCGGGTGTCGATACGATCAACAGGACCAGACGTCGCCGTCGTTCGCATGCCCAGGAGGTGAGCACCCGTGGCCGGAGTACTGCAGAGGTTCGAGAAGCGCCTCGAAGGGGCGGTCACCGGAGCCTTCGCGCGCGCCTTCCGCAGCGCCGTCCAGCCGGTAGAGATCGCCGCGGCACTGCAGCGCGAGGTCGACCAGAACGCCACGATCATCAGCCGCGAGCGCACGCTCGTGCCCAACGACTTCACCGTCGAGCTCTCGCCGGCCGACCACGAGCGCCTGACTCCGTACGGCGCGACGCTCTCGACCGAGCTGGCGACGCTGCTCAAGGAGCACATCGCCGAGCAGCACTACATCGCCGCCGGCCCGCTGCACATCGAGTTCGCGCTCGACGAGGACCTGCACACCGGCCGCTTCACGATCGTCAGCACGTCGAACGCGTCCGTCACCCCGGTCCGCGGCGAGCCGATCACCGACACCGCCGTGCGCCGCGCCAAGGTCGTCCTCGACATCGGCGGCCTGCGTCACCCGGTGAACCCGCCCGGCATCACGATCGGCCGCGGCTCGACCGCCGACCTCAAGATCGACGACCCGGGCATCAGCCGCAACCACGCCGAGATCTCGTTCCTCGGGTCGGGCGTCGAGGTCCGCGACCTCGGGTCCACGAACGGGGTCATCGTCGACGGTCGCCGCGTGGACGCGGCGTTCCTGCGCAACGGATCCACGATCCGGCTGGGCAACACCACCATCGCGGTGCAGATCAGCGAGGAGATCGGGTGACCGGGGACGCGGGGGGCCGATGAGCGAACTGACCCTCACCTTGATCAAGCTCGGCTTCCTGGCCGTGCTGTGGCTGTTCGTGCTCTCGGCCGTCTCCGTGATCCGCACCGACATCTTCGGCACCAAGGTCACGACCCCGAAGCCGCCCAAGGGACAGAAGCAGAAGGCGCCCAAGCCGGCCAAGGGCGGAACCCGCAGCCGCCGCGCACGGGGCGCTCCCAGCCAGCTCGTGATCGTCGACGGCCCCAACGCCGGCCAGAGCGTTCCGGTCGGCACCGAGCCGGTCCTGCTGGGCCGCGGCACCGACGCCGCGATCCGCCTCGACGACGACTACGTCTCCACCCGTCACGCCCGGTTCGCCACCAACGGCGAGCAGTGGTTCGTGGAGGACCTCGGGTCGACCAACGGCACCTACATCGGCAGCCAGCGCGTGACCACGCCGGAGCCCGTCGCGATCGGCACCGCCGTCCGGCTGGGGAAGACGATCGTGGAGTTGCGCAAGTAGATGGCGTCCCTGACCTATCGCTACGTGGCGCTCACCGACGTCGGTCTGCGCCGTTCCAACAACCAGGATTCCGGTTATGCCAGCCCTCGGCTGCTGGTGATCGCCGACGGGATGGGCGGCGCCGCGGCCGGTGACCTGGCCTCCTCGGCCGCGCTGGCCGAGATCCGCGAGCTCGACCGCGACCTCGATCCCGAGGAGGACGGGGACGCGCTCGACGCGATGCGCACCGCCGTCGCCCACGCCAACCACCGCCTCGCCGAGCTCATCCACGACGATCCCGCCGTCGAGGGGATGGGCACGACGCTCGAGGCGATGCTCTGGGACGGCGAGAAGCTGGCCGTGGCCCACATCGGCGACTCGCGGGCCTACCGGCTGCGCCACGGCCAGTTGAGCCAGCTCAGCCTCGACCACACGTTCGTGCAGAGCCTCGTGGACGAAGGGCGCATCACCGCCGAGGAGGCGCGCGTCCACCCGCACCGGTCCCTGCTGCTGAAGGCGATCCTGGGCCGCGACGACTTCGAGCCCGACTTCACCTGGCTGCAGCCCTCGGCCGGCGATCGCTACCTGCTGTGCAGCGACGGCCTGACCGACATGGTCGACGACGCGACGATCGAGCGGACGATGAGGCTCGAGACGATCGACATCGCCGCCACCGAGCTGATCCGGCTCGCGCTCGAGGCCGGCGGCTACGACAACGTCACCGTCGTCGTCGCGGAGTTCGTGTCGGCCGACGAGCCGGAGGACGAGGATCTCGTCTGCGCCGACGGCAAGCCCCAGATCGTGGGCGCGGCGACCAACCAGCCGCGCGGTCGCACCGGCTCGGTCCGGGCGGCCACCTCGTCCTCGTCGAACCTCACCGCCCACACCGGCGCCGTCGAGGCCGATCCCGAGGAGCTGCGCTACGCGCCCCGTCCCGTCCCGCGGCGACGCTGGGTGCGCTGGGTCCTGGTCGCGGTCGTGATCGTCGGTCTGCTCGGTGGCGCGGGCGCGTACGCCTACGACTGGTCCCAGCGCCAGTACTTCGTCGCTCCCCAGGACGGCCAGGTGGCGATCTTTCGCGGCGTGGACCTGTCGGTGCCCGGTCTCACGCTGGCGCACCTCGACGAGGTCACCCGGATCCAGATCGACACCCTGCCGGCGTACCAGCGCGACCGCGTCTCGGCGGGCATCACCGCCGCCGACCACGACGAGGCCCAGCGGATCGTCACGAACCTGAGCATCCAGGCCGTCGAGCCGACCCCGACCCCGACCCCCACGCCCTCGCCCACGCCACGACGCACCCGGGCGACGCCTAAGCCGACGGAGACCCCGTGAGTGCCGCGGGCGCGACCCCGGCCTGGATCCCCCGCAAGCGCCGCACCGCCGAACTGGGTCTGCTGCTGCTCGCGATCGTGATCGGCATCGGCTCGTACGCCGCGGTGGGCCTGGGCATCGACGGCACGGTGCCGGCGGGCATCTACACGGTCGGCGCCGTCTACGCCGTCGTCGCGCTGGGCGCCCACGTGGCCGTCCGCCGGTTCGCCGGCTACGCCGACCCCGTCCTGCTCCCCCTGGTGGTGTGCCTCAACGGCATCGGCCTGGTGATGATCTACCGCATCGATCTCGGGCTGGACTCGATCGGCTCGCCGTACGGCCCGTTCGCGCAGGGCCAGCTGCGCTGGACGATCCTGGGCGTGCTCATGTTCGTCGCGGTCCTGGTGCTGATCCGCGACCACCGCCGGCTGCAGCAGTACACCTACACCTTCGGGCTCGCCGCGATCGCGCTGCTGGTCCTGCCGATCCTGCCGCTCATCGGCAGCGCCAAGCGCGGCGCGCAGATCTGGATCCAGCTCGGTCCCTTCAGCTTCCAGCCGGCCGAGGCCGCCAAGATCGCGCTCGCGATCTTCTTCGCCGGCTACCTGGTCGCCAAGCGCGATGCGCTGGCACTGGCGGGCCGCCGGATCCTCGGCGTCGACCTGCCGCGCGGGCGCGACCTGGGCCCGATCCTGCTCGGCTGGCTGATCAGCGTCGGCATCCTGGTGTTCCAGCGCGACCTCGGCTCGTCGCTGCTGTTCTTCGGCCTGTTCGTCGTCATGCTCTACGTCGCCACCGAGCGCCCGGGCTGGCTGGTCGTCGGCACCGGCCTGTTCGCCGTCGGCGCCTGGTTCGGCTACCTGGCCTTCGGCCACGTCCGCGCCCGCTTCGACGCCTGGCTCGATCCGTGGGCCGATCCGGACCAGAACTACCAGATCATCACCGCGCTCTACGGGCTCGGCCACGGCGGCCTGCTCGGCCGCGGCTGGGGTCAGGGCAGCCCTGAGCTGACGCCGTTCGGCTTCTCCGACTTCATCTTGTCCTCCATCGGCGAGGAGCTCGGCCTGGCCGGGCTCATGGCCGTGATCGTGATCTACGGGCTCATCGTCGAGCGCGGTCTGCGCATCGCGCTGACCTGCCGCGACGCCTTCGGCAAGCTGCTCGCCGTCGGCCTCTCGGTCTCGTTCGCCCTGCAGGTGTTCGTCGTCGCCGGCGGCGTCACCCGGCTGATCCCGCTGACCGGCCTCACCGCGCCCTTCCTGGCCGCCGGTGGATCGTCGATCATCATGAACTGGATCATCGTCGCGTTGCTGCTGCGCATCAGCGACCAGACCCGTCGGCCCGCACCCGAGGCGACGCCCTTCACCGGTGACGAGGCCACCCAGGTGGTGAAGCTGTCGTGAACAAGCCCATCCGCGCCATGGCCGTCGTCTGCCTGCTGATGTTCATGGGACTGCTCCTCAACGCGAACTACGTCCAGTTCGTGCAGGCCGACGACCTCAACGAGAAGCAGGGCAACCGCCGGGTCATCGACGAGGAGTTCAGCCGCGAGCGCGGCGCCATCATCGTCGACGGCGAGCCGATCGCCCAGTCGGTCCCGACGAAGGACCGGTGGCAGTTCCAGCGCAAGTACACCGACCCGAAGCTCTACGCTCCGGTGACGGGTTACTTCTCGTACCAGTACGGCCAGGCGGGCATCGAGCGCTCGTACAACTCGATCCTGTCCGGCAGCGACGACCGGCTGTTCGTCAACCGGGTCATCGACCTCATCGGCAACGACCAGCCGCAGGGCGGCAGTGTCGAGCTGACCCTGGACGCGGCCGCGCAGAAGGCCGCCTTCGAGGGTCTGGCCGACCTCGGCGAGGACACCCGGGGCGCGGTCGTGGCGCTCAACCCCCAGACCGGCGCCGTCCTCGCGATGGTCAGCCAGCCCACGTACAACCCCAACCAGCTGTCCAGCCACGACGCTGACAAGGTCACGCGGACGATGCAGCGGCTGGAGAAGGACACGACGCAGCCGCTGACCAACCGCGGCACCCAGACCATCCTGCCGCCGGGCTCGACCTTCAAGGTCGTCACGGCGGCGGCAGCGCTCGACGACCTCGACCTCTCCGCGGACGACGAGGTGCGCGGCGGTGCGACGCTGGGCTTCCCGGGCATCAACTACAAGCTCGTCAACCAGGGCGGCAGCACCTGCGGCGGCAACCCGATCAGCTTCGAGCGCGCCCTCGAGGTGTCCTGCAACGTGTCGTTCGGCTGGCTCGCCGGCAAGGTCGGCCAGGAGAAGATGTCCGAGCAGGCCACGAAGTTCGGCTTCGGCGAGCGTCCCATCGAGGACCTCCCCTCGGCCGTCAGCCGCTTCACCGCCGATCCCGACGCCACGCTGGAGCCCCCGCAGCTCGCGCAGTCCGGCATCGGCCAGTACGAGGTCGCCGCGACCCCGCTGCAGATGGCCATGGTGTCCGCCGCGGTCGCCAACGACGGCGTCCTGATGAAGCCGCACCTGGTCCGCACCGTCGTGGCGCCCAACCTCTCGGTCCTCGAGAAGCCCGAGCCGGAGGAGCTGGAGCGCCCCATGTCGGCCGGCAAGGCCCGCGAGCTCCGCGACATGATGGTCGCCGTCGTCGACGAGGGCACGGGCAGCCCTGCCGCGATCCCCGGCGTCGACGTCGGCGGCAAGACCGGAACCGCCGAGTCCGCACCCGACCGACCCCCGTACGCGTGGTTCATCGGCTTCGCGCCGGCCGACGACCCCCAGGTCGCGGTCGCCGTGCTGGTCGAGTCCGCGCAGAACACCAGTGACATCGCCGGAGGCCGCCTCGGCGGGCCGATCGCCCGCGCCGTGATGGAGGCAGTGCTCCGATGAACCACATCCACCCTTTGGGAGACTGGAACCATGACCGAGAGTGACGCGAAGATGGAGCCGCTCGGCGGCCGCTACGAGGTCGGCGAGCTGGTCGGACGCGGAGGCATGGCCGACGTCCGCGCCGGCTACGACCTGCGACTCGGCCGACCCGTGGCGATCAAGCTGCTCCGCGCCGACCTGGCCGCCGACGAGACGTTCCAGGAGCGGTTCCGCCGCGAGGCACAGTCCGCGGCATCCCTGAACCACCCGTCGATCGTCGCCGTCTACGACACCGGCGAGGCCACCGACGCCTCCGGCGCCACGGTGCCCTACATCGTGATGGAGCTGGTCGAGGGCCGCACGCTGCGCGACGTCCTGCGCGACGGCCGCAAGATCCTGCCCGAGCGCGCGCTGTCGATCACCGCCGACATCCTGGCGGCGCTGGACTACAGCCACCGCGCCGGCATCATCCACCGCGACATCAAGCCCGCGAACGTCATGCTGACGCCCGAGGGCAAGGTCAAGGTGATGGACTTCGGCATCGCCCGCGCCATCGCCGACACCTCGAGCGCGATGACCCAGACCGCCGCCGTCATCGGCACGGCGCAGTACCTCTCGCCCGAGCAGGCGCGCGGCGAGACCGTCGACGCCCGCAGCGACATCTACTCCACGGGCTGCGTGCTCTACGAGCTGCTGACCGGTCGCCCGCCGTTCGTCGGCGACAGCCCCGTCTCGGTGGCGTACCAGCACGTGCGCGAGGAGGCCCGGCCCCCGTCGCAGCTCAACCCCGACGTCTCGGTCGCGGTGGACCACGTGGTCGCCAAGGCCCTCGCCAAGCGCGTCGACGACCGGTACTCCAGCGCCGGCGAGATGCGCAAGGACATCGAGCGCGTCCTGGCCGGCGGCTCGGTCGACGCGCCGACGCAGGCGGTCCCGGTGACCGCCGCCAGCACCCAGGTCGCCCCGGCCGTCACGGCACCGGTCCTCCCCCCGCCCGGCGAGGAGGAGGAGAAGAAGAGCCACGCCAAGTGGTGGGCCCTGGCGCTCGTGCTGATCGCGATCGCGGCCGCCATCGGGGTGGCCCTCATGCTCAACAACGGCGACGAGGACAACGCTCCGCCGCAGGTCGCGGTGCCGCGGGTCGAGGGACTGGACGTCGAGACCGCCACGAACCGGCTGGAGTCCAAGAACCTCACCGTCGGCGACACCAGTGAGCAGACCAGCGCGGACATCCCCAAGGGCCAGGTCATGGCGACCGATCCCGAGGCCGGCACGTCCGTCGACGAGGGCACCTCGGTCGACCTGATCGTCAGCGCCGGACCGGAGCTGGTCGACCTGCCCAACCTCACCAGCTACTCCTACGACGAGGCCAAGGACCTGCTCGAGGGCGACCAGTACGGCCTGAAGGTCAAGCGTCAGAACACCGACAGCGACCAGCCGAAGAACCGCGTCCTCAACAGCAACCCGCCGCCCGGGACCTCCGTCGAGCGCGGCAGCACCGTCACGCTGATCGTCTCGCGCGGTCAGGTCGACGTGCCGAACGTCGTCGGGCAGAGCGCCGACCAGGCCCGTCAGACGCTGGAGGACGCCGGCCTGAAGGTCTCGGTGCAGAACGACACGTCCGGGACCGCGCCGAACGGGACCGTCACGGCGCAGAGCCGCGAGCCGGGCACCATGGTCTCGCCGGGCACGACGATCACCATCACGGTGTCGCGCCCGCCGGAGCCCACCACGCCCACGCCGACCCCGACCACGGAGCCGACGGACGACGGCATCCTCCCGTAAGGGGAGGGTCACTCCAGAGCGGTCGCGTACCGCATCGAGACGCTGCCGTCGTAGGCCGGAGCCTTGATCCGGTCCACGGCGCGCTCGTCGAGCCCGAGGCGGTAGCGCTCGGCGTACTGCGTGTAGGTCGCCACCTCGGGCGAGGCGGCCAGGGCCTGGCGCAGGGCGCCCTGGTTGCCGATCGCCTCGATGACGTAGGGCGGGGCGTACGGCACGCCGTCGAGCACGACGGTGTTGCCGACGCACTTGATCCCGATGGACGTGATCAGCCGCTGTCCCTGCAGCGTCACGGCCTCGGCGCCGCCGGCCCACAGGGCGTTCACGAATGCCTGGATGTCCTGCTGGTGGACCACGAGCAGGTTGGGGTCCAGGCCCGGGATGTCGACGGAGCGGGGTGCGTCCTGCAGCGCGATGCGCAGTCCGGGTCCCTGGACAGGAGTCAGGCCCGCCGGGTCGGACAGGGCCGCCACCCGGCGCAGGTCGCGGCGCAGGTCGGCGTCGTCGACCTTGCGGCTCAACGCGTCGACCTCGCGCTGCAGCCGGGCCGCCTCCTCGCGGCGGGTCTCGACCTCGCGGGCCCGGTCGCGCAGGACCGAGTTCAGGTCGCCTCCGGCGGGACGCAGGTCCGATCCGTTGGACGTCACCGCGGCCGCGACGACGACGAATCCGCACAGGCAGGCCAACAGCAGCGCCAGCATTCTCCACCTGCTGACGGTCATGTTCTTCCCCTCATGGCGTGGCCTGTCCCGCACGGCGACTACGCTAGCGGAGTACGTCACACCGCGGCCTCGCCGCCGCCCGACCGGGAGAAGCTCGTGTTCAACAGGTTCAAGCGCAAGTCCGTCGACGACAACGGCCCCAAGCCGGTGCGCATCGGCAACCGGTGGGCAGCTCCTCTGATGGTCGCGTGCGCGGTCATCGGCCTGGCCTGGATCGTCGTGTTCTACACGATCAGCAACACCGACGTCACCATCCCCGGCTACAGCGACCTCGGTGGCTGGAACCTCGTGATCGGCATGGGATTCATCCTCGCGGCCTTCGGCTTCGCGATGAAGTGGGAGTGAATCACACCCATGTGATTACCCACAGGTGTGCACACACATGTGGATAACTACACCGTTGTCATTCGGTGCCACGACGGTCAGGCGAAGCCGGGAATGAGCGACCCGACGAGGTTGTCGGTCCGCCACGCGATCGCGGCGATGAACAGCGCCCACAGGGCCACGAAGGCCACGACCTGCGTCAGCGTGCGACGGTCGCGCGGCGCGTAGGCGAACACCAGGCCGAGCGCGACACCGGTGAGGAAGCCGCCGAGGTGGCCCTCCCAGCTGATCCCCGAGCGCAGGCT
This sequence comes from Aeromicrobium duanguangcaii, assembly GCF_024508295.1. Lineage (NCBI taxonomy): Bacteria > Bacillati > Actinomycetota > Actinomycetes > Propionibacteriales > Nocardioidaceae > Aeromicrobium > Aeromicrobium duanguangcaii. The sequence continues at coordinate 52,201 of NZ_CP101990.1, read as the reverse complement.
GAAGAACGCGTTGATCGCCAGGATGACGACCATCCCGGTGATGTTCTGGCGCGTGCGGATCAGGAAGATCAACGCCAGCCCGAACAGGCCGAACACCGCCCCGGACGCGCCAATCGTGGGGGTGAACGGGCTCGCGAGCAGATAGACGAGCACGGACGAGCCGATGGCGAGCGTCAGGTAGGTGATGACGTATCGGACCCGGCCCAGGGTCTGCTCGACGTACGGCCCGAAGAGGTACAGCGCGAACATGTTCAGGGCGATGTGGATCAGGCTGCCGTGCAGGAACGCAGCGGTGAGCAGGCGCCAGTAGTCACCCTGGGCGACCTCGATGCCGCTCATCCAGCCCCAGCGGAAGAAGCCGCTCTGGTTGGGGTTCCCGGCGCCGCCGGTGGCCATCACCACGACCTGGGCCGCGATGTTGATCGCGATGATCGCGAAGGTGATGGTCCCGGCGTTGCCGGTGACGGCCCCGCCCGCGATCGTGCGCGGCTGGCGCACGGCTGCCTGGCCCCGGCTCACGCACTCGGGGCACTGGAAGCCGACGCTGGCCTCACGCATGTCCTGTGGACAGATGTACCGCTGGCACCGCTGGCACTGGATGTACGCGGGCCGGTCGGGATGCCGGTAGCAGGTCTGCTGACCGGCGCCCTCGGGGTTCACCGCTCGATGGTCACGGATTCGATCACGACGGGCTCGGCCGGACGGTCGAACCGGTCGGTCTCGATCGCGGCGATCGCGTCGACCACGGCGCGGCTCTCGGGATCCTTGACCTCGCCGAAGATGGAGTGCTTGCGGTTCAGCCACTCGGTCTTGGCGACCGTGATGAAGAACTGCGAGCCGTTCGTTCCGGAGCCGTTGGGCTTGGTGCCGGCGTTGGCCATGGCGAGCAGGTACGGGCGATCGAACTGCAGCTCCGGGTGGAACTCGTCGTCGAACTCGTACCCGGGTCCACCGCGGCCGTCACCGAGCGGGTCGCCGCCCTGGAGCATGAAGTTGGAGATCACGCGGTGGAACGTGAGCCCGTCGTAGAAGGGCTTCGTCGACACCGAACCAGTGGCGGGATCGATCCATTCCTTCGTGCCCTCGGCCAAGCCGACGAAGTTCGCCACCGTTTTGGGTGCTTGGTGGTCGAACAGCTCGATCTTGATGTCTCCACGGTTGGTGTGGAGCGTTGCGTTGATGGGCACTTCACGTCCTTTCAGGGGTTGGCTCCATCCTTGCACGAGCCGACGAACGGGGAACGCTAGCGTGGGGGCATGTCGAGACTGGTGTTGCTCCTGGCCGCCGTGGCGACCGCCGTCGTGGTCCTCCGCAAGGCGACCGCCGACCGCGGTGGCTCCTACGATCCCCGGACGGATCGGTGACCGTCGACCTGCGCCACGACGCGGGGGTCACGACGCTGACCTTCTCGTCGGGCCCGGTGAACCTCTACTCGCTGGAGCTCCACGACGAGTTCGACGCAGCGCTGGACGAGGTCGAGGCCGACCTGCCTCGCGTCCTCGTGGTGCGCGCCGAGGGCAAGATCGTCTCCGGCGGCGTGGACGTCGCGCAGTTCCACGCCCGGAAGACGAAGGCCGACACCCAGGCGCTCTACGACCGCATGCTGGAGCTGCCCGAGCGCTTCGCCGCGCTGCCGGTGCCGACCGTGTTCGTCGCGCACGCCCTCACGCTGACGTGGGCCCTCGAGGTCGCGCTCGCCTGTGACGTGCTGCTGGCCTCCGAGAAGGCGAAGTTCGGCCTGGTCGAGCGGGTCATCGGTCTCACCCCCACGATGGGCGGCACGCAGCGCTTCGCGGGCCGTGCCGGCGTCGCGCGGGCCAAGGAGTTCGTGTTCACCGGGACCCCGTACGACGCGGCCACCCTCGAGCGCTGGAACGTCGTGAACCGCGTCTTCGCCCCCGACGAGCTGGACGCCGGCGTCGACGCCTTCGCCGCGGACCTCGCGGTGGGCCCCACCCGCGCCTTCGGCGCCGCCAAGCAGATCCTGCGCGAGTTCGAGGCCGGCGGCGTGCCCGGCTCGATCGCCCGCACCACCGCCATCGCCGCCGAGCTCTTCGACACCGAGGACCTCCAGCACGGCATGGCCTCCTTCCTCGCCGACGGCCCCGGCAACGCCACCTTCGCCGGCCGCTGACCCCCCGCCCCTCCCCAGATTTGCTCCTATTTCCACCTTTGAGGGGCAATCAAAGGTGAGATGAGGAGCAAATCTCGGGGCGGAGAGGTCAAGGTCCCTTGACTGTCAAACGTCCTTGACACTACGGTCGCGGCATGACGTCGCAGGTGAGGGACCAGAGCTCGTGGGGACGGTCGCGGTTCGGGGGTGGGACCGCGGTGCTGCTGGCAGGATGCACCGGGGCGGCGCTCGCGGTGTCGGGGGCGCTCGCGCTGTGGGCGCTGACGGGGCTCGACGGGTCGCGCCGCGACGAGATCCTCCTGGTGGCGTTCGTCTCGCTGCCGTCGATCTTCGCGATGGCATGGGTCGCCCTGGTCGACCCGGGCTCGATCCGCGACGCGGTGCAGCGCCCCGACGACACGATCGAGTCCCAGTGGCTGCAGCGTGCCCAGAGCGGCGCCTTCACCGACCTGCTGCTGGTCCTGGGGGTGGTCCTGGTCGCCGGGGTGATCGTCGACCTGGCCGTCTCACTCAGGGTCGCGCTCATCGCTCTGACCAGCTTCGCGATGGCCGACGTCGGCGTTCGACTGGTGTGGATCAGGCGCCGGGAGGGCTGATGCTCAACCACGTCCTGCGCACGCGCGAGGAGCGCGGATGGTCGCAGAAGCGCCTCGCCGACGAGCTCGGCGTCTCGCGCCAGACCGTGATCTCGATCGAGAAGGGCCGGTACGACCCCTCACTGCCGTTGGCGTTCCGGCTGGCCGAGGTGTTCGAGTGCCGGATCGAGGACCTGTTCGTCCCCGGGCACGACGAGGGCTAGAGCGTCAGACCGCAGCGGCGCGCTGGCGGCCGGCGTGGACGCGCAGGGTGGTGCGGCGCTCGGACCAGAAGGACACGAACGGGATGCACGCCAGCACGATGACGCTGAGCATGAAGCCCCAGGACCACTTCTCGCGCAGGGTCAGGCGGGCGACGATGACGATCAGGATCATGAACAGGAAGCCGTGCACCTGGTCGATGACCAGGAACATGTCCTGGTTGAGGTTCCACCACGAGCCCGCGTCGGTGGCGATCTTGCCGATGAAGCCCGCCATCACGATCAGGAGGTTGAGTCCGACGATGGTCGCCATGACCTGGTAAGCGCGCAGCAGTCGATCGTTCACGGCCCCAGATTACCGATCTCGGCCAAGCACCATCTCGCGGGACATGCGCCACCACATGAAGAGCGCGAAGACCGCGAACACCCACCATTGCAGTCCGTATCCGAGGTTGCGGCCGCCGGCCGTCCACGACACGTCGGGCGACGGGACCTCGGCGACGTCCAGGCCGCCGGCCACCTTCTGATCGGTCGCGATCGCGAAGCCGGACCACAGGTTGTCGTAGCCGAGCTCGTTCAGCAGGGTCGGGATCCGCACCGAGCCGATCGTGCGGGCCTGGGGATCCCAGCCCGCGCCGGACTCCTGGCCCGGCTGCAGCACCGCCTCGAAGGAGACGTCGCCGACCGGCACGTCGGGGAACGTGGCGGTGGGCTTGGGCGCCCAACCCCGCACGACCATCAGCTGGGCGTTGTCGACCGTGACCGGCGCCAGCAGCCAAGCGCCCGAGCGATCGCCCTGGTCACGATCGGTGACCCAGAGCTGCTCGGCCGCCGGCCGGAACCGACCCGTCACCGTGACGGCGCGCTGGTCCTGGTCGGTCGTGAAGACCTCGCCCGGACCCCACACCGACGTGATGTCGGCGGGGGCGGCGTCGGCCGCCTCGACCCGCTCATCGTCCTGACGCTGGTCGTAGACGCCCAGCTGCCACGTGCCCATGAACAGACAGAACCCGATCGCGACGATCGCGAACAGGTGCAGGCCGAGCAGGCGCGGAGCAAACCACGCACCCGGTCCCGGCCGATCGATCATGACGTGAACGGCTTGAGGCCGGGGTAGAGCGGGAAGCGCTCGGCCAGGACGGCCGTGCGCTTGCGCAGGCCCTCGATGTCGACCTCGCCGGGCTGCAGCGCGGCGGCGATGACGTCGGCGACCTCGCGGAACTCCTCGGCACCGAAGCCCCGGGTGGCCAGCGCGGGAGTGCCGATCCGCAGACCAGACGTGACCATCGGCGGGCGCGGGTCGTTCGGGACGGCGTTGCGGTTGACCGTGATGCCGACCTGGTCGAGGCGGTCCTCGGCCTGCTGACCATCGAGCTCGGAGTTGCGCAGGTCGACCAGGACCAGGTGCACGTCGGTGCCACCGGTGAGGACCTGGACGCCGGCAGCGACCGCGTCGTCGGCCAGGAGCCGGTCGGCGAGGATCTTGGCGCCCTCGATGGTGCGCTGCTGACGCTCGGCGAACTCCGGCTGGAGGGCCATCTTGAACGCGACGGCCTTGGCGGCGATCACGTGCTCGAGCGGGCCGCCCTGCTGGCCGGGGAACACCGCGGAGCGCATCTTCTTGGCGATCGCCTCGTCGTTGGTGAGGATCGCGCCACCGCGCGGACCGCCGAGGGTTTTGTGCGTCGTGGTGGTGACGATGTGCGCGTGCGGCAGCGGGCTCGGGTGCAGACCCGCGGCGACGAGGCCGGCGAAGTGGGCCATGTCGACCCACAGGACCGCGTCGACCTCGTCGGCGATCGCGCGGAACGCGGCGAAGTCGAGCTGGCGCGGGTAGGCCGACCAGCCGGCGATGATCACGCGGGGGCGGTGCTCGATCGCGAGGGCGCGCACCTCGTCCATGTCGACCAGGCCGGTCTCGGGGACGACGTGGTAGGCGATGGGGTTGTAGAGGCGGCCGGAGAAGTTGAGCTTCATGCCGTGCGTCAGGTGGCCGCCGTTGGCCAGATCCAGGCCCAGGATCGTGTCGCCTGCCGTGGCGATCGCGTGCAGGGCGGCGGCGTTGGCCGAGGCGCCCGAGTGGGGCTGCACGTTGGCATACTCGGCGTCGAAGAGCTGCTTGAGCCGGTCGATGGCCAGCTGCTCGACCTGGTCGACGAACTCGCAGCCGCCGTAGTAGCGCTTGCCGGGGTAGCCCTCGGCGTACTTGTTCGTCAGCACGCTGCCCTGCGCCTCGAGGGCGGCGACGGGAGCGAAGTTCTCGGAGGCGATCATCTCGAGCGTCGTCTGCTGGCGAGCCAGCTCGGCGTCGAGGAGCGCCGCGATGTCGGGATCGAAATCGGCGAGATGCTGGTCATGGCTCATGCCCTCAAGGGTATCGCCCGGACTGACACTCCCATTCTCCCGTCCGGGGAGCGGTTAATCGAACCGCAACCTTTCGGGCGTGGCACCCGCCGCCCGACGGGAGTACCGTCTGGACAGAGTGTCCAGATGGTGGACACCGACAGGAGGATCGGATGAATTCCATGCGGCGACGCGCCACCGTCCTGGCTGCTGCCACCCTCGCCGGCTCCGTGCTGGCGGCGTGCGGCTCCGGCCGGAGCGACGACAGCGACGCAGGCCTGATCGTGGGCACCACCGACAAGGTGGTCTCGATCGACCCGGCCGGCTCGTACGACAACGGCTCGATGGCGGTGCAGACGCAGGTGTACCAGTACCTGCTCAACTTCCCGGCCGGCAGCACCGAGCTCACGCCGGACGCGGCGGAGAAGTGCGACTTCGAGAAGCCCACCGTGTACGTGTGCACGATCAAGTCCGGCCTGAAGTTCGCCAACGGCAACGAGCTCAGCGCGTCCGATGTCGCGTTCTCGTTCCAGCGCATCGTCGACATCAACGATCCCAACGGCCCGGCGTCGCTGCTCGGCGCCATGAAGAAGGTCGAGGCGCGTGACGACTCGACCGTCGCGTTCACGCTCGCCGCGCCGAACGACCAGACCTTCGCCCAGGTGCTCGTCACCTCGGCCGGTCCGATCGTCGACGAGGAGACCTACCCCGCCGACAAGCTGCTCTCCGACGAGGAGGCGGTCGAGGCCAACGGCTTCTCCGGCCCCTACACGCTCGGCGAGTACAAGAAGAACGAGCTGGCCGAGTTCACGATCAACTCCGACTACGACGGCACCTACGGTGAGCCGAAGGCCGACGTGACGATGCGGTACTACGCCGACTCGAACAACCTCAAGCTCGACGTCGAGAAGGGTGACATCGACGTCGCGTACCGCTCGCTGACGCCGACCGACATCGAGAGCCTCGAGAAGAAGAAGGACGACGTCACGGTCCACACCGGCCCCGGTGGCGAGCTGCGCTACATCGTCTTCAACCTCAAGACGATGCCCGGCGACGGCGACGACCAGAAGCTGGCCGTCCGCAAGGCCGCGGCCTCGCTGGTCGACCGCGACGAGATCTCATCCGAGGTCTACAAGGGCACGTTCACGCCCGCGTACTCGGCCGTCCCCGACGGCCAGAAGGGCGCCACCGAGGCGTTCAAGGACGCCTACGGCGACAAGCCGGACGCCGACGCCGCCAAGAAGTACCTCGAGGACGCGGGCGTGAAGACCCCCGTCACGCTCAACCTGCAGTGGAGCCCCGACCACTACGGCAGCAGCTCGGACCAGGAGTACCAGGCGGTCAAGCGCCAGCTCGAGGCCGATGGCCTGTTCAAGGTCAACCTGCAGTCGACGGAGTGGAACACCTACTCCGAGGAGCGCGTCAGCGACGCCTACCCCGCCTTCCAACTGGGCTGGTTCCCGGACTTCCCGGACGCCGACAACTACCTGACCCCGTTCTTCGCGCCGAACAACTTCCTCCAGTCGCACTACGAGGATGACGCGATGACGAAGCTGCTCGACGCCCAGCGCGTCGACTCCGACCAGGCGTCGCGCGAGGCGACCCTGGCCGAGGCGCAGGACATGGTCGCCGCCCAGGTGCCGATCCTGCCGCTGCTGACCGGCGCGCAGGTCGCCGTGTCGGGCACGGACGTCAAGGGCGTGGACGACACGCTCGACGCGTCGTTCAAGTTCCGGTTCTCGTCGCTGTCGAAGTAACCGACAAACCCAGGAATACGGGGTCCCGGCGCGCCAGGTCGGCGCGCCGGGACCCCGCTTCCACGCTGGCAGGAGTGCATTGTGACCACTGACGTCCTCGTCGCCGCCGACACACCGTCGGCCGAGCCGCCCGGCCGCCGCGGCGGGCTGAGCCCGCTCGCGCGCTACCTGCTGATCCGACTGGCCCTGATCGTGCCCATGCTGTGGGTGCTGGTCACGTTGGTCTTCTTCCTCATGCGCGTGATCGGCGACCCGATCACCGCGGCGCAGGGCGGCCGGCTGACACCGGCCCAGATCGCCGAGCGCAAGGCCGAGGCCGGCCTCGACCGGCCGATCCTGACCCAGTACCTCGAGTACCTCGGCAACATCCTGCGCGGCGACTTCGGCACGACGCTGACCGACAACCGCGATGTCACCGACATCCTCATCGTCAACGGCGCGGCCACGCTCGAGCTGTCCTTCTGGGCGCTCCTGGTGGCGTTCGCCGTGGGCATCCCGCTGGGCCGCATCGCCGCCCGGTACCGCGACCGCTGGCCCGACGTGCTGCTGCGGCTGTTCGCGATCGTCGCGTACGCCGCGCCGGTCTTCTTCGTGGGCCTGCTGCTGAAGCTGGCGACCGCGCCGTTCGGCTGGCCGACCTCGGGCCGCGCCTCGACCGCCACCGAGCTGACCCTGGCGAAGGTCGAGCCCCAGACCAACATCATGATCATCGACGCCCTGCTGTGGGGCGAGCCGACGTACGTGTGGGACGTCCTGCAGCACGCGGTGCTGCCGGCCCTCGCGCTGGGCCTGCTCACCGGCGGCGTCTTCCTGCGCCTCGTGCGCGTCAACCTGCTGCAGACGCTGCGCGCCGACTACGTCACGGCCGCCCGCGCCCGTGGCGTCTCCGAGCGTCAGGTCGAGCGCAAGCACGCGTTCCGCAACGCCCTCGTCCCCGTCGTCACGGTCATGGGCATGCAGATCGCCATGCTGCTGGCCGGCGCCGTGCTGACCGAGACGACCTTCGAGTGGAAGGGCATCGGCTACGAGCTGGCGCAGTACCTGATCCGGCGTGACTTCCTCGCCGTGCAGGGCATCGTCACCGCGATCGCGTTCGTCGTGTGCATCGCGAGTTTCCTCATCGACGCCATCGTGGCGCTCGTCGACCCCCGAGTGAGGTTCTGATGCGGTACCCCGGCAAGAGCGTCGTCGAGCAGTCCCACGGACTGCAGCGGTTCATGCTGCTGCTCGGCGCCTTCCTCATCGCGTTCTTCCTCGTGCTCGCGGTCTTCGCGCCGTGGCTGGCCCCCTACGACTTCAACCAGGTGCGCGGCGACGACGGCGTCCTGTTCGGCACCCAGCAGCCGCCGAGCGCCGACCACTGGTTCGGCACGACCGTCGGCGGCACCGACGTCCTGTCCCGCGTGATCTACGGCGCGCGCACCGCCGTCGAGGTCATCGTGCTGGCCGTGGCCGTGTCGAGCCTGATCGGCGTCCCGCTGGGCCTGGTCTCGGGCTACCTCGGCGGCTGGCTCGACAAGACCCTCGTCCTGGTGATGGACGCGCTGTACTCGTTCCCCTCGCTGCTGCTGGCGATCGTCGTGTCGATCGTGGTCTCGGGCGGCTCGAGCGGGGCCCTGGGCGGCATCGCGTCGGCGGCGATCTCGATCACCGTCATCTTCATCCCGCAGTACTTCCGCGTCATCCGCAACGCGACCGTCTCGGTCAAGACCGAGCCGTACGTCGACGCCGCGAAGGTCGTGGGCGTCCGCACGCCGCGCATCCTGCGCAAGCACGTCCTGTCGAACGTGGCGCAGACCCTGCCGGTCATCGCCACGCTGAACGCCTCCGAGGCGATCCTGACGCTGGCGGCCCTGGGCTTCCTGGGCTTCGGCATCGAGCCGTCGGCCGCCGCCGAATGGGGTTACGACCTCAACAAGGCGATGCCCGACGCGACGAACGACATCTGGTGGACGGGCCTGTTCCCGGGCCTGGCCATCGTGCTGGTCGTGCTCGGCGTGACGCTGCTCGGCGAGAGCCTCAACGACATCACGAACCCCTTGCTGCGCACCCGTGGCGGCGACAAGGCCGAGAGCGAACTCGAGATCGAGCTCGCCGAGGACCTGGCCCCGGCCCCCGAGGTGGCAGCGGGCGCCGAGGTCCCGGTCGGGGCGGACGGCCAGCCGCCGCGACGCACGGCGGTCCTGTCGCTGTCGAACCTGCGCATCAGCTTCGGCACCGATGCCGGCCGGATCGTCGCGGTGGACGACGTCGGGTTCGACGTCGAGCCCGGTGAGGTCGTGGCCGTGGTCGGCGAGTCCGGTTCGGGCAAGTCCGTCACGTCCCGTGCCGTCATGGGCCTGCTGCCCGGCACGGCGAACGTCGACGGCTCGGCGGTCCTGCGCACGTCCGACGCCGCCGAGCGCGAGCTCATCGGGATGAGCTCGCGCGACCTGCGCCCCGTTCGTGGCGACGAGATCTCGATGATCTTCCAGGAGCCCTCGACCGCGCTCGATCCGGTGCGCACCGTGGGGTGGCAGATCATCGAGGCGATCCGCGCGCACCGGGACGTCAGCAAGTCGCAGGCCCGCGCCCGCGCGGTCGAGCTGCTCGACCTGGTCGGGCTGCCCGATCCCGCGCAGCGCGTCGACTACTACCCGCACCAGCTCTCGGGCGGTCAGAAGCAGCGCGTCATGATCGCCATCGCGATCGCCTGCGACCCCGACGTGATCGTGGCGGACGAGCCCACCACGGCGCTCGACGTCACGGTCCAGGCCGCGATCCTCGAGCTGCTACTGGACCTGCGGGACCGGCTCGGCACCGCGATCGTGCTGATCACGCACAACATGGGCGTCGTCGCCGACATGGCCGATCGCGTCGTGGTGATGTACCGCGGCAAGATCGTCGAGACGGCGCCGGTCGACCAGCTGTTCGCGGCTCCGGCGCACCCCTACACGCGCGCCCTGCTGGACTCGGTGCCCCACCTCGGTCGCGCCGACGAGCGGGCGACGGGTCCGGTCCCGCTGGAGAACGCGCCCGTCGTACTGGACCTGGACGACATCGTCGTCGAGTTCCCCGGCGGCTGGGGCGAGCCGGCCTTCCGGGCCGTCGACCACGTCAGCCTGCAGGTGCACCGCGGCGAGGTTCTCGGACTCGTGGGCGAGTCCGGCTCGGGCAAGTCGACGCTCGGACGGGTGGCCGTCGGCCTCCAGCAGCCGACGTCGGGCACCGTGCGAGTGGGCGGCGAGCTCATCTCGGGGCTGAGTGACGCCGATCTGCGGCCGTTCCGCAGCCGATTCGGCTTCGTCTTCCAGGACCCCGCCGCGTCGCTCAACCCGCGGATGTCGATCCTGGACTGCATCGCCGAGCCGCTGCGGGTGCACACCGATCTGACGAGCACGCAGGTGACCGAGAAGGTCCAGAGCCTGCTCGACTCGGTCGAGCTGCCCCGCGACTTCGCCGAGCGGTTCCCGCACGAGCTGTCCGGCGGCCAGCGCCAGCGCATCAGCCTGGCCCGCGCCCTGGCCCTCGATCCCGACCTGCTGATCGCGGACGAGCCGACGTCGGCCCTGGACGTGTCGGTGCAGTCGCGGGTGCTGGACCTGTTCCTGGAATTGCAGCAGCGGCTGCAGTTCGCCTGCCTGTTCATCACGCACGACCTCGCCGTCGTGGACACCCTGGCCAACCGGGTGGCCGTGATGCAGCGCGGAAAGCTGGTCGAGCTGGGCGATCGCGAGCAGGTCCTGCGGTCCCCGGCGCAGGAGTACACCCGCAGCCTGATCGCCGCGGTGCCCGTGCCCGATCCGGACGAGCAGCGCCGTCGTCGCGCCGAGCGGGGGAATCTGCTGACCGGCGCGTAGTCGAGTTCGCGGCGTTCGCGTTCAGGCAGGGCGGACCGTCGGCCTGACCGGCGCGTCCGTCAGGCGATGCAGAACTCGTTGCCCTCGGGATCGGCCATCACGAAATGGTCGAGGTGGTCGCCGGCCAGGTACTCGGTGAGGTTCACGGCTCCGGCGGCGAGCAGCTCGGCCTGCTTGGCACGGATGCGGCTCTCGCGCGTCTGCGGATCCACGTGGCGCCCGCCGGAGACCTTCACATCGAGGTGGACGCGGTTCTTCGTCTGCTTGGGCTCGGGCACCTTCAGGAAGCTGATCGTGGGTCCGGAGCCGTTCTCGGGCTCGATGGCGGCACCGTCGTTCCACTCGGACTCGGGTACATCCCATGCGGTGAGGAAGTCCTCCCAGGACGCCCACCCGGCCGGGGGCGACGCCTCGACGTAGGGCAGCGCCGTCATCCAGAAGCGCGCCAGCAGTCGGGGGTCGGTGCAGTCGATCGTGATACCGAGGGTGACGTCGTCGGCCATCGACCACTCCTACCACGCGGGCGACCACCGCTGGTACCGGCGATCCACAGCGTGGGCGGATGAAGGCAGTGGTCCAGGACCGGGGTGGCGACTTTGTGACGCCGATCACACTCAGCCCTTGCCGGGTCGCCGTGTCGCGTTCATGATGAACAGAACGGTGACTCGGATGATCCGCGACCGGCCCGCCCCACCAGGCGCCTCGGCCACGCGACCGCTCTCGAGTCGGGCCAACAGAGGTACCACTACGCGCCAGGCCTCACGGCGCGCACTCGCACCCCCGCACCGGCATGACGAAGACCCGGAGAGAAACGCCGACGGTGGGCCTGCGGTCCTGTGACCATCCGCGGTGTGGCTGTCCCGCCGCGTGCACCTCCTGGAGCCACCATGCTCGCTCACCTGTTCCATCCGCTCGCACGATCACGCCGCGTGTTCGCCCGTCGGCCCCGGGCGGTGGTCTGCGCCCTGGCCGTCGCCACGCTGACGGCCTCGGCCGTGCTCGTGGCGCCGGCGGCCGGTGCCGCGGCGCCACGCGCCGCGGCGGCCGAGCCCCAGTGGCTCGACCAGGGCCGCAGCGCGGACGAGCGTGCCAGCGCGCTGGTCGGCCAACTGAGCCTGGTGCAGAAGGTCACGGTCATCGACCAGAACTCGGGCACGGGCGTGCCGCAGTTCGGCATCCCGCCGATCCGCAGCATCGACGGGTGCTGCGGCATCACGGGGACGGTTCCCACCACGGCGATGCCGGTGGGCATCGCGCTGGCCTCGTCGTTCAGCAACGAGTTCGCCCGCGAGTACGGCCAGGTGCTGGGGCGCGAGGGCTGGCTGACGGGCTTCAACAGCGTCGCGGGACCCACGATGGACCTCACGCGCACACCGTTCAACGGCCGCATGTGGGAGTCGTTCGGCGAGGACGTGCACCTCAACGGCATGATGGCCGCCGGCCAGGTGGCCGGCGAGCAGGAGCAGGACGTCTGGGCGATCCCCAAGCACTACAACCTCAATCTGCAGGAGACCCGGCGCGGCCACGTCAGCTCGCAGGTCGACGAGCGCACGCTCCACGAGGTCTACCTGGCACCGTGGGAGCGCATGGTCCGCGACTCCTCGCCCGGCGCGGTGATGTGCTCGTTCAACCGCATCAACGACGTCTACGGATGCTCCAACGCCGAGCTGCTCCAGCGGAACCTCAAGGACCGGATCGGCTTCCGCGGCTACGTGACGAGTGACTTCGACGCCTTCCACGGCTTCGGCGACTACGCGGCGGGACTGGACGTCTCCGGCCCCACCGAGACCTACGCCGGCGCGGCACTCGTGGAGGCAGTCCACGACGGGGTGGTGTCCGAGACCCGCGTGACCGATGCCGCCTTCCGCGTCCTGCGGACGATGATCGAGACGGGCGTCTACGACAACCCGCCGCCCGGGGCGCTGACCGTCCCGACGCCGCCCCAGCCCCGCATCGCGCAGGACGTGCTCGGCCGGCACAACGCCATCGCAGCCCGCATCGGGGACGCGACCTCGGTGCTGCTGAAGAACGCCGGCGGCGCGCTGCCGCTGACGGACGACGGTGGCCAGATGGCCCTCATCGGCCCCGACGCCGACTACTACATCGCCGGAGGAGGCGCCGGCGCCGTGACCGTCCCGAACGACGTCACGACGGTGCTCGAGGCACTCCAGGACCGCGCCGGCGAGAACGACATGACCGTCTCGTACTCCGCGGGCACCGACTCCTTGGGCCTGGGCGACACCTTGCCCGGCCCTGCGCCCGTGCCGTCGGCCGTGCTCTCCCCGAACGACGGCAGCGACGACGCCGGCCTGGCGGGCGAGTACTTCGCGAACCGCACGTTCCAGGGGACGCCGACGGCCACGCGCAACGACACCCAGATCAACATCCGGTCGGGCATCGGTGCGGACTTCTCCACCACCTCGCGCGACGCGGGCATCGGCGCTCCGTTCTACGCGGCGGGCTTCGCCGGGCGCTGGACGGGCCAGCTGACCGCACCCACGACGGGGGAGTACGAGCTGTCGCTCAGCCACCTGGGCACCGCACGGTTGTGGATCGACGACGAACAGCTGATCTCCGATCCCGCCCAGACCTACTCCACCCAGACCGCCACGGTGTCACTCACGGCGGGCGAGCCGGTCGACGTGCGGATCGAGTACGTCACCGACGCGCCCGAGCAGTTCAACGGCGGGCTCAACGACCAGCCCGGTCCGATGCTGCGGTTCGGCTGGACGCCGCCCGCGGGGGCGCAGCCCGAGCGGATCCAGGCGGCGGTCGCGGCGGCGCAGAACGCCGACGTCGCCGTCGTCGTGGCCCGCGACTACACCAGTGAGGGTTCGGACCGCGGCACGCTGACGCTGCCGCAGGACCAGAACCGGCTGATCTCGGCGGTCGCCGCGGCCAATCCCCGCACCGTCGTCGTGCTGGCGACCAGCGGCCCCGTCCTGATGCCGTGGCTCGACGACGTCGATGCCGTGCTGGAGACCTGGTACGGCGGCCAGGTGCAGGGCCGCACCGTCGCCCGGACGCTCTTCGGTGACGTCAATCCCTCGGGCAAGCTGCCCGTGACGTTCCCGGCGTCGCAGGACCAGGTCGACGAGATCGGCGCCGAGAACCCGTTCCGGCAGATCAACGAGATCAACCCGGTGCAGGAGTTCACCGAGGGCGTGTTCCTGGGGTACAAGGCCTACGACCGGGCCGACCTGACGCCGCTGTTCCCGTTCGGACACGGGCTGTCCTACACCTCGTTCCGGTACTCCGGGCTGAAGGTGCAGCCGACGGCTTCGGGGCTCACGGCCACGTTCACCGTGACGAACACGGGCTCGAGGAAGGGGACCGAGGCGGCACAGGTGTACGCCGGCAGGCCCGCTCCGACGCAGGTCGACATGCCCGAGCGGTCCCTCGTCGGGTTCAAGCGGGTGACGCTCGATCCGGGCGAGTCCGCCTCGGTCAGCGTGCCCGTCAGCACCCGCGACCTGTCGTACTGGTCGACGGCCGACGACAACTGGCGGCTCCCGAGCGGGGCCCGCGCGATCGAGGTCGGCGCGTCGTCGCGCGACATCCGACTCACGGCCCGCAACGCGACCGCCGGGGTCTTCAGTCCCCGCTTCTCGCGCATCCCGGACCGGAACGGCTGGTACCGCAAGCCCGTCGTCGTGACGGGTCAGCTGTCCGCCGTCGGCGGCGGTGGAACCTGCAGCCGCGTGCGGTACGCCGGTCCCGACGGCCGCAACCGTCCGGTGACCATCACGTGCACGGCGAACGGCGTCTCGTCCCGACACGTCGTGCGGGTCAACTACGACGCGACTGCGCCGCGGGCGACCGTGCGCCGGCCGGCCGCTCCCACCCGCCCGAAGTCGTGGCGCACCGTGCGGGGCACCATCCGCGCCGGAGCCGGCTCGCCCGTGGCCGACGTGCGGGTGAAGGCGGTCCAACGGCGGGGCAGCACCTGGTACGCCTTCCGCAACGGGAAGTGGCGCCGTTCCACGAGCGCGGCCCGGGCGTTGGGCCAGGCCGAGCTGCGCGGAGCCAAGGTCTCGGGGACCCGCTGGTCGGTGCGGCTGCCCGGGGTGACCCGTGGCCGTCTCGCGATCCGCGTCCGCGCCACGGACCGGGCCGGGAACGTCGATCTGGCGCGGCGCTCCCAGCAGCTCCGCTAGGAGATCGGCCCGGGGATCGCCGCCTGGACGTCAGTCCTTCCAGGCGGCGACCTGGGCACGACGCTCGAGCCCGAGCTTGGCCAACACCGTCGACACGTAGTTCTTGACGGTCTTCTCCGAGAGGAAGAGGTGCTCGGCGATCTCGCGGTTCGAGTGGCCCAGGCGCAGCTGCTCGAAGACCTTGCGCTCCTGGACGGTGAGGCCGGCGAGCGGATCGGGGGCGTCCTGGCGGCGCAGCCGCTCGAGCACCGAGCGGGTGACCGCGGGGTCGAGCAGGGACTGGCCGGCGGCGACGCGCTGCACGGCGTCGACCAGGTCGTTGCCGCGCACCTGCTTGAGCAGGAAGCCCGACGCGCCCGACATGATCGCGTCGAAGAGGGCCTCGTCGTCCTCGTAGGACGTGAGGATCAACACCGCGGTGCGCTCGGCGCTCAGGCGCACCCGGCGGCACAGTTCGATGCCCGAGCCGTCGGGCAGTCGCGCGTCGAGCACCGCCACGTCCGGCTGGAGCCGTTCGATGGCCTCGGCGGCCTCGGCGACCGTTCCCGCCTGCCCCACGACCGTGATGGTCCCGGAGTCCTCGAGCAGGTCACCGACCCCGCGTCGGACCACTTCGTGATCGTCGAGCAGGAAGACGCGGATCGGATCGGTCATGGGCTCAGCCTAGGACGCCGCCTCTGCCGGAGCATCGATGATCCGCCACGTGCACGTGTCCCCAGTCCTGGTGCCACTGAGCGTCAGCTTGCCCATGGTGTCCGTGGCATGGTCGGTCACCATCAGATCCGCCCAGACGCGAGTGGCGCCCGCGCCAGGCTCACTGGTCTCCTCCACGTTCGGCGCGGCCCAACGCTCGAGGGGGCCACTGCCCACCTGGCGCAAACCGTCGATGCTGAGGCTGTTGCTGGCGCCACTCTTCTTGCTCAGCGACATGTACATCTGCGAGGAGCCGCAGTAGACGTACACCTTCACGTTCGAGAGATTGAGCGTCCGACCGTTGGGCGTCGCGAGGGACACCGTGTACGACGAGGCACCGACGCCATCTCGACCCGCGGGGCCTTGCGGACCACGCTCACCCGGGTCGCCCTGCGGACCTTGCGCACCCGGGTCGCCCTGCGGACCTTGCGCACCCGGGTCGCCCTGCGGACCTTGCGCACCCTGCGCACCCGGGTCGCCCTGCGGACCTTGCGGACCCTGTGCACCCGGATCGCCCTGCGGACCTTGCAGACCATGCGGGCCCTGGGGACCCTTCGCACCCTGGGCGCCCTTGGCGCCCTTGGCGCCCTTCAGGCCCCGGAGCTTCTCGCGCGTCTCGGGCTGGATGTCACCCATCCGAATCGTGTGGTTTCGGATCTTCTCCGACGTCACCGCGCCGTCCTTCAGATCAGCGGTGCCGATCCTCGCGGCGGCGTAGGCGGTGCCGGCGGACAGGGCGACGACGAGGGCCAGCAGGCTGACGAGGAGCGCCGTGGGGCTCATGGCGCGAGTAAGACGGAACATGCGAAGCGGGCTCGCTTTCTACGGAGGTTGGCACGAACCCTAGGGCACCGAGCGCACCGGGCGGGGGGTTTCTCCGACATGGTTCAGCGCACGTCCAGCGGAGCCCGCCACGTCACACGCGTCCCAGCCGTCCCGTCGGCCGAACCGATGACGAAGGTGCCGCCGGCGCGCTCGGCACGCTCAGCGAGGTTCCGCAACCCGCTCGCGGGCTTCCGGTCACCCATCCCCACCCCGTCGTCCGTCACGGTCGCCACGACTCCGTCGTCACCCACGACCAGGCTGAGCGAGACCGACGAGGCGGACGCATGCCGGATCACGTTGGCGAGCGCCTCGTTCATGACGGCCTGCACGTCGCTACGCAGCCCGATGTCCAGGCGTGAGAGGTCGCCCTCGATCTCGATCGTGGGATCGAAGCCCAGCGGCGTGGCCGTTGCCTTGAGCAGTCGGACCAACCGCGCCTTGTCGGTGCCGGGATCCGAGCCCAGCGCGAAGATCGCGCCCCGGAGGTCGGCGATGGCCCGGTCGACGTCATCGACCGCCTGCGAGGCCCGCCCGGCCCATGGATCGTCGATGTGGCGGGAGATCCGGTCGAGCGAGAGACCCACGGCGAACAGCCGGCCGATCACGAGGTCGTGCAGGTCGCGGGCGATGCGGTTGCGGTCCTCGACGACGGCCATGCGCGCGAGCTCGGCACGGGTCGTGGCCAGCTCGTCGAACAGGCGCGCGTTCGCGATCGCCGTGCCGGCCACGGCGGCCAGGCCCGTCACGAGTCGCTCGTCGTCGGCGGTGAACCCACCCTCCTTCTCAGTGAGGTACAGGTCGCCGAAGACCACGCCGTTGACGCGCACGGGCACGCCGAGGAACGCCCCCATCGGCGGGTGGTGGGGCGGGAAGCCCACCGAGTCGGGGTGGTTCGCGACGTCGTCGAGGCGCAACGGCTTGCCCTCGCGCAGGACGACGCCGAGCACCCCGCGGCCGCGCGGGAGCTGGCCGATCCGCGCCGCGGTCTCCGGGTCGACGCCCTCGGTGAGGAATTCGACGAGGTCCTCGTCGGAATCGCGCCCCAGCACGCCCATGGCCGCGTAGCGCGCGCCGGTCAACTCACGCGCCTGGTCGATGATCCGCCGCAGCAGGCTGTCGAGGTCCAGGTCCGAGGTCACCGCCACCGCAGCGTCGACGATGTTCTCCCAACGGCTCCGGTCCAGTTCGTCCACGCGCCCCACCGTACCCACCCGGCGTCGGGCCCAAGGTCCCACCAAGTCAGGACGTTCGACTCTGCTGCCTCGCGTCAGGCCGTCGCACAATGGAAAGGTACGAAAGGAACGATTCGATGAGCAGCAACCACACCATCGTCGTCGGTGTCGACGAGACGCCCGCCGGTGCTTCCGCCCTCAGGTGGGCGGCCCGCGAGGCCGAGCTTCGTGACGCCGAGTTGAAGATCGTTCACGTCTGGCAGATCGACGCCGCGGTCGCCATGGCCGGTGCCGAGGTGCCGTGGATGGCCTACGAGTCCGATGCCCGGTCGAACGCCGCCCGCTGGGTGACCGAGACCATCGGCGCCCAGGATCCGAACGGTCGCCCGCGACGCATCGACGTGGTTCAGGGCGCCCCCGGCCCGACCCTCGTCGAGGCCTCTCGTGAGGCGGACATGCTCGTGGTGGGCACCCGCGTCCACACCGGCATCAGCCGGGTCCTGTTCGGATCGGTGAGCCACTACTGCCTGACGCACGCCCAGTGCGTGGTCGTGGCCGTGCCGACCGTCTCGACGGGCGACCTGCTGGACGTGGAGTCGGCCGACGAACTGGTCGAACACTGAGGCGCGCCGGGAGCTGATCCCGGCGGCCCCACCGTCGTGGCCGACGCGTTCCCCCCGGCGCCGGCCCTCACACGGGGCCTCATTTCCCCCTCGGAGGCCCCATTCCCCGCAGTCCCGGCGGCTCTGTGCCGCCGGGACTACGTTGGTTCCATGATCGAGAAGGTCCGCGCACAGGCCGGGTCGGCGATCTTCGCCCGCGTGGCGGGGCCGGAGGGTCCGCGGCGTCGCGAGCGCATCCACGGCACCGAGGGTCCGCGGCGCTTCACCCCGGACGACCCGATCTGGCGCGTGCACGCCGATGCCTCGATGTTCGTCGGCGGCATCCGCGCGCTGCTCCTGCAGTCCCTGCACCCCTTGGCGATGGCCGGCGTGGACCAGCACTCCGGGTTCCGCGGCGACCCGTGGGGCCGGCTGCAGCGCACCAGCGCCTTCCTCGCCGAGACGACCTTCGGCACGATCGAGCACGCCGATCGCTCGATCGGCGCGGTGCGGCGGATCCACGAGCGGATCACCGGGACCGCCGACGACGGCCGCCCCTACGCCGCGTCCGACCCCCACCTGCTGCGGTGGGTGCACGTGGCCGAGGCCGACTCCTTCCTGCGCGCCCACGATCGGTACGGGGCGCAGCGCCTCTCGGCCGACGAGCGCGACACCTACGTCGCCCAGTCCGCGGTGACCGCCCGGCTGCTGGGCGCCACCGACCTGCCCGAGGACGTCGCCGGACTCGAGGAGGCCCTGCGCAACTACCGCCCCGAGCTGCGCAGCACACCCGCCGCCCGCGAGGCCGCCCGCTTCATGTTGCTGCGTCCTCCCGTGCCGTGGGCGATCCGCCCGCCGTACGGCCTGCTCGCCGCCGCCGCCGTGGGCCTGCTGCCGCGCTGGGCACGCCTCCCGTTGCGGGTGCCGTGGCTGCCACTGACGGAGGCGACGGCCGTGCGCGCCGGGGGCGCCGTCGTCACCCGCGCGATCGGCTGGGCGATATCACCCCCCGAACGCTCCACATGAGGATCAGGCCGAATGGGGCAACAATGGGTGGCGACCCCACCTCGATCCAAGGAGTGACCCCGTGAAGAAGCTCGCGCTGTTGACCGCTGTCGGCGTCGGATACGTCCTCGGGACCCGTGCCGGCCGCGGCCGCTACGAACAGATCAAGCAGCAGGCCGAGAAGGTCTGGAACACCGAGCCGGTCCAGGCGACCGCTCACAAGGCCCAGGACACGGCCAAGACCACCGCGAGCGACGTGGGCCACCGCGCCGCCGAGACGGCCAAGGACGTCACCAGCACCGTGACCGAGAAGGTCAAGACCGCCGCCGACTTCTCGAAGGACGACTCGTCCTCCACCTCGGCCAGCCAGTCGGCCGCCGCGGCCGACGCCGATGCCGCCGATGCCGCCGCCCCCGCGTACAGCACCAGCAGCGAGGGCCTGCGCGCCGACGCCGCCGAGGCTGATGCCGCCGCCGCCTTCGATATCGACGAGGCGGGCTCGGACGACCTGGCCGCCCAGCCGTACCCGCTCGGCGCCGACAAGACCACCGACGAGCCGCGCGCCTGATGCGACTGCGGATCTTCACCGAGCCCCAGCAAGGCGCTTCCTACGACGACCTGCTCGCCGTGGCCCAGGAGAGCGAGCGGTCGGGCTTCGACGCCTTCTTCCGCTCCGACCACTACCTGGCGATGGGTGGCGACGGGCTGCCCGGTCCGACCGACGCCTGGATCACGCTGGCCGGCCTGGCCCGCGAGACCTCGACGATCCGGCTCGGGACGCTCGTCACCAGCTCGACGTTCCGGTTGCCCGGCCCGCTGGCCGTCAGCGTGGCCGGTGTCGACCAGATGAGTGGTGGACGCGTCGAGCTGGGGCTCGGTGCCGGCTGGTTCGACGACGAGCACCGGGCGTACGGGATCCCCTTCCCGGGCACGCCCGAGCGCTTCGACCGGCTGGAGGAGCAGCTCGAGATCATCACCGGCCTGTGGGCCGACACCTCGGGCGCCTTCTCGTTCGAGGGCGAGCACTTCCAGGTGCAGAACTCCCCGGCCCTACCCAAGCCGGTGCAGGACCGCGTCCCGGTGATCATCGGCGGCAAGGGCAAGCGCCGCACGCCGGCCCTGGCGGCGCGGTTCGCCGACGAGTTCAACGTCCCGTTCGTCTCGGTCGACGAGACCCGGACGTTGTTCGGTCGCGTGCGCACGGCGTGCGAGACGGCCGAGCGCGACCCCGGCTCGCTGGTGTACTCCAACGCGCTGGTGCTGTGCGCCGGCTCGGATGAGGCCGAGATCGCCCGTCGCGCCGCCGCCATCGGCCGCGAGGTCGACGAGCTGCGCGAGAACGGCCTGGCCGGGACCCCGGCCGAGATCCTGGACCGGATCGGTCAGTTCGCCGATGCCGGGACCGAGCGGATCTACCTGCAGGTCCTGGACCTGTCCGATCTGGACCACCTGCGGCTCGTGGCCGAGGAGATCCTCCCGCACGTGTGAGGCGGGCGGTCAGTCACGGCTGACGTCGAGCCGGTCGCGCTCCATCTCGCGCGTCAGTGCCTCGAGGAACTCGATCAGGGCCGGGCGCGCGCTCTCGGGAACGGCTGCGGCGATCCGCTTCATCCGGTCGTGCATGTCCAGCAGGTGCGCGTCCATCTGGCTCCGGGCCAGCTCCGTCGGCAGCAGGATGACCGACCGCCGGTCGGTCGGGTGCGGGGCCCGGGTCAGGTGGCCGGACGCGACGAGTCGGTCGACCAGGGTCGTGACGGCCGCGGTCGAGATGCCGAGGTGATCGGCGAGCTTCCGCGGCGTCACGCCTCCCGGCGAGACCTCGGTCTCGTCCGAGTCCTGCGCCTCCACCGCACGCATGACGTGACGGATCGAGCGCAGGTCGGTGGGGTTGACGCGCATGGAGGCGCTCAGCCGCGCCCGCATGTCGCGGTCGGCTCGCACGAGATGGCGTACCGCGCGCAACAGAGCGCGCTCGTCGTCGGTGTACTCGTGCGTCATCGGAGGGTTCTGGGGGTGGTGCGACGACACGTGCTCAGACTACACTTCCTTTTAGAAGTTGATATCTAGATTGGTTAGCAATAATCTGCAAGGGTCGTCGAGGAGGCGCCCATGGAGACCGTGCTGGACCCTGATTCGGCGAACCGCGAGCCCGACCGGTTGCCCCCGGGCGACCCACGCGACCTCGTCGTGCTGCTCGATGACGACCACCAGCCCCGCGGCACCGCGTCCCGCTCGGCGGTCCACAGCCACTACACGCCCCTGCACCTGGCGTTCTCCTGCTACCTCTTCGATGCCGACGACCGGCTGCTGGTGACCCGCCGCGCCCTGACCAAGCGGTCCTGGCCGGGCGTCTGGACCAACTCGTTCTGCGGACACCCGCGTCCGCAGGAGTCGCTCGAGGAAGCCGTCCGCCGCCACGGCCGCAGTGAGCTCGGTGTCGACACCCTCGACATCCGGCCCGTGCTGCCGCAGTTCTCCTACCGCGCGGTCGACGCGGCCGGCGTGGTCGAGAACGAGTTCTGCCCCGTGTTCGTCGCCCGTGCCGGTGGCGGGGTCGAGCCGCACCCCGACGAGGTCGCCGAGCTGGCGTGGATCACCGTCGACGAGTTGCGCGACACGATCCGGGTCGCCCCGTGGGCGGTCAGCCCGTGGCTCGTGGCCCAGACCCTGGCGCTCGAGGAGGCCGATGCGTGGCACCTGCTGGCGCCGAACCGGACGGAGACGGCGCCATGAGCCTGCAGGACGAGCTCGATGACCTGGTCATCCCGACCCGCGTGCCCGCCCTGAGCCGCGACCACGACGCCCTGATGGCGGCCGTCGAGGTCGGCACCTCGGGCGGAAAGCGCTTCCGGCCGTGGCTCGTGACGACGGTGCACGCCGCGTTCACCGGCGCCCAGCCCGAGTCCGTGGTCGACCGGGCCGCGGCCGCCACCGAGCTGCTGCACACCGCCTTCGTGGTCCACGACGACGTCATCGACAACGACGACACCCGCCGTGGCCGGCCCAGCGTTCCCGGCTGGTTCCGTGCCGACGCGGTCGCGCTCGACACCGCGCCGGACGACCAGGACACCTACACCCGCGCCGGCGCGATCCTGGCCGGTGACCTCGCGCTCGCCGCCGCGATCCGCGCCGTGGCGACGTGCGGCGCGGACGTGCGGACCACCGCGCGGCTGCTCGACCTGCTGGACGACACCTTGCACGCCTCGGCGGCCGGCGAGCTGGCCGACGTCCGGCTGGCGCTCAGCCCGCGCATGCCCGACGCGCAGGAGGCGCTCGCCGTCGCCGAGCACAAGACGGCCGTCTACTCGTTCGTGCTGCCGATGCAGGCCGGCGCCGTGCTGGCCGGGGCCACCGAGGAGCACGTCGCCGCGCTCGGCGAGATCGGCCGCTGCCTCGGCGTCGCCTTCCAGCTGCGCGACGACGTCCGCGGCATCTTCGGCGATCCCGTCGACACGGGCAAGGACCGCCTGGGGGACCTGCGCGAGGGCAAGCGCACCCCGTTGATGGTGCACGCCTCGCAGACCTCGTCGTGGCCGAGGATCGCCCCACACCTGGGCGACCCGCACCTGACCGAGACCACCGCCGCGACCATCCGCGAGCTGCTGGAGTCCTGTGGCTCGCGCGGGTACATCGAGGAGCTGGCGGACCAGCACCTCGAGATCGCGCGCGAGCAGTCCCGCTCGCTCGGTCTCGAAGCGGCCCTGCTCGAGCCGCTCCTGACCCATGCGTGGGGGGACGTCCCGTCCACCCGGGCCGGTGCCGCATGAGCGCACCCTGGACCCACGACCGCGACCAGCAGCCCACCACCGGGTACGAGCTCTACGACGAGGTGGCCGAGAAGAGCGCCGCCCTGGTCATCAAGCGGTACTCGACCTCCTTCGGCATGGCCTCGCGCCTGCTGAACGGCCCCGTGCGCACCCGCGTGCGCAACATCTACGCCTTGGTCCGGATCGCCGACGAGATCGTCGACGCCCCGCGGCCCCTGGGTGAGCCGCGCGACCAGCTGCGGTTGATCGACGCGCTGCAGGACGAGGTCCACGAGTCGCTGCGCACCGGGCACAGCGCCAACCTCGTGGTGCACGCCTTCGCCCGCACGGCGCGCTCGTGCGGCATCGGCGTCGATCTGGTCGACCCGTTCTTCGCCTCGATGCGCACCGACCTGTTCCGCGAGGAGCACGACGAGGCCAGCTTCGCGACGTACGTCTACGGATCAGCCGAGGTCGTCGGGCTGATGTGCCTGCGGGCGTTCCTCACCGGTCGGCCCCAGGCCGAACGCGAGTACACCGGGCTCGCCCCCGGCGCCCAGCGCCTCGGCGCCGGCTTCCAGAAGGTCAACTTCCTGCGCGACCTGGCCGCCGACCGTGACCAGCTGGGGCGCAGCTACTTCCCGGGCCTCGACCCCGATCGCTTCGACGAGGCGGCACGTGACCGGTTCCTCGACGACATCGACGCCGATCTGGCCGCGGCCGCCGTGGTCATCCCGGCGCTGCCCGTCGGCAGCCGGCGAGCCGTCGCGGCGGCGCACGCCCTCTTCGCGGAGCTGTCCCGTCGCCTGCGGGCCAGCTCGCCCGAGCGCATCCGAACCGAGCGGATCCGCGTGCCCGGGCCCGTGAAGGCACGCATCGTGGCACGAGCGGTGATGGTGGGCGCCGGATGAGCCGCGTCTCGGTGATCGGCGGCGGCATCTCGGGCCTGGCCACCGCCGCGCTGCTGGCTGCCGACGGCTGGTCCGTGGACCTGTTCGAGCAACGTGACGAGCTCGGTGGACGCGCCGGCAGCTGGAGCAGCGACGGGTTCCGGTTCGACACCGGACCGTCCTGGTACCTGATGCCCGGGGTCTTCGACCACTTCTTCCGGCTGCTGGGCACGACGTCCGCCGAGCAGCTCGACCTCGTGCGACTCGACCCGGGCTACCGGGTCTTCTTCGAGGGCCATGACCAGCCGGTCGACGTGCGCGCCACTCGCGCCGAGAACGTCGCCCTGTTCGAGTCGATCGAGCCCGGCGCCGGAGCGCGGCTCGAGGAGTACCTCGACTCGGGCAGCGACACGCACCAGATGGCGATCGACCACTTCCTCTACACGAGCTTCGAGCGGCCGACGAACCTCGCGCACCCGGACGTGGTGCGACGCCTGCCGCGCCTCGCCGAGCTGCTGGGCCGCTCCCTGGAGTCGTTCGTCGGGTCGCGGTTCGCCGATCCGCGCCTGCGGCAGGTGCTGGGCTACCCGGCCGTCTTCCTGGGCTCCTCGCCCTCGCGGACGCCGAGCATGTACCACCTGATGAGCTGGATGGATCTGGCCGACGGGGTGCAGTACCCGCAGGGCGGCTTCTCGACCATCATCGACGCGATCGCGGCGCTGGCGGTCTCGCGTGGGGTGCGCATCCACACCGGCGCCACCGTCGTCGGCATCGACACCGAGCGCGCCGACCGGCGTCGACCGTCGCGGCGGCGTGCTCGCGTCACCGGCGTGACGGTGCGGACGTCCGACGGAATCGCGCAGATCGGCGCGGATGTCGTGGTGGGGGCGAACGACCTGCACCACCTCGAGACGCGACTGCTGCCCGAGCACCTGCGCACGTACCCCGAGTCGTGGTGGCAGCGCCGCGACCCGGGACCGGGCGCCGTCCTGGCCTACCTCGGCGTGCGCGGCAGCCTGCCCGAACTGGAACACCATTCGATGTTCTTCACCAGCGACTGGGACCGGAACTTCGACGACGTGCTGGGCCGGCCCGGTCGCGTCCCGGACCCGGCGTCGTCCTACGTGTGCCGCCCCTCGGCCACGGATCCGTCGGTGGCTCCCGCGGGCGACGAGAACGTGTTCGTCCTGGTACCCGTGCCCGCCGACGTGCGGCTCGGCCGAGGCGGGATCGACGGTGCCGGCGACCCTGCGGTCGAGAAGGTCGCGGACGCGGCGATCGGGCAGATCGCGCAGTGGGCCGGCGTGCCCGATCTTGCCGAGCGGATCGTCGTCCGGCGCACGGTCGGACCGCGCGACTTCGCCGACGACCTCAACGCCTGGTCCGGCGGCGCCCTCGGCCCGGCCCACGTCCTGCGCCAGAGCGCCTTCCTGCGAGCGAACAACGCGTCGCGGCGCGTCGACGGACTGCTCTACGCCGGATCCAGCACGATCCCGGGCATCGGCCTGCCGATGTGCCTGATCAGTGCCGAGCTCGTGCTCAAGCGCCTGCGCGGCGACCGGTCCGCCGGACCCTCACCCGCACCCGGAAACGGCACTACGGTGGTCGCGTGAGCTGGCTCTACCTCGCCTCGGTGATCGGTGCGGGCTTCTGCATGGGTCTGGTCGACCACCGGTGGCGGCTCTTCGCGTTCCGCAACGCCCGTCGTGCCGCCATCGTCCTGCTCGCCGGCTTCATCTTCTTCCTCGTCTGGGACCTGGTGGCCCTCGAGATCGGCGTCTACGGCCGCGGCGAGTCGCCGGCGATGACCGGCATCGAGCTCGCGCCGCACCTGCCGCTGGAGGAGCTCTTCTTCATCGTCTTCCTCACCTACGTCACGGGCGTGCTGCACGGACTGTTCACCCTGCTGCTGCGCCAGCGTGAGTCGGTGCGCCGATGACCTACCTGCAACTCGCGGGCGTCTTCGTCGCGCTGACCCTGCCGGTCCTGGCCGTCGCCGTCATCACCCGGCGGCCCGACCGTCGCTGGTGGGCCGTGACCGGCCTGACCGGCCTGGCCCTGTGCGTGCTGACCGCCGTCTTCGACAGCATCATGATCGCGGCGGACCTGTTCCGGTTCGACGAGTCGTCCCTCGTCGGCATCCACGTGGGACTGGCGCCGATCGAGGACTTCGCGTGGCCGATCGCGGCGACGATCCTCGTGTCCTCGCTGACGCTGCTGCTCGACCGGGACGAGGAGCCGGCGTGAGTCCGCTCGGGCAGGTGCTGGCCTCGTCCCGTCCGCTCTCGTGGGTCAATACGGCCTTCCCGTTCGGCGCGGCCTACCTGCTGGCCGGGGGCGGGCCCGATGCGCTGTTCTGGCTGGGCTGCCTGTGGTTCCTCATCCCCTACAACCTGCTGATGTACGGGATCAACGACGTGTTCGACTACGAGTCGGACCTGCGCAACCCGCGCAAGGGCGGCGTCGAGGGCGTCGTCCTGGACCGACGCGTCCACCGCCTGACCATCTGGGCCGCCGTCGTCTCGAACGTGCCGTTCGTCGTGCTGTTCGCGGCCGTCGGATCGGTCGCGTCCAACCTCGTCCTGGCGATCAGCATCTTCGCCGTGGTGGCGTACTCGGCCCCGGTGCTGCGCTTCAAGGAGCGGCCCTTCCTGGACTCGATCACCTCCAGCACCCACTTCGTGAGCCCGGCCGTGTTCGGGCTGGCCCTGGCCGACGCCCGGGGCCACGAGGTCGAGGTCGGTGTCACCGTGCTGGCGGCGCTCGTCGGATTCTTCCTGTGGGGTGTCGGTTCGCACGCCTTCGGCGCCGTCCAGGACGTCACGGCCGACCGCGCGGCGGACATCGGATCGATCGGGACGGTGCTGGGCGCCCGCAACACCGCGCGGTTCGCGCTGGCGGCCTACCTGCTGGCGGGGGTGTGCCTGTTGGCGCTGCCGTGGCCCGCCACGCTGGCCGCGCTGCTGGTGCTGCCGTATGCCGCGAACGTCGCCCCGTTCCTGTCGGTCACCGACGAGACGTGCGAGCAGGCCAACGCGGGATGGCGCCGGTTCCTGTGGCTGAACTTCCTCACCGGCTTCCTGGTGACGCAGTTGCTGATCTGGATCAGTCTGCGCTGATCGCGCGGATCCGGTCCTGCCAGCGCGTCCACGGCGGGCGGACGGCCCAGTTCAGCCGCAGTGTCGTGACCGCGCGGCTCATCCGGCGGCGCAGCTGAGGCCAGCCTCGCAGGGACCGCGCCGAGACCCCCACGCGCAGGCCGCGGTCGTAACGGATCACGGACTCGGGGCCGAGGACGAAGGACAGGTCCATGTCGTCGTGGACGTCGTCGAACCGGTGCACCTCGTCGCGGACTCGCAGCCAGCTGGTGCGCCGGATCGCCATGCTCGATCCCCACAGCGGCACGTGCGCGAGCGCCAGGTAGGTCAGCACGAAGTAGGCGCCGAGATAGACCAGCGCGGCGGGTGGCCGCAGCACGGCGGGCAGGTCGTGGAACCGACCTGGGCCGGTGACGGCGTCGACCTCGGGGTTCGCCATCGCCCGGGCGACCTGGGCGATCCAGTCGCGCTCGGGGCGCGAGTCTGCATCGAGCCGGGCGATGACGTCGCCGGTGGCGGCGTCGTAGCCGCACGCGGCGGCGACCGGGATGCCGAGCCGGGGCTCGGTCACGACCCGGGCGCCGTACGCGTGCGCCACCTCGACCGAGGTGTCGGTGCTGGCGTTGTCGACGACGACGACCTCGTGGGGCGCCACGGTCTGGCGGGCCAGCAGGCGCAGGCAGGCGCCCAGCTCGACGGCGTCGTCGTGGACCGGGATCACGACGGAGATGCGCGGCCGGGTCACTGCGGCTCGGCCATGTCGGTGCGGCTGACGATGAGTGCGGCGACCACGGCGCCGAGAGCGCCGGCGGCCAGGTCGCCGATCGTGTCGTCGTAGCCGACCTGGATGCGCTCGTCGAGGTACGTGTGGCCCAGCCACTCGCCGAACTCCCACAGCACGGCCAGCGTGACGGCAGCGGTGGCGGTGACGACGAAGGCGCCGAGCGCGGGACGGCCGATCCGCGGATCGCGGTGGCGGGGCAGCGCGTCGGCGCGCACGAGCACCTGCCACGTGATGACGGCGATGAGTCCGGTGGCGGTCGCGTGGACCACGAGGTCCAGGGCCGGGATGGCGTCGTACCAGTCGAGCTGGGCGGCCCAGCCGCCGAACAGCAGCGTGCCGCAGTAGGCCAGGTCGAGCCACGGTGACGAGCCGATCGCCCGCGGGACGAACAACGCGCCGAGGACGAGGGAGAACAGCGCGAAACCGAGCCAACCCCCCTCGATCGTCGCCGCGACGAGGCTGACGACACCTGCCGCGCGCAGGACATCAGGGGCGATCAACGGCATTCGACCATCCTACTGAGCGAGGGTCTTCCCGCGCGGGGCCGACGGCCGTTCTGCCTAGAAATGACAGGAAACTACACGCGTGTAGTTTGTCCACACCTCTGTGCACACCTGGGGACAACGCCTCACTCTGTCCACAGGTTCGTCCACACACGTGGGGACCCGGTATTCGGCCACGACCGTCCGCCAGATCGCCTACGGTCGATCCATGTCGATCCGGTACCCGTTCGCCGCCCTGATCGCCCTGACCGGTGCCGTCGTGGTGCTGGCCTGGGTGGTCGCGCCTCGCCTCCTGGCCGAGGCGCCGTCCCGGCGCGAGGGCGCACTGGCCGCCGGTGTCGCCGAGGACGGCACGCTCCTGGTCCGCTCGGTCGAGTGCGGGGGCGCGCCGACCGAGGTGACGGTGTCGTGGGTGACCCCGGGCAACCCCGGCTCGCGATCGGAGCGCCGGTTCGGCGCCGCACGCGTGGTCGAGGTCGACCTGCCGGCGGGCCTCGGCGCACGGACGACGCTGAGGATCACCGCACCGCGCTTCGACGGTCTCGACCTGACGCCCGCCCAGTGGACCGCCGTCAGCCCGGACACGTGGCTGGTCGCCTCACCGCCCGAGAGCCAGGGACGACGACGCTCGCGACCGCCGAACTGGAGGACCGGGTCTGCTGACCCGCCCATGACGACATCGGGTGACCCGCCTGGTGGCGGGTCACCCGAGAGGTCGTGGAACGGTGTGGTCAGCGACGCGGCGCGTCGGGATCCTGGCCCGGATCGGGACGCAGGACCTCGTCGCGCGTGACGTCCGTGCGCGTCTCGCGGTACTCGCCACCGGCGACCGCGGGATCGACACCGGTCGTGGTGTCGTGGTGCTCGGTCGTCGTCTCGTGCGTCTCGGTCACGTTGCCGTGCTTGTCGGTCGTGACGTCCGGGTCGATCTTGTCGGCCTTCGCGACGTGCTGCTCGGCGTCCTGGTGGACCTCGGTGGCCTCGTTCTCGAGCTTGCCGGCGCGCTGCTCGAGCCGCTCGGCGTCCAGTCGGGCCTGCTCGGCGTCCGCGCGAGCTGCGGCGGCGCTCGCCTCGGTCTGCCGGGCGGTCACCGTGGCCTCGCGGGCCTCCTCGCGCAGCCGTGCGGCCTCGTCACGCTGCTCGCGCTCCTTCTCGAGTCGGCGTTGCTCGTTGGCCTTGCGGCCCTTCGTGAGGGCCCAGATCAGTGCGAGAACCACCAGCACCGCGACGACCGCGATCAGTACCCAGACCCAGGTGTCGATGTTGTCCATGGGATTTCTCCTCCACGGGCACGGCTGCGTCGGTCGACGCTGGAGCGCCGAGCCCTCCATCCTTGGTACCGCAGTCGGACCGATGGCGCTCGTCGGACGTTTCGTGAGAGGACCAGTGACGCGAGTGGGACGGGCCTCACCCGGTGCGGTGCAGGGCCTGGTGCGCGCGGACGACGGTCACCAAGGTCCGCTCCAGCAAGAAGCGCACATACGCCGTCAACGTCAAGGTGTCGACCGCGGGCGCCCACCACCGCGGAGCGGTGCGGATCGCCGGTAAGGCCTACGCCAAGAAGGTCATGACCTTCGACGGCACCGGCATCTACTTCCACGTCGCACGCGTCTGCTCGACCTTCTCCGCGTCCATCGGGGTCCCGGACGGCAGCTCCGACACCGCTGAACTGCTCGCGCTCACGCAGAAGAAGACCGACCTGAGCGACGAGCCCGTTCCCACCTTCACCCAGGTCTCGGCCGGCCAGGCCCCGAGGGCTGTGCGTCAGTCCCTCACCGGAGTCACGCTGCTGGGCATCGGCGCCGGTGACGGGGTGCTCTCGGTCATCGACCCGCGGGTGCGCTGCACCGTGAACACGCTCACCGCCCCTCCCTGCGGCGTCGCCTGACCGACGCAGGAAACCGCGAACGCCCCCTCCCGGCGGGGAGGGGGCGTTCTGGCGTTCAGGGGCAGCATGGTCCGGATGACGCCCGGTCGAGGAGGTGTGGGCTCCGGACCACTGGAGCCGATCGTCGCCGGATCTGGTGGAGCCTAGGGGACTCGAACCCCTAACCCCCTGCTTGCAAAGCAGGTGCGCTACCAATTGCGCCAAGGCCCCCGGGTGGGAGAGATCAGACCGTATCGCTGTGCGCGGCCCACGGATCGGGCTGGGCGGCGGACTTGCGGCGGCGGGAGAACCAGACGGCCCCGGCGACCGCGGCCGCGAGGGTGAGGAGCTTCTTCATGTCGATCCTCCTTCGGGGTGGGCCTAGATGGACTTGAACCATCGACCTCTTCCTTATCAGGGAAGCGCTCTAACCGAGCTGAGCTATAGGCCCCGGGCAGCAATAGAAGAGATTACCGCAAGTCCCTGAGGGACTTCCAATCGGGTCCGCGAGTGCTGCGCTCGCGGACCCGATCGGCCGCCGTGGTCAGCGGCGTTCGCCGAACGTGACCTCGATTCCACCCAGAATCCCGGCGGCGAGGTTGTACAGATGGGCGGCGATCGTCGCGAGGGCGGACATGAAGATCACGTTGAGGCTCGACACCAGCAGCGTCAGGCCCACGACCCGGCCGAAGCCGAGGTAGTCGGTGACGTCGAAGCCCGAAGCGTCGTCGGCGAGCACGTTCGAGACGCTGTCGTTCAGCGAGCCCCACACGCCGGTGAT
Organism: Aeromicrobium duanguangcaii; assembly: GCF_024508295.1. Lineage (NCBI taxonomy): Bacteria > Bacillati > Actinomycetota > Actinomycetes > Propionibacteriales > Nocardioidaceae > Aeromicrobium > Aeromicrobium duanguangcaii. The sequence goes on along the minus strand of NZ_CP101990.1, from coordinate 21,209 downwards.
CTGCATGACGAGCCAGAACACCGTCACCGCGACGACGCTGACGACCATGAGGGCCACCGAGACGACGAACGCCATCTTGGTGACGCTCCAGGGATCGATGTGCTTGACCTTGAGCTGGGCCGACCGCGTCGTGCCGGAATCGGCGGCCGCGGCCGTCGACGTGGTCGAGGACGTGCCCGGCTTGCTCGGGGCGACCGGGGCCGTCTTGGTCACCGGAGCGGTCTTCTTCTCGCCCGGACGGGGGACCAGGGGCGGCGTCGGCGCCTTCGGCGCGGGCGCGGTGGGCGCGCTCGCGGCCGCACCAGCAGCACCCGCGGCAGCGGCACCGGCGGCCGGCTTCTTCGATTCGGCCGGCTCAGCCGTGGGCTGCTGCTTCGCAGCCGGCTTGTCGGCCTTCTTCGGCGGCTGGGGTGCCGGCTTCTTCTCCGGCACCTCGCGCGGGACGGCCTTGAACGTCTGGGTCGGACGGTCGTCACCCGCCGACGCCTTGGCGTCGGGGGCGGGCTGGTCATCGCGCACCGCGGGGATCACGGCCGTCGCGTCGGGCGTCGCCTTCGTCGTGCGGGCGTACTCGGCCTTGCTCAGCGGTCGCCGTGCCGACACCGTCGGACCGGTGCCGTTCGACTTGGCGCCGTTCTGGACACCGTTCGGCTGGGCGCCGTTCTGGACACCGTTCGGCTGGGCGCCGCTGTGAGGCGTGCCGTTCTGCTGGCCGTCGCCTGGCTTCTGGTCAGTCACTGTCGTCCCCACTCACGTTCGACTCCTCGGCCGGCTCCGCGGCGTCCTCGACGGTCAGATCGGTGTTACGCGCGATGGTCACGACCCGATCGTTCCCCTTGAACTTCACGAAACTCACTCCCATCGTGCCACGTCCCTTCACAGGAACACCGGACACGAGGCTTCGCGTGATCTGGCCGTGCTCGGTCACGCTGATGACGTCATCGTCGTCACGCAGGACCAATCCACCCACAAGCTCCCCACGGGACTCGGTGATCTGCATGGCCTTGATGCCCAGACCGCCACGTCCCTGGACGCGGTACTCGTCGATGCGCGTCTTCTTGGCAAAGCCGCCATCGGTGACGGTGAAGACGTAGAGCTGCTGGCTCTCGTCGTCCTTGCCCTCCTCGTCGGCGCCCGCCTTGATGACGGTCATCGACAGCAGCGAGTCGTCGTCGCGGAACTTCATGCCCGTGACGCCGGACGTCGCGCGGCCCATCGGACGCAGCTGCTCGTCGTCGGCCCGGAAGCGGATCGACTGCGCCTTGCGGCTGATCAGCAGGATGTCGTCCTCGGGCGAGACCAGCTCGGCACCGACCAGCTCGTCGTCCTCGTCGCGGAAGTTGATCGCGATGACGCCGGCCTGGCGCGGGCTGTTGTAGTCCGTGAGGCGGGTCTTCTTGACCAGGCCGCGCTTGGTGGCGAGCACCAGGTACGGCGCCTGCTCGTAGTCGCGGATGGCCAGGACCTGGGCGATCTCCTCGTCCGGCTGGAACGCCAGCAGGCCGGCGACGTGGCCGCCGCGGGCGTCACGGCCGCCCTCGGGCAGGTGGTACGCCTTGGCACGGTAGACCCGGCCGGCCGTGGTGAAGAACAGGATCCAGTGGTGGGCCGTCGTGGAGAACACGTGCTCGACGACGTCCTCGCCACGCAGCGACGCACCGCGCACGCCCTTGCCGCCGCGGTTCTGGACCCGGTACAGGTCGGTCTTGGTGCGCTTGGCGTAGCCGCCCTTGGTGATCGTGACGACCAGATCCTCGTCGGGGATGAGGTCCTCGTCGGACAGGTCGCCGTCGGCGGCGATGATCTTGGTGCGTCGGTCATCGCCGTACTTGTCGACGATGACGGCCAGCTCCTCGCCGACGATCTCGCGCTGGCGGGCCTCGCTGGCCAGGATCAGCTTGTAGGCGGCGATCTCCTGCTCGATGGCGGCGAGGTCGTCGATGATCTTCTGGCGCTCGAGGGCGGCCAGACGACGCAGCTGCATGTCGAGGATGGCGGTGGCCTGGAGCTCATCGATGGCGAGCAGCTCCATCAGACCCTGGCGCGCCTCGTCGACGGTGGGGCTGCGCCGGATCAGCGCGATGACGTCGTCGAGCAGGTCGAGGGCCTTGACCAGGCCGCGCAGGATGTGGGCGCGCTCCTCGGCCTTGCGCAGGCGGTACTCGGTGCGGCGCCGGATGACGCTGATCTGGTGGGTGATCCAGTGCGAGATGAACCCGTCGAGGGTCAACGTGCGCGGCACGTCGTCGACGATCGCCAGCATGTTCGCGCTGAAGTTCGTCTGCAGGTCGGTGTGCTTGTAGAGGTTGTTCAGCACGACCCGCGCCACGGCGTCGCGGCGGATCTCGATGACGATGCGGCGGCCGGCGCGATCGCTGGACTCGTCGCGCAGGTCGCTGATGCCCTGGACCCGGCCGCTCTGGGCGAGGTCGGCGATCTTGCGCATCAGGCCGTCCGGGTTCACCTGGTAGGGCAGCTCGGTGACGACGAGCTGCATCCGTCCCTTGGTGTCCTCCTCGATGCTGACCACGGCGCGCATCGGGACCGAGCCGCGACCCGTGCGGTACATGTCCTCGATGCCGCTGGTGCCGACGATCAGGCCGTCGGTCGGGAAGTCGGGGCCCTTGATGCGCTCCAGCAGGGCCTCGAGGAGCTCCTCGCGGGAGGCCTCGGGGTGCTTGAGCGCCCACTGGACGCCCTCGGCGACCTCGCGCAGGTTGTGCGGCGGGATGTTCGTGGCCATGCCGACCGCGATGCCGGCCGAGCCGTTGACCAGCAGGTTCGGGATGCGCGCCGGCAGGACGGTCGGCTCCTGCGAGCGGCCGTCGTAGTTGGCCTTGAAGTCGACGGTCTCCTCGTCGATGTCCTTGACCATCTCCATGGCGATCGGCGCGAGCTTGCACTCGGTGTACCGCATGGCGGCCGCGGGATCGTCGCCCGGCGAGCCGAAGTTGCCCTGGCCGCTGATCATCGGCGCCCGCATCACCCACGGCTGCGCGAGACGCACGAGGGTGTCGTAGATCGCCGAGTCGCCGTGCGGGTGGTACTGACCCATGACGTCACCGACGATGCGGCTGCACTTGTTGAAACCGCGGTCGGGACGGTAGCCACCGTCGTACATCGCGTACAGGACACGGCGGTGCACCGGCTTGAGGCCGTCGCGCACGTCGGGCAACGCACGAGAGACGATGACGCTCATCGCGTAGTCGATGTACGACCGCTGCATCTCGTCCTGCAGCTCGACCGGTTCGGTGCGGTCGGTTTCGATCGGGGAGTCGGTCACTTCTGTGTCCTTCGTTCCGTGGCCTGGCTACGTCGGCTCGCTGAGCTCGCCGTGCTGCCGGACCACCGGTGGTCCATGGAGAGGGTCAGATGTCGAGGAAGCGGACGTCCTTGGCGTTCCGCTGGATGAACGAGCGTCGCTGGTCGACGTCCTCGCCCATGAGGATGGTGAAGATCTCGTCGGCGGCGGCCGCGTCGGCCAGCGTGACCTGACGCAGCAGGCGGCCGTCGGGGTCCATCGTGGTCTCCCACAGCTCGCTGGCGTTCATCTCGCCCAGACCCTTGTATCGCTGGACCGGGGCCGTGTTCGGCAGGCGGTAGCCGGCGTCGAGTCCGGCCGCCACCACGGCGTCGCGCTCGGAGTCGGAGTAGGCCAGCTCGTGGTGGTGGTTCGTCCACTTGATCTTGTACAGCGGCGGCTGCGCCAGGTACACGTGCCCGGCGTCGATGAGCGGCTTCATGAACCGGAACAGCAGCGTCAGCAGCAGCGTGGTGATGTGCTGGCCGTCGACGTCGGCGTCGGCCATCAGCACGATCTTGTGATAGCGCAGCTTGGCGATGTCGAAGTCCTCGTGGACGCCGGTGCCGAGCGCGCTGATGATCGCCTGGACCTCGGCGTTCTGCAGGATCTTGTCGATCCGGGCCTTCTCGACGTTGAGGATCTTGCCGCGCAACGGCAGGATCGCCTGCGTCGCGGGATTGCGTCCGTTGCGCGCCGAGCCGCCGGCCGAGTTGCCCTCGACCACGAAGATCTCGCACTCCTCCGGGTTGCGGCTGGAGCAGTCGATCAGCTTGCCGGGCAGACCGCCGCCGGAGCCGAAGCCCTTGCGGTTGCGGGCCAGGTCGCGGGCCTTGCGGGCGGCGACACGGGCCGCGGCGGCGTCGATCGACTTGCGGACGATCGTCTTGCCCTCGGCGGGGTTGCGCTCGAACCAGGCGCCGAGCTCGTCGTTGAGGACCTGCTGGACGAAGCCCTTGGCCTCGGTGTTGCCGAGCTTGGTCTTGGTCTGACCCTCGAACTGCGGCTCGGCCAGCTTGATCGAGATGATCGCGGTCAGGCCCTCGCGGATGTCGTCGCCGGTGAGGCGGTCTTCCTTGCGCTTGATGAGGTTGTTGGTCTCGGCGAAGCGGTTGACCGTGGTGGTCAGCGCCGCGCGGAAGCCTTCCTCGTGCGTGCCGCCCTCGTGCGTGTTGATCGTGTTGGCGAACGTGTGGACCGACTCGCTGAAGCTGTCGTTCCACTGCATCGCCAGCTCGAGCGACAGGCCGTGCGCCTCGTCGTCGCGCTCGAGGCTGATGACGTCGCGGTGGATCGGCGCCTTGCTGCCGACGTTGATGTAGTTCACGTAGTCGACCAGGCCGCCGTCATAGCGGAAGGTGACCTCGCGCTCGACGTCGTCGACGACGCCCTCGGTCTCGTCGGTGCTCTCGCTGCGCTCGTCGCGCAGCGTCAACTGCAGGCCCTTGTTCAGGAAGGCCATCTCACGGAAGCGCGTCTTGAGCGTCTCGTAGTCGTAGGTCGTGGTCTCGAAGATGGTGTCCGAGGCGTAGAAGGTCGTGGTGGTGCCGGTCTCGTCGGTCTCCTCCTCGCGCACCAGCTCCCCGTCCGGGACGCCGTACGTGAAGGACTGCGTCCAGCGGTACCCGTCGCGCTTGACCTCGACGTACAGCTTGGTCGACAGCGCGTTCACGACCGAGACGCCGACCCCGTGCAGACCGCCGGAGACCTTGTAGCCGCCGCCGCCGAACTTGCCGCCGGCGTGCAGCGAGGTGAGCACCAGGGTGACCGCGGGGATCTTCTCCTCGGGGTGCTCGTCGACCGGGATGCCACGACCGTCGTCGACGACCTTGACGCCACCGTCGGCCTGCAGCACCACGAGGATCTCGGTGGCGTAGCCGGCGAGGGCCTCGTCGACGGAGTTGTCGACGACCTCGTAGACGAGGTGGTGCAGGCCGCGCTCGCCGGTGGAGCCGATGTACATGCCCGGTCGCTTGCGGACCGCCTCGAGCCCTTCCAGGACCTGAATGTTGCTCGCGTCGTACGTGCTGGGTGTCTCGGGCGCGTGGGTCACCCATCCAGTATACGGGGCCATTCTGTTCGTCCCACGACACGACACCTCCTGGGGAGGCTTCGATATTCATCCACAGATGCCGCTGAACGGCTCATAATCGCCTCTGGGAGTCACGACCAGGGGGCCGACCAAGGCACCCATCATCTGGGGCCCTCCGAGCCGGCCTCGTGGACCGCTGGTGCCCGGCACCGGGCTCAGACCGGGACGTTGAACCCCAGCAGGGCAGCGGATCGACCGTCGTCGGCGAGCTCGAGGGTCGTCACCGCGACGTTGCGCACCCGCGGCATGACCGTGCGATACCGGTTCGGATCGATGCCCACCAGCGTGCACAGCACGAGGCGCAGCAGCGTCGAGTGCATGACGACCAGCGCGGGCGTCTCGGACTGCGATGCCAAGGAGCGCAGCTCGGGCAGCGCGCGCTCGACGGCTGCCCGGCCGGCCTCGCCACCGGGCAACGGCGACTCGGCGGGACGCTCCAGGAAGCGGGCGAGGTCGTCGGGGAACCGCTCGGCCATCTCGGTCCGGGTCAGGCCCTCGCCCTGTCCGAAGTCGACCTCGCGCAACGCGGGGCGCACGTGAAGCTCCAGCCCCAGCGCCTCGGCCGCGGGGGTCGCCGTCACGACGGCGCGGCTCAGGTCCGAGCTGTGCACGGTGAGGGGTCCGTGGGCGGCGGCCCAGGCGCCCAGCGCGCGGGCCTGTTCCATCCCGCGCTCGGTGAGGCCGACGTCGGAGGAGCCGGCGTACCGGTTCTCCGCGTGCCACACCGTCTCGCCGTGCCGCGCCAGGTGGATCACCGAGGTCATGCCAGCCATCCTCGGGCACGCCAGGCGTCGGCCAGTCGGCCGTGCACCTGCAGCAGTCGCTCGGACGACTCCGGTCGCGGCTCGACGACCGCCGCGACTCCGGACATCCGGCGGACCAGCGCGGTCCAGTCGGACTCGGTCTCGGCGCCGACGATCGACGACGCCGCCAGGATCGCCGCGCCCACCGCCGGCTCGGCCGAGCGGGGGATCGTGACCGGACGCTCGAGCAGATCGGCGCGCACCTGGTTCCACAGGTCGCTGCGGGTGCCACCGCCCGAGGTGCTGTACCGGCCGTCGACCGATCCGCCGGCGGAGGCCAGCACGTCCAGGCACGTCCGCTCGAGCGCGGCCACGCCGACGATCACCGAGAGGTACGCGTCGGCTCCGTAGCCGAGGACGGAGAGCTCGCGCTCGACGCCGTCGACCAGCGCGAAGCCCTGGGCGTCGGGGCGCACGAACGGGAACCGCTCGCCGGTGCCCGTCAGCGGGTAGGCCGGCACGACGGCCGCGCCCTTGTCCCAGAGCTGCTGCGCCTGCGCCGTGAGGCCGGCCAGGTCGGCACCGGGCAGGAGCGCGGCCAGCGCACCCGCGCCGACGCTCGACGCGCCACCGGGCAGCCACCGGCCCGGGACGGGCGAGCGGTGCGAGTAGACCGCGCCACCGTCGTCCTTCAGCGGCGTCGCGGTCACACCCTTGAGCACGAGGGTCGTGCCGATGACGCAGTGCCAGTCGCCCTCACCGATCGCACCGGCGCCCAGCTGCGAGGCACAGCCGTCGGTCATGCCGCCCACGACGGGCGTGCCCGCCGCGATGCCGGTGCGCTCGGCCCAGTCCGCCCCGACAGCGCCCAGCGGCGCACCGGGCGCCACGACCTCGGGGAGGGTGCCCGGGTCGACGCCCAGCCCGGAGAGGACGTCGGTGGGCCAGGCCAGCTCGAGCAGGTCATAGCCGCTCTTGAGCGCGCTGCTCCAGTCGGTCGCGACCGGGCCGCCGCACATGGCCGCGGCCACGACGTCCGGCTGGTGGGCGAAGCGGTGTCCCGCGGGCAGCCCCTGGCGCGCCGCGTGGACGATCGTCGTGACGCCCCAGCTGGGCTGGATGCGGTAGCCGAGCCGGTCCCAGCGGGCGGGGTCGGCGGCGGCCACCTCGGCCGCCTCGGCCGCGGCGCGGGCGTCGTCGTACATGATCGCCGGCCCGACGGGGCGGCCCGCGGCATCGACCTCGATCACGGTGCCGGAGGTGCCGCACAGGGACACCGCGGCGATGGCGGCCCGCTGGGCGGCGTCGAGCCGGCCCACCGCGTCGGCGGTCGCGGCGACCGTCGCGGCCAGCCACTCCTGCGGGTCCTGCTCGTGGCGGACCCCGTCGCGGGTGCTGGTCAGCGGTCGCGCCGCCTCGGCCAGGACCCGGCCGTCGAGATCGACGGCGAGGACCTTGACGCTCTGCGTCCCCAGGTCCACGCCGATGCTGACGGGGCTCGCGCCACCGGAACTGCTCATGCGGTCCACCTCTGTCGTGCTTCGCGGACGTCCGCCAGGTAGCGGGCGTATCCGGCTTCGTACTGGTCGCGCAGGTCGTACTGCGGGGCGATCACCTGGCGGTCGGCCGCCCAGGCGTCCTCGTCGACGGGGGCGCCGAGCGCCGCCCAGGCGACCGCTGCCGCTCCGCGTGCGCCGACGAACGGCTCGTGCGGAACGTGCAGGGCCTGGCCGGTGGCGTCGGCGATCAGCTGCGCGAAGGCGGCGGTGCCCAGTCCGCCGCCGCATCCCGAGAGCTCGCCGGACAGGCCGGCGGCCTCGAGGCAGTGCCGGGCGGCGTAGGCGACCGACTCGCACATCGCCCGGACCACGTCGGCCGGTCCGTTCGCGAGCGTCATGCCGAGGAGCTGGCCGGTGGCCCGCGGCTCGACGAACGGTGCGCGCTCGCCCGCACCGGACACGAACGGCAGGGCACGGACCCCCGAGGCCCCCGGGGCCGACTCCTCCAGGAATCCCTGCAGGTCGGCGGTTCCGGCCCCCACGAGGGAGAGCGCGTGCGCGATCGCGGCGGTGCCGGCCATCGAGGGCATCGTGCGCAGGTACAGGTCGGGGTCGGGCGTGCACAGCCACATGCCGGCCGGCTCGGTCGCCGGATCGATCGTGGCGTCGGTGGTCAGCGCCTGGCAGGACAGGGTCGTGCCCACGACGACGGTGCCCTGGCCCGCGCGCCGGGCGCCGGCGCCGATGCCGCAGGTCATCACGTCGTAGGGGCCGGCCGTGACCGGCAGACCCTCGGGCAGGCCGAGCAGCCCGGCGCCGGTGGCGTCGAGCGCGAACACGGCGTGCGGTTCGGCCGGATCCGCCAGCAGGCGCCGCCAGTCCGCGACACCGCACGCGGCCAGGGCCTCGTCGACGTACCCCCGGGTCCGCACGTCGAGGAAGGGCAGCGACGCATCCGACGCGTCGACCGTGATCACGCCGGTCAGTCGCTGCAGGACGGCGTCGATGCAGTACCCGGCGACCGCCGAGCGCTCCAGGACCTCCGGCTCGTGCTCGGCCAGGTGGGCGAGCAGCGCGGCGTGCGACCCCGGGAAGACGCCGGATCCGGTGAGGGCGTGGACCCGGTCGAGCACGCCGTCCGCGCGCCACCGGGCGACGCGGTCGGCCGCCCGGCCGTCCATCCAGGAGATCGCGCGTCGGGTGGGGCGGCCCTGCTCGTCGCGCAGCCACAGGCCGTCGCCCTGGCCGGTCAGCGCGATGGCATCGATCGGCTCGTCGGTGCCGTCCATGACGGCGCGCACGACGGTGACCACCGAGGCCACGACGTCGTCGAGGTCCTGCTCGACCACGCCGCCGGGGCCGCGCAGCAGCTCGGACGGACGGCTCGCGGACCGCACGCTGCGACCGTCACGACCGATCAGCGCGGCCTTCGTGACCGACGTGCCGATGTCGACGCCGAGGATCATCCCCGCAGCACCTCGGGGTTGCACACGTACCGCAGCTCGCCGCCGGTCAGGTACGTGGCGACCTCGCCGGCGATGATCGACGCGGCGCGCTCGGCCGTCTGGCGGGTCGCGCCCGCGAGGTGCGGCGACAGCACGACGTTGGGCGCCGACAGCAGCGGCCAGTCGGCCGGCGGCGGCTCGATGTCGTAGACGTCCAGACCGAGAGCGCGCAGGTGACCGGACTCGAGCAGCTCGGGCAGCGGGGCGTAGTCGAGCAGGCCGCCGCGCGCGGTGTTGATGAGCACGGCGCCGGGACGCATCGCACGCAGGCGCGTCTCGTCCAGGATGTGCCGGGTCTCGTCGGTCAGGCGCGCGTGCAGGCTGACGATCCCGCTGCGTGCGATGAGGTCGTCCAGCTCGACCAGCTCGACGCCCTCGGTGGGAGCGGCGTAGGGGTCGTACGCGATGACGGTGGCGCCGAAGGCCCGCAGGATGCGCGCGACGATCGTGCTGATCGCGCCGAGGCCGATCAGGCCGACCGTCTCGCCGTCGAGCTCGCCGCCGGCCTCCTCCCACGAGTAGTAGTCGCCGCGCCACGTGCCGCGGGCGAGCTCGCCGTGCGCGGCGGGGATGCGGCGGCTGGCGGCCAGGATCAGGCCGATCGTGAACTCGGCGGCGGCCTGGGCGTTGCGTCCGGGCGCGTTGACCACGACGACGCCGGCGCGCGTGGCGGCCTCGAGGTCGACGTTCACCGGCCCGCCGCGGCTGACGCCGATGAGCTTGAGGTCCGGTGACGCCTCGATGATCGAGCGCGAGAACGGAGCGAGCTGCGTGACGGCGATCTCGACACCCCGGAGCGCCTCGATCATGCCCTCGACCGTGCCGGAGGCCTCGTCCACGTTCTCGACCGGGCCGAACGGCTCGTGCGGCCACTGCGAGGTCGTCGTCCGGAACTCCAGCGGGACCCCCTCACCGACTGCGGCTCGGATGGCGTCGGAGAACAGTTCCGGGCGGACGAAGCGGTCGCCCGCCGAGAGGATCGTGGTCAATGGGTTCACCTTTTCCGAGGGCGGAGCGGCACACCCCGCCGGAGATAACAAGATTGTTGTTATCTATATCACCGGGACTGTGACGATGTCACATGCCGTCTGTGACGTGCAGACGCACGTGCTCTGCCATCGTCTCGCGCATCGGTGCGGGAACGTCCGGTGTGACCACGAGATCGGAGAACTCCGAGAGCTCCGCGAACCGGTGCAGCGAGCGCCGGCCCACCTTCGAGCCGTCGATCATCAGGACGCTGCGCTCGCCGGCCTCGATCATCGCGCGCTTCATCAGCACCAGCTCCTGCTCCTGGTGGTAGGCGCGGACGTCGTCGATCGTCGAGGTCGACTGGAACGAGACGTCGACGGCGTAGGTGGCCAGGCCTGACGCATCGGGCGCGCCGATGAACGAGTCGTGGGTGCGCGAGTACGCGCCACCGAGCATGATCACCGAGACCTCGTCCTGGTCCATCAAGACCTCCAGCACCTGCCGGTAGTTGGTGATCACCGTGAGCGCACCGACGGAGGGAAGAAGTCGCGCCAGGGCCAGTGCGGTGGTCGAGTCGTCGAGCAGCACCGACATGCCCGGCTCCACGAAGCCCAGCGCCGTGCGCGCCAGCGCGTCCTTGGCCTCGACCTGGCGCTGCATCCGGAACTCCGAGCTGGACTCGAAAACGCCGGTGGGCAGCGCCGACACGCCGCCGTGCACGCGCCGGAGCAGTCCGCGTCCCGCCAGGTCGTCGAGGTCGCGGTGGATCGTCATGACGCTGACGCCCGCGTCCTCGACCAGTTCCGCGACGCTGGCGAAGCCCTGCTCGACGACGCGATCGATGATCCGCCGCTGGCGTTGGGCACGCGATGGCCGGCCTGGAGCCTGATCGGGCATGGGTGTCCTCCTCGGTTCGACACGCGACATGGTGGGGTAACAACCCACTTGACAGAGTTAACGTGTTAAATGTTACGGTCCCCGCATTCAGCGTGTGACAGCTGTCACAAGCGATGGTATAGGCACGGCTTCGGCCCGACGCCCGGTTCAGAAGAGAGAGACACATGAAGACAACGAACTTCCGCATCGCGGCAGTTGCCGCCGCGGTCCTGGCCCTGGGAACCCTGGCCGCCTGCGGCTCGGGCGATGACTCCGAGGGCAAGGACGGCGACAAGGCCTCGGGCACGATCGCGTTCCTCATGCCCGACCGCGCCTCCACGCGCTACGAGGAGCAGGACCGCCCGCTGTTCGAGAAGAAGGTCAAGGAGCTGTGCGAGGACTGCAAGGTCCTGTACCAGAACGGCGACGGCGACCCGAACAAGCAGCAGCAGCAGGCCAACTCGGCCATCGCGCAGGGCGTCGACGTCCTCGTGCTCGACGCCGTCGACACCAAGGCCGCCGCCACCATCGTGGCCAACGCCCAGGCGCAGGACATCCCGGTCATCACCTACGACCGTCCGATCACGACCAAGCCGGCCGACTTCTACGTGTCGTTCGACAACGAGGGGATCGGCAAGATGATCGCCGAGTCGCTCGTCAAGAAGCTCGACGCCGACCAGGCCGACGGCGGCCTGCTGATGGTCTACGGGTCGCCCACCGACGACGCCGCGCAGCTCATCAAGAAGGGCATGAAGGCCGGCGTCGAGGGCAGCAAGTACGAGATGCTCGCCGAGTTCGACACGCCGGACTGGAACCCGCAGAAGGCCCAGGACTGGGTCTCGGGCCAGATCACCAAGTACCGCGATGACATCGCGGGCGCGGTCGCGGCCAACGACGGCACCGGCGGCGGCACCGTCGCGGCGCTCAAGGCCGCGGGCATCGACCCGGTCCCGCCGGTCACCGGCAACGACGCCGAGGTCGCCGCGATCCAGCGGATCATCGCCGGTGAGCAGTACAACACCATCTCCAAGCCGATCAGCATCGTCGCCAGCGCCGCCGCCGAGGCCGCCGTCTCGTTCCTGAAGGGTGAGGAGCCGAAGGCCGACACCGAGCTGTTCGACACCCCGTCGCAGCTCTTCACGCCCGAGGTCGTCACGGCCGAGAACGTGAAGAAGGTCATCTTCGACAGCAAGATCTACACCGCCGACCAGGTCTGCACCGGCGCCTACGCCGCCGGCTGCAAGAAGCTCGGCATCAACTGATCACGCTCGGCCGGTCCCCGCTGCGTGCGGGGACCGGCCGTCGTCGATCCACAGGGAGAGACATGAACCAAGCCACCGAGGCGACCCCCGCGTCCGGGCGCCCCATCCTGAGCCTGCGGGCGATCAGCAAGAACTTCGGCGCGGTCGCCGCGCTCACCGACGTCGACCTCGACGTCCACGCCGGTGAGGTCGTGGCCGTGGTCGGCGACAACGGCGCCGGCAAGTCCACGCTCGTGAAGGTGTTGTCCGGCGTGCACACGGCCTCGTCCGGCACGCTCGAGTTCAACGGCCGTCAGGTCAGCATCACGAGCCCGCAGAACGCGATCGACCTCGGCATCGCGACGGTCTTCCAGGACCTCGCGCTGTGCGACAACCTCGACGTCGTCAGCAACCTCTTCCTCAACAGCGAGATCTCGCCGCTGCGCCTCGACGAGGTGCAGATGGAGGTCCGCTCGTGGGAGCTGCTGCGCCAGCTCGCGGCCAAGATCCCGTCCGTGCGGATCCCGATCGCGTCGCTGTCCGGCGGCCAGCGCCAGACCGTCGCGATCGCACGGTCGCTGCTGCTGGACCCGAAGCTCATCATCCTCGACGAGCCGACCGCCGCGCTGGGTGTCGCCCAGACCGCGGAGGTCCTCAACCTCGTCGAGCGACTGCGTGAGAACGGCCTGGCCGTGATCATGATCAGCCACAACATGGAGGACGTGCGCGCCGTCGCCGACCGCGTCGCCGTCCTGCGACTGGGTCGCAACAACGGCGTCTTCGACGCCCGTCAGGTCACGACCGAGGAACTCGTCGCGGCCATCACCGGCGCCACGGACAACGCCGTGACCCGCCGTGCCGACCGTTCCGCCTCGACCGATGAGGAGATCCGATGACCAGCCCCGAGGGCCTGAGCCCCGTCGCCGCCGACCTGCAGGACGAGCGCCTGCGCACCAGTGAAGGGTTCGGCGGCCTCGTGCGATCGGTGGGCGAGCGCATCCGTGGCGGCGATCTGGGCGTCCTGCCCGTCATCGTCGGCCTGCTCGTGATCTGGACGGTGTTCCAGTCGCTGAACTCGTCGTTCCTGTCCAGCGCGAACCTGGGCAACCTGTTGATGGAGTCGGCCGCGGTCGGCGTCATCGCGCTGGGCATCGTCTGCGTGCTGCTGGTGGGCGAGATCGACCTGTCGGTCGGCTCGGTCAGCGGTCTGTCCGCCGCCATCCTGGGCGTCTCGTTCGTCCAGAACGACTGGCCGGTCTGGGTGGCCGTGCTCGGCTCGCTCGCCGCCGGCGCGGCGATCGGCTTCGTCTACTCGATCGTCTACACGCGGTTCGGCGTGCCGTCGTTCGTCATCTCGCTGGCCGGCCTGCTGGGCTTCCTGGGCCTGCAGTTGAAGGTGCTCGGCCCCAGCGGCACGATCAACCTGCCGTTCGACTCGCCGATCGTGAAGCTCGGCCAACTGTGGTTCGTGCCGGCGACGCTGTCGTACGTCCTGGTCGTGCTGGCCGCGGCGGGCTTCTTCCTGGCCCGCTTCGGTCGCTCGCGGGCTCGCGCGAAGGCTGGCCTCTCCTCGGTCCCGGTCCTGCACCTGGCCCTGCAGGCCGGCGCGATGGCCGTCGTGCTGCTGGCGGCCGCCTGGTACATGAACCAGGCGCGCGGCATCGGCTGGATGTTCGTCCTGTTCGTCGGCCTGGTCCTCGCGCTTCACTACGCGCTCACCCGCACGCGCTGGGGCCGCTCGGTCTTCGCCGTCGGTGGCAACGAGGAGGCGGCGCGGCGCGCCGGCGTCAACGTGAACCGCGTCTACACGAGCGTCTTCATGCTGTGCTCGATGCTGGCTGCCCTCGGCGGCATCCTGGCCGCCGGTCGCCTCGCCGCCGCGGCGCAGAGCAGCGGCACCGGTGACGTGAACCTCAACGCCATCGCGGCGGCGGTCATCGGCGGCACCAGCCTGTTCGGTGGTCGCGGCTCGGCCTTCGCGGCCCTGCTGGGCATCTTGGTGATCTCGTCGATCTCCAGCGGCCTGACGCTGGTCAACCTCGACTCGTCGTGGCGGTTCATGGTGACCGGCGGCGTCCTGCTGCTGGCGGTCATCCTCGACTCGGTCGCGCGTCGGTCGCGCGTGAGTCACGGTCGGGCCTAGCAGTTCGACCTTCTCGGCCACGGCCGCGCGACCGTCTCAGGACGGCGCGCGGCCGTCGTCGTTCGTGGGCTGGTCTGAAAGCATGGAGATGTGAGTTCCACGACCCGAGTACCCGCGCGGGTGTCGGGGCCGGCGGTGATCGTCGGCGCCGGCGCCGTTGCCGCGTTCTTCGTCCTCGTCCGGGTGGCGCTGTGGTCCACCACGGGCCAGGCCGCGGACGAGGACTCGATGCTCGCGGTGACCGCGGGACGCGACGCTCGGCTGACCCTGTTGTCGATCCTCGGTCGCGTCTCGATCGGCACCGTCGCGATCCTGGCCGTCGGCTGTCTGCTGCTGGCCGCGGTGCGCCGGCACGGTCGCGCCGCGCTGGCCGCCGTCACCGTCATCGTGGGCGCCAACGTGACAACGCAGGTGCTCAAGCACGGCGTTCTGGACCGGCCGGATCTGGGTTACGGCATCCACAACTCGCTGCCGAGCGGCCACGTCACGGTCGTGGCAGCCGCCGTGGCCGCGCTGTTGATCGTCGTGCCGTCCCGGGCACGGGCCTCCGTCGCCGGGCTGGGCACCTTCGCGACGGGCCTGACCGGCCTGTCCACGATCGTCGCCGGTTGGCACCGGCCCGCCGATGTCGTCGCCGCGCTGCTCGTGACCCTCGCGTGGTGCGCCGTCGGCGTCCTCGTCCACGGCGGCCGCCGCTCGCGGGACTCCGCCGTCTTCCTGACCGCGCTCAGCGGAGCGATCGCCGCGTTGATCGGGATCGTCCTGATCGGCGTGCGCCCGGTGTCGGGACTCGAGGGCTTCCTGCAGGCGTCGCTCGTGCTCGGCGCGGTGGCCCTGGCATCGGCGTGCGTGGTCTGGCTGATGTCCTGGATCTCCCCCCAGGACCGCTGAGGGCGGAGCTCCTTGCGACGGCGAGGATGAATTTCCTTGCCATGGCGAGGAGCGAAGCGACGAGGGGCCGGCCCGGCGGAGCTCTGCGGAGCCGGAAGTGAGCGCGAAGCGAAGCGAGCGCGGCCGGCCCACTATCCGTAGGTGTCGCGCGGACCGCGGCCCTTGATCGAGCGCCGGCCCTTCTTCCAGCTCGGCGCCTGCGGACCGCGGACGTCGATCCGCAGCACCTGACCGTCTCCGAGCTCCTGGTTGAGCTTGGCCACGAGGCGCGGCGCGAGCAGCTTGAGCTCCTTCGCCCAGGCCGTCGAGTCGGCCTCCAGGTGCACGATCCCGTCGCTGAAGTGGTCGACCGTGCAGTGCTGCGCGACCTCGGGACCGACGATCGCGGCCCAGTCCGAGAAGACGCGCGACGCCGCGAGGCGGTCGTTCCAGCCCTGGTTCTTCACCATCTCGCCCAGCACGTCGCCCAGGGCGACGGCGTCCTCGCGGCCGGGGCGCCGCGCCGGACCCGTGCGGCGCATCGGACGACGGCGCCGCGACACCGGCTGGCCGCCGGTCCGGTAGGCGTCGGCGATCTCGCGCGCCAGGCGCAGGACGTCCTCGTCGTCAGCCACGCGGGGTCACGGCTCCTCGCGACACGTCGAACGACTGCCCCACGAGCTCGGCAGGGACGTCTCCCTGCACCGCGGCCGTCACCAGCACCTGCTCGGCGGAGGCGACGCGCGCGGCGAGCCGGGAGCGGCGATCGGAGTCGAGCTCGGCGAAGACGTCGTCGAGGATCAGGATCGGGTCGTCTCCCTCGTCGCGCAGCAGCGCGAACGCCGCCAGCCGGAGCGCCAGCGCGAGGGACCAGGACTCGCCGTGACTGGCGTAGCCCTTGGCGGGCAGGTCGCCGATCCCGAGCACGACGTCGTCGCGGTGCGGGCCCACGAGGCTGATGCCGCGCTCGAGCTCCTCCCGGCGGCGACGGCCGATCTCGCCGAGCAGTGCCTTGGCGATGTCGTCGGCGTCGCGCAGCTCCTCGACGCCCTCGACCGACGGCTTGTAGACCAGCGAGACGACCTGACGGTCGGCCGCGGCGCCGGCTGCCACGTCCCGGTAGGCCTCGGTGGCGTGCGGAGCCAGCGCGTCCAGCAACGCCAGCCGCGCGGCGACCAGCTGGCCACCGGTGCGCGCCAGGTTCTCGTCCCAGATGTCCAGGGTCGAGATCTCGACGTTGCTGCGACGGCCCGCGGTCTTGAGCAGGGTGTTGCGCTGCTTCAGGACGCGGTCGTAGTCGGCCTTGACGCCCGCCAGCCGGGGCGCGCGCATGACGATGAGGTGATCGAGGAAGCGCCTGCGATCAGAGGGATCTCCCTTGACCAGCGCGAGGTCCTCCGGTGAGAACAGCACGGTCCGGGCGATGCCGACGATGTCGCGGACCCGCGGCAGGGGATTGCCGTTGACCCGGGCGCGATTGGACTTGCCGGGCGTGATCTCCAGCTCGAGCAGCGCGGAGCGGTCGTCCCGCTGCAGCTGCACACGCACGATCGCCCGATCGGCGCCCGCGCGCACGAGGGGGGTGTCGGACGAGACCCGGTGCGAATCGAGCCCGGCGAGGTAGTCGACCGCCTCGACGAGGTTGGTCTTTCCCTGCCCGTTCGCCCCGATGAACGCCACCGGACCGCGCCCCAGATCGATCCCGACGGACTCATACGACCTGAAGTCGGCGAGTTCCAACCGGGTGACGTGCATGGGCTCAGCCTACGGCCGACCGGATGTGTAGCGGTGCGCACCCATTTCAGCCCGTTTCCCGGGCTGGGAGGTGGACAGCGCCACACATCCGGGTCGCGGGAGCGACGACTCAGGCCGGCGGGACGTCCGGGCTCTCCTGGGCGGCGCGCACCGCGTGGCCACCGAACTGCTGACGCATCGCGGCGACGGCCTGCATCGCGGGCGACTCGTCCTGACGGGACACGAAGCGCGCGAACAAGGAGGCGGCGATGGTCGGGGCCGGAACCGCGTTCTCGATCGCGGCCTCGACGGTCCAGCGGCCCTCGCCCGAGTCCTCGGCGTAGCCGCGGATCTGCGACAGGCCCGGGTCGTCCTCGAGCGCCTTGACCAGCAGGTCCAGCAGCCACGAGCGGACGACCGTGCCGACGCGCCAGGAGTTGAGCACCTCGGTGACGTTCTCGACCATGTCGACCTTCTCGAGCAGCTCATAGCCCTCGGCGTAGGCCTGCATCATGGCGTACTCGATGCCGTTGTGGACCATCTTGCTGAAGTGCCCGGCGCCGACCTTGCCCGCGTGGACGAAGCCGTTCTCGGCATCGGGACGCAGGGCGTCGAACGCGGGCTGCACCTTCGCCACGTCGGCGGCGTCGCCGCCGGCCATCAGCGCGTAGCCGTTCTCGAGGCCCCAGACGCCGCCGCTGACGCCGCAGTCGACGTAGCCGATGCCCTTCTCGGCCAGCTGCGCCGCGTGGATCTCGTCGTCGGTCCAGCGCGAGTTGCCGCCGTCGACCACGACGTCGCCCTCGGACAGCAGCTCCTTGAGCTGCACGACCGTGCTGTGCGTCGGCTCACCGTGGGGGACCATCACCCAGACCACCTTCGGACTGGGCAACTGCTCGACCATCTCGGCCAGTGAGCCGACGTCACTGATCTCCGGGTCGCGGTCGTACCCGATCACGGTCAGACCGGCGTTTCGCATGCGCGTACGCATGTTCCCGCCCATCTTTCCCAGTCCGACGAGTCCGATGTGCATGGCGCCTCCCGACGTCGTTGGCGCGATTCAGTTCTGCAGGCGAACCGGCATGATCAGGTAGCGGAACGCGCCATCGGGATCCGCTCCCACCTCCGCGACTCCGGACATCGCGGCGGGCTTGGTGTGCTGGGTGAACGACAGGTGCACGACCGGCTCGGTCATGACCGACAGTCCCTCAAGCATGTAGGTCGGGTTGAAACCGATCGAGATGTCGTTGCCCTCGATGGTGGCCTCGACGCTCTCGGAGGCCTGCGCCTCGTCGCCGCTGCCGGCCTCGAGCAGGACCTGGCCCTCGGAGAACGTGAGCCGGACCGGGGTGTTGCGCTCGGCGACGAGGGCGACACGCTTGACCGCGTCGACCAGGGCGTGGGTGCTGACGTAGGCGACCGTCTCGGCCTGGGCCGTGAACAGCTGGCGGACGCGGGGGAAATCGCCCTCGAGCAGACGCGTCGTGGTGCGACGCACGCCGCCGCCGACCGTGCCCTCGAAGCCGATGAGGCCGTCACCGGTCTCGCTCGTCGAGACGGCGATCGTGATGTCGCCGCCCGCGGTCAGCGCCTTGGCGGTGTCGGACAGGACGCGCGCCGGGACGAGGGCGCGCGCCGAGATGTCGGAGGTCTCGGGGTACCAGGACAGGTCGCGCAGGCTGGCGCGGAACCGGTCGGTGGCCATCAGCGAGATCGTCGAGCCCTCGAGCTCGACGCGGATTCCGGTCAGCAGCGGCAGCATCTCGTCACGCGAGGCGGCCGCACTGGCCTGGCCCACCGCGGTGGCGAAGTCGTCGGCCTTGACCGTTCCGGTCGAGGTGGGCATCGCCGGCAGCTGGGGGTACTCGTCGACCGGCATGGTCTGCAGGCTGAAGCGCGAGCTGCCGCACGTGACCTGGACCTTCGTGCCGTCATGGACGACGTCCACCGGCTTTCCGGCGGGAAGAGCGCGCACGATCTCGGCCAGAAGACGGCCCGAGACCAGGGCCTTGCCCTCGTCGTTGACCTCCGCGGGCAGTGAGGCGCGGGTCGAGGTGTCGTAGTCGAAACCCGACAGGTGGAGCTCGTCGCCGACGGTCTCGAGCAACAGCCCGGTCAGCACCGGCACGCTCGGGCGGGTCGGCAAGCTGCGGGCGGTCCAGCCGACAGCGTCGGCAAGGGTGTCGCGATCGATGCGGAACTTCACGTTCTGGGGCCTCTCATTCGTCAGTCGAATCCTGCCACGGTGGGCGGTCATCCACACCCATGGGGCGTCGTGACTTCTACTCGGATTTGGCTCTTTGTACTTTCCGTCGTCGTAGTAGGGCCTGTGGATTCGGTGGACAACCCTTGTTTGTGCTGGTCAGCGCCGTTTTCGGCCTGTGGATGAAGTTGTGGTCGTGGCAGTGGGGGGACTCGGTCGGGCTGTGGACGAACGTTCGTGGTTCACATCGCGTTCACACCCTGGGAGCTCTGATGCACCGATTCTGGCGGTTCATCCACACGCGTGTCCCCAGGTGGGGAAGAACAAATTGCGTCAGGACTGACGCGCCTGCTGGCGGATGCGCGCCGTGAGCTCGGTGACCTGGTTGTAGACGGCGTGCTTCTCGGCCATGAGCTTGCGGATCTTGCGCTCGGCGTGCATCACCGTGGTGTGGTCGCGGCCGCCGAACTCGCTGCCGATCTGCGGCAGCGACATCTCGGTGAGCTCGCGGCACAGGTACATCGCGATCTGTCGGGCGAGCACGAGGTTGCGCGAGCGGCTCGGGCCGCACAGCTCCTCGATCGTGTACTCGGAGTACGCCGCGGTCTGCGCCATGATCATGCCGGCGGTGATCTCGGGGTCGTCGCCCTCGGCGATCAGGTCCTTGAGGACGATCTGGGCGAGCTGCAGGTCGACGGTCGTGCCGTTGAGGTTGGCGAACGCGGTGGCGCGGATGAGCGCGCCCTCCAGCTCACGGATGTTGGTCTGCACCTTGCTGGCGATGAACTCCAGCACGTCGGCCGGGGCGGTCAGCTTCTCGGTGGCGGCCTTCTTGCGCAGGATCGCGATGCGGGTCTCGAGGTCGGGCGGCAGCATCTCGGTCTGCAGGCCCCAGCTGAACCGGTTGCGCAGGCGCTCCTCCAGCGTGCGCAGCTCCGACGGCGGCCGGTCGGACGTCATGACGATCTGCTTGTTCTCGTTGTGCAGCGCGTTGAAGGTGTGGAAGAACTCCTCCTGCGTCGCGTCCTTGTTCTCGATGAACTGGATGTCGTCGACCAGGAGGACGTCGATCTCGCGGTACTTGCGGCGCAACGCGGGAGTCCGGTTCTCGCCGATCGCGTTGATGACGTCGTTCACGAACTCCTCGGAGCTGACGTAACGGACGCGCGACGAGGGGTAGAGGTTGATGACGTAGTGCCCGATGGCGTGCAACAGGTGGGTCTTACCCAGTCCGGAGTCGCCGTGGATGACCAACGGGTTGTACGCCTTGCCCGGGGCCTCGGCCGCGGCGACCGCGGCGGCGTGGGCGAAGCGGTTCGACGAGCCGATGACGAAGTTCTCGAACTGGTAGCGCGAGTTCAGTCGCGCCTCGGCGATGTTGGCGCGGTGCGACGGGCCGGGGCCGCCCTTGGAGGCGGCGGGCCGGCTGACCCAACTGGGGGTCAGGCTGTCGTCGTCCTCCTCGATCTCGTCATCCCTGTCGACAAATCGACTTGACGACTTGTCGATGTCTGTCGGCTCCTCGGCCACGGTGATCGCGGGGGAGAAGAGCTCGGGCGCGTCATCGACGACCTCGGGGTCGATCGTGACCACGAGCCGGATGTCCTCGCCGGCCTGCGTGGTGAGTGCCTGCTCCAGAGCGGGCCGGACGCGCGACTCGAGCTGCGCGCGCGAGAGGTCGTCCTGGACGGCGACGATCAGGATGCCGTTGTGCAGCGAGAGGGGCTTGGCCCCGTAGACGAAGACCTTGGCCCCTGGCGACAAGGTGGCGACCGAATCGCGCCAGACGGACTCCAAGTCCACTTCAACCTCGTCGCGCACTGCACAGCCTTCCTTCCGCCACAAAGGGCGGGTTTTCCCGGGATTTTTTCGCGGGCGGCCGAGAGCAGGGCGGGCCGCCCGAGGAGTTGTTCACACTGTTGTCCACACGTTGTGTACGAAGCGGTTCGATCTGCCGCCGTCCCTGACGCGGCGCCTGTGGATATCCTGTGACGCTAGCAGCCGGTGCCGACCGGTCACAAGCGGATCCGGAC